>CACABO010000027.1 GCA_902530745.1 uncultured Alphaproteobacteria bacterium | reverse complement strand
CCAAGAAAAGATGAAAAGAGAGAATAGAATTGAATTTTTCCTGTAGAAAAATTATCTGGTATAAATTTTAGTACTATCACTTGGACAGCCCATAAGAAAGCAACGAGTATTGGTAAAATAGAATAATAAGAAAAAATACTACTATTAGGTTTCATAATCATTACAACTCCAACAAAGCCAATTATAACAGCTGACCATCTATATATACCCACTCTGTCTCCTAAAAAGAAGATTGATAAAATTACTATAAAAAATGTAGAGGAAAAAGTTAGTGTAGATGCTGTAGCAAATTCCATATTATTTATTGCAATGTAATACAAGATATTAATAGCCAAAAAACAAGAACCTCTAATAAAACAAAATAAAATAAATTTTTTATTTAAATTTTTAAAAAGGTCTGAGCTTTCTTTATTATAAATTAGTAAAAGTATTAGGGGGATTATCGCAAAAGTATTTCTAAAAAGAGCTAGTTGAATTGTAGAATACTCACCTCCTAAATATTTTACAATCAATCCATGTATATCTATGAATATAACTCCAATAACCATTGCAGAGATTGCAAGAAATGTATTTTTTTGATTATAAATAAAATTAATCATTTCATATCACTATTAACTTGTTATAAACTTTATTATTCTAAATGAAAAACTTTAAACTAAACGAAAAAGATATCCTCTCTAACCAAGACTGGACTTTTCCGACAACCACATATTACGGACC
This sequence comes from uncultured Alphaproteobacteria bacterium, assembly GCA_902530745.1. Classification (GTDB taxonomy): domain Bacteria; phylum Pseudomonadota; class Alphaproteobacteria; order HIMB59; family HIMB59; genus HIMB59. The sequence continues at coordinate 1,557 of CACABO010000027.1, read as the reverse complement.
AGGAAGATTTAATGAAATTTCAAAATTTTGTGAGGAATTTGATATTAAAAATCCTCTTATTGTAACAGATAGTGGCAGCAAGGATCTTCCTTTTATTAAGAAGTTAAAAGCATTATTATCTAAAAATAATATTAAATCAGATTTATTTTATAATATATCGCCTAACCCACGAGATGATGAGATATCAAAAGGATGTGACCAGTTTAAAAATGGAAGTCACGACTCAATCATAGCTATTGGTGGTGGGAGTGCTATGGATGGTGGTAAGTCTATATGTTTAACTGTTAATAGTGAAACCCCATTATGGGATTTTGAGTTTGAACAACCAGTACCAAAAATAACAAAAGAAAATGCATTTCCAAAAATAATAACTGTCCCAACAACTGCAGGAACCGGGGCTGAAACAGAAATAACAGCAATGGTTACACATTTAGAAAAAGGAATGAAATTTTGCATCTGGCATCCAGATGTAAGACCTATATTCACACTAGTAGATCCAGAGTTAACATTAGAATTACCTCCAAAATTGACAGCGTGGACAGGTGTAGATGCTCTTGTACATAGTATCGAGGGATACTGTGTGCCAGGTTTTCATCCACTTTGTGATGGAGCTGCTTTGGAAAGTCTTAATTTAATTTCAAAATCTCTTGTTTTAGCTGTAGAAGAACCAAATAATTTGTTGGCAAGAGGTGCAATGATCATAGGATCATATTTGGGAGGAATATCCTTTTTAAAGGGATTAGGTAATGTTCATTCAATATCCCACATGGTTGGAGCAGAATTTAATACTCATCATGGTTTAACGAATGCTATTGTTTTACCACCTGTTCTTCATTTCAATTTACCAGGTATGGATGAAAAAGTTCAAAGAATGTCAGAAGCCATGCAATTTGAAAATCATACAGTAAATGAATTTACTCAAAATATTGAATTGTTACTTGATAGATTAAATATCCCTAAAAGTTTAAGTGAAATTGATGTTCCTGAAGACTGTGCTGAAAGGATTGCAAAAAAAGCTATGCAGGATCAAGCCTATGCAACAAATCCAAAAGAAGCATCATTGTTGCAAATGAAAGACATTGTTACTCAAAGTATAAAACAAGCTCGCTAAGCCTATATGCTTGAGGATCAATCTGTTGAAGAAATAATACACAATATAAATCAGCGACAAATATCTATTAAAGAGGTAATGGAATACTATTTGGATAGAATTGAAAAATTTAATCCAGATTTAAATGCAATAGTGCTTCTCAAGGATAGAGGGGATCTTATAAAAGAAGCTATATATAAAGATAATTCAACTCAATCTGAGAAGACTTTAGATGGAATTCCCATAGCTATTAAAGATTTAAGTGATGTAGTTGGCATTAAAACAACATATGGCTATCCTGGAACAAAAGATTATTTTCCCAAAAAAAATTCATTGTTTGTTGAACGTCTTATTAAAAGCGGAGCTATTATAATTGGAAAAACTAACACAGCAGAATTAGGTGTTGGTGGACATACAATAAACAGATTGTTTGGCCCAACTTCTAATTATTATGATAATACAAAATC
>CACABO010000026.1 GCA_902530745.1 uncultured Alphaproteobacteria bacterium | reverse complement strand
TAGCACAAAGAATAGCAAATAAAGATGTTCCACGCTCATTAGAAAATAAAGTTATTCGTATTCTTGATCTAGGATTATTGCTTGCTGGTGCCAAGTATCGTGGAGAATTTGAAGAAAGACTTCAAAATGTCTTAAAAGAAATTCATAAACAAAATGGTTCAATTATTTTATTTATTGATGAAATTCATACGCTTGTTGGTGCTGGAAAGACAGATGGAGCGATGGATGCATCCAACATGCTAAAGCCAGCATTAGCTAGAGGTGAATTACATTGCGTTGGTGCAACAACTTTAGATGAATATAAAAAATATTTTGAGAAAGATGCGGCTTTAACTAGACGTTTTCAACCAGTTTTTGTTAATGAGCCCTCTTCAACTGATGCTGTTGCTATTTTAAGAGGTCTAAAAGAAAAATATGAAATCCATCACGGAATAAGAATTAGTGATGAGGCTATTTTATCATCAGTTCAATTATCTGATCGATATATAACTGATCGTTTTTTGCCTGATAAAGCGATTGATTTAATGGATGAGGCTGCAAGTAAAGTTAAAATGGAAATTGACAGTAAACCTGAGGAAATAGACCAGCTTGACAGAGATCTTATTAAACTGCAGATGGAAAAAAATGTTCTTTCAAAAGATAATGAAAAAGATGAGAAAAAAAATGAAAAGATTGAAAGTCAAATATCAGATATTCAAGAAAAACTGAATATTCTCAATAGCACTTGGGAGTCAGAAAAAAAGGCACTAGATACAAAAAGAAATTTAAATGAAAGAATTGATCAAGCAAAAGAAGACCTCGAAGGTGCTCAAAGAAGTGGTGATTTAACAAAAGCAAGTGAAATCATGTATGGCTTGCTCCCTAGTCTTCAAAAAGAGTATGAAGAATTGAATAAAAAAGAGCAGGCTACAATAATAAATGAAGTGATTAATGCTGAAGATATCGCAAGTGTGGTATCAAAGTGGACAGGTATACCTTTAGAAAAACTTATCGGAGGCGAAAAAGATAAGTTAATAAACATAGAAAAACTTTTAGAAAAAAGAGTTATTGGTCAACAAGATGCTATTGAGAAAGTATCTAAAGCTATTAAAATTTCAAAAGCAGGTCTTCAAGATCCTGATAAACCTTTGGGTTCGTTCCTTTTTTTAGGCCCAACTGGTGTAGGAAAAACTGAATTATCCAAAGCTTTAGCAGAATATGTTTTTGACAATGAAAAACAAATGCTAAGACTTGATATGTCCGAGTACATGGAAAAATACTCAGTAAGTAAGCTTATTGGATCTCCGCCTGGTTATGTCGGTTACGATGATGGTGGAAAGTTAACTGATTCTGTGCGTAGACGCCCGTATCAGGTTATTTTGTTTGATGAAATTGAAAAAGCTCACCCCGATGTATTTAATATTCTCCTACAAATTTTGGATGATGGTAGGTTAACAGACTCTAAAGGAAAAATAGTGAATTTTAAAAATACTCTTATTATCATGACCTCTAATATTGGCTCACAAATCCCTGTTGATGATAATTTTGACTATACGACAAAAAAGAACCTTGCTCTTGAAGAGCTAAAAAATCATTTTCGATTAGAGTTTTTGAATAGAATTGATGACATAATTTTATTTAACAAATTATCAAAAGAAAATATTAGTGCGATTTTAAATAATCAAATTCAACTAATCGAAAAAAGAGTCTCCTCGAAAGGTATTTCAATTGGTTTTACAGATGAAGCCTTTAACTATTTAAAAGAAAAAGGGTTTGATCCATTATTTGGAGCCAGACCTTTAAAAAGATTACTGCAAGATGAAGTTTTAAACCCCTTATCAGAGGTTATTCTAGATATAGGTGAAAATATTGAAGATAAATTAATTTTCTCTAAAGATAAATATGGATTAGTAATTGCCAATAAAAACCTTAGAATTTTGAGATCATAACTTCCAACTTAAAGCAAAATTTGTATAATTAATTAATGAAATGGATATTTTTAATTGGAGCATTTGCTTTAATATTTTTTGTATTGTTCCTTTCAGTGATGACTATCAGAAAAATTAGAAAAAAATAATTTTTGGACATTTTTTTTTCAGACTCTCTTTATAACACTAAGGTTTTTTTAGTATCATCAATATTAACAATAATTTTTTTTTTACTACTCTTGACAAGAAAAATTTATAAACAAAAATTAACAATTTCAAATTTGTCAATATATTCCTCTTTTTTTTTATTATTAATTACTTTTGCTAGCTTATTAATTGTAAATTTTTTTGGAAAATTTACTTATGTTCTTTTTATTGCTGCTACAATAACAGTAATATATTCGGAAATAAGTTTTCTTCTTGGAAAGTATTTTTTTCCTAATTTTGTAAGTGAAAACGTCTCTAAGGAAATTATTTATATGTTTAGTTTT
>CACABO010000025.1 GCA_902530745.1 uncultured Alphaproteobacteria bacterium | reverse complement strand
ATAAAAGTGGTAGCTGCTCCCTTTTTATGCCAACTTAATGGACCTATTACATTTGCAAATCTTAGTGAAACAACATTTAAATCATAAACTTTTGAAAATGATGAGCAATACGACTCTCCACAAAGTTTTCCTGAACCATAAGGAGAAATGGGAGATGGCAATGATAATTCATTTACTGGCGGTGGAGAATTGCCAATTAAGGCTCCCCCTGTGGATGAAAAAATTATATTAGAAACAGATGATAGTCTACACTCGTTTAATACATTAAATGTTCCCTGAACATTAATTTCAAAATTTTCTTCAGGAGATATTATTGAGTCAGTAACAGACCCTAGTGCAGCCAAATGAATGACAGATGAACAATTAGAAATAGCTTTTGAGATATCCTCTTTGTTTCTAATATCACCTTTAATAATTTCTGCCTCAGAATATTCTATATTTTCAAAGGATCCACTTGACAAATTATCAAGTATTTTTACCTGATAATTATTTTGCTCTAAGAGAGGAACTAAGTTTGCTCCAATAAAACCTAGACCTCCTGTAACTAAGACTTTATTATTTGACAAATTATTATTTTCTTAATTCTTGCTCTCTTGTCCAGAAAGAACTTGGAACAATTTTACTCTTAATACAATTTGCAGAAAATTTATTTGCTATTTCTTTTATTTCCTCTAATAATGCATCAGTTAATTTAGTTGGTTTTAGTCCCAAATTAATAAAACATTGATTGTCAACAATGAGGTCATTTTCTTCACTTTCGTTTCTAGGATTTGGTAAATAATTTATCTCTGCATTTGTCAATTTTGAAATTATATTTGCTAAATCAATTAAGCGATGTGTTTCGGTCATTTGATTATAAATTTTAACTCCATCTTTTTTATTGGGAGGATTATTTAAAGCTAATTCAATGCATTTGATGCTATCTTTAATGTGTATAAAAGCTCTTGTCTGTCCTCCAGTGCCATAGACAGTTAGTGGATATCCAATTGCTGCTTGCATTAAAAATCTGTTAAGAACAGTTCCATAGTCACTATCGTAGTCAAATCTATTAATTAATCTTAAATCAAGCTCTGTTTCTTCTGTTTGAGTTCCCCATACGATGCCTTGATGTAGATCGGTTATTTTAATTTGATCATTCTTGTTATAAAATGCAAACATAAGTGCATCTTGTGTTTTAGTTAGATGATAAATACTACCAGGATTTGGTGGGTATAAAATCTCTTTAGATATATCCTTGCCATCTTCATTTGTAACTTTGATTTTTAAGTAACCCTCAGGTATTTTCATACCTGCGCCACCATATCCGTATACGCCCATAGTACCAAGATGTACTACATGAATTTCTAACCCAGACTCAACAATTGCAGCAAGTAAGTTATTAGTAGCATTTAAATTGTTATTAACTGTGTATCTTTTGCCGTAAGAGCCTTTCATAGAATATGGAGCAGCCCTCTGTTCAGCAAAATGTATAATCGCGTCTGGTTTTACCTCATTAATAACATTTAATAATCTTTGATAGTTTTCAGAAATATCAATATTTTCAAATCTTATTTCTTTCCCACTGATACTTTTCCAAGCTGATATTCTCTCATCAATAAATGAAATGGGTGTTAAAGAATTTACACCTAACTCTAAATCTATTTTTCTTCTCGATAAATTATCAATGATTATGACTTCATGATCTTTTTTTGATAAATACAAAGATGTTGGCCAACCGCAGAAGCCATCTCCACCTAATACAATTACTTTCATTTTTCCAACATTTTTTTATAGTGAATATTATGCAGCTTAGCACATCTTTCAACATTTAAAAATTTTTTTGCAATAAAAATTGCTCTTAAACCAAACTCTTTTCTTAATTCATAGCTATTAATAAATTTTATTATATTTTGACTGAGTCCTTTGTGATCACCTACTCTTGAAACAAGACCAGCTTTTAACTTTCCTACGTAATAATCTATAGAACCTACATCTGTTGTGACAACTGGGAGCCCATAGGCTAAAGCTTCCCAAACAGCAGTTGGACTTCCTTCCCATGCTGATGTATTAATAAAGATATCTAATTTTGATAAATAAAGAGGTACGTCGGATACAAAACCTAATAGTTTTATATTATTTTTAAGATCTAGTTTTTTGATTTCTTTCATAACTTGTTGAGTGTAATTATTCTGTGAATTACGAATTGCTCCACCTATACAAAATTCGACATTTTTATTTATTTTTTTTATTTCATAAGCTACTTTGACAAAAGTAATAAGATCTTTTTGAGGTGAAAAATTAGTTGTTGTTCCTATTATAATTTTTTTCTTTAAATTATAGTTTTCTTTTTGATTAAAACTGTCAATTACAACTGGAGCGTGAATTTCTGTGACAATACATTCTTTCGATATATTAGGTATGAAATATTTTCTAGCTTTTTCACTTGCCACTATGAATGAAGGAGATTTAAATTTTATCAAAAAACGAAAAATCATTTTTACAACAATATTTTCTTTTTGATTATTTAAGTGCCAAACAATCTTAGTGTTACATAAACAGGCAGCTAAAAAAGATTTAAATTGATAAGAACCATTAATGTGAATTATATCCGGATTTTCTTTTTTTAATAATTTATTTAATAAGAACAATTCATAAAAAAATCTAAAAATATATAAAATTAAATATTTTTTTTCGAGAGTTAGTCTAGTTATATTAATTTTTTTATAGTCAATATTATTTTTTTTTGCGTAACTTTCAAAATAATTTGAGTCTAAATAAGGAATTATTATTTTCGTTTGCACATTCATATTTTTAAGTTCT
>CACABO010000024.1 GCA_902530745.1 uncultured Alphaproteobacteria bacterium | reverse complement strand
TTTTTATTTGTGGTGCAAAACGACGATTAAAGCCAATCATTAAAGTATTCATAATTGAACGTGAATAAGCTATTTTAATTCTGTCAAGTTCTTCTAAAGTTATACATAATGGCTTTTCGACAAATACGTTTTTTTTTGCATCTAGGGCTTTTACAATAAATTCAGCATGACTATCATGACGTGTTGCAATCACTATTGTATTTGTTGAGCTATCATTAAATATATTATTAACGTTTGTAGTGATTTCTGAAAATCCATATTTGCGACCAGCAAATAAAGAACTTACTCCATTTATTGATGCGATTGAACCAAAGTCCACATTAGATTCTTTAAAAGCTGGTATCAAAACAGAAGAGGCATAATTACCTGAGCCAATAAAGCTAACTTTAATTTTTGTTAATGAGATATCATTTTTTGATTTCTTTTTTTTATAAAGAGCAACTCTATTTGAAGTTTCTGTTATTTCCCCTTCAGGATAATTTAGTAAAACACCTAATGAAGGTCTCGAACCAATAATTAAATCATATGCTTTATTAGCCTCAGAAATATCGAATTCATGGGATATTAGAGGCTTAACGTTTAAAGCACCAGACTCCATCATGTCTAGAACTGCCTCAAAATTACGTTGCTCCGTCCATCTTACATATCCTATGGGATAGTCTTGTCCTTTTTTCTCGTAATTTGGGTCATATCGGCCAGGACCATAAGACGAAGATACCTGAAATGAAATTTCTTTTTTATAAAAATCATCTCTAGTTAAATTTAATCCTGTAACTCCTACTAAAACTATCCGAGCACGCTTTCTACATATTTGAGCAGCTTGGTGTATTGGTTCGTGACTTGAGGTTGACGCTGTTATAATTACAGCGTCTACACCTCTTCCTCGAGAAAATACATCAGCTTTATTAATAGAATTGTCTAAGTTAAGGTTAACTACATCAGCGCCAAATTTTTTTGCAAGATCAATCTTTTCCTGATCAAAGTCCAATCCCAAAACTCTACAACCATTAGCTTTTAATAATTGAACGGTCATTAAACCAACTAATCCAAGACCAACAACAACTATACTCTCACCTAAAGTTGGTTTGGCTAAACGTATACCTTGTAAAGCAACCGCACCGAGAACTGTGAAACTGGCTTCTTGATCTGAAATCGAGTCTGGTACTTTAGCACAAAGATTTTTAGGAACATTTACTACTCCTGCATGTTTTCCATTTGAAATAACCCTATCACCTATTTTAAAATTTCTAATATTTGGGTCTAATTCAGAAACAATACCAACATTACAATATCCTAAAGGTAATGGTTGTTCTAATTTTTTAAATACCGTCTCAATAGTTGGCTTAAAACCATCATTAGAAATTTTCTTTAAAATTTGTTTTAATTTATCTGGTTTCTGTCTTGCCTTTTTAAACCATCCAGCTTTTCCAAAATCTAATAACATCCTCTCGGTTCCAGAGGAGATAAGCGTCTTAGATGTTTTAATTAATAATGAACCTGGAGAAAGACTAGGAATAGGAACATCAACAATTTCTGTCAAACCTGTCTTTAAAGACTGAAGAATTTGTTTCATATAATCATTTATACTATACTTTTTAATTAATTAATTTTTAATATAATTTCTAATCCATAATTCAATACAAAGAATAGAGAATAATGTGTAACTTGCATCTATCTTACCTTTATTATTGTCTGAAATTAATTTTAAAACTGCATTTGGATCGAAAATACCTCTATTCTTTATACTCTCAAAAGATAAAACATCACATAATAATTCCCTAAGCTCGAAGCGTATCCATCGCCTTAAAGGAGCTCCAAATCCAGTTTTTGGCCTATAAATAACATCTAAAGGTAAATATCCCTTTAAAGCCTCTTTTAAAATCCATTTGCCTACATTTCCATTTTGTTTGTATCTATCAGGGATATCATGCACGTACTCAACTAATTCTTTATCTAAAAATGGGACTCTCACTTCAACACCTGTAGCCATTGACATTCTATCGGTATATAGAAGATTATGGTCAGCTAAAAAAAATCTTTGTTCAAGAGCTAAGCAGCGCTCAAGCATGCTCCCATTTGAGGGTAACTCTTGTAAAAAATTAATCATCTCTGAATAAGGATTAGAATTTTTAATTTCTTGACCAAATTCTTTAGAATAGAGTTTTAAAAGGTCTTCGCGTTGTATCCAATTGAAGTAATTTATTAACCTATCATTTCCTTCTAAATGGGCCCCACTAAATAATTTTGTAATTTTACGATTTATAGAAAAATTTTGATTTAATTTAGCTGAAAAACTTTTGAGTTTTGTCCTTATTTTTATTGGTAGCCAGGACCAAATATGCTCATTGGCAATGGCTGTATGACGTCTATAACCTGTAAAAATATCATCTCCTCCTACTCCAGAAAGCAAAACTTTTATACCTTGCTCTTTAGCTAGTCTGCTAATATATAAAACGTTAAGAGCTGCCGGATCGGCTATGGGTTCATCTAAAATTTTTACCATTTGCTCAATATCACTTGCCATTTTTGATGAATTAATTTTTACTACTTCAAGAGAAACATCAAGAAACTTAGCCACTTTATGTGCGTAAAGTAGATCATCGGTTGTGCCCTCTTCCTTATCACCTTGAACTTCAATTGTAAAACAGCGGATATCACTATTTATCCTACTAGCAAATGACACTATTGAACTAGAGTCTAATCCTCCAGAAAGAAAAGCACCAACTGGTACATCAGCAATCATTTGTCTAGATACAGCTTTGTTTAATTGATACCTTACTCCCTCTATCAGAGCTTGTTTATTATGATTTAGTTTTGATTTTTTTATTGAAAATGGAGGGTGATACCACTTCCAGCTTTTTTTTATTTCGCCATTACTTAC
>CACABO010000023.1 GCA_902530745.1 uncultured Alphaproteobacteria bacterium | reverse complement strand
AAGTAATAATGCTGTCAAATATGTTTTTATTGAAGTTTCTAGTATCGGCTACAGCGAAGGCAGAATTGGTAATTTAAAATATAATTACTGTGTTTTAACAAACTTAAAATCTGATCATCTTGATTACCATAAAAATTTAAAGAATTACCACCGTGCTAAAACTAATCTCATTAAAAATCATGGATTGAAGAACTCAATTTTATTCTTACAAGATGAGATGTTAAAAAGTAGATTTAAAAATTTTAAAAATAAAATACTTATTCAAGATAATTATCTATTAAAAAATAAAATATCAATAGAGCAAAAAAGTTTTAGTAAATATGTAATAACTTCAAAAGGTAAATTCTATAATGTAAATACATTCAACGATTTTATGATTAAAAATGTTATCACTATTCTGATGTTATATAATAAAATGATAAAACAATTTCCATCAAAAATTAATAAATCAATTTTTCCACCTGGTAGATCAGAAATAATACATAACAAGAATAATAAAACAATTATTGTTGATTATGCACACTCCACAGACGCTTATGAAAATTTATTGAAAAAATTGCCCTTCTCAAATAAGAATATTTTAATAATCTATGGTTGTGGCGGCGATAGAGATAAAACTAAAAGATCACAGATAGCTAAAGTTGTTTCAAAATATACTAATTTACAAATTATAACTGATGATAATCCAAGAACTGAGGATCCAGCCGCAATTAGAAAAACTTTGATAAAGCACTCCTCTAATCCAATTGAAATGCCAAATAGAAGAAAGGCAATAAAATTTGGCATAAGCTATATTAAAAAAAACGATGGTATTTTAATAATTGCTGGCAAAGGTCATGAGGATACGCAAAACTACAGGGATAAATACTTTTTATTCAATGATAGAGTAATTTCATCTGATTATGCAAAAAATTTATAAAATTATTAGTAATCTTAAATCAAAATATAATTCGAACATTGTTTTTGACACAAGACTTATAAGAAAAAATGACATTTTCATTGGCCTAAAAACAAAAAATAATGATGGTAGCTTATTTTATAAAAATGCTATTAAAAAAAAAGCATCTTTGGTGATTGCAAACATAAACTATAATCATGATAAATTACTTTATGTAAAAGATACTCATTTATTTGTTAAAAAATTTTGTAAATATATTATAGAGTCATATAAAGGTAAAATTATTGCTGTAACTGGCTCTGTTGGTAAAACAACATTTAAAGAAAATATTTATCATATCTTAAAAAATAATAGTATTAATACATACAGATCTCATAAAAATTATAATAATATTCTGGGTCTGCAATTTTCGATAATGAATATAAATTTAAATAGCAGTTATTCTGTATTTGAATTAGGAATTAATAATCCTAATGAAATGACTAATTTAGTTAAAACCTTAAAACCACATTATTGCTTAGTAACAGGAATTGAAAATACTCACATTGGGAATTTTAGAAATTTTAATCATTTAATAGAAAATAAATTAAAAATTTTTAATTCTAATAGGCTAATTAAAGGATTGATAAACTATAATTATGATACTCGTTACATTAAAAGCAAAATTAATTCTAAAGTAAAATTTGTTAATGTTGATAACTTAAAAAAAAATATATTAAAAAAAAATAAAAAATTCCTAATTAATTTTAATTATAAAAATAGAAAATATTCTATAATATCATCTAAGGGAGAGTACTGTATAAATATAGCTATTATTTCCTGTTTGTTTATTAAAACATTCATTAAAAATATTAAACAAAACATTTTTTTTTATAATGACTCTATTATCGAGTCTAGAGGTAACAAAGTTTTAACTTACATAGATAGTAAAAGAGTTGTTTTCTTCGACCATAGTTACAATGCAAGTCCTTTTTCACTAAAACAACAAATACTTTCATTTAATGAGAGAAATATTATTCAAAAAGTCTATATATTGGGTTCTATGAGAGAATTAGGTGTTAAATCAGATTATTTTCATAGACAAATTATTGAATTAGTAGCTAATTTAAAATTAACAAAAGTAATATTTATTGGAGATGAATTCTATAAGTTTAAAAAAAGATTTGATAATTTTATTTTTTATATGAGTTATGTGCCAGCTATAAAATATTTGAATAAAGATGTTTCTAATATAAAAAATATTTTTGTTATGGGTTCAAGATCAAATCATTTAGATAGGATAATAAAAAAATATGCTAGGTGATCTATTATACTCTTTAAAAGACTCAGAATTTTTATTTAATTTATTTGGATACATTTCATTTAGGTCAGGTTTATCATTAGTAACATCATTTTTTATAGTTTTAGTATTTATGCCTTATTGGATAAGACTTCAACGTAATATTTTTCCGAGTGGGCAGCCAATACGTGATGATGGACCAGATACACATTACCAAAAAAAAGGGACTCCAACATTTGGCGGGGTGCTTATACTTTTTTCAGTTATTTTAAGCACAATTTTGTGGACTTCAAATTTTTCAAATTTTAACTATATATTAATCTTAACATTAACTTTATTCGGATTAATTGGTTTTTTTGATGATTTTCAAAAAGTAAAATTTGGAAATGGTATATCTACTAAAACTAAGTTCTTATACCAATTATTAGCAACATTAATTATCTACATAATAATAAAATATAATGGATTTGATTTAAATAAATTTAGCATCCCTTTCTTAAAAAATGCTTCAATTGAAATAGGATACTTTTATTTCTTACTTATTTTACTAATTGTGATCGGTTCAACTAATGCAACTAATTTGACAGATGGTTTAGATGGATTAGTTTCAATGCCTTTAATATTTGTTTTCCTTACATTTGCTATCTTTGCATATGTATTAGGCAATATAAATTTTTCTAACTATCTTTTAGTCAATTATATAACTGGATCTGGAGAAATTGTAATTTTTTGCACCTCAGCAATTGGTGCTTTACTTGGATTTTTGTGGTTTAATTCTAGTCCAGCATCTATTTTTATGGGAGATACAGGATCTCAATCATTGGGAGCCTCTTTAGCAGTGACTTCTATACTTCTAAAACAGGAAATAGTATTAGCTATTGCTGGAGGATTATTTGTTATAGAAACAATATCAGTGATGTTGCAAGTTACATATTTCAAATTTTCAAAAGGAAAGAGAATATTTTTAATGGCACCTCTTCATCATCATTATGAAAAAAAAGGTCTTTCTGAGCAAAAAATAGTTATTAGATTTTGGATTTTAAGTTTTCTTTTTTGTTTGTTAGCATTATCACTACTAAAAATAAGA
>CACABO010000022.1 GCA_902530745.1 uncultured Alphaproteobacteria bacterium | reverse complement strand
ACTTACAACTGACATCATGTCTGGAGTAGCTACAATTACATCTACGTCAATCTTTTTTTCAAGAGCAGCGACCAAATCATCTCCTCCAACATGTTTAGCACCTGCTGCTTTAGCCTCCTCTGCAGCTTTTCCTTGAGCAAAAACTGCGATTTGAACTTTTTTTCCAAGACCATGGGGAGGTATAAAACTACCTCTGACATTTTGATCAGACTGCTTGGAGTCAATACCTGTATTGATTGATACTTCTAAAGACTCATCAAATTTAACATACTTTTTTTCTTTAATAACTTTAACTGCATCAGATATTTTGTATGACTTTGTAAAGTCTATACCTTCAATTTGTTTTTTTTTGTTCTTAGTTAATTTCATTATACAATTTCCATACCCATTGACCTTGCTGATCCGAGTATTATTTTTGATGCTTGATCAACATCATAGGCATTAAGATCTTCTAATTTTTCTTTTGCTATCTCTTCTACCTGTTTCATTGTAACCTTACCTAATTTTGCTCTACCAGGCGTTTGACAGCCTTTTTTTATTTTTGCTGCTTTTTTTAAATAAAAAGTAACGGGTGGTTTTTTTGTGACAAAATCAAACGATCTATCTTTGTATGCTGTAATAATAGTGGGAATAGGTGCACCTTTTTCCAAATCTTTTGTCTTGTCATTAAACTGTTTACAAAAATCTTGAATGTTTAATCCCTTTTGACCCAAAGCAGGGCCTACAGGAGGTGCAGGATTAGCTGAACCAGCTGGAATTTGTAATTTTATATATCCTAAAATTTCTTTAGCCATGTTATTAGCCCTTAACCACTTGTGAATAGTCTAGTTCTAAAGGTGTCGGTCTCCCAAAAATTGAGACGGACACTTTAAGCTTTTGTCTTGAACTGTCAACCTCTTCTATAATACCACTAAATGAAGCAAATGGACCATCAGACACCTTAATCTGTTCGCCAACTTCATACTCAAACTTAGGTTTAGGATTATCAACACCTTCAGTAATGTCTTGTAATAATTTAGATACCTCTCGTTCAGATATGGCAATTGGCTTATCTTTCGTGCCAAGAAAATTTGAAACTTTTGGTATATCTCTGACTAAATGCCAAGTGTCATCGTTCATTATCATCTTGATTAAAACATATCCTGGAAAAAATTTTTTTTCAGAGTTAACTCTGACACCTCTTCTTACCTCCACTACTGCTTGAGTAGGAACAGATACTTCAGAAATCGAGTCTTCTAAATTGACTTTTTTTGCTTCATCTAAAATTGAGTCTGCAACTTTTTTCTCAAAGCCAGAGTGGCAGTGTACAACATACCACTTTGATGTATCAGTATTTTCAACCATTAAATTATCCTAGAACTATTCTCACAATAAAAGAAAAAAATTGGTCTAAAAGCATTAAAATAATTGCAGCAATACTAATTACAACCAAAACGATACCTGCTGATGTGAAAGTCTCTCTCTTGGAGGGCCAGGTAACTTTAGATACCTCCTGTCGAACTTCTCTTAAATATTTAGCAGGATTAAATTTCATATTTTTATTTATATTTTTGGCAGGAGTGGCAGGCATCGAACCCGCAACCTCCGGTTTTGGAGACCGGCGCTCTACCAGTTGAGCTACACTCCTTCATATTAGTATTACTGCAGAGAATATTTTTATTCTATAATCTCTGAGACAACTCCTGAGCCAACAGTTCTACCACCTTCACGAATAGCAAAACGTAAATTGTTATTCATTGCGATAGGAGCAAGTAACTCAACTTCAAGTGTAATATTATCTCCAGGCATTACCATTTCAGTGCCTTCAGGTAATTTAATTGAACCAGTAACATCAGTGGTTCTAAAATAAAATTGAGGTCTGTAATTTGCAAAGAAAGGAGTGTGTCTTCCACCCTCTTCTTTGCTTAAAGCATAAATCTCTGCTTTAAATTTTTTGTGAGGTTTAATACTACCAGGAGCTGCCAAAACTTGACCTCTTTCAACCTCTTCTTTTTTTGTTCCACGAAGAAGGGCACCAATATTATCTCCAGCTTCACCTGAGTCTAATAGTTTTCTAAACATCTCAACTCCGGTGCAAACTGTTTTGGTAGTATCTTTTAAACCAATAATTTCAATTTCTTCACCTGGTTTAATAACACCTTGTTCAACTCTTCCAGTAACAACAGTACCTCTTCCGGAAATAGAAAAAACGTCTTCAACTGGCATCAAGAAAGGTTTATCTAATTCTCTTGTAGGAGCAGGAATATACTCATCAATTTTTGACATTAATTCAATGATTGAATTTTTACCAATATTTTCATCTCTGTCTTCTACAGCCGCAAGAGCTGATCCTTTAACGATTGGAATATCATCACCAGGGAAATCATATTTTGATAGAAGCTCTCTTATTTCAACTTCTACAAGCTCTAATAATTCTTGATCATCAACTTGATCAACTTTATTTAGGTAAACAACTAGTGCTGGTACACCTACCTGTCTAGCTAAAAGAATGTGTTCACGTGTTTGAGGCATTGGACCATCAGCTGCGTTAACAACTAAAATACCTCCGTCCATCTGAGCAGCACCTGTAATCATATTTTTTACGTAGTCTGCGTGACCTGGACAGTCGACGTGAGCATAGTGTCTTTTATCAGTTGAATACTCGACATGCGCTGTTGAAATTGTTATGCCTCTCTCTTTTTCTTCAGGTGCTTTATCTATTTCATCATACGCTGTAAACTCTGCACCACCTTTTTCTGCCAAAACTTTTGTTATTGCTGCAGTAAGTGTAGTTTTACCATGGTCTACGTGACCGATAGTTCCAATGTTGACGTGTTCTTTCGATCTGTCAAATTTTTCTTTAGTCATTTTAAGTTGTTACCTCTTTTAATATCTATTACTTAATTTTTTCAATGTACTTGGAGCGGGTGAAGGGAATCGAACCCTCGTAGCCAGCTTGGAAGGCTGGAGCTTTACCATTAAGCTACACCCGCAATTTAGCGGGTAACCACTTCAAAACATCCACAAAATCAAATCCTTGTGAGTTCCGATAAACTACTAATTTTTCTTTAAAATTCAATAAGAAAAGTGAAAAAAAGTGGTGGAGGGAGTAGGATTCGAACCTACGTACACTTGCGTGAACAGATTTACAGTCTGCCGCCTTTAACCACTCGGCCATCCCTCCAAAGTGTTTAAAATCAGGTGTTGATTAATAGATAATTGTCTTTGAAAGTCAATAGACTTAGTTAATTTTTACTGTTATTTAAAACAATGCTTATTTATGGGGTTAATTCTTGCACTAGTTGTATAATTCATAACCCTGATAAAATTATTGAA
>CACABO010000021.1 GCA_902530745.1 uncultured Alphaproteobacteria bacterium | reverse complement strand
TACAGACAATCATGGCCTAATCACCACAGTAGATATCGTTGATAATATCGGAATTATCAATCATGAAGATATTGACTCAAAGTATTCAGATAACAAACAATCCAGCATAGATAATTTTTATGCTACAGGTTATGAGCCATCATTACCTAAATTAAAGCTACCCAAAATTTGGCCTTTTAAATCTAAAACCCAATAATTTCTTTTATTTAATACATTTAACAATATAATCCTTGCCTCATGAAATGGACTAAAGATAGTTGGAAGAACTTTGAAGCAAAGCAAATGCCTGCTTACGCTGATCAAGGTAAGTTAGACTCTGTAATTGAGGAATTATCCTCTATGCCTCCTTTAATATTTGCTGGTGAGACTAGGTCCCTAAAATCACAAATTTATCAAGTTCAAAAAGGAGAGTCCTTTTATTTACAAGGGGGTGACTGTGCTGAGAGCTTTCAGGAATTAAATCCCAATACAATTCGAGATAATTTTAAATTACTATTGCAAATGTCTGTTGTTTTGACTTTTGCCACTAACAAACCGGTCGTTAAACTAGGGAGAATGGGTGGACAATTTGCTAAACCAAGAAGCTCAGACTTTGAAGAAAAAAACGGTCAAAAGCTACCTAGTTATAGAGGAGATATCATCAATTCATTTGAGTTTAACGAGTCCTCTAGAGAACCAGACCCAAAAAGAATGATCAGAGCTTATAACCATTCAGCTTCAACTTTAAATTTATTAAGAGCTTTTGCTCAAGGAGGTTTTGCTAGTTTAACACAATTAAATAAATGGAATTTAGATTTTGCAGATAACTTTGATACAACAAAAAAATTTAAAGAATTATCTGAAAAAATTGCAGAAAGCATAAAATTTATGAATGCCTGTGGTGTAAATGAAAAAAATACAAGAGAACTAAGAGAGACAGATTTTTACACAAGCCATGAAGCACTTCTTTTACCTTATGAACAAGCTTTTACAAGAATAGATAGCACTACAGGTGAGTGGTACAATGTAAATTCTCATTTTTTGTGGGTTGGTGATAGAACTAGAGATCCTAATGGTGCTCACATACACTATTTAAGTGGTATAAAAAACCCTTTAGGTCTTAAAGTAGGACCATCTACAACCATTGATGATTTAAAAAAAAATATTGAGATACTGAATCCTGAAAATGAAGGTGGAAGACTTACACTTATTGTTAGAATGGGAGCAGATAAAATTAATTCAAAATACCCTGATTTATTGAAAGAAATTAATAAACTCGGTCTTAATCTTACATGGATATGTGATCCTATGCATGGAAATACATCTACAAGTAAATCTGGCTATAAAACTAGAGCTACTGAGAATATTTTTAAAGAAATTCAGTCTTTTTTTGAAATTCATAAATCGGAGGGTTCAGTCGCAGGAGGCGTTCACCTTGAATTAACAGGTTTAGATGTAACTGAATGTGTCGGTGGGCCTGATGATATTAAAGATGAAAATTTAGGTGATAGATACCATACGTTTTGTGATCCAAGACTAAATGTTAATCAATCACTAGAGCTATCTTTTCTACTGGCAGATTTATTGTCCAATGGCGAAATGAATTAGTTTTCTTATTCATAATGAATAAAAAAACAAATTCAAATTTAATTAATAATTTTACTGATAATTATTTTTTAAAAACAAAAAAAATTATCCATAAGTATGGAGATATTAAAGTTACTTATGCTGTTTTTATTCGTAGACCAGGTGTTATAGCATTAAAACTAGCAATAAATTGGATTAAACAAATTTCAAAAGACAGAGGAATTAAAGTATCAACTTCTAGTCCATTCAAAGAGGGTGACCATTTCGGCGCTGGAGAACCAATTCTTTATATTAGGGGTTCTTTTAAACATATAGTTGATTTGGAAACTTTACTCTTACAAAAAATTGGTCCAGCTTGTATAGCAGCAGCTAATGCATATCAAATGTGTTTAGACTTGCCTAAAACGTCCTTTATAGCTATGGATGCAAGACATTGTGCAGGTACAGAGATGTCTGAATTAATGTCATATGCGGCATCAGTAGGATCAAAATCAGCAAAGAGAAAGAAAGCTAATGGCTTTATTGGAACATCAATAGATGCAACATCACATTATTTTCAATCTAATAAAGCATTAGGAACGATGCCTCATGCATTAATAGGATATGCAGGATCTACTCTTGAGGCAGTAAAAATGTTTCATGAAACATTTCCAAAAGATGATTTAGTTGTATTGCCTGATTATTTCGGTAAGGAAATTACTGACTCTATTCAAGTTTGTAGCCACTTCGATAAGTTGTCTAAAGCTGGAAAAGTAATGATAAGACTTGATACCCCAAATGGAAGATTTATTGAGAATCTTGATACCTCAAAATCATATGAGGTCTTAGAAAAACACGCACCCGGTTCAATCAAAGAATACAGATCTGACAAAGAGTTAAAACACTTAGTTGGGCCTGGAGTCTCTGCTGCATCTTTGTGGTATTTGAGAGCACAACTTGATAATTTTGGTTTCAAAAAAGTAAAAATTATTGCATCTAGCGGATTTACAAATGAGAAATGCAAGGCAATGTCTTTAGCCAAAGCTCCAATAGATGTCATAGGAACTGGAAGTTATCTACCAGAAAAGTGGTCAGAAACATATGCAACTGCTGATATTATAAAATATGGTAATTCTTCTAGAGTAAAGGTTTCAAGAGAATACCTCTTAAAAAAAGTTAAATGATAATTACACGTTTTGCTCCGAGCCCAACTGGTCATCTGCACTTAGGAAATATGAGATCTTGCTTTTTAAATTGGGCATATTCGAAAAAAAATAATGGTAAATTTATTCTTAGATATGACGACACTGACCAAGAGAGAAGCAAAGACGAATATGTAAAGTCCATAGCATCAGATCTTGATTGGTTAAAAATAAAATATGATGAAACTTTTTATCAAAGCAAAAGAGTTGAGAGATATAATGAACTTTTCGATCAATTAATTTCTTTAAAATTTGTTTACCCATGTTTTGAGTCAAGTGAGGATTTAGATATAAAAAAAAAGTTGCAGTTAAAAGCAGGAAAACCTCCAATCTACGATAGATCCTCATTAAATTTATCTAAAGAAGAAATTGAAAAAAAAATAATTAATGGTAATCAGCCTTATTGGAGATTTAAGCTTTCACAGACTAAAATTAAATGGAATGATTTAGTAAAAGGAGAGACCGAAGTAGATCTAGCTTCTCAATCAGATCCTGTTTTAAGGAGGGCTGATGGTAGCTACCTCTACCATTTTCCAAGTGTCGTCGATGATATAGATATGAAAATATCTCACATTATTAGAGGCGAAGACCACTTAAGTAATTCAGCAATTCATTTAGAATTATTTAAATGTTTAAATTCTGATTTACCTTCATTAGGTCACAATCCATTAATCCTTAATGAGGATGGAACAAAACTAA
>CACABO010000020.1 GCA_902530745.1 uncultured Alphaproteobacteria bacterium | reverse complement strand
CTCTTGTCTGTCTTCATTTGCAACCTTTAAAGTATGATAATTAAATTGATATTTAGATTTAGGTTTTTTTGAACACCAAATAAGTGTTTCGTGCGCATTAGTAAGTCTTGTTGCCCTAAAATTTGGTAAAGGGTTAGATTTTGCCCAAATCACATCATTTAAAATCCAAAAGTTTAAATCTTGGAGAATTTTTCCAATTCTAAAAATATTATGATATGAACCAATAATCCATAACCCTCCATCAGGTTTAAGAACTCTTTTACACTCAGTTAAATAAGAAAAGGTAAAATCATCATAACTCGAGTAGCTATCAAATTTATCCCAATCCTGATTGACACCATTGACAACGGAATGGTTTGGCCTAGTTAAGACTTTGTTTAATTGCAAATTATAAGGAGGGTCTAAGAAAATTAAATCAATTGTCTGATCTTCAATCTTACCCAATAGATCAAGACAATCACCTAAATATAGGTTATTTGATTTCAACACGTATGAATCTTAATATTAATAAAGAATCTTGTGTAAAAAAAACTTACTCTATTGTTGATAACTAAGTAGATAACTTTTTGATAAGTTTACTTATAGGTTGATAAGTGGTCCTGTGATATTTGCTGACCCCATGTGCATAAATAGCGCTTAAGTGAGACTTTGTACTGTACCCAGCATTTTTATTCCATTGATAGTTACCATCTAATAAGTGGAGTTTCAGAAGTAATTTGTCTCTGAAGACTTTTGCTATAATTGAAGCTGCTGACACCTGATTAATTTTATAATCTGCTTTAATTAAAGACTTCACCTTATAACCTTTCATTTCGCTCGGAATAAATTTTCCATCTACGATGATCGTATCTGATTTTTTAGACAACAAAATTATTGATTGTCTCATGCTTTGTAAAACTACATTGTGAATATTAAATCTTTCAATAAATTTTTTTTTTCCAAATATAATTTGATAATTATATTCGAAACCTTTATTTAATCTAAAATATTCATAAATTTCCTCTCTTTTTTTTTTATTTATTTTTTTTGAGTCAGAGACACTAAATGGAAGTTTATCAAATAAAGAATTTTGAGATCTAAAAGCACAAATTATTGCGCTTCCAACAAGAGATCCTCTGCCAACCTCGTCGACGCCAACAACATATTCACTCATCAAGTCTAGGTATTAGTTCGACAAAATTACATGGCTTGTGTCTAATGTCTAATTGATGAAAAAGAATATCATTCCAAGCATCTCTAACAGCAGAAGTCGATCCAGGTAAACAAAAGATGTAAGTTTGATTTAATAAAAATGCACTTGCTCGAGATTGTATAGTTGAGGTTCCAATTTTTTTATAGCTTAATTGTCTAAACAATTCACCAAATCCCGGAATTTCAACTTGAGATATTTTTTTTAAGGCATCAATAGTATTATCTCTTCCCGTCAAACCAGTCCCACCTGAAGTAATTATTACATCGTGTTCGATAGATGCTGTTAATTTCTGAATAATAGGAATAAAGAGCTTAGGTTCATCTTCAATAATCTGATAATGGGAAACAGAATGTCCTTTTTTTTGTATCAGTTCTTTTAATGTATTACCTGATTTATCATCACTTTCTTTTCTTGTATCCGACAAAGTGATTACGGCAATATTTATTTGTTTAAATGTTATTTTTTCATCAATCATTAATCAAGATAGTATTAGTGGCTATAAGTTCATCAGCATAATTGAATGAATTATGATTTATTAATTCATAAATAACAAGATTAGTTAGAACTCTCTCAACAAACATTCGTGTTTCTCTCGAAGGTATTGACTCAATTAAAAGAAAACTATCATCGTTAAATGTAGTTTTTTTCATCCATTTTGAAAGATTTCCTGGCCCTGCATTATATGAGATTAAAGCCTTTAATAAATCTCCATTAATATAATTTATAGATAATAAATTTTGAAGGTAAAGACTACCTGTCTCAACATTAATTTCAGGATCATATAATATTCTTGGATTAGACTTAAATTTATGTTTTTTATTTACCATACGAGCCGTTGATGGAAGAATTTGCATCAATCCATACGCACTTTTACCACTTTTTGCGAAAGCACTAAACTGCGACTCTTGTCTAATCATGCTAATAATAATTGTTGGGTCAATACTGTTGAAATTGTAATCTTGTATCCATTTTGGATTTGGATATAAAAAATCTATCGGGGCATCATCTTTAAACAAGTATTTTGCTGTTTTAATTTGCAAGGAACTCAGATCATTTTTAATAGAAAAATTTAGTATTAGTCTTTTAAACCTGTCATTTGTAATGTTCTGAAGTCTATTTAATTCTATCTCTGCAATTGGAAGTTCATCTATTTCAATTAATGCCTGAATCCTCTCACCTAATTTGGTATTTAAAAATGACTCAAGATCTGAGCTCATTAATGAGGTATTAAATTCAAAGTCTTGAATGGTTTTATCTAAAATTCTACAAGATAAAATTGAGTATATATTAAAACTTGGTTTGCAAGATTTATTTAGAGCCTCTAAAGATGCTTTGAAAGTAATTTCATCATTAGCATCTTTTGTTGAGGATAAAAATGACCAATAAGCACCAGCATCACTTAACCATTTGTTATCTGAAATTTTTGAGAGTATTAAAAATTGTCTCGAGGCTTTTTGGTATTTTCCTTTTCTATAATATGAGAGACCTTTGATCCATAAGCCCTCATCGTATGGTTGACTCAAGAAAGCTTCATCATTTAAAACATTTATAGCCTTATCATCTAAATCTGCAAGGTAGTAGCCATTGGCAATTTTGGAAAGAAGAAAAGATTTTTCTTTTTGATTAAAATATTTTATATGGTGGTTTAAATACTCTAACGCTCCAGTAGGCCATCCTCTTCCAACTCTTGATCTTACAGTATTATAAATACTAATTTTTTTTGAGTAATTTTTATTTGAAAATATTTTATTTGATTTAGTGGAGACAGTTTCTTGTAACTTATCTTTTTGAAAGATCTCATAAAAAAGTGGGAATGAATTTTTTTTTGGTTTTTTTGCCCCATCTGGCATTCTTCTTACTCCCAATTTATAAATCCTTTTAGCTTCGTAATGATCACTATATTCATTTAACCAATCTCGGAGCTCTAAAAAACTAGATCGATGCGCTGTTGGATGAAGAAGTTTTAAAGCTTGTACATGACCCATAAGAATTAAATCATCTAATTTTGCTATATCTTTATCGCCTTTATCAAAATTTCCATTTCTGTAATCATTAAAAATACTTTTGTATAGGCCAATATCTTTAGAGCTAAGGGCAAAGATACTATGTGAGTAAAAAAACGTAACAATTAATAAAACGATAATTCTCATTCTATCCACCAAGCTGCTTTTTAATTTCTTTTAAATCTTCCCAAGCATCTTTCTTAAGTTCTGGATTGTTTATTAATAAAGACGGCTCATAAAGCACACGGCATTTTTTGGGTACCACGTCATTTGGGGTGTTGAAATCAAACCATTTTCCACGAAGAGACATGGAAGACAAGTCTGCAGCCAATAACATTTTGATGCAATAATTTGACATAATTATTAAATATTTTGGGTTAATTAATTCAATCAACCGATAATTAATAAGTTGTAAAATTGAATTCATTTTGTGGTTATTATCAAACTCACTAAGTCCCCTTGGTATATAAGACACTAAGCTTATTTGTTTTCTATCTAATTTTATAGAGGAAAGCATTTTATCGAATAACTCACCATTTGCTTTATCTATTATCTTTTCATCAGTAATGTCGCATTTACCGTAAAAAAATAAAATCTTCGAATTTTTATTACCTTCTACAAGATTAATTGGTTGATTAATATTTAACTTTAATAATTCATTTTTTAAAAAATCCTCTATTTGATCAATACTGGTGGCTTTGCTAGGACTATTGATAATATCTACACTTATTTGGTTATCGGAATCATTTTGAGATTTTTTTACTTGAAATTCCTCCAGATTCATCAATTCCAAAAGAATATTTTTTTGGTAGTCTTGGCTATTCATGATTAAAAAATTATCTTTTAGCTTGTACTTTATATGTTTTTTTGGATTTATTGTATATGCATATGGGTCTCAATTAAAAAATACTTTTGAAAATCAACTTCTAAGT
>CACABO010000019.1 GCA_902530745.1 uncultured Alphaproteobacteria bacterium | reverse complement strand
GCAGGAATTAGCTAGTAGAATGTCTGAAAAAACAGGTGATGTTGTAAAAGCTCTTATGAAAAGTGGAATTATGGCTACAGCTAATCAATATATAGACGGAGATACAGCTGAGCTTATAGTTACAGAATTAGGACATACACCAAAAAGAGAAGAGGCGATCAGTTTAAAAGATGAAATCGCAAATCACCAAAAAACAAAAATATCTAAAATTTCACCTAGGCCTCCAATTGTAACTGTAATGGGCCATGTTGATCATGGTAAAACATCTTTGTTGGATGCACTAAGAAATACAAATGTAACTTCAAAAGAGTCTGGTGGAATTACTCAACATATTGGTGCGTATCAAATTCAACATAAAAACAATCCTATTACTTTTTTAGATACACCTGGTCACGCAGCCTTCTCAAATATTCGCTCTAGGGGAGCCAATTTAACAGATCTTGTTGTATTAGTAGTTGCTGCTAACGATAGTGTTAAACCTCAAACAATTGAAGCGATTTCACATGCTAAAGCAGCAAAAGTTCCTATTGTTCTCGCAATTAATAAAATGGACTTACCAGATGTTGACCCAAGTATTGTTAGAAATGATTTGTTAACTCACGAGGTAGTTGTAGAAAGTTATAGCGGAGATGTATTAGAAACTGAAATATCTGCAATTAAAAAAACAAATCTAGAAAAATTATTAGATAACATTTTATTACAAGTAGAAATTCTAGATCTTAACGTCGAACATAACAAACTCGCTGAGGCAATTGTAGTTGAGTCCAAAATTGAAACGGGAAAAGGACCTGTTGCAACTGTGATAGTAAAAAATGGAACTTTTAAAGAGGGTGATCATTTTACATGTGGTTCATCTTATGGAAGAGTTAGAGCTTTACTTGATGAAAATGGTAGTAGGATTAAATCAGCTAGTCCTGGAATGCCGATTGAAGTATTAGGTTTTGACTCAGTGCCACAAGCAGGTGATACAGTTTATGTTATGCCAAATGAGGATATCGCAAAAGATATTACAGAAAAAGTAAAAGAACAAAAAAAATTAGAAAATACAGAAGCAGTTAAAAAATCATCACTGGAAGAAATGATGGCTAATGTATCAAAGGGAGATATGAAAAAACTTCCAATCATTGTCAAAGCAGATGTTCAAGGATCTCTTGAAGCAATAGTTTCCTCACTAGAAAAAGTCGGTAATGAAGAAGTTAAAATAAATGTCGTCCATAACGCTATTGGTGCAATTAATGAAAGTGATGTGAGTTTAGCGAGTTCCGCACAAGGGTTAGTAATTGGTTTTAATATCAGAGCTATCCCACAAGCCCGAACAATCGCAAAACGTGATAAAGTAGATATACGATATTATTCAATTATTTATGAATTAATTGATGATATGAAAAAAATGCTCTCTGGTCTCCTTACACCAGACACTAAAGAGGAAATTATTGGCCATGCTGAGGTTCGTGATACTTTCAAATCCTCAAAGTTTGGTACAATTGCAGGCTGCTTTGTTACTGACGGTATAGTCCAAAATTCTGCTAAAATCAGGCTTGTTAGAGAAGGTAAAATCATACACGAAGGAGAAGTTGGTACTCTTAAACGATTTAAAGATGATGTCAAAGAGGTTAGAGAAAATTACGAGTGTGGTATTTCATTTAAAGACTATTCAGATATTTTGGAAAAAGATGAAATTGAATTTTACGTAACTAAGGAAGTTCAAAAAGAATTATAGTGTGGACAATAAGCCAAGTTTTCGAACCAAAAAAGTTGAGCTTTCAATTAAAAGACTCGTCTCTGAATATCTCGTAACCCAAAAAGATTATCTTTTAAAATTTCCAACCGTTCGTTTCGAAATTACTGAAGTAAGAGTAAGTAAAGATTTGAGATTTGCAAAAATTTATCTTATTCATAATATTTCAGAGGAGGATTTTAATGAATTTAATAAACTTTATCTAAGAGAAATACAAAGTTTAATCGCAAGAACTCTTACAAGTAAATATACTCCAAAAATATCTTTAATTTTTGATGAATCTTTTCAAGAGTCTTTAAAAGTACAATCACTTCTAGATAAATTATAGATCTTGGTAAAAGAAAACTTTCACAGTGATGGATGGTTATTAATAAATAAACCACAGGGTATAGAGTCATTTGGAGTTATTAGAAAATTAAAATTTCGTTATTCCTTTAAAAAAATTGGCTTTGCTGGAACTCTAGACCCTTTAGCTTCTGGTTTATTATTAGTAGGTATTAATAAAGCTACGAAGAAAATACCAAATATACATCAAGAAAAAAAAAGTTATGAGGTTGAGATACGATTTGGTGCCTCAACAAATACATTAGACTCAGAGGGTAGATTCTTTAAAATGGAGTCGTCTTCGCATAATATAAATGAAAGAGTTTCACATTTAAAAAAGTTCATAGGAACATATCAACAAAAAATACCAGACTTTTCTGCGCATAAATTAAATGGTAAAAATTTTTATGAACTCGCTAGAGATAATAAAACTATAGAAGATCGTTATAAAAAAGTATCAGTTCAAAGTTTAAAAATTCTATCTTCTAATAGCTCAAAAATGAGAGTTGAGTTGAATTGCCATTCAGGGTTTTATGTGAGGGCATTTGCAGAAGAATTTGCACATTCCTTGGGTGATATAGCTTATGCAAGTATGATTAAAAGATTGAAAATAGGGACTTTTGATATAAATCAAGCTATTCCTTATGAAAAAATTCTTGATTTCTCAAGTATAAATGATTTACATACCAATCTGATTACCATTTGAACTGGGCGACATCCTGGTCAGATGATGTTTACTTTGAAAGGAGTATTGATGTCGGAAATACAAATTAACGATATAGCTCGTGCTGATAATGACACTGGTTCACCAGAGTCCCAAATTTTTTTTCTCACAAAGAAAATTAATCTGTTAACAGAACATATCAAAATCCATAAGAAAGATTTTCATTCTCGAAGAGGTCTGCTGATGATGGTTGGTAAAAGAAATAGATTGATGGCGTATTTAAAGAAGAGGAATGTAGGAAAGTACACAGAAGTAGCAGATAAACTAAAGCTAAGAAAAAAATAATTTTTAATTAGCTATAAAGAAAGAGGAAGATGAAAATAGAACATAAATTTGAGTTGGGTAACCAACATATTACACTAGAAACAAATCGAATAGCAAAACAAGCAGATGCGTCTGTGGTTGTAACCTGCGGCGAAACAATGGTTATGGCTAATATTTGTGCAGCAAAAACACAAAAACCTGATATTGATTTTTTCCCATTAACAGTTAACTATCAGGAAAAATATTATGCCTCAGGTAAAATACCGGGGGGTTTTTTTAAAAGAGAGGCAAGACCGACTGAAAGAGAAACATTAACAAGTCGTTTAATTGATAGACCTATTAGGCCTCTATTTCACAAAAACTTTAAAAATGAAACTCAAGTAACATTAACTGTGCTATCTTACGATGGCGTTGTTGATCCTGATATTATTGCTATGTATGCAACCGGCGCAGCATTAGCGATTTCAGGTCTTCCTGTGGCAGGTACTTTGGGTTCAGCTAGAGTTGGATATATAGACGGAAAGCTAGCTGCAAATCCATCTATCCAAGATATGGAAAACTCTGAACTAGATCTTGTTGTAGCTGGAACAGAAGAGGGTGTCCTAATGGTTGAGTCTGAAGCCCAAGAACTCTCTGAGAACATCATGTTAGAGGCAGTAATGTTTGGACATGATTTTTATCAGACATTTATTAAAGAAGTTCAAAGCTTTGCAAGCAAAACAGAAATTAAGACTTTTGAAGTCCCAAGCCTACCTGATTTTTATAAAGGTTTACAAAAAGACATTGAAAGTAAAATCTCAGATCCTATTCGTGAAGCATACGGTTTAGTTGATAAACAAGAGCGAAGTCAAAAACTTACAGAGATCAGATCTTCTATTATCGATAATGTTGAAGATGATCAGATTTTAGCCGCTACAACAATTATTAAAGATATAGAAAAAGAAGTAGTTCGAGGCGATATAATCAAAAATAAAAGCCGTATTGATGGAAGAAAATTAGATGAAGTAAGACAAATTACATGTGAATTAGACATTCTTCCTCGAGCTCATGGTTCAAGTCTCTTTACTCGTGGAGAAACTCAAGCATTAGTTGTTACTACATTAGGAACGGGCGATGATGAGCAAATGATTGACTCTCTTGATCCTATGCATAAACAACATTTTATGTTGCATTATAATTTTCCTCCTTACTCTGTAGGAGAAGTAGGAAGAGTAGGAGCAACTGGTAGAAGAGAAATTGGTCATGGAAAACTAGCATGGCGTGCAGTTCATCCAATGTTACCAAAAAAAGAGGATTTCCCATACACTCTAAGATTAGTATCTGAGATAACTGAGTCCAATGGTTCTAGTTCTATGGCTACAGTATGTGGCTCATCCCTTGCTTTGATGGCAGCGGGTGTGCCAATTAAAAAACATATTGGTGGTATAGCAATGGGTCTAATTAAAGAGGGCGAGGACTTTGTAGTGCTTAGTGATATCTTAGGAGATGAAGATCACTTAGGTGATATGGACTTCAAAGTTGCTGGCACCATGGATGGTATTACTTCTCTTCAAATGGATATTAAGATTACTAGTATTACTAAAGAGATTATGGAAATTGCCTTAAATCAAGCATCTGGTGGAAGAAAACATATTATTGGTGTTATGTCAGATGCCTTACCAGAAGCTCGAACAAAATTTTCTAAGCATGCTCCCCAAGTAATCTCTATCACTATTGATAAAGCTAAAATAAAAGATGTTATTGGCTCAGGCGGTAAAGTAATTAAAAACATAGTCGAAGTTTCTGGAGCAAAACTAGAAGTCAATGATGATGGAATTGTAAAAATTGCATCCAGCAACGAAGAATCAATTAATAAAGCTAAACAAATGGTGGAAGATATTGTTGCGGAGCCAGAAGTTGGCAAAGTTTATACTGGTAAAGTTGTTAAAATTGTTGAGTTTGGAGCCTTTGTAAACTTTATGGGAGCCAGAGACGGATTACTTCATGTCTCACAAATTTCACAAAAAAGAGTCGAGAATGTCTCTGATGTTTTATCTGAGGGACAAGAAGTTCAAGTCAAAGTGCTTGATGTTGATCGTGCGGGTAAAGTAAAGCTTAGCATGAAAGAAGTTTAAACTAGTTACATCTAAATATAATTATCAAAAATCAAGGGGCTTTTGCCCCTGATTTTAAACTATAGCTCTTGAACACTCATTCCTACGTTGTTGTATCCGTTATCTACGTAAAGTATTTCACCCGTAACACCTTTAGACAGATCGCTCATTAAGTAAACAGATGACTTACCAATATCTTCTAATGATAATGGCTTTTTAATAGGAGAATTTTCAATTGTGTAATTATAAATTTTTCTTGATTTGTTTATTACGGCACCTGCTAAAGTTCTCATGGGCCCAGCTGAAATTGCATTAACTCTGATTCCTCTGTCACCCATATCAACAGCAAGATACTTTATAGAAGTTTCCAATGCAGCCTTTGCAACGCCCATTACATTATAACTTTGCATATATCTTGTTGATCCATAATAAGTAAGAGCCATGATAGATGCACCATCATTCATTTTTGGCGAAAGCATTCTCACCATTTCAGTTAGAGAGTATGCAGAGATATGAAGCGTTTTGAGAAAATTTTCTCTTGTAGTATTTAAATACTTCCCTGATAGTTCATTTTTATCTGAATAGGCAACGGCATGAACAAAAAAATCAATATTTCCTTTAATGCCATTACAAACATTTTCAAGTGAAGATGTTTCAGATACGTCACAAGGCATAATTCCTAAACAATTAATTTTCTCAGACAGGGGCTCAACTCTTTTTTTGATTGAGTCATTCTGATAAGTTAAATACATACTTGCACCTTCGTCACTCAAAGACTTTGCAATACCCCATGCAATCGAATGATCATTGGCTATACCTACAACCAATCCTTTTTTGCCCTCTAAAATTTTATTCATTAAAGCTAGTCAGATAGATAGATGCATTTGTTCCACCAAAACCAAAACTATTCGATAGTATAGAATTAATTTTGATATCATTTTTATTCTCTAGGAGAATGTTCATTCCTTCAGCCTTTTCATCTAAGTTTGTAATATTGGCTGACTCAACCATAAAATCATTTTCCATCATTAAAAGAGAGTAAACGGCTTCTTGTACACCAGTTGCTCCGAGTGAATGACCCGTTAGTGATTTAGTAGAACTGGTTGGAGGAACCTTATCTCCAAAAACCTCTTTTATACCTTGTAATTCAATCATGTCTCCGACAGGTGTTGATGTCCCGTGAGCGTTGATATAATCAACAGGTCTACCCTGTGTTGCCATCTGCATACACCTTACTGCACCTTCTCCAGAGGGTTGAACCATGTCATATCCATCTGAAGTCTGACCGAAACCTTGAATTTCAGCAACAATATTGGCCCCTCTTGCTTTTGCGCTATCAAGGCTCTCAACTACTAAAACACCTGCACCTCCCCCAATGACAAACCCATCTCTTGAAGAGTCGTAAGCTCGAGAAGCAACCTCAGGTGTTTCATTATATTTACTTGATAAAGCACCCATAGCATCAAATAAAATTGACATTGTCCAATGGGTTTCCTCACCACCACCTGCAAATACAATTTCTTGTTGCCCATGTCTTATGAGATCATAAGCATTGCCAATGCAGTGCAAACTTGTCGAACAAGCTGAACTAATGGAGTAATTTACACCTTTAATTTTAAAAGGAGTTGCTAAAGTAGCAGAATTTCCTGATGCCATTGTTCTAGTTACCATATAAGGTCCAATTTTTTTAACGCCTTTTTCTCTTGCTATATCAAATGCTTGTTGCAATTGATACGTTGAAGGTCCACCTGATCCCATCACTAACCCAGTATTAACATTAGATATAAGTCCCTCATCAAGACCTGAATGTTCAATTGCCTCTTTCATTGCAATATAATTGTAAGCTGCGCCTTCCCCCATAAAACGCAAAATTTTTCGATCTACATTTTCTTCAATATTTATTTTAGGTTTTCCATGTACATGACTTCTCATTCCAAGTTCTTCATATTCCTTGCAATGACTAATCCCAGATTTCACATCTCTTAAGCTCTGTAAAACTTCTTTTTTATTATCTCCTATACAAGAAACAATACCGTATCCAGTAACGACAACTCTTTTATCACTCATTGAATAAACCCACTCTTAAATCATTGGCATGGTAAATTATTTTTTCTTTGTGAATTATCTGCCCATCTCCATACCCAATTGATAACCCTTTTTTATTTAAAGATTTTTTTAAACTAACTTTATATTTTATTAATTCTTTGTCCGGTTTAATTTCTTCAACAAATTTTATTTCCCCAACACCCAAAGCACGACCTTTCCCAGGATACCCAAGCCAACCTAGATAAAAACCCAACATTTGCCATAAAGCGTCAAGACCCAAACATCCGGGCATAATTGGATCACCCAAGAAATGACATTTAAAGAACCATAAATCCTCGTTTATATCCAGTTCAGCAGTTATTTCTCCTTTCCCATGTACCCCACCATCTTTATTGACATTAGTAATGCGATCAAACATAAGCATAGGAGGTGCTGGTAGTTGAGCATTTCCCTTTCCAAATAAATTTCCTTTACCACATTCAATTATTTCTTCGTAACTATAACTAGATTGAGGTGTAAATGTAT
>CACABO010000018.1 GCA_902530745.1 uncultured Alphaproteobacteria bacterium | reverse complement strand
AAATATAAGTCCAATGGCAATATATAACGCTACATTATGTGTATGTGGAACTGTTTGTAATTTTATCAGACTTAATAAATTATTTTTTTGTTTGTTATTTTTAAAACTATCGGATATCTCATCTTTCTGACCCTCTCTTAATTTTGTAAATTTATCCTTTGTTCTAATATCTGAAGAAGTAAGCCCCCTAAAATAAAAAATAACTAATACATACATTGTTAAATAAATATAAAATTCACTTTGCTTTGAGAGATTGTAAGCAATAGTGATGAACAATATTAAAAATCCTAATCTATCAATTTGAGGATCAAGCCATGTGCCAAGCAAAGAGAATTGATTTTTTAAGGTGGCCAAGGACCCATCTAAAGCATCAAGAAATGAAAAAAGAATTATAAATATTGCAGCGGTTAAATGCAAAAAATAACTTTCACTTAAAATAAATAATGAAGTTAAAAATATAAAAATAATTCTAGAAAGTGTAATATGATTGGGTGAAATTGATGAATATCGCAGTTTTTCGGCAAAATAATATGACGTTTGCCTGTATAGCTGTTTTATAATTTGTTTATGTTTTTTTTTATTTGAGTAATTCATATTACATAGCTAATTGATGTTTCAATGTTCTAATCAAATATTTTAAATCATCAATTTTGAAAATAAATAATCTATAAATATTTATTCTTCTAAATTTATTGATAAAAAAAATTAGAGATAATAAAAATATCATAAATTGTCCTATTGCAATTGATAATACAAATCCGATTGCTCCAAAAATAGAAAATAACGGATAAAAAATAGCCAGATTAATGAGCAATCCAAAACCTCTAGCATACATTTTTTTGATAGGATCTCCTGTAAATGTAATTGTAATAAGTAGGATGTTAGCAAAAGGTAAAAAAATAGTCACTATTGATAGGGGGATACTGTACTTAACAATTTCTATGAAATCACTACCATATACGATTTTAACAAATGATTCTAAAAGACTTAAGTAAAAAATTATGAATAATAAATTAAAACTAAATAAAATACTTGTCACTTTTGGTATGTAAAATTCTATTTGTTGTATAGAACTTTTACTCACTTTTGGCATTAAAACTGTAGTAACAGAATTTGTTACACCAACAATGAATTGTAATAATTTTTTTGCAAGTGACAAATAACCAATTTGGCTAAAAGATAAAAAAGCTGAAGCGATTAACATAATAAGAGATTCATTTGATTTTTGTAGTGCTGTACCGAGATAACTTTTTAATGCAAATTTTGTAATTAATAAAAAATCATTTTTACAGATAAATTTTTTATCGCTACCAAAATTTGAATTTCTAAATAAATATATAAAAAAAATCATAGTTATCGTGCCTTGTAATAACACTGGAACAAAAACAATTCCAAATAAACCTAAATTTAAATATATAAATAAACCGATTAAAGATAATCTCAACAGAGGTGCAAAAAAATCTAATAGAAAAGAAAAAATTTTAATTTGATACATACCTCTGATTATAGCTCGTAGATATTTTTGAATTATCATTAAGGGTATAAAAAAAATTGATATATAAAAAAGATTAATGTTTATTTTATTTTCATAAAATATCTCATTGATATACGGAATAATAAGAAAAAGAATAGTTATATAAAATAGACCCAGGATTAATCCCAAAAAAGTAAAAGTGCCCAAGAATTTACTGGCATTGATTTCTAATTTATTTATGTGATATACAATTGACGGTCCGAAACCGAACGAACCAAGAGAGGCTATCAATAGAGGAATGATATATAATACTGTATATTGACCATAATCTTCACTCCCCAAATATCTGACAATTAAGATGCTAGTAATAAAATCAATTGCTAAGCCTATGTATTTGTTTCTAAATACGTATGCTGACTTTTTGATAAAGTCCAATTATCTTTTCCTTAACTCATAAGAAGGTGCTTTTATAGTTTCTTTAAGTCTCTGAATCTTTGACAAACTATGTTTATGTAAAATTCTAATACTATCTAATACTAGATCTTTTTCTTCGAGTGAAAATAAATTTTTTTCAAAAGATTTTAAAGTTAAATATAAAGCATAATCAAAAAATTTATAAACACATAACACAAAAATCATTTTTCTTATGTGTGATGAATTATTTGAATTTAAAATTTTTATTTTATTTTTAAATAATAATAAGTCATAGACCATTGGTCTCGATCTATATCCTGATTTTGGCCTTGCATTTAATAATTCTTTTGAAAAAACATTTTTACTATTTATTTCAACAATAGGAGCCTCGGCAATAACAGATAAATCATACAATTCAAAATTCTCATCATAAATTTTTTTTAAAGTATTTGAAATATCAGATCCCTCTAAATAAAGTTTTGAGCCATATGCCTCTGTGTGAATTCCTAAAATTGACTCCCAATTATTTAAAGTATCAAAAATATGGTGTTCTGCTCCTTGAATATCAATTTTCAAAAAATCAAAGTTATTAATGCCATAATCATTCAAAGCACCCTCTAGAAGTTTAACTTCAATTTCAATTATTTCTTCTAATTCATAAAAGTTTCTACAATAATAAAAAGTTCCCTCCAATAATTCTTTGTTAGGTTTTAAAACAGAGCTATATGATGGATTTCTGTTGGAATGAAATTTAACCTTTCCATTATATGACCAAACCCCTTTTGGAATTACTATTTCATTATTACTCAAATTCTTTTGAAGTCTTTTTGCTTCTAATTCATCGGGTTCAAACATTACTACTTGAACCAAACTTTTCACCTGACTCCACTCTGGACTTAAGCCGTCTCTTGAACCTATATCAACGTAAATAAAAGTATTATCATTCAAAATGTTTTTATAATATTCCAACATTTTATTAATCTTCGTAATTATCAATCATTTTTACTCTAACATTATGTCTTCCGCCCTCGAATTTAGCATTAAACCAATTATCTAAAATCAATTCAGCCATTTCGACATCTATCACTCTCGAACCAAGACAAATAATATTAGCATTATTATGATTTTTTGCCATTTTTGCAGAGTAAGGATCATTACATGCTACAGCCCTAACTCCTTTTATTTTATTTG
Organism: uncultured Alphaproteobacteria bacterium; assembly: GCA_902530745.1. Taxonomy (GTDB): domain Bacteria; phylum Pseudomonadota; class Alphaproteobacteria; order HIMB59; family HIMB59; genus HIMB59. The sequence continues at coordinate 4,936 of CACABO010000018.1, read as the reverse complement.
CTGCTAGAGACATACCCATTCCAGTACCACATATAAGAATTCCTTGTGAATATTTACCAAGGGCAACAGACTTAGATACTTTGAAAGCTACCTCTGGGTAATTCATTCTATCTGAATTGAAACAGCCATAATGATCGATATCTATATTTTTAGATTTAAAATAATCTTTCAATTCAATAAATAAGCCTAGTCCAACATGATCATTACCAATAACTATTTTATCTATCAACATCTTTTTGTAATAAAAAATTATTGACTGATCCACTTTTCGATGAGTTTTTTAACTGATTTATTTTTGAAATTATATCTTCGGATTGAACTATGACACTACAAACTATATATGTATCAGCACCTAGGGTCCTAACTTCTCTTATTGTATTTTCATTCATTCCTCCATCAATTACTATCTCAATGTTATTTGAGAATTTTCTTAGCTTTATAATTTTAGATGAGGTCTCAGGTAAAAATTTTTGACCAGAAAAGCCTGGTCTTACTGCCATTATAATTACCCTATCGATCATAGGAATGTACTCATAAACTTTTTCTATGTCTGTTTCTGGGCTAATGACTAAACCAACTTTAATATTTCTTTTTTTTATAAATTCGATAATTCTTGAAGTATCTCCAATTTCAAAATGAAAAGATATAGAGTCAACATTTTTTAAGGACTCTATGTATAGCAATGGATCATAAGCCATAATATGAACATGCTTAGGAATTTCACAACTAAAATTATTAATATTATCTACACTAAATGCATTATTTGAAACAAATTTTCCATCCATGATATCGAGATGAACTGAGTCAACATTTTCTAATATTTGTGAAAGCTTTTTATCAAGATTTAATCTTTCTAAACAAAGAGGTGAGAATTCAAGCATTGAATTATAAATATACTATTTTATAAAATATAAAAAGCCAAAGTCTCTGTAGATAAATTTTTCTATGAGAATGAAGTTAAAAAAATTAATTAAGGTTATAAATTATTAATATTTAATTTGGTGAGATAACATTAAATTTTTTACAATCTCCATGTCCTTTAAAGTATTAACCTCTAATAAGAGATCGTCATTACAATCCAAACCATAATATTTAAGATTTAAAACAGCCTTTCTAATAATTCCATAATAGTTATTTTTTTTATCCCCACGTCTGATATCTTCCTCAATAATTTTGAATATGAAATTTGAACTTTCAGAGGATAATTTTGCTAGACCATAGGCTTTGAAAGTAGCTGAATTAAAATTAATATTATCCATTTTCAAAATTTTTTTATCAGAGTCTAGTGCTACTTGTTCCATATTATCTTTTAATTTTAAATTTTTGCTAAGTGCAATTACATTTTTATATTTTGAATTTATTATTCTTTTCAAGAGCTCACTTGAAAAAATTATATCACAATTTAAATGGATGTATGTATCACTTTTGATAAATTCATAAGCCTTATAAAAAGAATATGCACTATTACTAGTCTCATATTCATCATTACTAAAAAAGGAGAAATCTATATCTTGATGATTGCTAAGAAGATAATTTTTTAATACATCTTTTTTGTATCCTAAAACTACACCAATTTTATAAATTTTATTATATTTTAGTGACTCGATCTGATGAGAAATGATTGGTTTAGAGTCAATTTGAATCATCGCCTTAGGTTTGTTTTTAGTATTTTCTTTCAACCTACTTCCTAAACCAGCAGCTAAAATCAAAGCTTTCATAAATTTCTTATAATAAATAAATATTTTTTTTTAATCTCAAGTCTTCAATGGACCTAATATACTTAGCTTGATTGATAAAATCTTTTTCATTATTTAAAGAAATACCTTGATCTTTCTCAATCAAATATATCTCTTTAAAAATGCATTCGCTTTTTTTATCAATATTCAAAAAGTCTCCACAAAAATGCTCCGGCAAAAAATCTTTTGTAAAAAATGAGAAATTTTTATCAATTATTTCTGCGTGTTCAATGCTTGCTTGACTTATTCTAATCTTTTTCAAGTTGTCTGAATATGGGGGATAAAAATCTACATAAAAAATTTCGTCATTATTATCAAATACAAAGTTTTTAGGATGTGGGTCAAAATAAATATTTTTTTTCATAGCCTTTTTTAAGATTTGGGCCATTTTAGCAATATGATTTTTAAAAAGGTCAAATTTTTCAATTTTAAAGCCTAATTCAATAATATTTTTTCCACAGTATTTTGTTTCATATACAATTGTCTCCTCTTCAATTTTAGAGTTTAGAATAGCAGGAATTGGAATATTTGCTTTTTTTAAATCAGTAATATATTTATCGACTAATTTTTTTAGTTCAGAAACTGACAACTGTAATACTACATTTTTCTTATATTTTTTTCTTATAAGACTACGATTTGTATCTCTTTCTATTCTGGTAGAAAGAACTGAAAATTTATCTAAATCCAAATTTTACTCTTTCAATATTTTTTTATCCAACATTGTATTAATAATATTCTCAAAAAAATAAGGCTCAAGTTTCAAATCATTTAATATGGTATATCTGTTTTTTTTCTTACCCTCATGTAAGCAATTTTTCAAAGAATTTATAACTGCAATTTTGTTAATATTTAAACTTTTAAAAGAATTTGAGATATTAAATTTTTCTAGAAGTAATAGTACCTTATTTACTTCTTTATTTCTTATATAACAAAAAATTAATACTCCTATAGCCACAACTTCTCCATGTAATGGAGGAAATGCTAATTCCTCATCTATACATTTAGCAAATAAGTGTTCTGCTCCTGACGCTGGTGCACTCCCTACCCAATGAGTAATATTACAAAGCAAGCATTGAATAAATGCGTACTCTTCAATCCACATTTTAAATGGTTTTTTAATATCTAAATTCATTAATGTTGAAATGATATAACCTACGCTTTCATCTACAATTTTACTATACCTCTCTTTTCCAATTTTTGAGCTGATTTCCCAATCATATCTTGCATTGATAAAGGCCATAAGATCACCGAAGCCTGATAAAATCAGTCTTGGATTAATTTGATATAATTTATTCAAAAGTTTTATGTCTAATAATGTCAAATGAGATGACTCACCATCTATAGTATTTTCAAAACCAAGTTCTTTAATTGGTGGTAGTGCATGAATTTTAGGAGATGCATATACATGAGTTGCAAGACTTGAGGGAATAGAGATTAAAATTTCATCGCTTTTTAAAGAAATAAATTTAGCGAAGTCTAACGTTTTGCCACCCCCTAGTGCCAACAAATGTAATTGGTTGCCTTTGCGGGCTATATTAATAATTTTTTGTAGATCGTCTCCGCTATTAATTTCATCAATAAAATAAACATTCTTCATAATAATTGGTAATTGATAAAGATTATTTAAGAATTCAAGCGCAATTTTATCTGCAATAATTAAAGCATTTTCTGTTAGTTCTCTAAGATAGCCTTTAATTGAGTCGACGACTAAAATATTGTCTGAAATAAAATTATTTTCAGAGAGTAAAAAAGAATAATTTTCTAAAATATATTTAGTTTTTTTATTCCTTTGGGTATTGAAAGAAGTCTTATAAAATTCTTTAAAATCTAAATTTGATTGGAAATTTTTAAAATAAAACTCCAATTTAGACTCTTTTAAATGACTCATTCGTTTCTCAAAAATATCTTAAATTAAGATTTGCAATTATAAATTTCAAAATAATCGAACTATACTAATCAAAAATTTTAATTCAAACTTAAATTTTCTCATTCATTATATTTAGTTTATTAATAACTATATCTTTTAGGATTTGATGACCAATTTCATTGAAGTGATCAGTACAATCAAAATAATTTTGAGTATCTAATTTATATTGCTTATTTTTTGTATCTAAGATACCTGAAAATTTTATACCTATTTCATTAAAATAATTTTTAAGCACTAAATCTAAATTATTTTGTGCTTTTTCATATACATTAAAATACTCAATATCTTTTTTTGATGGAATGGTAAAAACAATAAACTTTATATTTTTCTCTAACAATATTTGGTTAATATTAAATAAATTATTTTTTAATATTAAGAATGTATCTTCAGGATATTTTTCATAATAAGAAATATATTTTTTATCATTTCTATTGTTTAGTTGATTTATTTTTTTATTTTTAATTGATGAGAATAATTGATTTTTTAAATATCTCAAAAATTTGTATGAATAAGTATAATTGTCTAAAATATCTTTAAATTTTAAATTATCTTCTTTAGAAGTTTGATAATCTTCATTGTAGTAAAAAATCTGATTTGTATTTAAGTCAAAGTATGGTCTGTATTTTTTACTATGAAACATTTTGCCATATTCAATTGAGTCGTCTTTAAAATCTGAACTAGGATTAAGAAATAAAATTACACGATCAAAATTTATTTTTTCAAGCAAATCTTTGATTAAAATAAAATATTGAGTTGAGCCGAAGTATCCAGAGGAAGAAAAATTTAAATATTCAATTTCATTTTTACTTTCATTTTCAATGAGATAAGAAAACATCCTCTCATTATCAACACCATAGCCCTCTACATAAGAGTCACCAATAATTAATGTCCTATTTTTTCCATCTACATCTCGAACTTTATCTTTGGCGCCGAAATTATTAAAAAAGTATTTAGCTGAAAAACAATCCGATTGATGAACAAAAACACTTTGCTCTTTATGCCATACACCATAAATTTCATGGTTAACCCAGTGTTTTATATCCCACTTTTTAAGTGAATAATTTGGTTTAGAGCAAAGATCAAGAAAGGTGCACATTGAAAGTGAAAAAATTTCAAAAATAATTAAATTTAAAAAGATAAATAAAAAAAAAAATTTAATTATTTTCATACTTTGGCCTTAAAAATAAAATTGGTTTTTCAAACAAATAAAATACGACTGTTGAAATAAAAAAAAGAAAAAAACAAAATTGCAATAAATTTAGACTGAAATTAT
>CACABO010000017.1 GCA_902530745.1 uncultured Alphaproteobacteria bacterium | reverse complement strand
GCTACTTCTTTAATTACACCAATATTTAAATTATCAGATTGGTTTTCTAGTTTTTTAACAGAAATTTTTTCAGGCCTAATTAAACATTTAACATGGTTTTCTTTATTGTTAATATTTTTAACTTCATAATTTAATTCTTTAATGATGATTTGATTATTTTTATTAAGAACATTAAAGATATTTGCTGTGCCTATAAAATTGGCTATATATTTGTCCTTCGGTTTTTCATATATCTCAACAGGATTACCGACTTGGAGGATTTCTCCATTTTTCATAATTGCCATTCTATCAGATAATGACATTGCTTCCTCTTGATCATGGGTAACAATTATAAAAGTGATACCTAACTTATACTGTAGATTAACTAACTCGAATTGTGTTTGTACTCTTAGCTGTTTATCTAATGCTGCAAGTGGTTCATCCAATAAAAGTAATTTTGGTTTTTTGACTAGACATCTTGCTAACGCTACACGTTGTTGTTGACCACCAGATATCTCATTGATTTTTCTTTTCTCTAAACCATTCAGTTCTAGTAAATTTAAAATTTCATTAACACGATGATTGATTTCTTCTTTAGAAATTTTTTCTTCTTTTAGTCCAAACTGGATATTATTAGTGACATTTAAATGTGGAAATAGTGCATAGTTTTGGAACATAATATTTAGAGGTCTTACATATGGTGGAAGTTTCGTGATATCCTTTCCCTCAAGTAGAATTCTTCCTTCATCAGGCTTCTCAAAACCTGCTATAATTCTCAAAAGTGTTGACTTACCACATCCTGAAGATCCTAGGAGACTGAATATTTCAGATTTAGCTATTTTTAGATTAACTTTGTCTAAAGCAACGACATTATCAAACCTTTTTGATACATCTATGATTTGTAAAAAAGGTTCAGACATAAAAAAGATTGTGAAAAGCGCAACTAAAGTAAAAGTTGCGCTTTAATTAAATTATTGAGAAGCTTTAAAACTATTAAATACTCTCGAAGATATTCTAGACTTTTGAGGTGAGTCAGCTGTATCTGCAAAAAGTTTAGTTAATGTTTCTTCTGTTGGATAAATAGCTGGGTCTGAAAGAATATCAGGATCTATCAAACCTTCAGTTGTGTTAGCTACTAGATTAGGATTTGAGTACCACACATAGTTAGTAATCTCTGCAACAACTTCTGGTCTCAAAATATAATCTATAAATTTATGAGCATTTTCTACGTTTTTTGCGTCTGCTGGAATTCCCATCATATCAAACCAAATTACTGTTCCTTCATTTGGAATTGAATACCAGACCTCTTCGATTTCCTCGTATGCTGCTATAAATACATCACCTGACCAACCTATAGCTAAGCAAATTTCACCATTTGCTAAATCATCAATGTACTGAGAAGAGTCAAAATACTTTATGTAAGGTCTAATATTATTCAACAATTCTAGTGCCTCTTGATTAGCTTTGGTGTTTTCTGTATTTGGATCATGGCCAAGATAATTTAATGCAATCTCAACAATTTCACTTGGTGCATCTAAGAAAGCCACACCGCAATCTTCGTATTTAGAAATTTGATCTACATCAAATATTATGTCCCATGACTCAACATCTCCGCCTCTTTCCTCTACGGCAGCAACATTGTAACCAATTCCAGTTGTGCCATACATGTAATTGACAGAGTATTCCCCACCTGGATCATGAGCATCAGTTTTTTCTAAAACACTTGGATCTAAATTTTTGAGGTTTGGAATCATGCTTTTATCAAGTTTTTGAAAAACTCCAGCTTTAATTTGGTTTTCCATAAAGGAGCCTGATGGAACAACTAAATCATAACCACTTCCTCCAGCTAAAAGCTTAGCCTCTAGAACTTCGTTTGAGTCAAATACATCGTATGTTACATCAATACCAGTTTCTTCCTCAAAATTTGCAATTGTATCTTCAGCTATGTAATCGGACCAATTGTATATAAATAACTCTTCTTTAGCGCTCAAACTCATAGGAAGTAGTAGCACTATAAGAGCTGTTAAAAATTTATTCATATTACCTCTCCTCTTAAATAAGTAGAATTTGAATAATATGATAATTTTTTTTAAAAATCACAAATTTTTTTATATAGATCGGGTCTACGATCTCTAAAATTTCCCCAAGATTGGCGGTATTTTGTTATTTCTGAAAAGTCGAAATTCTTAGATACAAAGCCCTCATCTTTTTTGTCCATTTCAATTTCAATATTACCCAAATGATTGGCTATAAAGGAACTTCCATAAAATGTAACAGATATTGAACCTTCATTTTCTGTGCCAATTCTATTAGAAGCAATAACTGGAATTTGATTTGCAGCTGCATGACCTTTCATTACATTTTGCCAGTGATCTTTTGAGTCTAATAAAGGGTCTTGAGGCTCAGAACCAATTGCTGTGGGATATAATAAAATATCTGCACCTGATAGTGTCATAGATCTCGCACATTCAGGAAACCATTGATCCCAGCATATACCACAACCAAGATTTCCAAATTTTGTGTTAAATACTTTGAAGCCAGTATCTCCGGGTTTAAAGTAAAACTTTTCGTTATAACCAGGACCCTCAGGAATATGAGACTTTCTATATAAATCACTTAATTTACCATCAGCATTAATCACAACTAGAGAATTAAAATAATTATTTTCTTTTTTTTCAAAAAAACTAATCGGCATTACCATATTATTTTTCTTACAAAAATTAGAAAAAATTTCAAATAGTTTGTCATTAGGAAATTCAATTGCATAATTAAAAAACTTATTATCCTGAGTTGAGCAAAAGTACTCAGTCTGAAATAACTCCTGTAGGAGGAAAATATTTACATTTTCCTTAGATGCTTGTTGAGCAATATGTATAGCCTTATTTATGTTTAAATCTTTTTTTTCTTTTATTGATTTAAATTGTGAAGCAGCAACCTTAATTAACATATTTTGGCACATTCATGGTAACACAATGGATATTACCTCCACCATAATTTATATGTGAAGTTTCAATCATCTCAATTTTTTTATCTTTAAAAATATCCTTAAAAATATCATAAACCATTTCATCTTCTTTAACATTAAATTTTGGAAGAAAGATTTTACGCTTTGAAAAATAAAAATTTATATACGAGGCAATAAGCTTTTTATCATTAACAACTATTTTTGAAGGTAGTGGTATATCAATTAATTCTATATTACTGTCAATGCTCGATAGGTTACTTAGAATAATTGATTTAATCTTAGTTAAATTATTTGAATTCAAATCATCTAAATCATAACTTTTTGCTATTAAATATTTTCTATTTCCAATAGGACATAAAATATTGTCTATGTGCCCATCAGTATCATCATCTTTTAAACCTTCGGGGATCCAAATCATTGAATTTAAATCAAATAGACCAGTCAGTGTTTGCTCTATTTTTGCTTTTTCAGGATTATTTCTATTTGGGTTAAGTAGGACACTTTCAGTGGTAAACAAGTTTCCGTATTCATCGTAAGTAATAGCACCACCCTCTAAAGTAAGGTCATTTAAATATGAAGTAATAGAAAATTGATTTGAGATATATTCACCTACTTTATTATCATTAAAATAATTTGGGTATTTTCCATAACCATTAAAATTAAAATTAATGCATTTAAGTTCATTGTCCTCTTTTATAAAAATTGGGGCTATATCTCTCATCCAAGAGTCATCTAGTTCTAATTGAATAATATTTATTTTTTGATTATTAATATAATTTTTACACTCATTGTAATCCTCTTTATTACAATACATATAAACAGTTTCTTCATCCGAAATACAATTAGCTAAATGCGCCATTTCTATTCTGGCATCTTTAATTATTTCGTTGTAAAGATTTTTATTACATGGCCAAGCCATTAGACATTTGTCATGTGCTTCCCATTCTGGAATTAACTTCATAAGATTATAGTATATATTTTTTTTTAATTATGAATATTTGTATGCTCTCAGATATGGTCAAAAAAGAAAAAAGAATGCCCCTAATACCAGATGATATTATTGAACTAAAAAACATATCAACTAAATTCAACTTTTATATTGAAAAATTTACTGACAGAATAATTGAAGAGAAAGAATATATTTCAGTTGGGTGTAAATACTATACAAATCAAAAAATAGATTTATTCTTATCAATGCAAGGCTTGAAACAAAGTCAAATAAAGTCAAATCAAAATTACTTAGTCTTATTCGATGTTGTAGAGTGTGTTGAGCAAAATAGAGCTATGTTAAATAAAATTTTAAAAAATAATTGCTCTCTTTTATTTTATGATTTATTAAGTGGCAAACACTCAATCAAAATTTTAAAATCTGCTAATGAAGAGCATTTACTAAAATCAACTATTAATATAAGTAAGAAATTGAAAGCAAAATTGCCAATATTTTGTAATTCATTAAAAAAAGATAGCATTGAGAAATTTTATATATCCAAAAAAGGATATATTAATTTTCGTTATTTAACTTTAATTGAAAAATTAGTTTAATATTAAATAAATACCCGTAGATACTAATAATAATGCAAAGAAATACTCAAAGCTTCTTTTTAATTTAGGGTTAGATACTAAATTTTTAATTAAACTTCCAAAAAGTGCCCATAAACTTATACATGGAAAGCTTACCAATGATGACATCAACCCTGTGAAAACAACAGCTATCCAAAGCTTTTCTTCTAAGGGCATAAAACCAGATGCGACTGTAATAGCAATTGTCCATGCCTTAGGGTTTACCCATTGAAAAAGAGCAGCTTCGTAAATATTTAAGGGTCTACCTGTATCTTTCTTGTAATCCTTTAGAGACCCAATCATTTGATAAGCTAAATAAATGAGATAAAAAAAACAAAGCCATTTTAGTATCATTTGAAATTCTGGTTTATTAATCAAAATTAAACCTAAACCTGTGCAAATTAATGAAACTTGAAGAGCATGACCTAAAGAAATACCAGTAATATGTGGTAAAGATCTTTTAAAACCAAATTTTAAGCCCGAGATCGTTAACATAGCATTATTGGGCCCAGGTGTGATAAACATGACGGTGTAATATGATACTATTGCTACAACTAAAGCTATATCTATCAATTAATTAATCTTTAACACTAAACTTATTATCTTTTAAGATAACATGTATTGGAACACCAGTTGAGAGTTCGACAGAATTAATATTATGTGGTTCATAAATATTCATAACTATTAAAAGCGCTCTTAGAGAATTCCCATGTGCTGCTATTAAAATATTATCATTTTCATTACTTTGAATAGCAGGTTTAATTACTTCCTCAAAATATTTTCTAACTCTTCTGACCACATCCTCAAGACTTTCTCCGTTAGGGGGTTGGTCAGAATAACCTCTTCTCCACTTATGAACTTGTTCTTCTCCAAATTTTTCAGCAGTTTCCTTTTTGTTTAAACCCGTGAGATCACCATAATCTCTCTCATTTAAATTAATGTTTGAGATTATTTTTCCTTGATTATTTAAAAAATCCCACTGGTCGAGGTTTTGAAGAATTATTTTAGCGGTTTCTTGAGCTCTTTTTAATTCGCTTGTAAATACAATATTGAATTTAATATCTAAATTTTTGAAGTTTTGCCCAGCTTTATTTGCCTCCTCAATACCTTGTTCAGATAATTCAATATTTTTAAAGCCGGTAAAAAGATTTAATTTATTCCACTCGCTTTGACCATGGCGAATTAATAAAATATTTTTCATTGAATTTGATATATATTATTAATTACTCATGGTCAAATTTCGCATTGAAAAAGACAGCTTAGGTGAAATTAAAGTTGAAAGCACGAAACTTTGGGGAGCACAAACTCAAAGATCAATAGAAAACTTTCAAATAGGTGTTGGGAAATTTCATTTTCAAAATATTTTTATAGATGCCCTTGCCTTACAAAAAAAATCATGTGCTTTTGCAAATGCAGAATTAAAATTATTACAGAAAAATCACGCTAAAATTATTGGTAAAGTTTGTGATTTAATTTTATCTGGAAAATTAAACGGTCACTTTCCTCTTGTTGTATGGCAAACAGGATCAGGGACTCAAATCAATATGAATCTTAATGAAGTCATTGCAAATAAAAGTAATCAGCTATTAGGAAGAAAGCTACCGACAAATAACCCACTTCATCCTAATGATCATATTAATATGTCTCAATCATCAAATGACAGTATTCCTACTGCTATGCACATAGCTACTGTGCTATCAATAAAAAAAAAAATACTTCCTGAAATAGCTTTTTTTAAAAAATCTTTAAAAAAGAAAATTTCTGAGTTCAAAGGAATAATTAAAGTTGGAAGAACTCACACTCAAGATGCAACACCAATAAAAATTTCAAATGAATTTTTAGCGTTTTATGATCAAATATCTTATGCAGAAAATGTTATTAAAAAAAGTTTAGATAAACTCTATGAATTAGCTCAAGGAGGAACTGCAGTTGGATCTGGAGTAAATGCACCAAAAAATTTTTCTAAAATATTTATTAAATACTTAAAAAAGGAAACAGGACTTCAATTTAAATCTGCCCCAAATAAGTATGAGTCGCTTGCTTCCCATGATGTATTTATTGAAGTTATGTCAGGTGTTGAAATTTTAACGAGTGCTTTATTTAAAATGGCAAATGACATTAGGGTATTAGCATCTGGCCCAAGAAGTGGCATTTCTGAGTTAATTCTTCCAGCCAATGAACCTGGCTCATCAATTATGCCAGGAAAAATAAATCCTACACAGTGCGAGGCTCTATCAATGGTGTGCGCACATGTGATTGGACTTAGAAATTCTATAGCCTTTGCCTGCACACAAGGCCATTTCCAATTAAATGTTTATAATCCATTAATTATACATAATACTCTTGATGCAATTAGTTTAATTAGCGAGGCTATGGCTTCATTTAATAAAAACTGTTTGAAAGGATTAAAAGTTAACAAAAAAAGAGTAAATGAACTTTTAAATCGCTCTTTAATGCTTGTGACACCCCTAACCAAAGTTATTGGTTATGATCTCGCCTCGAAAGTGGCACTAAATGCTTATAATAGAAACATTTCTTTAAAAGAGTCTTGTATGGAACTAACAGATTTATCTGAGGAAGAGTTCAATGAACATACTAATCCAAAAAAAATGGTTTAGTTGATATTATGTATCTTAAAGTTTTCTTTTGATTTGAATAATTCTTTAAGCAAGTTATTTGTAATAAAGTGGCCTGTTTTAAAACCCTTATAAGTTCCAATAATAGGGTAACCAGATAAATAAAGATCGCCAACCACATCCAAAACTTTATGGCGCATTAATTCGTTATCATACCTTAACCCATCTTTATTAATTGGTTTTTTGTCTTTGATAACAATGGCATTATCTAGAGAGCCTCCTTTAATCAGATTTTGTGACTTGAGGTATTCAATTTCTTGAAAAAAACCAAAAGTTCTTGCTTTTGATATGGACTCGATATAGTTACCATTTAAGTTCTTAATTTTAATATCTTGATCTTCATACTTTCCTTCGAAACTAGACTCTAAGTTAATATTTAATCCCTCATCTTTTGGTGAATTAGGTGCTAACTCAGCATACCCATAATCACATGAAAATTTTACAGGCTTAACAATTTCTAAAATCTTTTGCTCGGAGTCTTGCTCTTTTATTCCTTTATTTAAGATGCTCTCAACAAATTCATTAGAGCTACCATCAAGAATAGGTACTTCTACATTGTCAATTAAAATTTCACAGTTGTTAATATGTAGACCTGCAAGAGCACTCAATAAGTGCTCAACAGTTTTAACTTCAACTCCATTTGAAGCTATATTGGTAGAAAATTTTGTCGATATTACATTATCCCATTTAGCAGGAATAATTGTTGACTTATCAATTCTATTAAAAATGATGCCGGACTTTAGAGGTGCAGGATTAAGAATAACATTACTTTTAACACCAGTATGTAATCCAATACCCTCTATATTTACAGACTCGTTGAGAGTAAAGCTTTTCATTTAGATAATATTAAGAAAATACCCAAAAAGTATTACTTTATATTTGTAAAACTTTGTATTTATTGAAATTATTGGTTAGAACCTTTACGAAGATATGAAGGGGTATCAATATCCTCAATGGTATCATTTTCATCACTAAATTCTGAAATATCGGAAACTTCTGATATTTCATCACTTTCTTTGATTTGTTTGGTTTTATCATTATCCTCTTCTAAAACGTCACTAAATAAAAAAAGATTCGGATCTGTCTTTGTTTTTTTCGTTTTTTGCCTTCTTTGAGGAATTTCAAAACTTTCTTCTGTAGTTTTTTTATCAGAAGTCATCAAATTGGAAAGCATACTAAAAAAACCTTTTTTCTTTTTTTCTTCAATATTTTCTAAATTGACTGAATTTTCTGCAATTTTTTCAATTGATTCACCTTTATCCGCTTGAGTGCTGTCCGGTTGGTTAGCTAAACTAAATTCCTCTTTTTCAGATTCGAGATCTTTACTTTCAACTACACCTGAAATATCTTCTAAATGCTTAGTATCTGTGCCTTCATAAGTAAAACTTCCATCAATTTTATTTTGTATAGAACTAAATCCTGAATTATTTTCTGACTCTGGGTAATACAGAATTTTTTTTCCTGATGCCTCTATTCCAGTGGCAAAAATACTAATTTTTAATTTACCTTGTAGTGTCTCGTCTATCAAGGAACCAAAAATTATATTAGCCTCAGGATTAACACTCTGCCTTATGATATTTGCTGCGTGATCCACTTCTAATAAAGTCATGTCACTACCTCCAGAAATATTAACAATAACTCCTTTAGCTGTATTCATATCTATATTTTCAATTAGTGGATTAGTTAAAGCTAAATTTGATGCCTCTACTGCTTTATTATCGCCTTCTGCTACAGCTGTACCCATCATGGCAAATCCCATTTCTTTTATAACAGTTCTTACATCTGCAAAATCTAAGTTTATAAGACCCGGCTGGGTAATTAAATCTGTTAAACCTTTAACACCGTCGAAAAGAACATTATCAGCTTTCTTAAAGGCCTCTGCAAAAGATGTCTGCTCATTAGAAACTTTAAACAAATTTTGGTTTGGTATGATGAGTAATGTATCTACATTACTTTTAACTTCTTCAAGTCCTTGTAGTGCTAAGTTCATTCTCTTTGTGCCCTCAAAATTAAATGGGGTTGAAACAATAGCTACAGTTACTATTCCTAATTTTTTTGCAATGCTTGCTATTACTGGTAGAGCGCCAGTACCTGTGCCTCCACCTAAACCAGCTGTCAAAAATAACATATTAGTATTTCTTAATTCCTCTGATATTAAATCAATGCTCTCTTCAGCTGCGTCCTTTCCAATAATTGGATCTGCCCCTGCTCCTAAACCTTTTGTTTTTTCAAGGCCTAATTGTATACGATTATAACAAAGAGAATTTTCAAGAGCTTGGGCGTCAGTATTAGCTACGATAAAATCAACGTTATTTAAATTTGATTGAATCATATTATTTACTGCATTACATCCTGCTCCCCCAATTCCCATAACTGTTAAAGATGGTTTTAAGTTTTTTTGATCAACTACTGGTTCTATATCTAGTGTCATTTTTTTCCCCGCAAATCAACCTATAGTAGGTCTACGAATCTTTTGTACCATATTTTGTTTGAAAAAGAATCAATTTTTTGAATAAAATCATTTTTTTCAGAGCTATTATTAGTCAAAAGCCAAAAACATGAATAAAGTGACATAATACTCCCATCATTTAAAACTTTAGGAATACCACAAGACTTTGGTGGTTCTAAAAATTGAATATCATAACCAAATTTTGTTCGAAAATAGTTGTAAAAATTTTTAATTTTTGCTCCACCACCAGTAAATACATACGTGTAAAAGCTTTTATCGTTTGGTAGAGATTTTAAAACTAATTCAAAGGTTTCATCTAAGCGGTCTGTTATAATCTCTTTAAGATTATCATGCCCAACATTTTTTTTATTATTATTACCAAACTCTTCCCAAATTGGAATTTCAACTATTGAATTCCTTGTGTCGGATAGATCAATCGAAGAAATTTTAAGCTTTTCTGCAAAGTCAAAACTAATGTTATGTATATTAACTAAATCATTAGATATTTTTTTACTACCTTGTGCAATTTTCTTTTGAAAGTGTAATACCTTATTTTTTATAATAATAA
>CACABO010000016.1 GCA_902530745.1 uncultured Alphaproteobacteria bacterium | reverse complement strand
AAATATTGAAATTGCTAAAAACCTCATATCTAAAGAAAAAAAAGTATTAATCATTCCTAACCAATCACATTCAAGCAAATGTCTTATTGTTAGAAAAAGTAAATCTGTCTACAATTGTGATGGTGTTGTAACACGAGATGATAAATTTATTCTCGGTATTACTACAGCTGATTGTTTGCCAATAATATTTATTGATTACCAAAATAAAGTCATAGGAATTTGCCATGCAGGATGGAGAGGTTTAAAAAGAGATATCATCGAAAATACCATAAATAAAATGCTTCAAATTGGCTCCATAAAGTCAAATATTAGTGCTTTTATAGGACCTTGTATAAGAAAGAACTCTTACGAGGTATCTCGAGAATTCATAAATGATATGAAATTTAAAGATAAAGGTTTATGGACTAAAAAAGATGATAAATATTATTATGACCTTCCTAAACTTGCTAAACGTAAATTGAATGCTTTTGGTATTTCTGAAATTGTAGACTCCAAAATAGATACTTTTAAAAACTTAAAATATTTTAGTTATCGAAGAAGTATTCATCTCAAATACAGAGATTATGGGAGAAATTTAAGCTTGGTATCTATAATTTAACTTTGTATGGATATACATTTTACTATATAACCAAGCTAACTAATGAAAATTATTTCTGGAAATAGTAACATTGAGTTATCTAAAGAGATTTCAGAATATCTAAAAATTCAATTATCTGAAACAACTATGACAAGGTTTTCTGATAAAGAAATATTTGTTGAAATTGGTGAAAACGTTCGAGGAGAAGATGTTTTTTTAGTTCAATCAACTTCTTTCCCTGCCAATGACAATTTAATGGAATTATTGGTAGCAATTGATGCTCTAAAACGTGGGTCTGCAAAAAGAATTACTGCTGTTTTGCCATATTTTGGTTATGCAAGACAGGATAGAAAAACTGGACCAAGAACTCCTATATCAGCAAAATTAGTAGCCAATCTAATTACCACAGCTGGTGCAAATAGAGTTTTAACAATGGATCTGCACGCAGGTCAAATTCAAGGTTTTTTTGATATCCCCTTAGACAACCTATATGCAACTAATATGTTCATGAGTGACATTAAATCAAATAAAAGGGATGAAAATCTTGTATTTGTCTCTCCAGACGTCGGAGGTGTTTTAAGAGCTAGAGCATTTGCAAAAAAACTCGACGCTGATTTAGCTATAATTGATAAACGTAGAGACGCTCCAGGTGTGTCTAATGCTATGAATGTCATAGGCTCGGTTGATGGAAAAAAATGTATAATCGTTGACGATTTGGTTGACTCAGGAGGAACAATTTGCAATGCGGCTAAAGCTCTTAAAGAGAATGGTGCCACAGAGGTTTATGGATATTGTTCTCATGGTGTTTACTCTGGAAAGGCTTTAGATAACATAAATAATTCAGTTTTAGAGGAAATGGTTTGTACAAATACAATTAAACCCACTTTTGAAGTGCCCTCATCAATGAGGTATTTATCAGTAGCTCCACTTTTTGGTGAAGCTATTAAGCGTATTAATAACGAAACTTCTATATCTTCTCTGTTTGATTAATCTAGGATTTTGTTGTATAAACTCAGCCTATGAAAATCAGTGGAAATATCCCAGCTAAAGAGCGAAAAAAAGGAAATACTAATCCATATTTAAAAGAAGGTTTGATACCCTCTATTATTTATGGTGGTAAGACTGACCCTGTAATGGTAGCAGTCGACACTATTCAGCTTAAAAAAAGATTTGATGAGGGTGGCTTCTACTCAAAAATATTTGAAGTCGAATTTGGTGATAAAAAAGAAGCAGTAATTGTCAAAAGTGTTCAAAGACACAAAGTTAAACATAACCCTATTCATGTAGATTTTCAAAGAGTGGATGAAAAAACAAGAATAGTAATATCAGTCCCTGTTGAATTTACCAACCAAGAGTTATCTCCTGGATTAAAACAAGGTGGTATCTTAAACGTTGTTCGAAGAGAAATCGAGTTGTCTTGTCTTGCTAATAATATACCAGAAAAATTTGTTATCTCTCTTGAGGGTAAGGAAATTGGTGATGATATCAGATTAAGTTCTGTGACTTTAAGTGAGGGAATGAAGCCCACTATTCAAGGTAGAGATTTTATGTTAGCTACGGTTCAGGCTCCAAAGGTTGAAAAAGAACCAGAACCAGAAGAAACCGAAGAGACAACTGAAGAAACAGCAGAAAAAACCGAAGATAAGAAAGAAGAAGAAAAAGCAGCCGAATAATATAGTCTATCTATATGCTTACTTTATATTGCCTAGGCAATCCAACAGTTAAACATAAAAATAATAGGCATAACGCTGGACTATTACTTGGAGAATTTCTAGTCAATAAATTAGAACTCAAACTAAAAAAGTTTAAGAACTTTAAACTTTCTAATTCTTTCCTACTTGATGGCCAAAAATGTCAAATCGCTTTATCTGAGAGTTATATGAATGAGTCCGGAAACGGTATACTGAGCCTCAAAACAAATAAACTCAGTAAGTTAGATGAAATATTTGTTCTATATGACGAACTAGATTTGGATTTAGGGGAGATAAAAATTAAATTTGCGGGGGGAAACGCTGGTCATAATGGGCTAAGAAGTATCAGTAGTAAAATTGGAGATAACTATTGGAAGCTCAGAATTGGAATTGGTCATCCTGGTGTTAAAGATAAGGTGACAAAACATGTACTGGGTAACTTTAATACAGAAGAAAAGAAACAGCTCATCTTATTATTTGAAGTTATATACTTAAACCTATCGCAGATATTTGTATCGAAACATTTATCTAATCTAGGAATTTAAATGAAGTGCGGAATCATTGGCCTACCAAATGTTGGTAAGTCAACTTTATTTAATGCTTTATGCGAAAATGAGCAAGCTCTAGCAGCCAACTATCCTTTTGCAACAATTGACCCAAATAGCTCTTTAGTAAGAGTGCCAGATGATAGAATTCAAAAAATTGCCGCAATATGCAACCCACAAAAAATAATTCCTGCAGCTTTTGAAATAGTTGATATTGCAGGTCTTGTAAAAGGAGCCTCCAAAGGTGAGGGTCTTGGGAATGCTTTTTTATCTCATATACGCTCAGTTAATGCGTTATTTCATATTGTGAGATGTTTTGAAGATGATGATATACAACACGTTGAAAATAGAATTAATCCTCTCGAAGATATAAAAATAATTAATGCTGAATTAGCTTTATCTGATCTAGAGATCTTGGAAAAAAATTATCAGAAACTAAAAAAAACTCAAAAAACAGATGATGATAAAAAAAAGATATTGATAATTGAAAAAGCAATAGATCTTATTTCTAAAGAAAAAGGAATTTTGAGCAATTTAAATAAAGATGAGATTGAATATTTGCATATTTTTCAACTTATATCTATTAAACCTGTTGTATATGTTTGTAATGTTGATGAAAATTCATCTGTAAGCGGAAATGCGTACACTAAGTCTATTGAGGAATATTCTAAATTGAATGACTCAGAGACATTGATTGTAAGTGCTAAAATTGAGTCTGAAATTTCACAAATAAACGATCATGAAGAAAAAAAAATGTTTCTTGATAGTATAGGCCTTAAAGAAACCGGTCTTAAAAGAGTTATTAAAAAAGGTTATGAACTTTTAAATTATATAAATTTTTTTACTGCTGGTGAGAAAGAGCTAAGAGCATGGACGATTATTAGAGGTACGTTAGCGCCCAATGCTGCTGGAGAAATTCATAGTGATATGGAAAAAGGTTTTATTAGAGCTGAGACAATTTCATATGAAGATTATATTGAATACAAGGGAGAAAGTGGCGCTAAAGAAAAAGGAAAGTTAAGATTGGAGGGAAAAGAATATGTAGTCAAAGATGGCGATATTATCCACTTCTTATTTAATGTTTAATATTTCTCCAAATTTGTTGTTTAGAAATATAGGCTAAGACGAACAATACTAATAAAAATAGTATCACTTTTAAACCCATTCTCTTTCGGTCCTCTAAGCTAGGCTCAGCTGCCCAAGCTAAAAAAGTTGTAACATCTGTTGTCATTTGATCCATTGTGCTTTCAGTTCCGTCATCATAATCAACAAGACCATCAGACAAAGGAGATGTCATGGCAATTAGATTACCTGCCATAAATTTATTATAGTGTTGACCTTTTGGAACTTTCATATTCTCTGGTGGATCAACATATCCAAGCAACAATGCTTTAATGTAATCAGCACCTTTAGGTCTGGCTTTAACTATTAAAGATAAATCAGGTGGGTAAGCTCCGTTATTGGCAGCTCTAGCAGCATTTTCATTAAGATATGGGTTAACAAACTGATCTGAGGGAATTCCGTCTCTTTCAAACATTTCTCCTTCATCATTTGGTCCATCTAAAACTAAGTGTTCGGCTGCAATAGCTTTTATATGATCTTCACTAAAACCAAGGTCCGCTAAATTTCTATAAGACAAATAATTCATGGAATGGCATCCAGCGCAAACTTCTCTATAAACTTTTAAACCTCTTTGAGCTGAGGCACGATCATATGTACCGAAAAAACCTTTCCAAGACCAATCATATTTTGGAATATCAATTTTAGCTCCAGCACCATACAAATTGAAACTAAAAAGTAAAAAAATGGCCAGTAGAGCTTTTCTCATATTAGGCTTTTTTGCTTTGCAAATAATTTGTGATAGTTAGAGGTTGTCGTGGAGTTTCTAAAAATCCTACAAGTGGGGCTAAAACAAATATAAACAAAAACCAATATGCAGTTCCAATCCTTGAGATAAGTACATAAAGACCTTCAGCAGGTTTACCTCCAACATACATAAGAACCAAAAAGTTTACAGCAAACAAGAGAACACAGTATCTCCAGATAGGTCTAAATAAACATGATCTAACTTTAGATGTGTCCAGCCATGGTAGTAAGCCTAATGCTAGAATGGAGCTAAACATAGCTATCACACCGCCTAGTTTATCTGGAATAGCTCTAAGTATTGCATAGAAAGGTAGAAAGTACCACTCAGGCACAATATGTGCAGGAGTTACCATAGGGTTAGCTTTGATGTAATTATCGGAGTGGCCTAAAATATTTGGGTAATAAAAGAGAATAAATGCCAAAATGATAAAGAAAAATATTGTAGCATTTAGATCTTTAATAGTTACGTATGGATGAAAACTCACTGTTTCATCCCAGCTTTGAGGCTCTGTGCCAGTCGGATTATTAGAACCAGTCATATGTAGTGTGATTACGTGAAAGACTACTAAACCGACAATTGCAAAAGCTAATAGCCAATGAAGTACATAAAAACGATTAACAGCTGAGTCACCAACAGTGAAGTCACCAAGAAGTAATGTAAGTATCGCATCTCCTACAACAGGAATAGCTGAGAAGAGATTTGTTATAACTGTTGCTCCCCAATAAGACATCTGACCCCATGGTAGTGTATATCCTAGAAATGCAGTTGCCATCATCAGCATAAACATAGTCAAACCAAAAATGTAGACTAACTCTCTGGGTGCTTTGTATGATCCAAAATATAAAGCTCTAAAAATGTGAATAAAAGTAGCTATAAAGAAAAAAGACACTAAGTTGGCATGTAAATATCTAATTAACCAACCAAAACTAACGTCTCTCATGATCCTTTCAACAGAGTCAAAGGCATCATCGGCTGAAGGCTTATAATGAAACCCTAGAAAAATTCCAGTTAAAATTAGTCCTATAAGACAAAACATAGCTATACCACCAAATGACCAAAAGTAATTTAGTGATTTAGGGACGGGAAACTTTAAGTATTCTGCTTCCATCATTCTTATAAGAGGAAGTCTAGAGTCAATCCAACCTTTTATACCAGTGTATGGTGAATTTAGTGTTTTTTTGTAACCTTGTAATTCATTTGAACTCATTAAATTATCCTATCTTTATTCTGTTATCAGTTAAAAAAACGTAAGGGGGAACAGGTAAGTTGGTCGGAGCTGGGCCTTTTCTTATCCTGCCAGAAGTATCATAATGAGAACCATGACAAGGGCAAAACCATCCGCCATAGTCTCCTTTTGTATCCGAAGCTTTTTGTCCAAGAGGTACACAACCTAAATGAGTACAAACACCTAATACAACTAACCAATTATCTTTTTGAACTCTAGCAGAGTCCTCCTCTGCATCTGGTAGTTCCTCTAAAGAAATATTTCTAGCACTGTCAATTTCACTTTTTGTTCGATGCTTTATAAAAACAGGTTTACCTCTCCATATTACTGTCAAACTCTGGCCCTCTTCCAAGGGAGATAAATCTATTTCAGTTGATGCCAAGGCTAGAGTATCTTTGCCTGGATTCATGCTTGATATAAAAGGAATAAGTAAACTAGCAGCCCCAACCCCTCCTAGGGTCATTGCTGATAATTTAATAAAATCTCTTCTTGGTTTTTTACTATCTGACATTTGGGTTTAAATCTAAGTAGATTTTATTGGTAAGATGTAGCATAAGTAGTAGTCATCATGACGCATAAATTTGCAATTTGTCTCTATCAGCCCGATATGCCTCAAAATCTTGGTGTGATTATCAGAACCGCTGCTTGTTTAGAGTTTCCCCTTCACATAATTAAACCTTTGCCTTTCTCCATGACAGATAAAAGATTTAAAGGCGCTGTGATGGATTACATAGACCATTGTGAAATTGTAAATCATGAAAATTGGGATAATTTTTATTTATATTCAAAAAAAAATAACAACAGAATAATCTTAGCCACTACTAAAACCGACAATAATCTTTATGAGTTTAAGTTTGAAGATAATGATATTATTTTATTTGGAAAAGAAACAGCAGGTGTGCCAGAAACAATTCATAATACTGTCAATAACAAAATAACGATACCGATAAGCAGCAAAACAAGGTCATTAAATCTTGCTACCTCTGTTGCAATTGTCGTTTCATCAATTAAAGCTGATTTTTAAGATAAAAAATCTAAAAATTGCCTCAGCTCATTATTCGCTTTTAAAAAAGTAATGGTATTTTTTGGAAATGGCATCTTGTAGATCTTATTAAGCTCTTGTGATATTTTTTTTTCTTTTACAAAATCTGTAATGTTTTTTGAGAGTAACATTATAGCTTCCAAATCAGCTGGAAAGGTTTTTGTATTTTCAAATAATGAAAGAAACCTGATATATCTTATTGCCCTTAGATAATCTTTTTGAATTTGTACAATTGGGTCAAAAATAAACTTCAAGTAGTTATTTTTAAAATGCTCAATACCTGAATAAAAATCGAACACCTCCCCGATTAAATTTATGTATATGCTATTAAATGTAAAATCTCTTCTTAAAGAGTCCTCTTTAATACTCAAGGCATTAGCAATTTTTGAATGTCTTCCAGATGGGGCTACATCTTTTCTAAATGAATTTATCTGGAACTCAAAATCACCTAATTCGAACGATATACTTTTATAAGCTTGATAATATTTTGCACTATCATATTTATCTAAAATTTTATCGACCGTTCGATCATCTAATTCTGGAATAACTACATCAATATCTTTGTTTTCGTGATTATCCGATAATAAAGACCTAGTAGCTCCTCCAATAAGATAAATATCCTTTTTTTCAAATGGAAGCATACTGCAGATTTCATCAAAATGAGAAATATTAGAGATTTCTTCAACTTTTTTTTTTAAATTCATCTTCTAATTTAATTCCATGAGTTCTAGCCATCTTTGCTCTTTATTTTCCAATTCTATTTGGAGAGAGCCTAATTTTTTAGTTGTGCTAATAAATAACTCATAGTCCTTTTTATAAAGATCTGGTGCCTCTATGATTTTTTCAAAATGAACAATTTCTTCTTTCAAAATGTCTATTTGCTTGGGTAAATTATTAAGCTCATATTGTAATTTAAAGGTTAACTTTTTTTTATGTAAATTTTTTAAATTTATATTTTTCTTTTCAGATTTATTTTCATTTTGAGAATAGTTATTAGTATCATTTTCAAGAAGATCTTTGTTTTTTAAGAAGTCATGATAGCCACCATTAAATAACAAAACATCACCATTTCCTTTAAAAAATAATATTTTATTTACTAATTTGTCTAAAAAATCTCTATTGTGTGAGACAACTACGAGAGTCCCGTTGTAATTAGAAAGTATAGACTCTACTAAATCTAAAGTATCAATATCAAGGTCATTAGTAGGCTCATCTAAGATTAAGCCACTTTTAGGATTTGATAAGACTTTTGATAAAAGTAGTCGATTTTTCATTCCACCAGATAAACTCCCGACAGGATCATTTGCTTTAGATGGATCAAAATGGAAATCTTTTAAGTAACTGCATACATGTCTCTCTTTACCATGCGTTTTTAAGTAATCGCCACCAGAGGGGACTAAGACCTTCTTTATTGGTAAATTGTCTTTTAAATCATTTCTTAATTGATCAAAATAGGAAAACTCTAACTCTTTTCTTAATTTTAAAGTTCCCGATTTTAAATTCAGTTCATTAAGTAAAATTTTTAAAAAAGTTGTTTTTCCAGATCCATTACCTCCCAAAAGACCAATTCTATCTTTTTTGCTTATTTTTAAATTAAAGTTTTTTAAAATAAAATTTTTATTATTTTCTTCATAGTAAAATTCTGCATTGTGAAACTCTGCAACATTTTTAAAATTCTTTGAATTCTCATAAATTTGATTAATTTCAATCTTTTTTGTAGCTTTTTTAAATTCGCTAATATCTTTGTCTAAATTTTCCTTTAAGTCTTTAGCTTGTTCTAACCTTCTGGTATTTCTTTTAACTCTTGCTTTAACTCCTTTATTAGCCCAATTCATCTCTAAATTGACAAATTGCTTCCTATTTTGTAGTTCTCTCTCTTCTTGTGATAAAAGAGTCTCAGACCAATTATCAAAGTCACTATAACCTTTGTAGTTTATTTTTATTTTAGATCGATCTATCCATAATATTTTATTTGTAAAGTTTTTTAGAAATTGTCTATCATGACTTACACATAAAATTGCACAATCTAGTTTTTTTAAATAATTTTCTAGCCAAACAATTGTGTCCAAGTCTAAATGATTAGTTGGTTCATCTAATAGCAAAAGATCAGATGGTTTGATTAAATTTTTGATTAGCCCTACTCTCCTTTTTTGCCCCCCAGATAAATGTTTAATTAAACTGTTTTTATCAATACTTAAATTATTGCAAAATATATCTATCTCATAATTATTATCTTGATTTTTGATTACAGATAAAATTTCTTGCTCAACGGTGTTATTATCATCATTTAATACAAAATTTTGGTTGAAATAATTTACAGCAAAATTATCAATACTCCATTTTTCACCAGCATCAATATCATGTTGACCTGATATGACATTCATTAGGGTTGATTTCCCTACCCCATTTTTACCAACAAGCGCAATAAAATCTTTTCGATGAATATTTATATCAAGTTCCTTTAAAATTTCTTTTTTATGATAACTAACTGATCCCTCTTTAAGTGAAAATAAAAGTTGTTTCATATTATTTCAATTTATAGCTTAGATATGGCTGGGGCGGTAGGATTCGAACCTACGCATGCCGATACCAAAAACCGGTGCCTTACCGCTTGGCTACGCCCCATCAGGATTTAAAGAACTTATCCGAAATAAGAGGATTTTTCAATTCTAACTGAAGGATAAAATTTATTAATCTCCCTAAAAATCGACCTTTCTTTTGCGATTTTCTTGAAAGATACAAAAATTGAAGATCCACTACCACTCATGCCAAATTTTAAGAAATCTTTCCTATAATCCAAAAGGAACATAAATAATTCTTTAAACTCTTTATTTAGCAACATGGATGAACTAGTTAAGTTATTTTGAGATATTAGTTGTTTTTTTGCTCCCATATTATGGTTTTTAAAATAATTATAAATTTTTTTAGTTAAATTTTTTTGTGAAGGAAAAATTAAGTAAACTTTCCTCCAATAATATTTTTTTGCATTGAGGTATTTATACTGACTTAATCCATCAATTATTTTTGGATATTTATCTTTAAAAATAATTACATCTGAACCAATTAAAGGTGCATCTTTTTCAAAGTTTTTTGAAGTAATTTGATGATATTTATATAGAAATTTTAAAATTGAGGCTGCATTTGAGGATCCGCCTCCTAATCCATAACCAACTGGTATTTTTTTGTAAACTAAAAATTTTAATTTTGTTTTAGTTTTGTATTTTCTATCAAAAAAT
>CACABO010000015.1 GCA_902530745.1 uncultured Alphaproteobacteria bacterium | reverse complement strand
ATCCCTTATTATAATAGCCGATCAGATTACAGACCAAAATAACCTAGGAAACATAATAAGAACGGCCCTGTTGATGGGAGCTGATGGTCTATTACTATCAGAGCATTCTTCGGCAGATATTAACGATGTAACCTCATTAACCTCGTCTGGAGCCGTTGAAGTGTTGAAATATCATGTTTCTAAAAATATAAACAGATCAATAGAAGTTCTAAAAAAATCTGGTTATTGGACTTATTCCCTAGATATGAGTGGTCAGGAAATAAACAGAGAATTTAATTTTGATAAAAAATCTGTCATCATTGTTGGAAGTGAAGGAAAAGGGATTAGAAGAAATATTTTAACAAAGAGTGACTTTAAAATAAGTATTCCTCAAAAAATTGTAGGTGGTATTGATAGTTATAATGCAGCAAATTCTCTAGCAATTGCTGCATATCATTTCAAAATTAGTACTTTTTAAATATTGTTTATTTTAGATTTTAATATAAATAATAACACAATGCCGGCTTAGCTCAGTTGGTAGAGCAGTTGATTTGTAATCATCAGGTCGGGAGTTCGAGTCCCCCAGCCGGCACCATTCACATTTATTAGAAACAACCCTAAACACATATAATTGATTATTTTCAATACTTACATTAAGTTTAAAATCTATGGTTTCGGATATTGATCAATTTGGGAGAGATACCACAAAAAATAATAATCCAAGTCTTAACGAAGAAAAGTCAAAGAAAATTTTGGACTCATTAGCTGAAATAAAAAATCAATTAGAAAATAAAGACTATAATCCAAATGTAGATGACTCATCACCAAGAATAAGAGCTAGTAATTTGAAAAATAAATCTGATTTTGATGAACTGAAATTAAAAATTGAGTCTTTAGAAAAAAAAATTAATATCATTGATACATTCCTGAACAATAAATCAAGTATCAAAGAAGTTCATGAACCGACGTCTAAGAAACTTGATGGGGACTTAAGTATTTTTCATAAATTAGATTATCAATCATCAATACATCAGAACAAATCATTGCTAGTTCTTGAAGATGAAGGTGATTTTGATAAATCAAATTTTAATTTATTTCGTTTTATTATGACAATAAATTTTCTAACAATAGCTCTTATAGGTTTAATTGTTTATATAAAAGATATACCGTTCAAAGATATTATAAGTATTTTTTAAATTAGTTGACTGAAGGTTGAATTTTTTCGACACTTGCTGCGCTAAACTTAAACTCAGGAATTTTACCAATTGGATCTAACTGAGGGTTTGTGAGCACGTTTGCAGCAGCCTCAGCAAAACAAAATGGCATGAAAACCATACCTTCAGGTATTTCTCTGTCACTTCTAACCTTAATAGCCAGTGATCCTCTTTTTGTTTTAACTAAAACTTGATCTCCAGGATTAATTGTCATCCTTTTCATGTCCCACCTATTCATACTGACTATTGCTTCAGGTTCTATATGATCTAAAACATTAGCTCTTCTTGTCATAGACCCAGTGTGCCAATGTTCTAATAATCTACCTGTTGTTAATATCATTGGAAAGTCGTCATCTGGTAGTTCTGCTGGTGGTATTAGTTTAGCAGGTACTATTTTTCCCCTTCCATTTGCAGTTGGAAAATTTTCATTGAATATAATCTCATTTCCAGGTTTATTTGGATCATCACAGGGATATGTAACTGAATTTTCATTTTCAAGTCTTTCATATGTAATATTTTTTAATGAAGGCATTACTTGTGCCATCTCATTAAAAATATCTCTTGGATGTAAATAACTCCAATCTAATCCCATGCCTTGGGCTATGGCTTGAGTAATCCACCAATCTTGTCTAGCTGAACCAGGAGGTGGAACTGCTTGACGACCTAATTGAACTTGTCTGTTAGTATTTGTATAAGTTCCAGTTTTCTCAGCATGGGCTGATGAAGGTAAGATTACATCTGCATGCCAGGCAGTTTCAGTCATGAAAATGTCTTGAACAACTAAATGTTCTAATTTAGCTAATGCTGCTCTTGCATGATTTTGATCAGGATCAGACATCGCAGGGTTTTCGCCCATAATATACATACCTTTAATTTCATCTTCTAAAATTTTGTTAATAACTTCAACGACAGTTAAACCTTTTTTATCATCGAGACCTGTCTTCCAAAAATTTTCATATTTTTGATGGATACTCCCATCTTCAACTGACTGGTAATCAGGAAAGACCATTGGAATTAATCCTGCATCAGAAGCACCTTGAACATTATTTTGACCTCTCAGAGGGTGTAAACCTGTGCCTTCTCTTCCAATCTGTCCTGTGGTTAAAGCCAAAGCAATTAAACATCTAGCATTGTCTGTTCCATGCACATGTTGAGATACTCCCATCCCCCAAAAGATAATGGACCTCTCTGATTTAGCATAAAGTCTAGCAACTTCTCTTAACTCTTGAGCTTTGATGCCACAAATAGCTTCCATTTTCTCAGGTGAAAAATCTTTTATTTCCTCTTGTAATTTTTCAAAACCCTCAGTTTGTCCTTGAATATATTGTTCATCATAAAGCCTTTCCTCAACAATTGTGTACAAAAGTGCGTTGAGCATCGCAACGTCAGTACCAGCTTTAAATTGTAAGTTATAGGTAGCATGTTTTGTTAAACCTTGCTTTCTTGGATCCATAACAACTAACTTTGAACCTCTTTTTGCTGCACGTTTTAGATAAGTTGCTGCAACAGGATGGTTTTCTGTAGGCCGTGCACCAATAACAATGATACAGTCAGCATCAGATGCAGACATAAAAGGAGCTGATACAGCTCCAGAGTTTACACATTCCATCAGTGCTGCAACAGAAGATGCGTGACAAAGTCTAGTACAGTGATCTACGTTATTTGATCCAAAACCAACTCTAACCAATTTTTGAAATAAATAAGCCTCCTCATTAGAACACTTTGCTGAACCAAAACCAGCTAAACTTTTTGGTCCATGATCTTCTTTTAAATTTAAAAGACCAGATGAAGCTCTTTCGATTGCGTCTTCCCAAGTAGTCTCTTCAAAATAATCATAGATATCAGCATCTTTAATTTCAAGATTTGGGTCTTTTTCAACACCAGCTTTTCTAACTAATGGTTTAGTGAGTCTTCCATCATGATTGATATAGTCAAAACCAAATCTACCTTTTACGCATAACCTATTTTCATTAGCTGGTCCATTTTTACCATCCACGTACAAAATTTTATCGTCTTTTACGTGTACTTCAGTTTGACATCCTACGCCACAATAAGGACAAACACTTTCTACTACTTTATCTGAATAGGACTCTCTTTTCCCCTCATTATCAACTAAGGAGGACTCCATTAATGCTCCTGTTGGACAAGCTTGTACACATTCTCCACAAGCAACACAAGTGCTATTACCCATTGGGTCATCTAAATCAAATATTACCTTCGCTGTTGATCCTCTGTAGGCCATTCCGATTACATCGTTTACTTGTACTTCACGACAAGCTCTAACACATAAATTACAATTTATACATGCATCTAAATTAACACTCATCGCTTTATGAGATCTGTCTAACTCTATTTTATCTTTACTTGGGAAACGACTATCACTAACACCTAATTTTTCAGACCAATTCCAAAACTTTGACTCTGGGTCAGGAGAATTATTTTTTTCTGGTTGATCAGACACAAGAAGTTCAAAAACCATAGAACGAGATTTTTCTGCTCTAGTGGAGTTAACTGTAACCTCCATGCCTTCAGTAGGTTTACGAATACAAGACGCTGCAAGAGTTCTCTCCCCTTTAATTTCAACCATACATGCTCTACAATTTCCATCTGCACGGTAACCTGGCTCAGGCGAGTAACAGAGATGAGGAATGTCAATGTTATTTTTTTTTGCGACATCCCAAATCGACTCGTCTTTGTTAGCTACATATTCGTTACCGTCAATTTTAAATTTAATATTATCTGACATTAGTTGGTTACCTCCTCTGGGAAGTGTTTGATAACAGAAAGCATTGGATTTGGGGCAGCTTGTCCTAAACCACATATAGAGGCGTCCATCATTGCCGATGATAATTCTTTTAAAAGGTCTACATCCCAAGAAGATTGGTTCATAAGTTTAAGAGCTTTTTCAGTTCCATTTCTACAAGGAGTACATTGACCACAACTTTCATCATGAAAAAAGAACATTAAATTTTTTGCAATATCCTTCATGTTATCTTTGTCAGATAAAACGACCACAGCAGCCGAACCAATAAAACAGCCATGCTCTTGTAATGTGTCAAAATCAAGCGGAATATTATCTAATGCTGCAGGAAGTATTCCTCCAGAGGCCCCTCCAGGTAAGTATGCTTTAAATGTATGCCCCTCTTTAATACCGCCACAATACTCATCAATAAGTTGTTTTATTGTGATCCCTGCTGGAGCTAGTTTTACACCAGGGTTTTTTACTCTTCCCGATACAGAGAATGTTCTTAAACCTTTTCTACCATTGAGACCATGACTACTGAACCAGACAGCACCTTTTTCCAAAATCTCTCTTACCCAAAAAACTGTTTCAACATTGTGTATTAATGTTGGTCTGCCAAAAAGTCCTACTTGAGATGGAAATGGGGGTTTATGTCTAGGTAAGCCTCTTTTGCCCTCTAAACTTTCTAACATTGATGATTCTTCACCACAAATGTAGGCTCCAGCACCTCTTCTAAAATGAATTCTTGTTTTAATATTTAATTTTTTTTCTTCTAAAATTTTAATTTCTTTCT
The DNA here is from genome assembly GCA_902530745.1 of uncultured Alphaproteobacteria bacterium. Lineage (GTDB taxonomy): Bacteria > Pseudomonadota > Alphaproteobacteria > HIMB59 > HIMB59 > HIMB59. The sequence continues at coordinate 13,749 of CACABO010000015.1, read as the reverse complement.
TTAAAAATTTTATTACATCAGGATACTCATCTCGCATGTATATATATACATCTGTTGCCTCAACTACCCATGCAGCAATTAGCATCCCCTCAAGAAATCTATGTGGATCTCTTGTAAGATAATGATGATCTTTAAATGTTCCTGGTTCACCCTCATCACCGTTAATTGCCATTAACCTGGGTTTATTTTCTGCTCTTACAAATCTCCATTTTCTACCGGTTGGAAATCCTGCACCGCCAAGACCCCTCAAACCTGATTGCTCCATTTCTTCTATGAGATTCATCGGATCTTTTTTATTTTCAGTACAATCCTTTAGAATTTTATATCCACCATTTTTTACATAATCGTCATAGCTTATGTAATTTGGTATAACTGGTTTTGTATCTTGCTCCTTTAAGGCTTTTTGAACTACACTCACATCTGCGTTTACAAAATGTTTTTTTCCTACCTCAACTACTGGAGCTTGGTGACACCTTCCCATACAAGGTGCTCTAACTACTCTCACATTAGAAGATACACTATCACTCAAATTTTTTTCTAAAGTTTTGCATCCGTTCATCTCACATGTAATACCATCACAAACTCTAATTGTTGTTTCAGGAGGGCTAATATCATCCTCTTTATAAATATCAAAGTGAGCATAGAATGATGCTGTTTCATAAATTTCAGTTAAAGGTAAATTTGTTAATTCGGATAATGCTGTTAAATGTCTTGGTTTTAGACATTTATACTGATCTTGAATTAAGTGAAGGCTTTCAATAAGCATATCCCTTTGTCTAAAATAGTCATTAGGTATAAGGTTTTTAAGATCATCAATTGACTGGTCATCACTTTGGCGACCCTTGTTGAATTCTAATGCTTTTCTTCTACCAGAACCTGGATGAATCTTACTTTGTGTGTCTTTCATTTACTATAATCTAGTAATTTTTTATTAAGATTCAATTATCAATAACTAATTAATTGATAATAATTACTTATTAAAGCTTTTTAAGAATTTTAAAAAGTTATTTTTAATAGGTGATGGGCGATTATCATCAATATGAACTATACCTACCTTATGAGATATTTCCGGGGAAATTAATTGAATAAAATTTGTATTCTCATCATAATTGAATGACTGAGTAAATATATATGGCATAATTGTTGAAAATTCTGAACTATTTACGTGAGAGTAAATATGAGTCATAGAGTTCGACTCAATTAAAACTCGAGGGTTAATATTATTCTCTTTAAAAACAGCATCTAATATTCTTCTAAATTGATTTTCTTTAGAAATTAAACATAGATCTAAATTACCAATTTCTTGCCATTTTAATTTTTTTTTATTTTTTAAATTTTGTTTTTTAGATATGAGAAAATATGTTTCATTATATAAAGGTATCTTCTCAACTCCTAATATTGGTTCATTTTCTAAATAACTTATCCCTAAATCTAATTTGAAATCATGAAGATTTTTATCAATTTCATTTGAAGGCATAGAAATTACTTGCAATTTGACATTAGTAAATTTTTTAACAAAACTATTTAATAAAAAAGAAACTTCCAATAATGCTGTAGGAATAACACCTATTCTTAAATTTCCAGTTAAATTATTTTTTAACTCAGAGCTTAACTGTTTTATATTAGTGTACTCTTTGACAATATTTTTAAATCTTTCCTTTAAAATTTCTCCCTCAGAAGTTAATCCAATATAGTTCTTTCCTCTTTTTACTAATCTAACCCCTATTTCATTTTCTAGAGCCTTTAGCTTCATAGATAAAGCAGGTTGTGATATTTTTAATTTTTCTGCTGCTCTATTGAAATGTTTTTCGCTATCTAAAGCTAAAATAATTTCTAAATTCTTTATTTCCATGTATTTTTAAAATAAATATATATGTAAATGAATTATTATCTAGATACTAAAGGCTTTGAATGTCCTATACCTGTCTTAAAGGCTGAAAAGTTTATAAAAAAATTAAAAAAAAATGATGTTCTTACAATAGAAAGTGATGACCCGTTATCACAATTTGACTTTAAAAATTTTTGTGAAGAAAAAAAATATGAGATTATTTCACTAAAAAAAAAGGGAAATTTAGTAAATATCAAATTTAAAATTCAATAAATCTAATCTTTTCGCCTTTTTTAATTTTATCATTTCCTTCAGGGACAAACGCTAACCCATCTGCCTCAGAAAGAGATATTAGTTTTGCAGAACCTTTTGAGTTATGAGTATAAAGTATATTTTTAGATAATTTCACACGATAAAATTTTGTTAAATTAGATTTTTTATTTTCTGAAAAACCAGATTGGTAAAATTTAGTAATGCTAGAATTATCTTTGCGAGAAGGATCTATAAATAAACTTACTAAAAAAAATAAATTAGTGAAAACAGCTAATGGATTTCCAGGAAGTGAGAAATAATAATTAAATTTTAGTTTTGAAAAAATTACAGGTCGACCTGGTTGAATTCTTACATATTGAAAAAGAAGTTCAGTGTTTTGACTTAGAAATGACGATATGTAATCTTTAGAGCTAAATGACGAGCCACCTGAACTAATTATAATATCAAATTTTTTTTGATTTTTTTTATAAAATTTATCAACTTTTATTTCATCATCTTTTATAATACCTAAGTCATGAACACTTATATTAAATTTCTTTAAAAAATGAATTATTTGATATTTGTTTGAGTCAAAAACTTGATGATCTTTTATTTTTTTGCCAGATTTTATTAATTCATTTCCTGAGGATACGACAGCAACTCTCAAAGTTTTATATACCCATAAATTTGTAATCCCTACTGATGAAAGTAATGCAATTTTTATAAAATCAATTTTTTCATTTTTTTTTATCAATATTTTATTTTTTTTTAAATCCTCACCTTTTTTTTTTATATCTTTATTAGATATTTTTGAACATTGGACTAATAAATTTTTCCCCTCAACTTTTGCGTTTTCTAATGAAATAAAATTTTTAAAGTTTTGTGGGATAATACCTCCTGTATTTATTTTATAGGCTAAATTGGGATTTAATTTTTTATGTGAATGTCCAGCATTTAGAAGCTTATTAGATATTGATACTTTGTTGAGATTTTTATTAGAAACAATATAACCATCTAATCCTGCAGTATTTTGTAAGGGTAGATTTATTGGTGAAGTAATTGTTCTTGATACTATTGCATTATGTGCTTCCTTTAATTTAATCTTAGACTCTTTAAATAACTTCTTTTTTTCCCGAATAATTATTTTTTGCGCGAGTTTGAAAGATATTAGCCTAGGAATTTTCATAATATATTTTAGAGGCAATTTTTTCTATTTGACTGTGATTAAAGGTTTGAATTGGATGATCGCAATTATCATCTGTAACAATATATTTAACATTATTTATAGATTTGTAGAGGTAGTCTTTCTTATTTTTTTGTAAGCTTACTTCTAACTTTATTAAATCATCAAATCTCTTAAACCCTTCAAATATTAGCAAATCACAATCTTTGTTAATTTCTACCAGACTTTCTAAATTAATATGTGACTCAGCTTTCTCTTCTATGAATGCAAGTCTTTTATCTGATACTAGTGTAGTTTTATATGCTCCGGATTTTCTAATTTTGTAACTATCTGTATTGGGATGATCAATGTCAAAAGAATGGTGAGCGTGTTTTACCACACCAACTTTTATTTTATTTTCTTTAAAAAATTTTACTAAATTACTCACTAGAGTAGTTTTGCCACTATTTTTCCAACCAATAACAGCTATTGTTTTCACCTTGTCACCATAATACAATCAAGAAAAAAATGACAGATTTTTTAATCAAACCTAGTGTAAATAACAGATCTTTATTTAAATTAAAAAAATCAATTAATGAAAAAGGCGAAATAACAAAAATTCCAATCATTGAAGAAAAACCACTTACACTATACTTAAACAACCAAGAAATAGTGACAATAATGACTATAGGAGATTATCCAAAATATTTAGCTATAGGTTATTTATTCAATCAGGGAATGCTTAATAATATAGATGATGTAAAAAAGATTGAGTTTCATAAAGACCTAAAGACAGTTGTTGTAAGAACAAAGAGTAAAACTAATTATGAAGAAAAATTAAAGAAGAAAGTAAATACCTCTGGTTGTGCACAAGGGACTGTATTTGGAGACTTATTTGAAGAAATAAACACCATTTCCTTAAATAAAAAAATAAAAATAGATCATCAACAGCTTATGAATTTATCCAAAAAAATTAATACTGAGCCAAGTTTATATTTGTCTGTAGGTGCAATACACGGTTGCGTCTTATGTCTTGGAGATAAACCTTTGTATTATTTTGAGGATGTGGGAAGACATAATGCTGTTGATAAAATTGCTGGTTTGATACTTGATAAGAAAATAGATGCAAAAGAAATGTCTTTTTACACTACTGGCAGGCTGACAAGTGAAATGGTATTGAAATGTATCAAAATGGAAATACCAATACTATTATCTCGATCAGGTTTCACTGCTTGGGCAGTTGAAATAGCTAGAAAGAAAAATTTAACAATGATTGGAAGAATTAGAGGTAAAAGGCTAAATATTTTATCTGGAGAATTTAGATATACCAAGGATGAGTAAGCTTGTATCTGTAATACTAACAGGTGGTAAATCCTCCAGAATGGGTTATGAAAATAAAAGCTTTTTAAAAATTAAAGATAAATGTTTTATTGAAGTTTTAATAGAAAGTCTGCAAGGAAAGTCTCATGAGATTATAATTAATGCTAATAGAGATATCAGTAAGTATAAAATCTTTGGTCATAAAGTTGTAAGTGATAAAATTGGAGGTTATAAAGGACCACTAGCTGGGTTACATAGCGCTCTAGATCTATATAAAAACTCAAAAGAAGATTTATGGTTTGCACTTTTTCCCACTGATGCGCCTATAATAAACACAGGAATCATAGATAATTTTATCTCAATTACAGAAAAAAAGAATAAAGTCTATATCTGTAAGATTGATAATATTATCGAACCAATGTTCTCTTTTTGGTCATCAAAAATATATACGGAATTAAATGAAGTCCTTTTAAGAAATAATGGTTATAAAATCATGAAATTCGCTGAAGAAATTGGATTTGATTATATAAATTTTAAAAAAAATAAAAAAATAGAATTTTTTAATGTAAACGACAAAAATGATTACACAGAACTTCTAAGTTTTTGAGAAATTAACTAACAAAGAACCATTATCATTAATTTTTTTTTCAGAATGACGGTATCCTTTCTCAATTAAATAAGGAACTAAGTCGCTAAAATTTATGTATGTAAAAGCTGGTAAGCCTTTTCCAAATTTTAAAGGTTCTACAGTAATAAAAATTTCATCAATTAAATCAGCATATAAGAAATAATCATGAACACTTGTTCCTCCTAAAATTAAAACACTTTCTTTGCAGAGATTTTCAAATTCATCCCACTGGTTAATATCTGGATTAAAATAATATTGATTTATTGAATTTTTTATTTGTTTGATTTTTTGGTATTTTCTAGAAAAAACAACTCTTGATCTAGAGTCGTTTGGATTTAATTCATGAGTTTTTCTCCCCATAACTTGCCATTTATGATTCTTTATTAAATTGTCTAGGTGTTTTTTGTCTTCCAAGCTAGTCCATTCAAATGGATTATCACCAGAATATTTTGCAATAAAACCATCGCTTGAACATGCAAATGCTAAAGTGTATTTAATCATTAATTTATTTTGTTAATTTTAAGTATAATATTTTATTTCAATATATGAATTTTTACCTGCCTATTGCTGAAATATCCATAAATATTTATATATTAATTTCCCTTGGAGTTGGAATTGGTTTTATATCTGGACTCTTTGGAATAGGTGGGGGTTTTATATCATCTCCTCTATTGATACTAGTTGGTATTCCTCCAGCTGTTGCAGTTGGGACTACAACTGTTCAAGTATTTGCATCAACATCAACTGGCGTCGTGAGTCATTTTCAAAAAAAAAACATAGACTATCAGATTGGCTTAACAATGGTTATTGGAGGATTAGTGGGAACACTTTTCGGTGTATTAATTCTAAATAATTTAAAAACTATTGGTTTAATTGATAACTATCTAAATAGTATCTATATAATTCTTTTAATAATAACTGCTGTATTTATTCTTTATGAAACAGCTAAAGTTAATATCTTACATAAAAATAAAAAATTTAAATTACACCAGCATTCTTGGATACATGGACTTCCTTTTAAAATTAAATATAGAAAATCTAAACTATATATAAGTATTTTAGCACCACTATTAATTGGTTTATTTATAGGTTTATTGACAGGACTTACTGGTATCGGTGGAGGCTTTATACTTATTCCATGTATGATTTATTTTTTAGGTATGAAAACAATATCAGTAATAGGGACATCTCTATTTAACATCACGATAGTATCCTTTGTATCTTTATTTTTGCAAATTTACATAAATCAAAATATAGATTTTGTTTTGGCTTTAGCATTAATAGTAAGTAGCTCTATTGGTGCTGCACTTGCTACAAGGATAGTTGATATACTTGATCAAGAAAATTTAAAGGTTACATTTGGTATGTTACTATTAATTATTTCATCATTTTTAGCTTATGATTTATTTAGAACTCCTGAGAACTTATTCATTATAAATTATGTATAAATATATTTTAATAATCATATTTTTTTTTAAAATTAGTTTTGCGTCTAATTTTTCCTTAGATCAATTTGAAATTGAAATAAATTCAAATTTTTTAGGAAAAGAAGTAGTTTTATTTGGAAATAAAGATAAAAACAGTGATGTTATCTTCATATTCGAAGGAGAGAATAAAAAAGCTAAATTGACGACAAAAGTTAAAGAAGGTTTTTTATGGATTAACGAAACAAAAGAGTTGAATAATCAACCTAGTTTTTTTGCAATCTTCACATCTCCTAAAAAAACTTTGAATGAAATATTTTTATTTTCTAGTTTAAAGGATAGGCATTTATTAATCAGTAATCACTCTCTTGAACTCCATAAAATAAGAAGAGCAATGAAAGTGAAAAATTTGTATATAGAAGAGGAGCTTAAAAGTTTAAGTGGAAATCTATTTTTAAAAAAATTTTTAATACCAGATAATATCTCACCTGGAAATATAAAAGTTTATATGTACGAATTAAAAAACAATGAAATTGTTAAGATGGTATCTAAAAACATGCAAATAAAAAAAGGAGGTATTTCATTTAAGTTGGAAAAGTTGTTAAAAACTGAGTCTTTTATTTATATTATAATTTTGATTGCTATATCTTTATTGCTTAGTTTAGTTACAAATTTAATATTTAGAAAAAAATGAAAAAAAATAATAATAGAAATTATTTTGTAGTTATTGATCAAAGTGCTGAAATGTGGACTGCAGTTAAATTTGCTATAAGGAGAGCAAAAATAACTAAATCTAATATTACTACAGTTAGCTTTATTCAAAGTGCAAGCGAAGGTATGATGCTTACATCAGGGGCTGAAAAAATTTTGGATAAAGATCAGATCACAACTGAAAAATTAAAACACAAAGAGGTGCATAACTACATCTCAGATAAATCTAAAATTAAAGCAAAATCTGAAATATTTAAATATAATGAGATTGATGAGTTTATAAGTTTCTTAAATAAATATTCATCGAATTCAACAATTGTTCTTGCTACAAGTAAAGATATTGGTAAACCTGGGCCCTTAATTGACAAACTAATATATGAAAAATCTAATTCGTTACATTGCCCTCTAGTTATTATCAATGGCAATCTCGAGGATAAAGAAATTGAGAAGATTATTTAACTGAATAAAAAAGATTTTAAAATTTGTATGGTCTGCCAAAGACCTTTTAATTGGAGAAAAAAATGGGAAAAAGTATGGAATGATGTTAAATATTGTTCAGAAAAATGTCGAAGGTCAAAATCAAAAATAATCAAGAAAAAGTAGCAAATTTACTGTTGAGCATAGGTTGTGTTAATATCAACTTTAAAAACCAATTCACTCTTACGTCTGGCAAAAAAAGTCCTGTTTATGTTGATTGTAGAAAATTAATTTCATTTCCAAAAGAAAGAGAATTTATTATTAATGAAATGAGCAAACAAATTAAATCCAAGTATAAAAATAATTCGATAATTATTGCTGGAGGAGAAACTGCTGGTATTCCCTACTCTTCCTTTCTGTGTCAAAAGATGAAATATCCAATGATATATATAAGAAAGAGCCCTAAAGGTTTTGGAAAAGGAAAGCTAATAGAAGGAGAGTTTAAAAAGAATACTCAGTCAATATTAGTAGAGGACATGGCAACTGATGGAGGGAGCAAATTACACTTCATAAAAGCTTTAAGACAAAATAAACTTAAAGTTAAAGATATTTATGTAGTTTTTTACTATGGAATTTACCCTAAAGCTAAAAAAAATATATCTAAAATGAAAGTGGATTTAAACTATCTTACATCTTGGAAAGATATATTATCTATTTCTCCTAATTACATTTCAGATAAAGATTATGATAATCTAAAAAATTATTTAGAGTCTATTTCAAGTGGAAAATAAAATTATTAGTGTTGTTTCAGGGGGATTTGACCCCATTCATCCCGGACATATTATGATGATGAAAGAATGTTTAGAGTTTTCTAATTTTTTAATTGTAGGTGTAAATTCTAATAAATGGTTAATTGATAAAAAAGGAAATTTTTTTATGGATATTCAACATAGAATGTATGTTGTTCATAGCTTAAAAGTGGTAAATGAAGCTATGGAATTTGAAGATGATGAAATGGGAAGTGCAAATAATTTGTTAATTCAAATAAGAAATAAATATCCAAATGAAAAAATTATTTTTGCTAATGGAGGTGATAGATCAGACACTTCTAAAATTTTAGAATATGAAACATCAAAAAAATATAATATTGAATTAAAATTTGGTGTAGGTGGAAATCACAAAGAGTCCTCTAGTTCTAATTTGCTAAAAAGATGGAGTGAATACTCAAAAACTAAGGGCTAAGGGTATATGATACCCAATCATTATCTTTAAACTCAAAGACTTCTCTTTTGTGAATTCTATGAGGCATATCCTCCCAAAACTCGATTTTTGAATATTTTACTATAAAACCTCCCCAATAATCAGGACGAGGGAAACTTTCTTTTTCAGGATATTTATTTTTATAAAATTGAATTTTATTCTCTAAATCATCTCTTGATTTTAAGACCTTTGATTGGTTAGAGGCCCACGCCCCTATTCGACTTAAATAATGTCTTGAGTCAAAATATTTATCAGATGTTTCTTTTGAGACTTTTTCGACTTTACCCTCTATTCTTATTTGCCTTAACAAGGATTTCCAATGAAAATTAAGGCAAACATTAGCATTTTTTAAAATGTCATTCCCTTTATTACTCTCGTAATTTGTGTAAAAAATAAAACCTTCATCATTATAATCTTTTAATAGAACCATCCTTGAGTGAGGGGTATTTTTATCGTCAACTGTCGATAGACACATAGCATTAGGATCGTTGATCTCTTTTTTAGTGGCTAAATCAAACCATTGTTTAAACTTAATAATTGGATTTAATTTATCTGACATGGTATGAGTATTATATTAATTTTAGCAAAAAATGGATTTAAAAAATAAAAAAGGACTAATAATGGGAGTGGCTAATGATAAGTCCATTGCCTGGGGTATTGCTCAACAATGTGCAAATTTTGGTGCTGAATTAGCTTTTACTTATCAAAATGATCTTCTATTGAAGAGAATAGACCCTTTAGCTAAATCTGTAGGTTCTAATTTATTGATACAATGTGATGTTAGTGATGAAGGATCAGTAGAAAATGCTTTTGAAAAAATTAAAGATAAATGGGGAAAATTAGATTTTTTTGTTCACGCTGTTGCGTTTGCAGATAAAAATGAGCTAAGAGGTAAGTATGTTGATACTTCAAAAGAGAATTTCTTAAATAGTTTAAATATTTCTTGTTATTCCTTCACTGAGTCTTGTAAATATTGCTATGATTTAATGGATAATGGTGGAAGTATTTTAACGTTAACTTACTATGGAGCAGAGCAGGTTATGCCACATTATAATGTAATGGGAGTGGCAAAATCAGCACTTGAGGCTTCAGTTAAGTATCTTGCTGTAGATATGGGAGATAAAAATATAAGAGTTAACGCTATATCTGCAGGTCCAATTAAAACTCTTGCTGCTTCTGGTATTGGAGATTTTAGATTTATTTTAAAATGGAATGAGCTAAATTCTCCATTAAAGAGAAATGTTACACTTGAAGATGTTGGTAACACAGGAGCATACCTTTTAAGTGACCTTTCATCTGGTGTAACTGGTGAAATTCACCATGTTGATTGTGGTTATCATACAGTTGGAATGGTAGCAGTTGATGAAGCTGAAGGTGTAGCAGGCTTGTTAAATGAGTTTAGTAAAAAATAATTAGTCAATGTCTCATAATTCTTTTGGTAATTTATTAAAGTATACTACTTGGGGAGAAAGTCATGGAGAGGCTATAGGCTGTGTCGTTGATGGTTTTCCAGCAGGAATACCTATTAACAAAAAATATATTCAAACAAGATTAGATCTAAGAAAACCAGGTCAGTCAAAATTTACAACACAAAGAAAAGAGAAAGATGAAGTTAATATACTCTCTGGAGTATTTAACGGTAAAAGTACTGGCGCTCCGATATCAATGATAATTTACAACTCTGATCATAGAAGTAAGGACTATTCAGAAATTAAAAATAAATTTCGACCTGGTCATGCCGATTACACCTATTTTATGAAGTATAAAAATTATGATTATAGAGGTGGAGGAAGGTCTAGTGCGAGGGAAACTGCAATGAGAGTTGCTGCAGGTGCTCTTGCAGAACTTCTTCTTAAAAAAATTTCAAAAAATAAAATAAATATTTCAAGTGCTGTCATTCAAATAGGTAATGAGAGGATTGAAAACAAAACTTGGAATATAAATTTTATTAATAAAAATCCATTTTTCTCACCAAATAAATCCATTCTAAAAAAATGGGAAGATCTGATTCTTACTCACCGAAAAAATGGTTCGTCTCTCGGTGCTGTAATCGAGGTTAGAGTCTCAAATTGTCCTGTAGGTATAGGAGAACCAATATATCAAAAACTTGACTCTGAGTTATCAAAAGCGATTATGAGCATAAATGCCGTAAAAGGTATAGAGTTTGGCACAGGTTTTGATTTAGTAAATTATGATGGTACAAATGGATCTGATCAAATTAATTTCAACAACAATAAAATTAATTTTCATTCTAACCATGCAGGAGGAATATTAGGTGGTATTTCTTCAGGACAAGATATTATTTTCAGATATATTGTAAAACCAACAAGCTCAGTGTTAAGTGAAAAAAATACTATTACGAAGAATTTTAAAAATACAAAAATAAAAACTAAAGGACGACATGACCCTTGTGTGGGTATTAGAGCTGTACCTGTAGGAATTGCTATGACTAATTTTGTAATTGCAGATTTTTTATTAATTCATAAATCCAAATCACTTTAAAAACTTTATTAGCTTTTCGTATATTATTTTTGGAGAAATACCTGATTTAAAATATTGATCTTCAATGTCGGATTGATCAATAAATTCGTCTTTCATAAAAAAATTTAATATTTTTGGAGTATTGCTTAGTTTATTTAGTAAAAAGTCATTTACCTGACTTGAGAAACCCCCTATTGCATTTTCCTCAATAGTAACAAAGATGTCATGATTTTTTGTAAGTTTTTGTATTAATTTAATATCAATTGGCTTTGCAAATCTCATATCTACAATAGAGCAATCCAATTTAAAATTTTTTTTAATCAGTTCGGTAATCTCTAATACTTTCTTTAACCTCGTTCCTAGATTAAGAAAGGCAATTTTTTTTCCATTTTTTATAACCTTACCTTTTCCAATTATAATTTTTTGGAATTTATTATTATTATTATATTCATTTGCTATATCTCTTGGATATCTAATTGCACATGGTTTGTTATTTATGGACAATGCTAAATTGATCATATTTTTTAGTTCCTCACCACTAGACGGTGCCATAACAATAAAATTTGGGAGGCAACATAGGTAACTGAGATCAAAAGATCCAGCATGTGTAGCCCCATCAGCACCAACAAAACCAGATCTATCAATTAAAAATCTGACAGGTAATGACTGTATAGCTATGTCATGGACAACTTGATCATAAGCTCTCTGGAGAAAAGTTGAATAAATTGCAACAAAGGGCTTAATGGACTCTGTTGTCATACCTCCAGCGAAAGTAACTGCATGCTGTTCAGCTATTCCTACATCATAAAATCTTGATGGATATTTTTCTTTAAATTTATCTAAGCCTGTTCCTGAGGGCATTGCTGCTGTTATTGCTACAATTTTTTTATCTTTTTTTGCTAATTTTAAAATAGTGTCACTTACCACATTTGTGTAAGTAACAAGTTTAGATTTATTTTGTAAACCTGTTTTAACATCAAATGATGATACGCCATGAAATTTATCTTTTGATTGCTCAGCAGGTTTATAACCTCTACCTTTCTGGGTAATTAAATGGAGAAATACTGGACCATGCAATTCTTTTTTTTTATATTTCTTAAACAATTGTACTAATAACTTTAAATTATGACCATCAACAGGACCTAGATAATTTAGGCCTAATTCTTCAAAAAGAGTATTGCCAGTGAGATAACCCTTAAAATAACCTTCAGTTTTTTTTGCAAACTCTCCAATCTCACTTGGTAATTTTTTAGTAAAGTTTTTAATAACATCTCTAAAACCCTCATACGATTTTGAACTTAATAAATTAACAAGGTATTTACTCATGGCACCAACAGGTTCAGCTATGGACATCTCGTTGTCATTGAGAATTATGAGAGAATTTTTATTCAAATGTCCAAGGTTGTTCAAACCCTCGAAAGCCATTCCAGCACTAATAGCTCCGTCACCTATAACACTAATAACATCAAAATCTTTATTTAATATATCTCGTGCAGATATTATACCTAAGCTTGCAGAAATTGAAGTTGAACTATGCGCTGCTCCAAAAGGGTCATACTTGCTCTCTGATCTTTTTGTAAAGCCAGATATCCCATTTTTTTTTCTTAAAGTATGTATTTTATTTTTTCTACCTGTAAGAATTTTATGAGGATAAGTTTGGTGACCAACATCCCATATAATTTTATCTAATGGAGTGTTAAAAACATAATGCAATGCAACTGTAAGTTCTACAACACCTAAACTAGCGCCTAGGTGACCACCAGTTTTTGAAACTACATCAATTGTGTAATCTCTTAATTCATCATTAAGTCTCTGTAATTCACCAAATGACAATTTTTTTAGATCTTTTGGTAATTTAATTTTACTTAAAACTGACATAAAATATTATTACTTAAATTCTGTCGACGAAAGTGATTTATTTTTTTTTACAATTTTATCAATTTTAACTTTTGCAGATTTTAATCTTTCCTCACAAATTTCTTTAAGTTTTATACCCTCCTCAAATAACTTAATGCTTTCTTCAAGTGGTGTGTCTTCATTTTCTAATAAATCTGATATTTGTTCTAATCTTCTAAGTGCACTTTCAAAGTTATCATCATTTTTTTTATTCATTTGAGTACTCTGCTAGAGCTTTAAGATGATTATCTAATCCATGAAATAAACCTTTCATATCATAACCTCCCTCTAAGACAGAAATTATTGGAACATTATTTGCCAGCTTTTCCAATACAATTTTTGTCACCCAATAAAAATCCTCATTTTCTAA
>CACABO010000014.1 GCA_902530745.1 uncultured Alphaproteobacteria bacterium | reverse complement strand
ATAAAAAAATCATTAAAATCTTTAAATCAATTTAATTACTTCACAGTAATTATTAAATATTAAAATGAAACAAAAATTGAAAAGATATACTCAAAATGGTGGTTATAAATTAATTCTAGAGAAAATAGTCAAATATCATCCCATAACTTATAAAATTGCTTTTTTTATTAAAAAAAAATTTTTAGGGAGTTTATTTGCAGAAGATGACTTAAAGGGTATTGAGTTACTTAAAATAGATCAAAAATCATCATGTATTGATATAGGGGCAAACATAGGTCAATCGATAGAGTATTTTAAAAATAAATTTTTCTCAATACATGCTTTTGAACCAAATAAAGATAATTATAATTATTTAAGAAAAAAATATAAAAATCTTCCTAATATAAATTTATATAATTTTGCAATAGGCAAAGAAGATGAAACCAAAACTTTGTATATTCCATATTGGAAAAACCTTATTAGCCTTCATCAAAGCGCCTCACTTATTAAAGAAGAATGTTTTAATTCTCTCTATGAATTTTTATCTATAAAAAAGTCTGATTTATCAATTAGAACTGCAGAAGTCAAAGTAAGAAAATTAAATAATTTTGATATTCAAAATGTCTCTTTAATTAAAATAGACTCTGAAGGTTTTGAAAAAGAAGTTTTAATGGGTATGAATTTTTATTTAAATCAGAATATCAATATAATAATAGAAAATTCAAAGACTTCTTTCAAATTTGTTAAAAACTATTTAGAAGAATATGGATTTAAATGTTATAGATATCAAAATGGATCATTTACAAATCAAAAATTGAATGAGGCATTAAATTTGTATTTCTTGAAGTAAAATAAAGTAAAATTAAGGTTAAATAATTTATTAAAAAAATAGTGTGAAAAAAAATATAGATTTTTTAGTTGTTGGTTCTGGTTTCTATGGATGTGTTATAGCTGAAAGAATAGCCAGTGTTCTTAAAAAAAACGTTTTAATTGTTGATAAAAGAGATCATATAGGTGGTAATTGCTTTTCTGAAATAGATAAAACAACTAAAATTGAATACCATAAGTATGGCACGCATATTTTCCATACCTCTAATCAGAAAGTGTGGAATTATATTAATAAATTCACAAACTTTAATGGATACAGACATCAAGTCATCTCACATTATAATAATAAAAAATACCAAATGCCTATTAATTTAGAGACAATTAATAATTATTATCAAAAAGACTTTAGTCCAAGAGAGGCTGAGGTCTTTATCAAAAAAAAAACTGTAAAGTTTCAAAAAACAAATTATAAAAACTTTGAAGAAAAAGCAAAATCTCAGATAGGTAATGATTTATATAATGCTTTTATTAAAGAATATACTGAAAAACAATGGGGTAAAAATCCAAAAAATTTACCATCAAATATATTTAATCGTTTACCTTTAAGATTTAATTACAATGAAGATTATTTTAAAAATTGTATTTGGCAAGGTATCCCAATTGATGGATATACCAGAGTATTTGAAAATTTAATTGATAACAAAAGAATTAGTTTTCAACCATTAACAGAATATAATATTAATAATCCAATCAAACCAAAATATTTGACAATTTATACTGGTCCTATTGATAAATTATTTAATTACAGATATGGTAAATTAAGTTGGAGATCTCTTAAATTTAAAAATAAAATTGTTCAACAAGAAGATTTTCAAGGTACATCTGTTATAAATTATCCTCAACTTAAATATGAATTTACTAGAATACATGAGCCAAAACATTTGCATTTAGAGAGAAACTATTCAAAAAAATCAACATTAGTAATTGAAGAGTACCCAATTATTAATGATGAGGAGCCATATTATCCAATTAATGATAATAATAATCGTGCTATTCATAGATTATATAAAAGGGATATTAATAAATTAAAAAACTTTATTATTGGTGGTAGGCTTGCTGATTATGCATATTACGATATGGATATGACAATATCAGCAGCTTTAGTTAAGTTTGAATATATATTAAAAAACTTTAAATAATGCTTTTCTTTAAAGTCAATTGTTGTTTCCAATTATCTGTTCATATGGCAATTAAAAAAGTAATCTTATGAAAGTTTTAAATTAATGAAATTTAAAGATAGCAAAATTATAGTAGTTGTTCCTGTTTATAATGAAGAGGAAATCATTAATAACATAATTACAAACTTAAAAAAAAAATTAATAAATTTAAATTTTAAAATAATAATTTTAAATGATGGATCAATCGATAATACATTACAAAAATTAGAGTTTTTTGAGTCTGATGATCGAATTATAATTATAGATAAAGACAATGAAGGACATGGAAAAACTCTTGTAAAGGGATATGATTTAGCGATAAAAATGGATGTTGATTATATTTTACAAATCGATAGCGATGATCAAATACCATTAGATGAACTGCAAAAATTACTTGTCTACATAAATAATTATAATTTAGTATGTGGATATAGGTATGAAAGGAACGATCCATTTATAAGAATTTTAATAACAAATATACTTAAATTAGTTATTTTAATTAGACACTGGGTATATATAAAAGATTCAAATGTTCCTTTTAGGTTAATCACAAGGGATTTTTTAAAAAATAATTTACACAAAATACAAAATTCAAAAGTTCCCAATATATTATTGTCAATACTTGCAGCAAAAAAAAATGAGTTGAGACAAGTTAAAACTTTTCATAAAAAAAGAGAAACAGGAATAGAGTCTATAAGAAGATTTAAATTAATAATTTTTTGTATTAAATCATTTTTAGAGATTTTGAAATTTAAATCTCATTAATTTAATTTAATAGGTAAAACTGAAATTGAAGCTGAATTTTCCAAAAACAGGTATAAATTATTATCTTTAAAAATTAAATCTCTAATTCTTTCAAAGACTTCTACTCTTTCTAAATTAGTTATATTATTTTTTTTTAATTCAAAAAAATATAAAGAGCTATCTTTCAAAGAACTTACTACATATTTATCAATTCCAATTTTTGCAATTTCAGAGATGCCTATAGAAGGAACAAAAGATTTCAAAGGCTCTATGAAGCCAAATTCACTATGAGAGTTATGTAATGGATATTTTTTATATTTGTCTATATTTTTTTCATTATCTTTCCCCCCATAATGTTCACCAGCTGAAGAAATAGCCCAGCCATAATTTAATGTGTTACTGTTATTTATTTTTGTGATTTCTATTAGATTTATTTCATCCCCTCCCATTGGCCCATGCTCTGTTTCTAATATGATATTTTGTTGATTATCAAATACCAATCCTTGAGGATTTCTATGACCCATAGAAAGAATTTCATATTCTAAACTGTCTGTGTTAATTTTAATAATTTTACCATTTATGCTTTTATTATCTTGTGCAAGAAATCTGCTTCTGTAATCTCCTACTGTAAGTAAAATATCGTTATTGAAATTGATAATCCTACCTCCTGATTGTAAAGCTTCAAATTCACCATCTTTATTATCTATTGAATGTACACATTGCTCACTAGAAAAAAATTTTTTAAATTTTATTTCAACGTAGTTCATGTTTGAATATATTATGCTTGTATTCCAACAATCCTCTTTGATTTCTTCTGTAAAAGATACATAAATTTTATTTTGATAAATAAATAAATCTTTTATTGAGAACTTATGACTTTTTTTAAATTCTTCTATACCTATAAAATCATCAATATTATTTTTTATCTGATTTAAATATAAAGTATTTTTAATATCCTTAGTAAAAGCCAAAACACCTCTTGCTGATAATACAATTAAATTATCTTGGTGAAAATCAATATACCCACTACCAGAGTAACTAAGATTAATACCATAACGAAAACCACCATCTAATTTATAACTCTCCATAATTTTTTGATTAGATAGTTTGATGTCTTTATTTTTTATGACTGGTATTTTTGGTAAACTTCTGAAAATAACGTCTAATTCAAGAGAGGAATAATTATCATTTAATAATTCAGATATTTGCTGTTTTTGTTCTTTTATAACTCTATAAGGAAAAATATATTCTTTTACCAATTTTATTTGTTCAGTACTAAGAAAAGATGAAATAAATGATAATTTATCATTTTTCATTAAATATATAATTAATGAGTAACTTATTAAAAATAATGTTAATAATAGTAAAATAATTTTTTTCATTTTTTTTATTTAGTTATCTATAAATTATTTATAAATTTCTACAAGTATGGCATTTAAAATTGTAAGTGATAATAAACCAAAGGGAGATCAGCCACAGGCGATCAAAAGATTAGTTGATGGTTTAGACAAGAGAAAACAAAGTCAGGTATTACTGGGCGTAACTGGTTCTGGAAAAACATTTACAATTGCAAATGTAATTGAAAAATATAACAGACCAACATTAATTATGGCTCCAAATAAGACCTTAGCTGCCCAACTTTATGAAGAATTAAAAATATTGTTTCCTGAAAATGCTGTTGAATATTTTGTGAGTTATTATGATTATTATCAACCAGAAGCATACGTTCCCAGATCAGATACCTTTATAGAAAAGGAGTCGTCTATTAATGAACAGATAGATCGATTTAGACACTCAGCCACAAGATCTTTAGTTGAAAGAGAAGATGTAATTATTGTTGCGAGTGTTTCATGTATTTACGGTATCGGGTCTGTAGACTCTTACTCAAAAATGACTTTAGAAATAAAAAAGGGACAAAAAATTAATTTAATGGAGTTCCTAAGAGAATTAGTAGAGTTACAGTATAAAAGAAATAATATTGATTTTAGAAGAGGTATGTTTCGGGTAACTGGAGATCGAGTTGATATTTTTCCTGCACATTTAGAAGATATAGCTTGGAGGATAAGTTTTTTTGGAGATGAAATAGAGGATATTAAAGAGTTTGATCCTCTCACGGGAGAGTTTATACAAAACTTTAAAGAAGTAAAAATCTTTGCAAATAGTCATTACATTACTCCAAAACCACGATTAGAAAACGCAATTAAAGAAATTAAGAGAGATTTAAAAATAAGACTAGAAGAGTTTGATAAGGAAAAAAAATTACTTGAATTTCAAAGATTAAAAGAAAGGACTAATTTTGATTTAGAAATGATACAGGCAACGGGAACTTGTTCAGGAATTGAGAATTACTCAAGATACTTAAGTGGAAGACAGCCTGGTGAAGCTCCTCCAACTCTATACGAATTTATTCCAGAAAACTCACTTCTTATTATTGATGAGTCTCATGTATCCGTACCTCAAATAAATGGAATGTATAAAGGTGACCGATCTAGAAAAAAAACTTTATCAGATTATGGATTTAGACTTCCTTCTGCATTGGATAATCGACCTTTAACTTTTGAAGAATGGAATATGATGCGTCCCCCCACTATTTTTTTATCTGCTACTCCTGGGCCATGGGAATTGAATGAAGTCGAAAATGACTATGTTGAACAGATTATACGACCCACAGGTCTAATTGATCCTGAATGTGTGATCAAAACAACTGTCAATCAAGTGGAAGATTTGATGGGTGAAATTAAAATAACACTCAATAATAAAAATAGAGTATTGATTACAACTCTTACAAAAAAAAATGCTGAGGACTTAACCAATTACTTAAAAGAACATAACTTAAAGGCTGAATATATGCATTCTGATGTTGAGACTATTGATAGAATAAAACTTATTCGCTCTTTAAGAATTGGGGAGATTGATATTTTAATTGGCATTAATTTACTCAGAGAAGGACTAGATATTCCTGAGTGTGGTTTAGTAGCCATTCTTGACGCTGACAAAGAGGGTTATTTAAGGTCAAAAACTAGTTTGGTCCAAACTATAGGTCGTGCAGCCAGAAATATAGATGGAAAGGTGATTTTGTATGCAGATGTGATAACTAAAAGTATTAAAGCAGCTCTTGAGGAGACAGAATACAGAAAAAATAAACAAATTGAATTTAATAAGAAAAATAACATTACCCCTCAATCAGTGAAAAGAAATATTGGTGAAATTATCGAGAGCATCTATGAAAAAGATAGCTATACTGTGGGTACATCAGAAATTGATAACTTGAGTCCTAATAAATTTGAAAAACATGTTCAAAAATTAGAGAAAAAAATGTTGTCTGCAGCTGAAAACTTAGATTTTGAAAAAGCTGCAATGTTCAGAGATGAGATAAGGAAACTTAAAAAAGATCAAATGGGTGTGAATTGATTGAGAGTTTATTAGGAGTGTTAATAAGTCTTGCTCTATTAATATGGTCATGTGATTTTGCAATAAAAAATTCAATATTAATCTCACATGTTTATAAAATTAGGCCAATCCTTGTTGGAATATTTATTATAGCTATTGGCACTTCCCTCCCTGAGTTTGCAGCAACATTTCAAGCATTAAAGTTAAATTCCGTTGGAATAGTAGCAGGTAATCTTGTTGGAAGTAATATTGCAAATATTTTATTGGTAGGGGGTATCATGTTATATCCCATTACTAGGCTAGTAACTGATAAAAGGGATAAAAGTACTTTTTTATTTTTTTTAATTTTTTCAATCGTTTTTTTTATTTTCATAATATTTAATTTTAATATTGGCTACATGTACGGTGTTTTACTTTTTGGATTACTTTGTTTTTTTATTTATTTTGAATTAAAAAAACCAATTGATGAAACTAACACAATATCCGAGATAACACATTCTTCATCTTTTTTTATTATTTTAAAAATAATATTAGCATTTATAGCTTTATTTTTTAGTTCTAAGTATTTTATTATTTATGCAAAAGATTTAACTAGCATATTTGGTGTTGCAGAAACTACGATTGGAATAACAATTGTTGCTTTTGGTACTTCTTTGCCTGAGGTAATTGCAACAATTTTATCAATTGTGAAAAAACAAAATAATTTGGCAATTGGAAATATTCTCGGATCAAATATAGCCAACATATTTGGAATAACGATTATTGCTGTGATAATCAATGGAAGTATAAATTTTTATGAATTACTTAGTCAAATTGATAAATGGCTATTTTTAGTGACTTCTTTATTATTTTTTATAATTATTTCTTTAAAATTAGCTGGAAAATTAATTTCTCTTAGCTTTATATTAGCCTATATGATCTATTTTGTGTTCCTATATTTGTAGAATGAATAAATGAAAAAATTAAAAGTCCTAATACCCATAGCAATACTTTTAATTTTAGTGATTTTATTTGGACTTAGTTTTCTAAGATTGCCTATTAGTATTTTATCTCAAGAAATTGTCGAAAGAGAAACTAAAGGTTTTGTTACATTAAACAGTTTATCAAATCAAACTTTAAAAATTATGCCTAAACCAATTCTCTCTATAGATGATTCAAATTTCAAAATTAATCATTATTTAATCCAAACTGATTTTGCAGCTTCTGATATTGAAATTTCTAGATCTATTTTTAACGCAGATGATATTTCAATTACACTCAACCAAGCAAGAATAGAAAATATAAATTCAAATTTTGTTAATAATGCGATTTTACTAGAGGGTGATATCGATAATTTAAAATTAAAGATCTCTAACGAGGGCAATAATAGAAGAATAATATCAAATAAATTTAAATATAAAGGCTCTGATTTATATTTTGATATTTATACAACTGACTCAGAAATAAATAAAATTGATTTTTCCATAGAAAATCTGGAAATAGATGAACTTGTATTTCTTTTAGGAGAAAATTACCAGGAGGTTTTAAAAAAAATAAATTTTCAAAGTCTTGACATAAAAGGTGAATATGTAAAAGAAAATTTAAATATTGAAGACCTAGTTATTACTTTAGCTGACAAATCGCAAATAAATATTGAGGGTAATATCAATTTAAGCAATTTCATTAGTTCTGATTTATCAATTAGAGGTCAAAATATCTCTTCAGATAATTTATTTCAAATGATTAGTAATATAAATATTTTCAATGAAATTATAGACATTCCTCAAGGAATAATTGAAACTTTTGATTTAAACTACAACTCAAATAATTTAACTATAAATAAAATCTTGTATGTCTCTGATCAAGGAACAAACTTAGATTTAAACGGAACTATTGAGAGTCTTGATTTTTATAATGCTTACTTTAATGCTAGTCTAAACTCTAATTCCAAAGATGACTTATCAGTATTATTAGATTTTTTACCTTATTCGGAATTAGTAAAGCAATTTGAATTTGATGAAATTGAATTATCCAGCAATTTCACAAATAATATTTTTACAATTGAGCAAATAAATATAACTAATAAGGATGAAAATATTATTCAAATTAGTGGCACTTATGGGCTTGATGATATCAATAGTCTACAATTAGATATTCAATTAAACCAGTTTAGACAATTTGAATTAATTCCATCTGACTCATTAATTAGACTATTAAAAACATTAAATACGGAACATATCAACGCGAGAGGCCTTATAAATGGCTCAAATTTAGCTATTGAAGATCTTCAATTTATTAATTTGGAAAGTTCGAATTTATTGATTGACGGTAATTTAGATCTAAATAATTTTAATAATGCCTCTTTGAATATTGGAATTGAAAATTTAAATAAAACAGAACTATTAAATATCATCTCTGAATTAACTGAAGCAGATTTTACGAATATTGTGGATCTTGTTGACTTTGATTATTTAGATACAAACTTATACGTTGATCCAGTCAATGATCTATTTTTGATAGAAAATTTAGATCTAGTAAATAAAGATAAAATTTCAAATATTTCTGGATCAATTAAAAATCAGATGTTTACTGGTACAGTCAAATTAAATGATTTAAATTTATCTAATTTTGATCGTTTATTTTTAAATACATCTCGTATTAAAGGAAAAATTAATCTATCTTTAGATGTTTCTGAACCTGTTAATCTTAAAAATATTAAAAATATATCTGGAAACATAGATGGTGATATTAATGTTAATATTACTGAAGAGGAGTTTGCACTAGTTTTATTTATTCAATCTCTATCTCAAGACATTGAGGATTTTGAACAAATTAATGAATTATTAAACACATTAGCAAATTCTTTCATTAATAAAAGTAGTTCTATTTCTGGACAAATTTCAAATAATAATTTGAATGAATTAAAAATTAAAAACTTAATTTTAACGTCACCAGACGGAGAGACTTTAGAGGCAGAATTAGAATTAGCTTTGAATAATTTTAAAATTTCAATTTTTGATATTATTGACAATGAGGATTTTGTTATAAAATATCAAAATGGAAATTATTCCTATGAAAGAGTCATACCTGATGGGACTGTAAAAAAACCTATAGAAGATTTAATTCAAAAAAATATAAATAAGCTTTTTGAAAATTTATTTCAGTGATCTTAAAACAAAATCAATAATATCTTTTTCAATCTTACTTTTATTTAATCTGTTGATTTCTTGAATTCCAGTGGGAGATGTAATATTTATTTCTGTTAAATAGCCATCTATCACATCAATACCAACAAAAAATAATTTTTTTTTCACCAAAAATGATTTTATTTTTTTACAAATGTACTTATCTTTGTCAGTGATATTGGTTTCTACTGCCCTTCCACCTGCATGAAAATTTGCCTTTATGCTATTAGTTCTAGGCACTCTTAATACAGCTCCAGCAATGTCCCCGTTTATAAGAATAATTCTTTTGTCTCCTTTTTTGAAATTTTTAAGGAATCTTTGAATAATTACTGGGCAATTCGAAAATTTTTTTATGTAATTTTTTAAGAACGTACTGAGATTAGCCTTATTATGGCTAATTTTTTGAATTCCTAATCCTCCATTTCCATAAGCGGGTTTTATAATAACCTCTCTATTCTTCGTTATAAACTTTATGATGGCTTCTATATTTGATGATATTAAAGTCGGAGGAGTTAATTGAGGGAAGTTCATCATAATATGTTTTTCTGGGAAGTTCCTAATCTCCTTTGAATTATTTAAAATTAAAGGTTTTTTTAATTGATCTAATAAATAGGTATTAGAAATATAATTTAAATCGAAGGGTGGATCTTGTCGAATAAAAATGGCATTCATATGTTCTAAATCAATTTCTTTTAGGATCTTTCTTTGATACGAAAGCTGATTATTTTTTTTCAAACTTAATCTAGAAACGTGAGATTTAATTTTATTAACTTTATTAATCTCACTAAATACCCATCTTGGATCATTGTAATAACAATCTATACCTCTATTTAAAGATTCCTTGATTAACATATAAGTAGAGTCCTCGTTAATATTTATTTTTTTGGGATCATCCATTTGAAAAAGAAATTTCATAGCAAATTCAATAATAGGTATTATTTAATAATGATAATATATCTTTTTTATCCTTAAACTCTTCAATTAACAAATCTGCAGGATTTTTTTGTTTTTCAACAATATTATATAATTTTTCAAGATGAATACTTTCATCTTTTCCTTCAGAATTTAGATAACCTCTTTTTTCTAATCCCTTGTTAGCGAGGTTAAGAAGGTTTTTACCATGCTCATATAAGGGCGAATTAATAAAGTTACTATTAAGTCCTTTATAAGGAACCTCTAGATACAAATTTAAAATATCATTCTCTTGCCACGAACTAGTTTCTTTCCAAAGATGTTCAAGATTTTCATCATCATAAAGTATGCCAACCCAAAATGCTGGAAGAGCGCAAATCATTTCCCACTTCCCAGCGTCTGCACCTCTAAGTTCTATATATGACTTTAATCTTACCTCTGTAAAAATTGTGGAGAGATGATTTATCCAATCTTGTATTGATATGTTGTAATTTGAGAGGTCTTTATTTGCGGTGTTTTTAGTTAACAATTCATTAAAAGTATAATCTGTTGTGTCATATTGTTTTCCATTTATCTTTAAAAAATAGTTTTTTACTTCCAAAACAAAGTCAACATATTCCTCAATAGAAAAATTCTTGTTCAGAAATGATCTTTTTATTCCACATCTTTGATCATCAGTGTCTTGCCATGTATAAATTCGATTACTCACTAAATTATTATATTTCGACTCACGAAAGGGCGAATTACAAAATATACCCATAACTATTGGTTGAATTCTATTAGAAACAACAAATTTTTTAATTAGATCTGCTTCATTAAAATAATCTAAATTTGCTTGAACAGTACATGTTCGGGTCATCATATCTAATCCTCTTGAGCCAACTTTGGGCATATACTCACTCATAATTTTATAACGCTCTTTTGGAATAAAAGTTAAATCCTCTAATTTACTAATTGGATCAAATCCCAGTCCTAAAATGCATAATTTATTCAATTCGGCATATTCTTTTAATTCTCTTAAATGTTCATAAGACTCCGTACATGTTTGATGAACATTCTTTAAAATTTTACCAGATAATTCTAGTTGACACCCTGGCTCTAAAGTAATGCTAGCACCATTTTTAGACAAAGATATTAATTGATTGAAACTATTGTATTCTTTTTTTTGCCAACCCTTTGACAAGAAAAATTGAAATAAATTTTGTATACTTACCTCTCCATCAAATTGAAATCTTTTATTATCTTTATAAAAGATAAATTTTTCATGTTCAGTTCCAATGCCTTTATACTCAGGATCAGTAAAATTGGAGTAGAAATAATTTATAAGATCTGATTTTTGTAACAATTAAAACACACTATTTTTATGGAAATTACATTTTGTTATTTGATTAGAATAATCTTTAGCTTGACGTTCTACTTTTTTTGCCACCTCTATAAGCCATTTTTTTTTGTTATAAGATTTTTTTTGATACCCACCCTTGCCCTCATGATAAGCAAGGTAATGATTGTAAACATCACTTTTATCAATTTTCAACAGACGGTAACTTCCATCAACATACCAACCTATAAAATCACTAGCATCTCTAAAATTTTTTCTATCGGCATTAAAATTTTTTGTTGAAACTTTATACTCCTCCCATGTTCCATCTAAGGCCTGACTGTAACCATAAGCGCTTGATGGTCTTAAACCAGGTATAAAACCAAATACCTTTTTCCTAGGAGGCCTTGCAGTTCTCTCAAAAGAGGACTCTTGTTTAATAAAGCTTAATTGCAAACTAACTGGAACTCCCCATTTTTCTTTTGTTTTTTCTGCATATGATTTCCATTTAGGATTTGTTTTGAAAATATCGCAAATATTTGCTGTGTTAAAAGACCTATCGGTTGTAATACAACCTGATAATAACAGAAAAAATATCAGTAAGTACTTCACTAATTAAAATTTTTCCTTAAAAAATCACTCATTATATCTAATCCCTGTAATGCAGCTCCTTTTGAGTCTTGAGACCAAGCAAAGGTGTCAAAGTGAAACCAAGGTATATCGGGAGATTTTAAAAATTCTTGAAGAAAAAGTGCTGCCGTAATAGAACCAGCCATACCATCTAAAGAAGCATTACTAAGATCTGCTACTTGAGATTTAATTTTAGACAAGTAAGGAGAGTACAAGGGTAATCTCCAACATCTCAATTTTTCTCTATTTAAATTTTCGATTTTTTTTGCAAATGTTTCATTATTACAAAAATAAGCAGGAAGGTCTTCACCCAGAGCTACTCTTGCTGCTCCAGTAAGCGTTGCAAAATCAATAATCATACATGGGTTATAAGAAGAAGCTTTTTCTATTGCATCTGCTAACAAAAGTCTTCCCTCAGCATCTGTATGGGCGATTTCCACAGACTTCCCTGATACAGATGAATATACATCTCCAGGTCTCATTGATTTTGATGATATTGCATTTTCAGCGATTGGGGCAATTAAAACAATTTTAGTTTTTTTTAAAAAATAATTTGCTAACAAAAATAATGATATAGCGATAGCAGATCCTCCCATATCTTTTTTCATATTTCTCATTGAGGTACCTGGTTTTATGTTTACACCACCTGTGTCAAATGTAACGCCTTTTCCAATAATAACCAATGGTTTATCTTTTTTTGAAAGTTTTCGATTTGTTATTTCAATCACTTTTGGTTTTGAAGAGGAAGATTTACCAACAGCACATGACAAAGGAAAATTCGAATTTATTTCTTTTTCAGTGTAATCAATAAAATAAAAACTTTTAAACAAATTATTATTTTTAATTTTTGAGTAATAAGTTAATGGGTTTAATTTATTTGCAGGGCTATTTATCAAGTCTCTTGAAAAATTAATACAATCTGAGTAAAAAGTTAAAAACTCTAATTCCTTTTGTTCCTTTACATATAATAAATTTTTTTTTGATTTAGACTGATAATTATAGTTGCCCCAAGCCCATGCTTTGTATATTTCAGACTCCTTTGATTTGGCAAATTTACTAGAAATATAATAGTTACCAATGTTAGATGCAGAAAAAGCACTAACTGACTCTAGGTTTTTATCTGCACCCTCTCCTAATATGACCTCTTTCAATCTTCCGTCCTCATAGGGAATTTTGAGAATTTTTCCTGATTCTGCCTTGAAATTATTAGATAAAGCCCAATTTTTAGTAAAAGATGATTGTGTTAAGAGCCATTTATCAAATTTACTTTGTGAAATGACAGAAATTTTTGTAGAACACTCAGTATTATCATCGGTAAACATTACTTATAATAAGGATATTAAAAAAAAATGACTAAACAACAAGCGGAAAAGAAAACTGTAAAATTTGAAACTGAAGTATCAAAGCTCCTAGATATAGTTGCTAATTCACTCTATACCGAAAAGGAAATATTTTTACGTGAATTAATATCAAATTCATCAGATGCTTGCGAAAAGCTTAGATATGTTAGTCAGACTGACTCCAAAGCTCCTAAAACAAATAAATTCCAAATTCGAATTAATCTTAATGAAAAAAATAAAACTATCTCAATTAAAGATAATGGGATTGGCATGGATGATAAAGATATGCAATCAAATTTAGGCACAATAGCTAAATCTGGCACGGAAGAGTTTATTAAAAAGATGGGTGATAAAAAGGGAGATATCAATCAAATTGGTAAATTTGGAGTTGGTTTCTATTCATCATTTATGGTTTCAGATCAAGTAGTAGTTAGATCAAAAAAATATGACTCATCCAGTGGTTACCTTTGGACTTCAGATGGTAAAGGTACATTTTCAATTGAGGAAACGGAATACAATGAAATTGGAACTGAAATTACGTTATCAATTAAGAAGGATGAGAAAGAGTTTTTAAGTAAATATAAAATAGAGGAAATAATAAAAAAGTATTCTGATTTTGTTCCTTTCCCCATTTTTGTAACATCCGAGGAAGATAAAAATGATAAGAAAAAAGATGATAAAACTGAAGAACAAGTAAACTCTGCTGAAGCCATTTGGCTAAAAGATAAATCAAAAATTAAAAAAGATGACTACAAATCTTTTTATAATCAAGTTTCAAACTATTATGATGAGCCTTTAACAACTATTCACTTTAAAGCTGAGGGAGTTGTAAATTATACTGCCCTTTTATATTTGCCAAAATCGCAGCCTCAAGATCTTTACCATCCAGATCGCAAAAACAAGTTAAAGCTATATGTTAATAAAGTATTTATTTCTGATAAGTTAGATGCATTAATTCCAGCTTGGCTTAGATTTGTGCCAGGTGTGGTAGACACAGAAGATCTTAGTTTAAATATTTCAAGAGAAATTTTACAAAATAATGCCGTAATTAATAAAATATCTAATGCTATTACGAAAAGAGTTCTCAAAGAAATTCTAGAATTAAAAAAAAAGAAGCCAGATGAATTTAAAGATTTTTGGAAAAATTTTGGGCCTGTTGTAAAAGAGGGACTCTATGAATTTAATGACTTTCATGATCAAATATTTGAGTTTTCAACTTTTAACTGCTCTGAGAAAGAGGAGATGATAACTTTAGATCAATATGTAACTGATTTTTCAAACGATAAAAATAAAATCTATTATATTTCAGGCGAAAATAAGGAGAACCTCATTAATAGCCCTCAAATGGAACTGTTTAAAAATAAAAAAATAAATGTTTTGTTAATTACGGATCCAGTCGACGAATTCTGGATGCCAATGAAAATGAAATTCAAAGATTATGAATTTACATCTATTACTAAAGGTGAAGTAGATATTGAGGATAAAAAAGAGTCAAAAAAAGACAAAGAAGAGCCAAAGGAAGACAAAGATTTTGTTGGTTTTTTAAAAGACAATCTGAAAGATAAAGTTAAAGATGTAAAAATTTCTAAAAGACTAACTACAAGTGCTTCATGTTTAGTAGCTGATGAGAACGATATGGATATGCATTTAAAAAAACTGATGGCTGCTAATAACCAAAACATTTCTGATGAAAAAAGAATTTTAGAAATAAATATCAATCATGAATTAGTTAATAAATTAAAATCTTTAGATAAAAATCAAAAAGACAAATTCTGTGAAATTCTTTATGATCACGCAAAACTAATGGAAGGTGAAAGCCTTGACGACCCAAAAAAATATACGAATTTAGTCTCAGAGCTCGTTTCATTATGAGTGATCAAAATAAAATAGCAGACCCCATCGAATATGTTTCAAAAAATACTGATATAGTAATGTGTGATGGTGGAAGTGGTGATTTAGGTCATCCAGCTGTTTATTTTAAATTTGGTAAAAAAAAAGACTTAGTGTGCAACTATTGTAATAAGAAATTTATAAAAAAAGACTAAACTTTTTTTTCTTTATTTACCTCTCTCACTAAAAAATCCCTGAGGGCTTCAATTTTTTTAGAACCCTTCAATTCAGGTGGATAAGTAAAATAAATGATTGTCTTTGGAGTATTTGCTTTAGGTAAAATAGGAACAAGATTGTTATTAGATATTTTCATATATTCTGGTAAAGCACCAATGCCCGCTCCTCCTCCGATAGCTCTCATAACTCCATACATATTAGATATATAAATGGTCTTGGGTTTTTTTGATTTAGGAATTAAATCCAAAATACAGTTTACATCGGGTATAGATGGCTCAACATCATGACCAAAAGCAATTATTGTATGTTTTGATAAATCACCTACACTTTTTGGTATACCAAATTTTTCAATATATTCTGGTGAAGAGTAAATTTTAAATTGAAACTCATACAAAGGAAAACGAATTAAATCTATTTGTGTGGGCTCTTTTAATCGTAAAGCTACATCAGCTTCACCCAAAGAGAGATCTGTATATTTATTTTCAATTCTTATAGAAATATCAATGTCAGGATATGAGTTTGAAAACTTAGCTATTCTTGGGGCAAGCCATGTGGTACCAAAGGCAACAGTTGCAGCTATGTGCAGTGAGCCTGTAGGTTTTTCTTTAGAAGAAGTTAATTGAGACTCAGTTAGAGCTATCTTTCCAAATATATCATGTGCTGTTTTAAATAAAATTTTACCTTGTTCAGTCAATGTAAGTCCTCTGGCATGTCTTTTAAATAGTGATACTTTGAGATCTCTCTCTAGCGAGCTAATCTGTCTACTTATGGATGAATGACTTATATTCATTTTATTAGCTGCTTCTGAGATATTAAGATCTAGTGCAACATTATGAAAAATTTTAAGTTTATCCCAGTCCATGTTTTAATTGATAATTGAGTTATTTATACTATCTATTTTTTGATTAGAAACTCATTAATTTTTTTGTGATTCATAAAATGTCTGTAATATAGACTTATGATTGGGCTTGAAATTCTTAAAAACAGAATAAAAGACGCACCTCAAAGTTCAGGGGTTTATCTTTTTAAAAATAAAAAAGATAACCCAATTTATATAGGAAAAGCTATCAATATCAAAAGGAGATTATCTAATTACGGTAATCTACCAAAACTTCCAAGAAGACTTCAAAAAATGGTTTCACAAACAGTAAATATTGATTTTGAGCTAACAGAGTCTGAAAGAAATGCATTATTATTAGAGGCTTTACTTATCAAGAAATTTTCACCGAGATATAATATTCGTTTAAAAGATGATAAAAGCTTTCCATTAATTAAAATTACTAAAGGTGACTTTCCAAGACTGACAAGATTTAGAAATGAATTTTCTAATGAAGATAAAGTATTTGGTCCATTTACATCAGCGTTGAAAACAGACAAAGTCATAAAAATCTTGCAGAAATCTTTTAAGTTAAGGAGCTGTAGTGACTTAGAGTTCAAAAATAGAAAACGGGCATGCCTACTCTATGATTTAAAACAATGCTCAGCTCCATGCGTAAATAAAGTTAGTCAAAATGAATACAAAAATCAAGTTGATGATACAGTTAAATTTTTTCAAGGAGGTCAAAAAAAAATATTCGATAAATTAGAAAAACAAATGGTTTATTTTAGTGAAAGTCAAAACTATGAAAAGGCAGCTGAGCTAAGAGATAGTATACAATCTTTAAATTTTATCATCAGAGAGGAAGTGAAAATCAGTACTCAAGATACAAATTATGACTATATCCATATTGATGATAAAAAACATTTCTCAATTTATATTGGTTTCATTAGGTATGGGCGATATCTTGGTGGAAATTTAATTTACTATTCTGAAAAGTTTGAAGATGATATAGACCTTACCTCTTTAATTATACAATTTTATTTAAAGAACTTTAGGCCTAATAAAATAATAATTTCAAAAAAAATTAACGGATATTATGAATTAAAGTCAATTATGAGAGATAATTATAAAATTGATGTATTTCTAAAAAGTACCAAAATTAATGGTGTTCAGAAAATTTCGAAACTTACCGCAAAAAGAAATGATAAAGAAGTAAATCTTCAAAAACAAAAGTTTATTAATAATCAAGAAATTTTAACTTTAATGAAAAATAGGTTTAATATTAATAATAAAATTGAACGTGTTGAAGCTTACGATAATAGTTTTTTTGGTAACAACTATGCTGTGGCATCATATGTAGTATTTAATGAAGAGGGTTTTAGTATAAAAGACTCTAGAACATATAAATTTAAAGATTATGATTTAAAAAAGTTTGGTGATGCAGATTTAATGCGAAAGGTATTTAAATCTCGTTTCTCCAAAGATGATAAAATTTTACCAGATTTAATAATTATTGATGGGGGTCAACCTTATTTGAAAATTTGCCAAGAAATCATTGATGAAAGCGGTATTAGTGAAAGTATAAAGTTAATTGGGGTGTCTAAAGGTTTTAAAAGAGATTTTAGATTTGACAGATATCATACTCTAAGTGAAAAAAATCTATCTTTGAAGGATAGCCCTCAAATAGAGGGTTTTATCCAAAAAATGAGAGATCAGGCTCACAAATTATCCAAAAAGAATAGCATGAAAAGGATGTCCGACTCCCTAAAAACAAGTTTTTTAGATGATATATCTGGCATTGGGAAAATAAAAAAAATGAGGGTCATCAATTTTTTTGGAAGTGTTCAAAATCTAAAGAAAGCTAACAGAGATGAGTTAACTCAAATAAAAGGTTTAAATTCGAAAAATATTAAGGCTATATTGGATAAGATAAATGGCTAAAATTTACACTATTCCCAATATTATTACTTTTGTAAGAATTATTTTAATACCCATAATTTTATATTTACTTTTCTCCGATAATTCTAAAGTAGTTCTTGTTGCAGGCTTACTTTTTATAATTTCATCTATATCTGATTATTTTGATGGATATTTAGCAAGAACATTGAATCAATCATCTAAGCTTGGTACTTTACTTGATCCTATTGCTGATAAACTATTAATAGCAGCTGTCATCATAGTTTTGATAGACACGAGAGTAATTGCCAACATTCATGTTATTCCAGCCATAGTTATTTTATTAAGAGAAATTGCAATTTCTGGTTTAAGAGAATTTTTAGCCAAACTTAACACTGATATGCCAGTAAGCAAACTAGCTAAATATAAAACTACATTTCAAATGGTTAGTTTATCTATTCTAATTATAGGATTAGGTTTTGAATTAAATGATTTTCTTTGGAATTTAGGCTTAGTCACATTATGGCTAGCCGCTATAATTACTCTGTTATCTGGATATAATTATGTAGCAAAAGGTCTTAAACATATTTGAATATTACATTAAAATATTTTTCTTGGATAAGAGTAAAGCTTAAAAAAAGTCATGACTTAATTGAATTAAATCAAACAATAAGTTTTAAAGAATTGAAAAATAATCTCATTTCAAAAGACCCTGTATTTCAAGAAATATTTGACGATAAGAGCGTAAAATATTTTTTAAACTTAACAGAAATAGATGATGATAATCAAACACTTAATAATGGTGATATATTAGCTTTGTTACCTCCCGTTACAGGTGGATAATGATTAAAATAACTAATGATAATTTTGATCTAGAAACAGAATTTAAATGTGTTTCATCCAATACAAATGGTGCATACAGTTTCTTCTTAGGAACAGTTAGATCTGATTTAAGTTCATCAAATAAGAAAATAAATGGAATTTATTTAGAGTGTTATGAAGAATTAGCATTAGCTCAGCTTAAAAAAATTAGAAGCAAAGCATTAAGTAGTTGGAAACTAAATGAATGTTTAATAATTCACCGAATAGGAAAATTAAATTTAGGAGAAAAAATTGTCCTAGTAATTACTGCTTCTTCTCATCGTTCAAACGCTATAGAAGCTTGTGAGTTTGTTATTGATAGCTTAAAGATAGATGTAGCTTTTTGGAAATTTCATTTATTAGATAATGATGAAAAAGAAACAGTATTACAAAAAAACTTAGATAATGAAAAAATGTTAAAATGGAAAGACATTATTAATTAATTATCTTTGTAGTTGGGGTCTACCTCTTTCATATACAGACTTGAAATCTTAGCTGTAATATCTCCAACTTTAAAATTTTGATTATCTATTTTTCCTACTGGGGTTACTTCTACAGCAGAGCCTGTTAGAAAAATTTCTTCAGCATTTTTTATTTCATCTGGATATATATCTCTTTCAATAACTTTCATACCCTCACTTTTAGCAATTTTAATGACAGCCTGACGTGTAATTCCATTTAAAAAACAATCAGGCACGGGGGTGTGAATTTCACCATTAATTACCAAGAAAATATTTGAGCCAGTAGACTCGCTAACTCTACCTTTATAATCAAGCATCAAAGCATCTGTAAAACCATTTTTTTCAGCTTCATGCTTACTTAGAGTGCAAATCATATACAGGCCAGCTGCTTTAGTATCAGTCGGTATGCAATCTGGTGGCGGTCTTTTCCAAACTGCTGTCTGAAGAGATATGCCCTTTAATCGATCTTCTTTAGTAAAGTAGCTAGGCCATTCCCAAGTAGCAATAGCAACATTAATTTTATTTTTTTGAGCAGATATTGCCATCATTTCACTTCCCCTCCATATTACAGGTCGAACATAGCCATATTTTATATTCATTTTTTTTATTGTTTCCTCTTGGGCATTATTAATTTCATCTTTAGAGTATGGAACTTCTATTCCCATTCTTTGTGCAGAAAAGAACAGTCTATCAGTATGTTTTTCTAATTTATAAATTTTTTCCCCATAAACTCTCAAACCTTCAAAAACACAACTTCCATAATGAAGACCGTGATTGAGAACATGGGTAGTAGCATTTTGCCACTCTACAAATTTCCCATTATACCAGATAAAACCTATTCTTTTATCAAAGGGAATAATCTCCATATTCAAAATAATGTATTATTATTTAATTAAATTCTCAATATAATTATATTAATTCTTATGAATTTAAATTTTGCAAATACATTATATTTCAAAAAAGAAAATACTTTAGAAATAATTTTAGGACTACATAGGTCATATAAATTTTTACAAAGAGAAATTCAGATTTGTTGTGAGCTTAATAACTTAACTTTTAACGAACTAATTGTATTGCTAGAAATTAAAAAAGGTTTTAAGAAAAAAGTAGATATTGCAAATAAAGTTTTTCTAAAAAAACAAAATTTAAATTTAAAAATAAAAGAAATTGAGATAACAAGAAAAGGTGTTGAATTAATTGATAAAACTACAAATAGGATAAATGAAAAAATAATTAAAATCTTTAAAAAAACAGATCCAAAAAATATGTCGGGATTTATTAATATAATTGAGTCAATATAATGAGAGAAAAACATATTTTATTAGTTGAAGACGATGAAACACTTCAAAATCTAATTAAAAAACTTTTAGTAGATAATGAATATATGGTTTCAATAGCTAAAAATATCGATGAAGCCGAAAAATTAATAAAATTTTTTATATTTGATTTGATTATATTAGACGTAATGTTACCTGATACCTCTGGTCTTGATTTCTTCAAAGATGTTATTAAGGACAGAATTAATACTCCTGTAATATTTTTATCTGCATTAAGTGATGTAGAAGATAGAGTCACTGGATTAGAGTTAGGAGCTAACGATTACATGGGCAAACCATTTGATTCAAGAGAACTTTTACTTAAGATAAAGAAAAATTTATCAAAAAGTCAGGCTCTTAATATTGTAAAATTCAGTAAATACTCGCTATTTGATTTAAAAGAGGAAAAATTATTTTATAAAAACAATAGAATAAAATTATCTAGTAATGAAATTAAAATTTTAAAATTATTAATTAACAATTCTAATCAATTTCTTACTAGAGATTTACTAAATAATGAACTTGGACTTGACTATTTGTCAAGAAGTGGAGATATGCAAATTTCAAGACTAAGACAAAAATTAAAAAATGAGTGTGAGTTAAATGATATAATTAGATCAATCCATGGGAAAGGTTATAAAATATTTATTTGAAAATTAATTGGAGAAATTTTTCAGGTAGTCTTCTAGCACGATCTGTATATCTGATAACTATACCAATTGTTTTAATACAGATTATAGGGATAATTATTTTTTTTGAGTTACATTGGGATTTGGTGTTAAAGAGAAGCGCTCAATCTATTACGAACGAAATTAAAATATTAGAGATGGAAAAAAATTCACCATCTATTGATAATTTCTCAAATACACTTCAAATAATAAGAATTGATAATTTTGAAGTTAATGAGGCAGAAGAAATATCAAATTTAATATTTAAAAGAAGAATTAAAGGCTTTCTAAGTCAGATATCAAGTGACTTTAATGTTTTACAAAACGAAGATTATTTTATTTTTTTTAATCAAAAAAAAACAGACTACTTTTATTTAATACCAAGAAAAAGAGTTGAGACAAATACTGTTGGAGGATTCTTTTTGTGGACTATTGCAATTAGTATAATCTTATCTTTAATTTCTTACTTCTTTATAAAAAAACAGATTCAACCATTAAAAAGACTAGGTATCATAACAAGAAGTTTCGGGAGAGGTATTGAAACACCGAGTTTAAAACCAACTGGATCCTCAGAACTAAGAGACTTGATTAAGGATTTTAATAATATGCATAATAATATTAACAGCACTCTAGAAAATCAAAGAAATATGTTAGCTGGTATAAGCCATGACTTAAAAACACCACTGACAAGAGTAAACCTAATGATTGAAGAAATAAATAACAAAACATTGAAAGACTCTATATCAAAAAATATTTCTGAAATGAATATTATGCTTAATCACTACTTAGATTTTATCAAAAATGAAAAAAATGAAAATTTAGACCAAATAAACACTCTAAATTTCATATATAACATTTCAGTAAATTATCCCAAAATTCAACTCTTAAAAAATGAAGAGAAAATTATTTATATGAGAAAAAATCAGATCACAAGAGCAATTATTAATATACTAGATAATGCTGATAAATTTGCGAATAATATATACTTAAACTCAAGTTTAGATAAAGATAAATGGTTGATACAGATTGATGATGATGGTCCTGGTACTAACTTATCTACTGAAGAATTAGTAAAACCGTTTGTTAAAGGCTCTGAGCAGTTGAATCAGGGTACTGGATTAGGATTATCAATTGTTCAAAAATTAATTAAATTAAATAGTGGTGAGCTAATGTTTGAAAAATCTAGTTATGGTGGGTTAAAAGTATCAGTGCTTTTACAAGTTTAATTTTTAGAAAAGCTTGCCACCATTTGAAATTTTTTTTGAAGGCATAACTAATACAGGATTATTATCATCATCAGGAAAACCTAAAACCAATACCTCGGAAATCATTTTACCAATTTGTTTAGGGGGAAAATTTATAACTGCAGCAACTTGTTTGCCAGTTAATTCTTCTGGTAAATAATTTTTTGTAAGTTGTGCTGAGGTTTTTTTTTTACCAATTTCATTACCAAAGTCTATAGATAAGTATAAACTAGGTTTATTAGATTTTTGATTTAACTTAGCTTCAATTACTGTACCTACTCTGATGTCAATTTTTTCAAAGTCAGAGAAGTTAATCATCTCTTACTAACTATAGACTTTAACTTATTGATATTATCAAATGCATGTCCTATAGATGCCATAGTTTTATCCATACTATTATTATCTTCAATCCATATATTAAACGCATAAACATAAATTATATTACTTATTGTCTTTTCAATATGAGTATTTAAAAATAAATTAAAATAATCATTAATATTTTTAGATAAATTTAAAAAGTATTTAGGTTTTTTTTGAGACTCCAAATAAATTCTAAGTGTTATATTTTTATAATTATTAAGAAAATCTAATCTATTAATGATGCCTTCAAATATCTTATCTTGAGATGATAAATCTTTGGCAGGAGTGTTTAGTTCTGAAGAAATAAAATATTCAAAATCTTTAATAAAAATATTGAAGTCTCTGTATTCTGAATTAATTGATTTAATTTTAGAACTAAAATTATTTAAATGAGCAATATTATTGAGTTTTTTTAAATTTGATTTATTAAGTTTTTGTTTTTTTTTTCGAACCATCAATTTCCTTAGCTCGTTTATAAGCCTTATAAAGGCTAGTGTATATTATTTTTTCTGTTCTTTGTGACTTTATATAATTTATACCAGCTTGCGTAGTGCCTTTCTTGCTAGAGATAGAACTTACAAATTCATCTAACTTTTTAGATGAAGTATTAGTTTCTAATATATTTTTAAATAATTCTATAACATCTTTATCATTAACATTGTAAGGCTTAGCAAGTTTTTTTGAGGCTTTTATGAAAATATTTACAATATAAGCAATAAATGCTGGTCCGCTACCAAAAACTGATGTAGCAAAATTAATTTGATCTTCGTTTCTAACATTTGTGATTGTGCCAAAAGAAGAAAGAATTTTCTTTAAATTACTGTCAAATAAATTTTTATTTTTCATATAAATATGAGTTTGAGATCTAGTATTTAATGCCATTACGTTTGGCATTATTCTTATAATTTTTTTTGTTTTAAAGGTTTTTTCAATTGTTGATAGTTTTACACCAGCCATACAAGAAATTATTAATGTTTTTTTTGAGAGATATTTCTGAAATTGTTTACCAAAAGATAAGAAAGTATCTGGTCGAATTAGAAGAAAAATATAATCATAATCATTATGGAATTTGGATATTTTCTTTTTTAAATTAATATCTCTTATCACTTTCTTTGAGTTTAATGCATGGATATTTACAAAGCTCAATAATTTTTTTGTAATTAAGGATTTTGCTAAATGACCGTAACCTATAAAAAGAGCCTTTGGCTTACGCGTGGCCAACAATTTTTTGATTTATTAATATTTGTGTAGTTTCTGCAACATTACCTCCTTTTAGTAACATAGAAACTAGGTGATTAAACTCAGATAATATATTTTCTAAATAACTTCTTATGTCTACAGTTGTTACATTTCCTGAAATTGGAAGACTATGTCTATATATGATTTTATTATTATTGTTCTGTTTTAGTGTTCCAATAACTAAGTTATTGTTAATTTTTTTGATATGATTGGTAAGAAAACTATATTCATAGTTGTCAATGCTAAATGATGATATCAGAACTTTTAAGTCATCAATCCATTGAAAATCCATAATTACTTTTTGTTCATGGATCTCAGTTAATAGTGAAATATCATTGTTTTTATAATTTTTTGGTAACTGTTTAACATTGAAAATTTCTTCCAGAAGAGAAATTGGGCTAGAATCAATGTTTTTTCGAGACATACACAATATGTATCACATTACTTCTCTTAGTAAATACTATATATAGTATTAAATGCTTAATTTTGATTAAATTCAATCTTTTCTGTTGATTAAATATATCTTTAATCTTTTAAAATCTGATCTTAAGTCATTAACAAACTGTATAATTTCAACTGATTTATAAAGTATTTTTGAAAACTTAAAATAAAGTTTATCTTTGTGTGACACGTAAGTTGTATTATTAGTTTTTACAGTGTTTGAATATCCTAATTTTTTATCGCCAGTAGCTTTTGATCTGTTCGGTTTAACCATAAGATGGTACAGCATATCTTATATTCTTGGATTTATTTACTTTTATTTTTTTGCATATAATAATTTAAAGAAATTTAATTTGGATAAAAAAAAACTTGAAGACTTATTTTTTTATTTATTTTTGTCTGTAATTATTGGTGGAAGATTAGGTTATGTTATATTTTATAATTTGAATTTTTATTTTCAAAATCCCTTTGAAATATTTAAAGTTTGGCAGGGCGGCATGTCATTTCACGGGGCTTTAATTGGTATTATCTTAACAACAATTATATTTTCAAATAAAAATAATATTTCTATTTTTAAATTATCTGATCTTTTAAGTATAACTGCTCCACTTGGAATTTTTTTAGGAAGGATCTCTAATTTTCTAAATAAAGAATTAATAGGAAGGCCAACGGAATTTTTTTTAAGCGTTCGTTACCCAAATGAAGATTTATATAGACATATATCTCAAATTTATGAAGCAATATTTGAGGGATTAATACCTGCTATATTACTCTTATTTTTTTATTATAAATTAAAACTAAAAAATGGTTTTATAACCTCTTTCTTTTTAATTAATTATGGTTTATCTAGAATTATTATTGAAAATTTTAGGGAGCCTGACATTCTTGTAGGCTTAAAATTTAACTTATTATCTCAGGGTCAACTTTTATCAATACCAATTGTTATACTTGGTTTTTATTTTCTGTATTTATGTCAATACAAACAAAAATAGACAC
Source organism: uncultured Alphaproteobacteria bacterium (assembly GCA_902530745.1). GTDB lineage: Bacteria > Pseudomonadota > Alphaproteobacteria > HIMB59 > HIMB59 > HIMB59. The sequence goes on along the minus strand of CACABO010000014.1, from coordinate 199 downwards.
TATCATCAAATCAGTTGGATCTATCAACATTCAAGACTTTGTTGAAATCTCTAATTTTGACAAAGACTCAGGCTTTTATAACAAACCAAATATTGAAAAAATTGGTAAAGATGGTCAGTTTATAACATCTCCAGAGATATCTTCTCTATTTAGCATAGCCCTTGCTAATCAATTTTTAAAAGAATTTCCAAAAACAAAA
>CACABO010000013.1 GCA_902530745.1 uncultured Alphaproteobacteria bacterium | reverse complement strand
TTTCTCCCCTTATATTTACCGCTGATAACTTTCATTAACCTGCATTTCTTTGTATTCACCATAGGTTATAGATTTTAATAGAAAACGACCGTAAGAGATCCTTTTAAGTTTTTCTACTTTTAAATTGAATAATGCACAAATATTTCTGATTTCTCTATTTTTTCCCTCAGTCAGATTAAATCTCAGTACATGTTTATTTATATTAGAGTGAACTAGTTTTACATGAGGTTTATTATAAATTTCTTTTCCATAAATTTTTTTATTCATTGACTTAAGTTTATTTTGATCAAAGGTACCTATTACATTTACAAGATAAGATCTTTTAATATTTGATTTAGGAAGTTCCATATATCTTTTAAAAGAGGTTTCTTTTGTAAATAGTAATAAACCCTCAGAATTGTAATCTAATCTACCAATATAGTGATACTGGTGATATTTCTTAGGAAGAAAGTCATAAACAATTTTTCTGTCTTTTTCATCTTTTTTGGAAGTAATGCAACCTCGCGGTTTATGAAATAGTATTATATTAAGTTTATTTGATTTAAGTTTTTCAATCTCAAAAATATCTTTATCAGTTACTGATATAAATGGTCTTGTCTCAATATAACCATTTAAAGTAACTTTTTTATTTTTTATTAAATTTTCTGCTTGGTTTCTCGAAATTTTAAATTGAACAGATAATTTTTTACTAAACGTTATTTTTTGCATGATCTGTAAACAGCTTTATTATACTTTTATCAAACTCTGTAATTAAAAATTCAGGATGCCATTGAACACCCATACATAATGGATGTTGATTATGATGAAAAGCTTCAATTAGATTATCAGGCGCATAAGCATCAACTATTAAATTTTGACCGATTTTTTTAATACCCTGATGATGAGCGCTATTAACAAAAATTTTTTGACTATTTTTAAATATCTCTAGATTAGATGCATCACTTAAAATTATCTCATGACTAGTCTCATCTCTTGGATTGGGTTGTTCGTGTTCAATAAATGACTCAATATCTTGGATTAAACTACCACCAAAAAATACATTTAGAAGTTGGAAACCTCCACATATTCCCAAAATAGGTTTATTAAAGGGAAAATATTTTTCTAATATTTTAAATTCAAATTTAGTTCTATCTCTAATAGTTTGAATTTTATCTGACTGAATATTTTCACCATAATATTTTGGATCAATATCAAAGTCCCCTCCCGAGATGAGTAATCCATCTAAAAAATCTATATTTTCTAAAGTTTCTGTTATAGGTATTATTATTGGCGTACATCCAAACTGATATAAACAGTCAGAGTAATGGCGTCTTAAAGCAAACCAAGGATACTTAGAATATGTGTTTTCTTTTTCCTTATAATCAGTTGTAATACCAATGACTGGGGATCTATTCACAATGAACAACCTAACAAATTTTATACGTATTGTACTTAGTCAAAGTAAATTAGCTATGGAAAAAGATGAGATTCCTATAGCATCCGTAATAGTTGACCCGATCGATGAGAAAGTTATTGCTAGATCTTTCAATCAAGAAATTGCTTCAAATGATCCAACAGCACATGCAGAGATTCTATGTATAAGAAAGGCATGTAAAAAATTAAATCAGAAGAGATTAGATGGTCTCATAATGATATCTTATTTGGAGCCATGTAATATGTGCAAAGAAGTTATAAAATCTTCAAGATTATCTAAGGTATATTATTTATTTAAAAACAAAAATCCCAGTAGAAAAACTATATCGCAGGTAAAGTATAAATTAATAAAAAATAACGAAGAAAATTTAATAAAAAAATTTTTTAAAAATAGGAGAGCTAAATATTAGCACCAATATCAGATCTGTAATATTTTTCAGGCCAATCGATAATATCTGCTATTTCATAAACTTTATTTCTACATTCAAGATAATTATCTCCACATACAACAATTGAAAGAACTCTACCTCCATTAGAAAAGACTTTGTTATTAATTAATTTAGTCGCTGCATGAAAAATATAAAATTCATCATTATTTTTTAATTCGCTTAAATTTCTAATTTCAGTATTTTTAGGATAATCCCCTGGATATCCTTTGGTTGCTAAAATTAAACAAATTGATTTTTTATTTTCAAACAATTCAAAGTTAGCATATTTTAAATTTTTTGTTGCAGTTGAATGAAGTAAAGATAAAAAATCCGACTTTATCCTAAGAGAAATACTTTGAATTTCAGGATCTCCAAATCTAGTGTTGTATTCTAGTAAATATGGTTGATCGTGTTCATTGACGATTATCCCAAAAAATATAACACCTTGAAATGCTATCTTGTCTTGCTTTAAACCCTCTATAGTTTTTTTTACTATTTGATCCTGAACTATTATATCTAGATTATTATCTAAAATAGGGGCAGGGCTGATAGTACCCATTCCTCCAGTATTTGGTCCAGTATCATTATTACCAACTCTTTTATAGTCTTGCGCGGAACCAATATTTAGATATTCATTACCATCAGTAATTGTAAAAAAACTCAATTCTTTTCCCTCAATGAATTCTTCAATTACAATTTTATTGTTTTCTTGATTAAATTCTTTTTTTATAAAAATTCTTTCACAAGCTTCTATTGCTTCATTTGTATTTGTGCAAACAAATACCCCTTTACCAGCAGCTAAACCATCATATTTTACAACAATGGGCCCATTAAAACTTTCGAGATAGTTTTTTGCATCATCAAAATCAATAAAAGTTTGAGACTTTGCAGTTGGAATATTGTGAGATTGACAAAATTTTTTCATGAACTCCTTTGAAGACTCAAGTTTTGCGCCTTCAGAGTCAGGCCCAAAAACATTTAAACCCTTATTTCTAAGTTCTCCCGCAAGATTTTCTGACAAATAGTTTTCCGGACCTACAACAACGAGGTCTGGATTAATTTTAATACATTCCTCAACAATATCCTCTTTGGTTGAGATATCTTTACACTCCGCAATTTGGCTAATTCCATAATTTCCAGGAAAACAAAATACTTTTTCACAAAGATAGGACTTATGAAGAATTCTACACAAAGCATGTTCTCGGGCACCAGATCCTACAACTATGACATTCATTTATATAACATAATAAAGTATATTTATTTTGTGAATAATATTCCTGAGTACACTGTATCACAACTGAATAAGTCAATAAAAGATTTATTGGAGGAAAACTACTCTTATTTAAAGTTAGTTGGAGAGACAGGATTAATAACTATAGCTAGTTCTGGACACGTATATTTCTCAATTAAAGAAAACGATGAGGTCATATCATGCATATGCTGGAAAGGAAGCTATGAAAATTTGCAAGTTCAAATTGAAGAGGGAACTGAATACAGTTTTTTTGGGAGGATAACATCTTATTCTAAATATGGGAGATCTGTTTACCAACTCATTATTGATCAGGTTGAGTATAGTGGCACAGGATCAATATTAAAGCTTATTGAAGACAGGAAAAAAGAATTATCTTTGCTGGGTTTGTTTGATGATGATAAGAAAAAAAAATTACCCAAGTATCCAAAATCTATTGGTGTGTTAACATCATCCTCTGGTTCAGTAATTCATGATATAATTCATAGAATTTCCGAGAGATTTCCAGTTGTTCAAATAAAGGTTTTCCCTATTTCTGTTCAAGGTAAAAATTCTCATATTGAAATTATAGATTTTTTAGATCTTATTGAAAATCATGACTCAAAAGACTTTTTAAAGCCAGATTTAATCATATTTGCTAGAGGTGGAGGTTCTTTGGAAGAATTAATGCCTTTTAACGAACCCGATTTAATAAAAAGGGTTTTTAAATTAAAAATTCCCAATATCTCAGCTATTGGTCATGATACTGACTATACATTATTAGATTATGTTTCAGATTTGCGTGCACCAACACCTACTGCAGCAGCTGAAATTGCAGTTCCCGATAAAAATTATTTATTAAATCAAATTCAGGATTTACAAGTAAAACTAAATCAATCTATCGAACAAAAATATGTATCAATAGAACAACTATTATTGAAATTCAAAAATTCTGTAAATTATTTTTCAAATTCAATCAAAGATGTTGAGAACAAATTAAGTAAAATAAACAGTGATAATTTAAAGATAGTTAATAATTCTTTTTACAATAAATCAAATTTCTTTAATGATATATTGATTAGATTACAAGAAAATAGCCCAAAGCAAAAAATATTAGAAATACAAAGTAAGATTGGATACATAAATAATAATAACAAAACTTTAATTTTAAATAAATTCAAGATTTTTTCTCAAAAATTATATTTACTCAATAAGATACTTAATACCTCTTCGATAGAAAAAAACTTAAAAAAAGGGTATGCAATATTGAAATCAGAAAATCAAGTTATTAAAAGTATACAAACTTTAAAAAAATTAAATAATTTTGATATTACTTTGAAAGACGGAGCAATGAACGTAAAAAAAAAATTATAATTTCCATCTCTTATGTACCCATAGCCATTGTGATGGAGAGTGTATAATCCATTTTTCAAAATATTTTCTGTGAACCATCTCAACTAGGCTTTTTACATCATAATTTTTATATTCTTCATAACGTAAAGGTTTTTCAAAAATTATTTGAAATTTATTATTTTGATTTCTGATGGAGTATACTGGACATATCATTGTTTTGTATCTGATTGCCAAATTAGCAAAACCATCTGTTGCAAGCACTTTCTTTCCAAAAAATTCTATTTCTAAACCACTACTATCTCTTTGGTCAATCAGAAGAGCTAAGTCTTCATTTTTTTTAAGGGCTTTAATCATGGATTTAGCACTTTCAGAACCTTTTTTGTAAAAAAAAGCATTATTTTCTTTTCTATTTTTTTGAATGTAGTTATCGATCTTCTCATTATTTGCGTGTCTATAAACTGAATGTAATGTGAAACCATGACGTAAAATAAAATTTCTTGTTAGCTCCCAGTTCCCAATATGAGCTGATATAAAGATTTTAGGACCTTTATGAGATTTTATCTCGTCCATGATTTGGATATTATCAAAATCTATATTTTTCCAATCAAATTTATTTAAGTTAAAAAATTCAAAAAAAACTTTACCTGTCTCTTTTAAATTTTCATTTGTTAATTTTGAACTCTTTTCATCATTAAGGTTTAATACTTTCAAATTATTTTTTATAATTTGTTCGTATTTTGTAAATTTTCCAAAAAAACCAACTAAAGTTCCTCCAATATTTGAGGCAAAATTAAAACTAAATAATCCTAATATTTTTTTTAGTATTATAAAAATTACAAACTCAATATAATTTCTAAAAACTTTAAATATATTTTTCAATTTCCGCAGTAAATCCTAGGTTGTTATCAGATACTATTTCTCCATGTATTATTCCTACAGAGCTTTTAAATTCATTAGGTATCCTTACATGATCTTTCTCTGTTGTTATTAAAAAAGCATCATTTTTATTTGCTTGATCAAGTAATAAAAAAATATCATCGACAGTATATTGATGATGATCAGGAAACTCTTTTGTTAATACTAAATTTAAATTTTCAGATTTTAATTGGTCAAAAAATTTTTTATTAAAACCCAGACCCGCAAAAGCAATTAACTTTTTTTCTTTAAATTCTGGTTTGATTTCTATTTTATATTTCAAAATATGCTTAAAGTGATTATCATTTAAATCATTACAAACTTCAGTATTAATTAAAAAAAATATTTGTGATTTTCTAATGGCATTCTTTACCGACTCTCTTAGTGGTCCAGAGGGAACTAAAAGTCTATTACCAAAGGATTGGATAGAATCATAAACATAAATCGATATATTTTTATATACGTTGTAAGATTGAAGTGCATCGTCTAGCACAAGTATATTTGCACCATCTTCCTTTGCTGAAATCATTGCGTGAAATTTATTTTTACTAACCCATGTTGTAAAATAATTTGACATCATTAAAGCCTCATCTCCTACAAAATTAAAGTCCATATGAGGTTTTACTTTTATAACTTCATTTATTGTAGTAGACCCACCATAACCTCTTGAGATAATATGAGGTATGTATCCCATCTTCTTTAATTCTCTACAAATGTATAATACTGATGGTGTTTTGCCTGAACCACCAATTATAGCACTTCCAACTGCTATCACTGGTATGTCAATTTTTTGAACTTTTGATAGTTTTCTTTTGATTAAATTTCCTAATGACCAAAATATTGATAAAGGAGAGAGAAGAAGTGCATTTAAAGAAATTGTTTTTTGATACCAAAATTTTGGAGCTTTTAACATTTATCAATCATCTCAGTAATATTTTTTAAACTATTTTTATTATTGTCTATAAAATTTTCAATTTCCTTAACATGATGAAAGTCTTCTTCTATTTGTCTGTTAATTTCATTACTTATATCTTCTAAATTATCACTATTCATTGTTTTGCAAAGGTTAAGTTTTTCGAGATCAAGATAAATTTCTTCAAAATTTTTATTAAAATCTCCTGAAAGCACAAAGCAACCTCTTGAAATAGGTTCGAGAGGATTCTGTCCGCCATGTTTAATTAAAGAACCACCCATAAATACTATTTTTGAGCGCTCAAAAATTGACATAATATCCCCAAATTTATTATGGACTGTGATTTTTTCTAAATTTTCAGAAATAATTTTTTCACTTAAATTATTACAGAATTGAATATGACGCGGTATTATAATTATTTCAAATATTTCACTTAAATTTAATTTTTTTATTATTTTTATAACTTTATCATATTCATTTAAGTGAATACTTGCAAAACAAACAATCTTCTTTTTTGAGTCTGGTATATTTGGATTAATATTAAATTTTAAGTTCCCAAAAAAATAAACTTTTTTACCAAATAAATTATTTATGTTCGCTTGATCCTTTTTACTTTGTGCAAAAATTAAATCATATTGTTCTCCAATTATTTTACTTAAATTTGGATATTTTGACCATCTGACATAACTTGTATCCGATACTCTGCCATTAACTAAGATATTTTTTAAATTATTCTTTTTTGAAATCATTAGCCAATTAGGCCAAATTTCTGAGTCAATCCATAAAATTTTTTTAAAATTTGTTTTTGATAAGAAAATATTTACATTCCAAAAAAAATCTAAAGGAAGAAATATACTAATAAGGTTAGGGTATAATTTTTTTGACATTTCAAAAGATGACAATGTAGAGCATGATAAAACAATTTTTTTATTATTGAGCCTATCCACCAAGAATTTAATAGAATTTAATTCGCCTATGCTAGCAAAATGAATTAAAAAATCACTTTGTCTGATTTGTGAGTAATTTTGGTTTGCAAATATTTTTTGTTTATACGAAAAAAAATTTTCTTTTTTATTGAATATTCTAATTAAACCAATGAATAAAATCGTAGGAAAAAGTACAAGTTGTAATAATCTATAGCTAAAAATGAGCATCAATTATTTTTAAATTTTTATTCAAATTGTCTATTATGTATGTATTAAATGAATTTTCGTCGAACTTACTTGGGTTTATTATTTCTTCACCCCAAAAAAAAATACCTTTACTGAAAGGTAATGGTATTTTTAATTTATCCCAATTATTAAGACGAAAAAAACGATTGGTTTTAAAAGTTAGTAGAGCGATCTTTAAGTCAAACTTTTTAGCTAATTTGTAAATATTAGTGTTAATTTCATAAGGTGGTCCATGAGGCGCATCTGGTGTGATATAAATGCACTCTCCTTTTTTTACGGCTAAAGTGATTTCTTTTATTAGAGCTGTAGGCTTATCTTTTTCTCGTAAAAGAGGCTCTAAACCAAATTTTCTTTGAACTAAAGTACTTATTTGACCGTCTCTGTGAGATGTTGCAACGGGTCTTAATTTTGGTTTAAATTTCCAACTAAATGTAGAACCCATAAGTTGGTTATGCCAAATAAGTACAATGATTGATTTATTATCTTGTAATTTTTTTTCTATGACTTCTTCGTTTACACCCGACCAATTACTTGTTTTTTTTATAAGTGATAATGATAGATAGATTAAATTTACAAAAATAATCTTAAAGAATTTATTCTTAGATAATTTTTTAAGCATTTTTTTTAATCTGTCTTTGATAAAGATTATAATAATGTTTTTTCTTAGCCATTAAGGTTTTATGAGTTCCCTTTTCAAAAACCTCACCATTTTCTAAATAGTAAATTTCATCAAAATTTTTGACTGTGCTTAATCTATGCGCAACTACGATCATTGTAGTTCTTGGTAAATGATACAAATTATTGAATAGCTTAGACTCTGTTTTAAGATCTAAATTTGAAGTTGGTTCGTCTAATAATATAACAGGGCTTTTTTGAGCAAGAGCTCTTGCTATTGAAATTCTTTGCCTTTGCCCCCCAGACAATTTAATTCCATTTTCTCCAATTTTAGTATCTAATTTTAAAGGTAGTTTATTTGCAAAATCATTTACACATGCAATATTTGCAAAATGATTTATATTTGATTGATTGTGACCAGAGTTATATTTTATATTTTCTGAAATAGTACCATCAAACAAAACTGTATCCTGACTAACTAGGCTAAATATATTTCTAAGACTATTTAATTTTAATTTTTTTATATTAATTTCATTTATTGTTATGTCACCTTTAGTGATATCAAATAATCTCAAAAATAAAGCCATCAGTGTTGATTTACCTCCTCCAGAGGGTCCAACAAATGCAACTTTTTTTCCTGCTTTTAGGTTAAAATTAACTCGGTTGATTATATTTTTATTTGTATTTTCGTATTTAAAAATAACCTCTTTAAAACTCAAAGTCTTGAAATCTTTTATTATCTTTGACCCTCCAATTGTTTCGTTTTTAAAATCTATAAATTCAAATATTCTGGAGGCAGCTCCAAGACCACTTTGAAGTAAAACATTAACATTTATTAGATTTTTAAGTGGTGCATAAGCTAACATTAGACTTACTAAAAAACTCATCAATTGCCCAGCTGTCATATTTTCGTTAATTACAAAAATACCCCCACCAAATATTGCTAAACCAGCTGCCATTGAACCCAATGTTTCCGTGAAAGGTCTAGATCTCGCAGTTATTTTTTCCTGTTTAAAATTCAATTCTCTGGCTTGCTCAATTTCTTTATTAACTCTTTTGATTTCAAAATTTTCTGCATTGAAAGATTTTACATTTTTGATCCCTCTAAAGACCTCTTCTAAATTTGAAGCTAAAGTTCCAACTTGTTCTTGTAAGTTTTTTGTGACTCTTCTAATTTTTTTACCTAAAACTCTTATTGGAACAAAAGCCAATGGAAAAATCACTATAGAAATGCATGCTAATTTCCAATTTTGATAAAACATATTTCCTATTAAAACAGTTAAAGTTAAAGAGTCTTTTATTAATGCGGTATATGTGTTGGCCATTGCCCCACTTAAGTAATAAGTATCTGTAGTAATTCTCGTAATTAATGATCCTATTTTATTTTTAACAAAAAACCCATAATGCACATTTATTATATTTTTAAAAACATCACGTCTGAGTTTTTCAATTATTCTATGACTCATAAATTGTAAAGAGGTAATTTGGATATAAGTTACAAACCCTTTTATTACCCCAGTAATTAAAATAGCAATGGGTATAAAATATAAATAAAACCTATCAGCATTAATCAAAACATTGTCAAGAGCTGGTTTAACTAACCATGCATGAAAACCTGTGCATAGAGCTGCAATAATCATACATAAAATAGCAACTAACATTCTTAATTTAAAATTAAGAAATAATTTAGAAATTCTTATAAAATGTTCTTTAGACTCAGACATTAAGGTGACTTCCAATTATTATACTAAAAAGTATGCTGATACCGTAATAGTTATTGCGACTAAAGTATGAGCCAGCCTTTTCAGGTACATTTTTCCATATAAAATTGAGATCTATAATGTTTATCAAGAAAATCGTTGTTAATAAGACATAGTATAAAAAACTGAAATTCAAGCCACTTCCAAAAACTGCTAATAATAAATATTTAAAAAAAATCATTAAATTTAAAATGATCATTCTACCGGCTCCAAAAATTAATGTGCTAGAGTATAATTTTAATTCTTTGTCTTCTTTTTCATCCTGAGTAGCATAAATAGTATCATAAGTAAGTGTCCAAAAAATTAGTGACACATATAAAATGAGAACAGATAAAAAGGGAACGTTTGAGCCCATTGCCACCCAGCCAATAAAACACCCCCAATTATAAGTCAAAGCTAAAATTAATTGGGGTAAGAAAAAAAATCTTTTTGCTAAAGGGTATAAAATTATCAAAGGAGTGATCAAAAGCCCCAATACAATAGCTTCATAATTTAATTGTAATAAAATTATCAAACCTATCATTAAAAGAAAAAATAATAGTATGAGTGAATTCTTTAAACTTATTTGTGATGAGGCTAAAGCTCTATTTTGTGTTCTACTAACTTTCCTATCAATGTCTTTATCAATAAAATCATTCACTATGCATCCAGCAGATCTCATAACCAATGAACCTAAAAAAAAAATTATAAACAAAATTAAAATATTATTAGACGAACTATTTGTTGAGGATGCTAAAATGAAACTAATTGGGTAAAAAAGTAGAAGGAAACCAATAGGTTTATCTAATCTAACTAAAAGAATGTATGGGTGTGTGAAAGGTGGAAATAATTTAAAAATTAAATTATTCTTATAATTATTATTCATGAAGAGAGTTTATTGTAAATCAATTATAAAGCAGGGTAGCACTTATGAGCTAGAAAAAAAGTATTATATCCATCTTGTAAAAGTTATAAGGCTTAAAATAGGAGATGAGATCTCTTTGTTTAACAACATTTCTGGAGAATGGAAGTGCGAAATAATTGACATAAAAAAAAATTTTTTAAAAGCGAAATCGATAAGTCAAATCTCAGCACCTCGAGCAGAAACTTTGATAGACTTAATGTTTTCTCCCATAAAATACCAAAACAGTGAATTGATTATAAGACAATCAACTGAGATGGGTGTTAGATGTCTATTTCCAACATCATTTAATAGAACTATAAACACAAAGATTAATCTTGATAAATTTAATACATATGCTGTAGGTGCTGCTCAACAAAGTGGAAGATTGTCAATACCAAACATAGACAATTTAATTGACCTTAAAGATAGATCTACGATTATGTCTAGTAAAACAGTGCTGATGTTTGATGAAAATCTCAAAGGAATTCATTTATCACAAGCTAAAGTTAAACCAAATAGTGAAATTTTAGTTGTTATAGGACCTGAAGGAGGTTTTGAGGAGGAGGAAAGAGCATTTATATCAGGTAGCTCAAAAAATTTCTTTAATGTGAGTCTGGGTCCAAACATTTTAAAAGCTGACACAGCAGTTATTGCCGCACTTAGTCTAACATTTCACTATTTTTCATAATTATAGCGGGTTTAAGCGACATCCTGTCAATATACTGTACAAAAAAGATTACTAATATGTTTTAAATGAAGTCAATATTTTCGGTATTTTTTTTTCTTGTATCTTCAAAAGCGTTTGGAAAACAAGCCACTGACTGGCAGTTAAGTTTTCAAAATCCTGCCACAGATTTGATGGGCAGTGTAGTTGGACTCCATAACATAATTTTGATTGTAATGACTTTAGTTACTTTATTTGTCTTATTTCTTCTTTTCTATGTCTCTTTTCGTTTCAGCGCAAAAAGAAACCCAATTCCATCTACAACAACTCACAATACAGTTGTTGAAGTTTTATGGACTGCAATACCAATTGTAATCCTTGTAGTTCTTGCGATACCATCTTTTAAGCTTTTATACCAACAAGAAAAAAGCGAAAACTATGATATGACTGTTAAAGTCATTGGTCATCAGTGGTATTGGGAATACGAATACCCCGATCACGGTGACTTTTATTTTGAAAGTTACATGGTTCAAGATGCAGACCTTCAAGAGGGAGACTTAAGACTCTTGACAGTTGACAATCCTCTTGTGATTCCTGCCAATAAAAATATTCAAATACTTATAACCGCTGGAGATGTTTTGCACAGCTGGGCTGTACCCTCAATGGGATTAAAAACTGATGCTGTCCCTGGAAGACTCAACGAAACGTGGGTCAATGTTAAAGAACCTGGAATATACAGAGGACAATGCTCTGAAATATGTGGTACTGGTCATGGATTTATGCCAGTTGTTGTAAAAGTATTACCTGAAAGCGAGTTTATTGCATGGGCTAATGAAGCCAAAAACAATTACGCAATCAATGAAGACATTAAAAATAACGAAACAAATGAGGAAATCATTATTTCACAAAATAATTTAATACAATTAGAGGAGAATAATTTATGAGTTCAGATTCATTAGCTATGGATGATCACCACGATCATAAGCCAGGTTTTTTCACAAGATGGTTTTTTTCTACAAACCATAAAGATATTGGAACATTATACTTAATTTATGCAATCTTAGCTGGTGTAGTGGGCGGTGCCCTTTCAGTCATTATGAGAATGGAATTATCTGAACCTGGAATGCAGTTTGTTGCAGATGGACAAATGTGGAATGTAATTATCTCAGCTCATGGATTACTAATGATCTTTTTTGTCGTAATGCCTGCATTGATAGGGGGCTTTGGAAATTGGTTTATTCCACTAATGATTGGCGCACCTGATATGGCTTTTCCAAGATTGAATAATATTAGTTTTTGGTTATTGGTTCCTGCATTATTTTTAATAGCAGGTTCGATGTTTGTTGGGAGTGGTGCTGGAACTGGTTGGACTATTTACCCACCTTTAAGTTCGATTACAGGACACAGTAGTCCTGCTGTAGATATGGCCATTTTTTCACTTCATTTAGCAGGCGCTTCATCAATACTTGGTGCCGTCAACTTTATTACAACCATTTTGAACATGAGAGCACCAGGGATGACGATTCATAAAATGCCTCTTTTTGTTTGGGCAATGTTAGTTACAGCATTTCTTCTTTTACTTGCTGTTCCAGTTCTAGGTGGAGCTATTACAATGCTTTTAACAGATAGAAACTTTGGAACAACTTTTTTTGATCCTGCCGGTGGAGGGGACCCCGTTCTATTCCAGCATTTATTCTGGTTTTTTGGTCACCCAGAGGTTTATATTATGATTTTGCCAGCTTTCGGTATCGTCTCACATATTGTATCTACTTTTTCAAAAAAACCTGTATTTGGATATTTAGGTATGGCCTATGCAATGGTCGCTATTGGTTTTATCGGTTTTGTTGTATGGGCTCATCATATGTACACAGTAGGATTTAGCGCAAATGTTAGAGCTTATTTTATGCTTGCTACAATCGTCATAGCTGTACCCACAGGTGTTAAGATCTTTAGTTGGATTGCTACAATGTGGGGTGGATCTATAACATTTACAACCCCTATGTTATTTGCTCTAGGATTTATTTTTCTTTTTACTCTAGGTGGAGTAACAGGTGTAATTTTAGCAAATGCTGGTATTGATGTCGTTTTACATGATACATACTACGTTGTTGCCCATTTCCATTACGTATTAAGTATGGGAGCGGTGTTTGGTATTTTTGCGGGAATTTATTATTGGTTTGGTAAAATGAGCGGAAAAAATTACTCTGAGTTTTTTGGTAAGTTACATTTTTGGTTGTTCTTTTTAGGAGTTAACTTAACCTTCTTTCCTCAACACTTTTTAGGATTAGCGGGTATGCCTAGACGTATTCCAGATTATCCAGATGCTTATGCTGGATGGAATATTATATCCTCAATTGGGTCATATATATCTTTTGCTTCGTTTATTCTATTTATTTTCATAATAGTTTATGCATTATTTAAAGGTAAAAAAGCAGAGGCAAATCCATGGGGTGAGGGTGCGAAAACACTTGAGTGGACATTACCGTCTCCTCCACCTTATCACCAGTTTGATACACTGCCAGAAGTAAAAAATTAATTTGTGTTAGAAAAAAAGCATCATCAAACTTTTGTACAGACAGAACAAAACCTGTTCTTTTTGCAAGTTGTTAATTTTTTAAAACAACTTTATGTACTAATTAAACCTGGTGTAATTTCTCTTGTAATATTTACAGCTTTATGTGCGATGTTATTAGCCCCATCTGATAAAAGTTTATTTATAAAAGGAATGTCTCTTACACTTATAGCAATGGGAGCATCTGGTTCAGCTATTTTAAACATGTGGTTTGATCGAATAATTGACTCTAAAATGGATAGAACAAAGTTTAGACCTATTCCTTCAGGAAATATTTCAGCAAATACAGCACTTGGGATTGGATTAATATTTTCTTTTTTTTCTGTAGTAGGTTTATTTTTCTTTGGAAATATTAAGGCCTCAATCTTATTAGCGTTTACAATTCTTTATTACTCTGTTTTTTATACAATGTATCTGAAGCATAAAACTGCACAGAATATAGTAATTGGTGGTTTAGCAGGCGCTCTCCCTCCAGTGATTGCGTGGATAAGTATTTCAAGTGAACAAATTTTCTACCCGATAATATTATGCTTAATAATATTTTTATGGACACCTCCACACTCTTGGGCATTAGCTATATTTAGAAACCAAGATTACTCTGACGCTGATATACCGATGTACCCCGTTAAACACGGTATAAAAAAAACACTTTTTATGATGAATATTTATACTCTTTTAATGGTTGCATCAGTAAACTCCCTATATTTTTTTAAATACGCGGGAATGAGCTTTTTTTTAGGCTCCAATCTTCTCAATGCATATTTTATTTACAAACTTTTTAAACTAAATAAGTCACAAAATACTAAGAAAGACTCAATTAAACTTTTTGGATATTCGATTGTTTATCTGTTTCTTATTTTCGCTTTAACAGTTATTGATAAATATTTATTCTAATGAAAAGAAAAAATAAAAATTTATTAGTCTTGGCTCTACTTTTCATGCTCGTAACAGCATTTTATTTTATTACAATATTTAGAATTAAATCTGGTATTTGAACGTATCAAATAAAAACAAAACATTAATTTTTTTAATGTTGATACTTGGATTTATGCTAAGTCTAGTAATATTTTCTGTCCCACTATATAAGCTTTTTTGTGACCTAACTGGATTCCAAGGTTTTAATAAAGAAGTTAAAATTCAAGAACAACAGCAAAATATCAAGTCGGGGGAACTTGATATAAAAGTTATATTTTCAACTCAGGTAAATGAAGGTTTGGACTGGATGTTCGAAGCTCCTCAAAAAATGAATATTACAGAAGGTGTAAAGTATGATGTTGTTTTTAAAGCTAAAAACAATACTGATGTTAGCACAACAGGTACGTCTATATTTAACATTTTACCACCTAAAATTGGCCCATACCTATATAAAATCGAATGCTTTTGCTTTATTGATCAAACGATAAAACCAAATCAAGTTGTTGAGTTTCCTGTCACTTTCTATTTAGATCCATTGATACTTGACGATCCTGAGGCAAGTAGGACGAAGAATGTCACTTTGTCATATACCTTTTTCGAGAAAAAAGAATGAAATATTGTTTAAATGGTTGATTTAGTATTTAAAGACTCTGAAAAGAAACATAAATTTCATCTTGTCAATCCTAGTCCTTGGCCATTAGTTGGTGCTTTTTCAGCTCTTTTTCTAGTTTCAGGAGCTATTTTGTATATGCACTATGAGATGCTATGGCCTATGTTGGCAGGTCTTGTTCTAATACTTTTTACTATGTTTATGTGGTGGCGAGACATAATAAAAGAGAGTACTTTTTTGAAAGTACATAATTCAATCACTGAGATTGGTCTTAGGTGGGGTATGGCACTATTCATTACATCAGAAGTAATGTTTTTTGTTGCTTTCTTTTGGGCTTTTTTTGATGCAAGTCTATTACCTAAAACATTTTTAGCTGAGTATAAAGAAGTTTTTACAGGTACTCTTGGAATAGGAGTTTGGCCCCCAAAAGGAATTGAAACTTTTGACCCACTAGACATCCCATATTTAAATACCTTGATTTTACTTTTATCAGGCACTACCTGTACATGGGCACACCATGAATTAAGAGAGGGCAATAATAAAGAGGCTCTTAAAGGTTTATATTATACAGTTTTTTTAGGTTTCATATTTTCACTTTTACAAATATATGAATACCAACATGCAACTTTTGGTTTTACTGAAGGTATATATCCTTCAACTTTTTTCATGGCAACCGGTTTTCACGGTTTTCATGTATTAATAGGTACTTTGTTTTTATTAGTCTGTTTATTGAGAATAAGAAAAGGTCACTTAACCCCAAAAAGACATTTTGGTTTTGAGGCAGCTGCATGGTATTGGCATTTTGTTGATGTTGTTTGGTTGTTTTTATACATAAGTATCTATTGGTGGGGAAGATAAACCAAATATTTTAATCTTTTACATTTAAACTAAAATTTTATCTATGAATAAGTCATCATTAACATTTGTATTTATAGGAATTTCTATTTTAACCTTTATCCTTGGTTCGTGGCAACTTTACCGGCTAAATTGGAAAAATGATCTAATGGACAATATACGTAATTCAATTCTCAACCCCACTTTGTTTTCAGATGATCTAAATTACAATAATTTAGTTTCAGTAAAATTAGATGATAATTATACAATATTAAATAAACCAATTTATTTGGAGTCAAAAACATTTAAAGGAAAACCAGGTTATCACCTAATACTTCCGGTAAAGTATAAAAATAGCATATATAGTGTTATTAATTTTGGATGGTTTTTAGACAAAGACGTTGATCAAGTGCAAAATATCATTCAAAGATATCAATCTATAGACAACCCTAAGGTATACATAAGAGATTTCAATTCAGATAAACCTTTTTTTACTCCAGAGAATGATTTGTCCAATAATACTTGGTACTCTGTTAATAAAACTGATTTTAATCAATTTTATCAACATTCATTCCTATCAAGATATTATTTTGTTCTTCTAGATGATAGAGTATCTAAATATACCTTTAATCCTCTTATATTTTTGAGAAATAATCATTTAAATTATTCAATAACTTGGTTTTTGCTTAGCTTGTCAAGTATCGTTATGCTGTTAATTATAAGAAGAAAATATGAATAAACTCAAAGAGTATTTTAAGAACTACTATGTGTTGAATGACGTCAGTGGTCTTTTATTTTGGGATAATGCAACTAATTTACCAAAAAAAAGTATTGAGTCTAGATCAGAGCAAATGTCTATTTTATCTAATTTTACAGATAAAATATTTAGAAGTGAGGATATTCAAGAAGAAATTCAAAAAGCTGAAAATACAAAATTGAGTGAAGCAGATAGTATGTCTTTAAAACTAATGAAGAGTATTATCGTCAAAGAAAATGCTATTGACCCAGATTTGAAATCTCTACTGATAAAAAAAAAACTAACTTGTGAGCACCTATGGAGAGAGGCTAGATCAAAAAATGACTCTTCGATAATTGAAAAAGATTTCAATGATCTATTAGATTTGGTGCATGAGGAAGCTAGTCAATTAGCTAAGGCTACTAATCTATCACCTTATGACTCATTAATTTCAAAATATGATATGGATTATGATTCATCAAAGATCGACCAAGTCTTTTTAGTAATTGAGAGAGAAATAATACCTAAATATTTGGATATTAAAAAAATTAAATCACCCCATATTTATAAATCAAATATTTCAGACTCAGAAATATTAAAAATGATAAAAGTAAAATTAAAACAGCTCAACTTCGATTTTGATAGAGGTAGAATTGATCAATCTCATCACCCTTTTTGTGGAGGAGCTACAAATGATGTAAGAATAACAACTAGGTTTGAAGACAATATATTAGAGTCCTTATCAGCATTATTTCACGAGACAGGCCATGGAGTTTATGAACAGAATCGACCTAATGAATATCTTTATGAGCCATTGGGTCAATCTCGTAGTTTAAGTGTCCATGAAAGCCAATCTCTTTTTTTTGAAAATCATATCTTTAAATCAAAGGTTTATTTTAACATTATAAACAATTTTTTTGATAACTCTAAAGATTTGGAAAAATCGTTTTTAGAGCACTATCATACTGTGAGAGTTAATCCTATAAGAGTTAGTGCTGATGAATTTTCATACCCGATCCATGTTTACATCAGGTATAAAATTGAAAAAGAGATATTTAAAAATAAAATTAAATTTAAAGATATAAAAAATTTATGGAATGAAAACTATTTAAATAATTTGTCAATTAATCTAATTTCAGAAACAGAGGGGGTTCTCCAAGATATTCATTGGTATGAGGGTATATTTGGTTATTTCCCTACTTATGCACTTGGTGCTATGATAGCCTCACAAATTAAATTTAATTGCCCTTCATTTGATATTTTTTTAGACAACCCTAATGAAGAAAATATAAATAACTTAATCATTTGGTTGAATGCTAATATCCATCAAAAAGCTTCTTTATATTCATCTGATGAAATGTTACAAAACATTTCTGGTGAGAATTTAAACTCAAAATATTATTTAGATCATTTGGTTGATAGATTTATTCAATGAAATATATAAGCACAAGAGATGATAAAAAAGAGTACTCTGCTGAGCAGGTACTGAATTTCGGTCTAGCACCGGATGGAGGTCTATTTATTCCAAATGAATTTCCAAAATTTAGTAACAATCAAATAAACGCACTAAAAGGAAAAAATTATTTTGAAATAGCAAATTTCATTTTAACCCCTTTTTTATCAGATTTATTTGAAGCCCCAACAATTAAAAAGATTATCGAAGAGGCTTATAATAAATTTGATGAAGAAATTGTTACAATATCAAACATAGGTGACAACGATCTATTGAATTTATTTCATGGTCCGACGCTAGCTTTTAAAGATTACGCTATGTGTTTGTTAGCAAAAATATATGAATACTATTTAAAAAAACTAGACAGAAAATTAGTGGTGATCGGAGCAACTTCTGGCGATACCGGTTCTGCTGCAATTCAAGCCTTTAAAGATATTGAAAATATTAGTATTTTTATTCTGCACCCTCATAACTCCACTTCTATCTTCCAAAGAAAACAAATGACAACTAGTGGAGGTAAAAATGTCTTTAATATTGCCCTAAATGGAAGTTTTGATGATTGTCAAAATTTAGTAAAAAAACTTTTCAGGGATAAAGATATAAATAATAAATATAGCTTCACTGCAGTGAATTCAATTAATTGGTTTAGGGTGTTGCCACAATCAATTTATTATGCATGGTCATATCTTAATCATAATATTGATAATTTTGTTGTACCAAGTGGTAATTTTGGAAATATATATTCTGCTCATTTGCTAAAATCAATGGGATTTCCAATAAATAAATTAATTGTTGCAACAAATGAGAATAATATTTTACATCGAATTATAAGCAATAATGATCTACATCTCTACAATGTTGTAAAAACTAATAGCCCGAGCATGGATATAACAATATCAAGTAATTTTGAAAGACTTTTAGCAGAGTTCCTTGGACCAAGAGCAACAAATGAGCTTTTTCAAAATATTCAAAAAAATGAACATAATAAAAAATTAGAAAGTTCTATTCATAAGTCACTATCTGAGAAATTTTTATCTGAGAGTGCAACTTCTAAAGAGGTCGAAAATCAAATAAAAATTACATATGAAAATTACAAAATTTTATTAGATCCTCATACAGCTGTTGGTATAGTATGTGCGGAAAAATTAAATTTAAAAAAAGCAATGTGTCTTGCTTGTGCCCATCCAGTAAAATTTCAGGAAACTGTTGAAAAGGCAGTAGGTAACAATATAAAATATGATAAAAATATAGAATTTCTTAATGATGAAAAATTTGCAATTTTAGATAACAATTACCAGAAACTAGGAGATTATATAGAAGCACATGCCTAATACTCATAAGCTTAACAATGGAATGACCTTGATAACAGATTATGTTAACACCGTAGAAACAGTAAGTGTAGGAATGTGGAACAAGGTCGGGGCAAGAAATGAGCGAAAAGAAATCAACGGTGTTGCTCACTTATTAGAGCACATGGCATTCAAAGGAACAAAAAATAGATCAGCCGCTCAAATAGCAAAAGAGGTCGAGCTAGTAGGCAATTCTCACAATGCTTATACTTCAAGAGAAATAACCGCATATTACATGAGTGGTTTAAAGGAAAATGTTGAACTATCCATAGACGTAATTAGCGATATATTGCAGTTTTCAACTTTTGACTCTAAAGAACTCGATAAAGAGAGAGGAGTCATATTACAAGAGATTGGAATGTATGCTGATGAGCCAGATAGTATTGTTGCTGATAAATTCGACGAGTTAGCTTACCCGGACCAACCCATGGGTAGGTCAATTTTAGGCACGGCTGAAATTATAAAGTCTATATCAAGGGATGAAGTAGAGGGTTTTATGAAAGGATTCTATAACCCAAAAAAAATGGTGTTTTCTGTATCAGGAAATTTTGAAGAGGACAAAATAATTAAACTTGTTGAGGAGAAATTCCAAAATCTCCCTCTGGGTTACGACGATTATATTCCAAAATCTTCTTATGTTGGCGGAGAATACCGTCAAGAGAAAAATTTAGAACAGGTAAAGTTATTACTAGGTTTTGAGGGTGTGGATATTCATTCAGACCTTTACTATGCAACAAGAGTTTATTCAACACTCCTCGGCTCTGGTATGTCTTCAAGATTATTTCAAGAAATTCGAGAAAAAAGAGGATTGGTATATAGTATATACAGTAGTGGTGATTTCTTTTCTGACTCAGGTATTTTTTATGTCTATGCCGGCACAGGGCATAAGGAAGTTAAAGAATTAATACCCGTACTATGCGATCAATTAAATATTAATGCTAATACCTTCACTGAGGAGGAATTAACGAAGACTAAAGCTAAATTCAAAGTAGGAATTCTAAAAGGAGAAGAAAGTATTTCAACAAGATGTAGATCTAATGCTTCTAGTTATTTAATGCACAATAAGGTTAGATCTCCTGAAGAATTTATTTCGAAAATTGACTCAGTGCAATTAGAGGACCTTGAAAATGCAAGAAAAAAAATATTAGAGTCAAATTTGACTATTTCATCAATAGGACCCATTGAAAACCTCGAAACAGCAGACTTAATTAAACGAAGACTCAGTTAGAGTATCTGCTGCTTTTCTAGCAAGAACATCAACTTGGTTATTGAACTCATCGATATTATGTGCTTTGACCCAACTCCAATTAATATTTTTTTTTTGATTAAGTTCATCTAATCTTTCCCAAAGTTCTCTATTTTTTACTGCTTGTTTTGATGATGTTTTCCAATTATTTTTTTTCCAATTGAATATCCATGTTGTTATACCCTGCTTCACATAGTTGCTATCAGTATTTATTGTAATATTTTCAAATTGTTCCAGATACTCCAACGCTTTAATAGCAGCTAATAATTCCATTCGGTTATTTGTGGTATTTTTTTCAAATCCAGTTCTAAAACTAATATTCTTTTTCCCGACAACTATAAAAGCCCAACCCCCATTCCCTGGATTACCAAGACACGAACCATCAGTATAAACACTAATCAAAAAAAATCCTGTATATTGTGTTTTTCATGAAATTTAAAAATTTCAAAAAATTCAATTGGATTTTTATGTTTTACATCTCCCTCTATATTGAAATGTAAATCATAAAGCCTTGTCAAAAAAAAACGAATGGCACTTACTTTTAAATAAAAATTTAATTCATTTTTTTCATCATTATTTAACTCAAAATTATTTTGATAAGATTTAAGAAAATTCAAATACTCATTTTCTAAAAATTTATTATCTTGAAAAAACCATGCATTAATAAAAGTGGCCAAATCATAAACTACAGTATCAGTACAAGAAAAAAAGAAATCTATAAATCCAGAAACTTGATTGTCCAAAAAAAATATATTGTCTTTGAATAAATCCGCATGGATATTTATTTGCCGTAGATTATCTGGAAACTTATCTTGAAGAAAATTTATATTATCTAAAATATAATTATATTCATCAATATGAATTTTTGTGCTATTTCTAGAAAAACTTTCAGTGATATTTTTCCAAGAGGGTAATAACATCATATTTTTTCTAAAGAGTTTCGAATTAATTCCAGACTTATGTAAATGTGCTATTGATGATCCTAATGAATTCAATTTTTCTTTATTAATTTCTAATAATGGCCTACCCTCAACAAAAGAGTAAATACAACAAGGTTTTTCATTTATTCTAAATAAGTCTTCATTTTTAATAGTTACACTTAATGGACATGAAACACCATTATTGTGAAATAATCTCATTAGTTTATTAAAATAGGGTAAATCTTTTTCATTAGTTCTTTTTTCAAAAATTGTCAGAATATATTTTTTAGAGTCATTCAAATGTACCAAATAATTTGTATTTTCTACCCCCTCTCTAATTCCTTCAAATTTCTTTATTTCCCCAAGAGGTTTGAATAATTGTTGGGCCTCTGTTTGAGTAATAGTTGTATAAACTGCCATTTGATTATTTTTTAATTAATGTATATATGATGCATAATATTGATTAATGATAAAAAATAAATTTCTAATATATTGCTTTTTATGTTCATTTTTGCTGTCCTGTTCTATTTCTAACCCGCTAAAAATTAACTCTAAAATTTCAAGTAAAGAGTGTCCTCGATCTCTTATTTTGTATGAATCCAGATCGCTCGAACTTGGTAATGCTAAGTTAGAATTACCCACAGATTATCTCTTAAATTGTTATTTAATTGAGGATAAAGGTATCGTTGAAATTTCTATTGATTACTCCTTGAATGTTCTTTTAAAAGAGGAAGAAGAGATTGAATATCTAACTAATTTTATTGTTTTTGTTACGGATGAAAGCAAACAAATTACGATAGATGAATTTAAGTTTCTAAAAGAATTAAAAATTGAAAATAATGAGAGAAAGTTTTTTGTTTTTAAATTTAATGACAAAGTTCAAATTGATTTGAACACCTATAACTCTGGTGTAAGGCTATTTTTTGCTATAAATTAAATTCAATTTATAATTAGAAAACTAATTTAAAGAACTTAAATCAGTGACAGATTTGTCAATTATTTTAATTTTGACATCTTCAGATAAAGTTGAAAAATAATTATGTATTATTTGATTTAGTTCAAAAGATGCTTGAGTTTTAATTGATTGAATAGCAGACAATTCAATCTGTTTAATGCGGTCAAGAGAGTTTTTTTCCTTTGATTTAATAGTTTGATTAGTCTTCTCAATTATATTTTTTGAAATAGACTCAGCTTGTGATTTTGCATTAGAAATAATTTCATCAACTTTGTTAGATAAATCAATGGTTTGTTCCTCAGCTATTTTAAGCTTTTCTTCTGCTTGAGCAAAAGACTCAAGTGATTTATCTATATTTTGCTTAATCTCCTCAATTTTTGAGTCTAGACCACCAATCATCATGCTTTTAAAGGGTTTAATCATTAAAACCAAAAAAATTACAAAAGATACTAATAACCAAAATTTAGGATCAGAAAATAAATACCCCATTATATTTTAATATTACCTTTCTCAATCTTGGTCACCTTTGAGATAAAATTAGTAGCCGAGTCCTTTAATTGATTTTTCAAATCAGATATTGCTAAATCCTTTTCTTTAGTGACTCTTTCTTCAGTCATCTTAATTTCTTGTTGAATTTTTTCCTCAGCAGACTTAATTAGACTTTCGCTATCTTGCATAGCCTTATCTTTTGCATCACTGATAATTTTAGATGCTTCGTTCTTTGCTTCATTAAGTTTAGTTTCATAATTTTCGATAATTGACTCAGCTTTTTTGATTAAATCATCTTGTTTTGAGATATGTGATTTTACAAAATCATCTCTTTTGTTCAAAAAAGCTCTAATTTTGGGGAGTGTAATGTAAGTTAATACAGAAAAAAGCACTACAAAAAATACACCCAGCCAAAAAAGCTGAGAAATAAAAAACTCTACTTGCTCTAATTGAGGCATAAGTTACTTAAACTCCTTAGGAAAATAATATTACTAAGGCTATAACCAATGCAAATAAAGCAATAGCTTCAACTAGGGCAAAACCTAACATTGTCATAGTAAAAACTTCATTTCTGGCAGCTGGATTTCTTCCAACAGCAGTAATAAAAGCAGCAAAAACATTGCCAATTCCAATTCCAGCACCGATCACGCCGATCACAGCTAAACCTGCGCCTAAGTATTTTAGTCCTTCAACTAGTTCCATATTTACCTCCTTATGTTCATCTAGTGTAAGTGTAAAGCGTCGTTAATATACAAACATGTTAATATTGCAAAAACATATGCTTGCAAAAATGCAATTAATATTTCTAAACCTGTTAAAGCTATTATGAATACTAATGGCAAAATTCCAAAAAAACCTAGTGCAGAGACAAATCCTGCAAAAACTTTAAGTAAAGTATGACCAGCAAGCATGTTAGCAAAAAGTCTAACAGATAAACTTATTGGTCTAGAGAGATAAGATATAATCTCAATTGGTATTAATAAAGGAAGCATGTATATGGGCAAGCCAGGAATAACAAAAAAGCTAAAAAATTTTACACCATGTTTCACAAATCCTAAAACTGTAACGAAAATAAATACACCCATTGCAAGAGCTAAAGTCACTATGATATGGCTAGTAAAAGTAAAGCTATAAGGAATCATGCCAAAAAGATTTCCAAATAAGATAAACATAAATAAAGTAAAAACTAATGGAAAGTATTTTTTTCCCTCTTTACCTACAGTATCTGCTAATAAACTATTAATAAAATTAAAACCAAGCTCAGCAGCAACTTGCATTCTTGTCGGGTAAAGGTCACTTACAGAGTTTGTTTTTTTTGCTTTTAAAAAAGGTACTGTAAAAAAAATTAAAATAAATGCTGTAGTAATAGTCATCCATAAAGCAGAATTAGTAAAAGAGATATCGAAACCTAGAAATTTAATGTCAACAATAGGTTGAATTTCAAACTGTTTAAGAGGACTCTCACCCTTAGCCATGAAGTAATAAAACAGATTTATTTAGAGTTTTCTATGCGACGTATAAGCCTGTAAATATTCAATAAACCTGCAAAAAAACCTAGTATTATCAACGTTATTAAACCAATAGGTTTGCTATCAAACATCTTATCTATCAACAATCCAATAACAACAGAAACAATCAAAGCACCTAATAATTCAGTTGAGATTCTATAAGCAAAGCTAAGACCTTGCATACTTGGTTTTTTATTATCACTTTCTTCATTATTCACCATTATTCAGCATACTTTACAGCCTCTTCTAATTCAACAGAGACTATTTGAGAAATTCCCTCCTCTGGCATTGTAACACCATAGAGTCTGTCTACCCTAGACATTGTCATCCGATTATGAGTAACGATAATAAATTTGGTTTGAACCTTTTCTGAAATTTCCTCGACCATACTACAAAATCTATCCACATTATTGTCATCCAGAGGAGCATCAACTTCATCTAATATACAAAATGGCGATGGGTTCGCTATAAATACGGCAAATAATAATGAAATTGCAGTTAAAGCTTGCTCACCTCCAGATAATAAAGTTATATTTTGCATTTTCTTACCTGGAGGACTGGCAAATATCTCCAAACCAGAGTTTAAAGGGTCTTCATCATTTTGGATAAGTTTTAGATAGGCTTTACCTCCACCAAATAACTTAGTGAATAATCTCTCAAAATTTTCATTAACAATTTTAAAAGCTTCTTTTAGTCTCAATACACCTTCTTTATTAATTTTATTAATTGCCTCATGTAATTTTTCTATAGATTCTTGAATTTCATTTTTATCTTTAATTGTTTCATCAACTTTTTCTCTTAATTTAACATATTCATCTTCAGCAAGTAAGTTTACAGCACCAATTCTTTCCCTCTCAGCGTTTAATCTTAATACTCTTTTCTCTGCGGTCTCTAAATCATCGTCTCTTTTGAATTTATCTACTTCATTTTCTAAATTTAATAAATCAACATTAATTTTTTCTCTACACGACTGAGCGAGCTGAGTTAAATTATTTGAATAATTTGAAATTTCTGACTCCTTTCGTATTAACTCCTCTTTTACAACAGAGTAATTTTGCTCTTTATTTCTCAGCTCTTTTGAAAGGCTTTCTAAAAGATTTTCTTGATCTTGTAATTTATTGTCAAAAAGTTTTTTTTCGTCATCTAGTTGCTTAATTTTATTAAGTAAAAATTGTCTTTTGCTATCGATATCTCCTGGATTATTTTCAGAAATTTCTAATTCTTCTTTAGCAGTTTTTATTCTTTGATTTAAGTCCTCAGTTTTTTGAATAGTGACCTCTAAAATTCTTTCCCACTCAAGTTCTTGTTTTTTGAGATCGTTTAGCCTCTTTTCTTTTAATTCTGACAATATTGTGGAGATGTTCGCTTCATAACTACTGGAAATAAAAAGTCCATCCCAACGCCATAAATTACCCTCTAGATCGACTATAGCTTGTCCAATATTTATTTTTGTATGATTTTCTAAACCTTCTTTTTTTGAGGACACAATGGCAACATTATTAAGCTTATTCATAACATGGTCAGGAGCTTTGATAACTTTAGAAGCCGGTTCACAATTAAAACTAAACTCTTTATTGAATTGTTCATTAGAGTGTTCTCTCCAATAGTAGATATCATCAGGTTCCAATGATGCTAAAAGTTCTTTACCAAAAATAGCAGCTACTGCATTTTCATATTTTTTATCAAAGGAAATATTATTTAATAAACTTCTATCTGATTGATTAACGTTACTGTCTCGATTTTCAGCTTCAAATTCTTTAGAAGATAAATCTTCAATATCTTTCCTAATAGTTTTGATTTTACTGGTAGTTTCTTCAAATTGTGTTTGTTCAATTTGTAAGTCTTGATTAAGTTGTTTTACACGATGCTCAAGGTTTATTTTGTGCTCCTCAAAACGTAATTCTTCCTGTTTAAGATTTTCTACAGTCATATTCAACCTATCAAGTTCACTATTCAATGAGTAGGATTTCTCTCTCATTGGTGGAATTTTAACTTTTAAATCTTCATAAGCTTGATCTTGAGTCGATACATCACCCTGAAAATCAGCGAGTTTTACTTTTATTTTATCTTTTTCTTCATTAAGTCTCTCAAGAATAAGCTGCAGTTCATTTCTTTTTACAAAAAATACAGACGCGTCCGCATTCTTGATTAAAGTTGAAATATTTCTAAATCTTTCAGCTTCTTTAGCTTGTTTTTTAAGAATAGCTAATTGCTCTTCGTATGTTTGAATAACATCCTCTACCCTCAATAGATTATTATTGGCACCTTTCAACCTCAACTCTGTGTCATGTCTTCTAGATTGCAGCCCGAGTATTCCCGCAGCTTCCTCTAAAACCATTTTCCTATCCTCTGGTTTCGCTTGGGTGATTGCCCCAATACGACCTTGACTAACTATCGAAGTTGATCTAGCTGAGGTAGAGGCATCTGCAAATAACAATTGAATATCTTTTAATCTTACCTCTTTACCATTTATGAATGAATTCGTTCCTTCCCCTCTCCATATCTTTCTGGCGATTTCTAATTGTTTGGACTGAAATTTATTTTCTAAATCACTTCCATCAATATTTACAAACAATCCTACTTCAGCAATATTCCATGAGGGTCGGTTATCAGTTCCATTAAAAATCAAGTCATCAATCTCTTTGCCGCGAAGTTGTTTGGCAGAGACCTCCCCTAAACCAAACCTTATTGCTTCAACAATATTTGATTTTCCGCAACCATTGGGACCAACTATGCCAGTAAGACCATTTTTGATTTCAAAATCTGTTGGCTCTACAAAAGATTTAAAACCTTTAATTGAGAGTTTATCTAAAGATAACAAATTAATTATTCAATTTTTTTTTTATTATTTTTATAAATTCTGAGGCAGGTCGATTACCTTGGACTTTTTCTCCATTAATTAAAAATGTTGGTGTGCTCTCAACACCAAAAATGTTTTGAGCATCAACTTGTAGGGATAAAAGCTTATTGTGAAAATTCTCATCTTTTAAGCAAGATTGTAACTCTTCATCCCCAAGACCATGTTGCAATCCATAGCTATTAAGTAATTCAATAACCTCTTCTCCAGAACTTGCTTTTGTCCAAACATCATAGTTTTCATAGACAGAGTCAACATAGCTTGGACGAACGCTTTGACTACAATTTGCAATAATAGCTCCATAAAAAGCAGCTTGATTTAAAGGAAAATCAATTAAGTAAAAATTAATATTTTTATAAACGCTACTTTCTTTTAATTCTCTGAGAGTTTCATTGTGAAATTCAGCACAGTATGAGCAACTAAATGATGAAAACTCAATAATATCAACTGAATTTTCTTCAGAAGACTCAACAAGAGGTTGAATATTGTTGTCCTCTAAATAGTTTTTGTATTCATAAATTTTTGACATTGCAGGATTTGTGAATAGTGCAACCAAAAAAAATATCAGACTAATTATTTTCATATAACTTTTTATTAATATTTTCAAAAATAGATCTTACTTCTTCGTCTTTTATATCATTTAATTTTTGATTATTAAGAGTTTTTCCTTCTACTTTCATTGATAAATTTGAAATATTACTATTTTCTAAATTCTTATCAGAAAGATCTTGAAAAAATAGGATTTTATTAACTTTTACTCCAGTTACCTCCTCAATTTTTATGACTATTTTATTTGTCCTTGAATGCATTTCGAAAGATTTTTCTGGGCTAACTCTTAATTCAAAAATTACAGATTCTGTTTTACTATTTATTATAGTTTTTTTTAATTGAACAAATTTACTGTTATTGCCAAAAATATATTCCCAGTTTTTTATAACAAGAGTATTTATTTTTAGCTTTTTTTTATTTAACTTATTTACCAGATGAAAAGCAATATCATTGAGCTTGGAGAATTTTTTCATAAAAACAAATTTATACCTTTAATCCTACATTGGTTTAAAAAAAATCAAAGAAACTTATATTGGAGAAGGAATAGAAATTTATACTTAACTTATTTATCAGAAATTATGCTACAACAAACTACTGTTAAAACAGTAGAAAATAAAATATTAGAAATTATAAATATTTTTCCAAATTTTAATTCCTTTAAGAATAAAAGATTAGAACATTTATTAAAAGTTTGGTCAGGATTAGGTTATTACAACAGAGCAGAGAATTTATTCAAAGCAGTAACAATTATTAACAGTAGCTATAATGGTGAATTGCCAGACGATAGAGACAGTCTTATCTCTTTGCCTGGTGTTGGGAAATATACTTCAAGTGCGATATTAGCTATAGGCCATAATAAAAAATCATTCCCAGTTGATATTAATGTGAAAAGATTAATACAGAGAGTATCTGGTTTAAAAATCAATGATGATGAGATCGAAAAAATACTTAGTTTAGCTTGTAAAAAAAAGATTTCTTATAGGAGCTTAGCTGAGTCGATGATGGATTATAGTTCTATGATTTGCAAAAAAAATAGTCCTGAATGCTCCAAATGTATATTTTCTAGCTTTTGTAAATCAGCTTTCCAATCATTTAAATATAATAAAAATATAAAAAAAAATAATAAGGAAATAGATTTCTATTTAATAAACTCT
>CACABO010000012.1 GCA_902530745.1 uncultured Alphaproteobacteria bacterium | reverse complement strand
GATAAATATTTACTTTTGGTAGTTGCAAGTTTTGGAAATGTTCTTGGTTCATCAGTTAATTGGTATTTAGGAAAAAAAATATTAATTTTTAAAGATAAAAAGTGGTTTCCCGCAAGTGAGACCCAAATAGATAGAAGTGAAATTTATTTCAAAAAATACGGTATTTGGTCTTTACTACTGGCCTGGGTACCAATAATTGGTGACCCTCTGACAATTATAGCTGGGATTTTGAGAGTAAGGTTTTTAACTTTTTTGACACTAGTGAGTATTTCAAAGATATCTAGATATGTTTTTTTAATATTTATTGTTTTTTAATGAAGAAAATAATTACTTTAGAAATCGGTAATTCATCATGGTGGAAAAACAAAAAATATAGAAAAGAGGCCTCCTTAGAATTAAAAAAATTACGTAAAAAATATAAATCTGTAAAATTAATTAAAAAACATAGATTAGAGGGAAGTAATACTATACTTTATGGAGATTATATTATTATTGATTAAATATTATGTTTAAAAAAATATTTGTTTTTTTTGCTTTTTTGTTTTTTAGTTTTAGCTCTGCTTTCTCTAGGGTAAACGAGGATGTAGTTCATGACGCACTCGGTTTTATGATTGGTGGTGATAGTGGATGGGGCGCTGTTACAAATGAATATGAAATTGATGGATGTGTCACAACCTATGTCCAGCCATTTGGGGATATGAACCTTATTGCAATATATGATTTTAATAAAGCATTATGGAATTCAGCAGCAAGTCAAGTAGGAGATGATGGAGTAGAATATTTTATTTTAAATGGTGAAGTTGGTGTCCAAGAGGTATATGCATATGATGCTGATGGTCTGGATGTTTCTGATGGTCTTTGGGTTTTTGGTTTAGAAGCTGGTCCAAGCACAACATTATTTTTTCCAATATTAGTTGACATCTCTAGATTTGAAAATGCAATGTATGACCTAATGGACGAGTGTCCAGGTATTAAGTCAAAGTACTAAACTAAATACGTAGGTTTATTTTGAAAGCTTAATAAAAATATCACCCATTCCAGATATTAGTTGATCTTCATTAGTAGAATTTCTTATTTTACATTGTTCACCAACGACAGGATGATTATTTATAGCTAAAAGATCACTGCTATTACAGCTTGTTCGGTTGTGTAAGTAACCAATGACCATTTTTTGATCTAAAGTATACACTTGGTTTTCATTCATTTGATCACCATTACAAAAATAATCCCTGTTTACCTCAAGTGGAAAATCTTTTTTATTGCATGGATTATCAATAGTCATAACAGTAAATCTTTCTTCAATGCCTTGAAATTTATGTGATATCTCCATAGCTTTTGCATATTTCATTGAATCACACACACAAGGCCAACAACAACGAAACATATCTCCACATACTTTATTATCTGAGTCGACCTCATTCATACTTATAAATGCTGGCTCAGATCCAGGTGCTATCAATGATCCGGACACTGGGCAATATCTTTTATTGAATTCAACAAAATCTTCAAAACTAAGGTCTTGATCTATTAGATATTTAAAAAACTTCGGTCCAGCAGCATTCCTATTTCCATCTGGAAATATATAAATCCAATTTTTGGCAAGTGTATCATAGTAGTAAGCTTCATCTTTTGTATTTTCACTTGAGTAAGAATTTTCATTCACAATCAATACAAGTAAAATAGTGATAACAGCTAGAATTATATTATTTTTAGTTAAAGTCAGAAAGTTTATATACACTAAATAATGGTACCAATCATATCTAAATCTAGATCATCAAAAAAATAGTACCAATTATATGAAATTTTATAAATTTTCGTATTTACTTTTATTTATTTTTTATTCGATGAGCGTATTTGCAGAAAAAAGCTATTTCAAAAATATCAGTCATTTATTGCCTGATCAAAGTCCCAGACTAAGTTACGGTGTGGCTGTAACTGATTTTGATAATGATGGTAATGATGAATTTATAGTGACTGGATTTAGATTTAGCAATTTAGCTTTAGGCTTTAATGGAGAAAGATTTGAAAATAAAATTACTGATAATATTTTTTCTGACCCTGAGAGATCTACAATTGGCGTTGCAGCATGCGATATTGATAAAGATGGTCTTGAGGAGATTTATTTTCTTAACACCGATACCTACAGTGGGATGAAAAGGTACTCGGACAGGCTTTTAATAAATTCGCAGAATACAATAGAAGACTTATTTGAAAAAAAAATTAATCAAAGTGAATTAAATTTAACAGCAGGAAGATCAGTAGTTTGTGTCGATAGAGAGGGTAATGGAAATTACGGAATTTATGTTGCTAATTATGGTGGTCCAACAAGATTTTATGAGTTTATTGATAATAGAGTTGTAGATCTAGCTGCAAGTCTGGGACTTGATAAAGTTACAGGAGGTAGAGCTGTGGTTGCTGGTCATATCTTATCTGATCAAATAGATGTGTTTGCAGCTAATGAAAGAGGCCCAAATTTTCTCTATTTTAACCAAAATGGAAAGTATTCAGATGTCGCCAATAAAATGAATGTTAAAGATATTTATCAAAATGGAAGAGGTACAGCATTATCTGATATTCTTTATCGAGGAAGACTTGATATTCTAAACGGTAATTGGGAGGGCTTTAACAGAGCCTACGTATTAGATAACGATAAATTTAAAAATATTGCTTACTCTACCTTTGACGAGCCATCAAGAATTAGAACAGTAATCTCGGCAGATTTTGATAATGATGGTTATGATGAGGTGTTTTTGAATAACATAGGTCAACCAAATAGACTATATAAAATAATTGAAAACGGTGAATTTAAAGAAATTAAATTAGAAGAAGCTCTAGAGCCTAATGGTCTTGGGACGGGAGCGGCAGTTGCAGATATTGATAATGATGGAATACTAGAGCTTCTTTTATCTCATGGAGAGTCCGGCGCTCAACCCTTAACTCTATTTAAATATCACAATGATGAGAAAAGATCTTTTTTAAGAATTAGACCTTTGAACTTCCATGGGGCACCAGCAAGAGGTGCTACTGTAACTTTATACACAAATGAAAGAACACATTCTAAAACAATTGATGCAGGTTCAGGTTATTTATGTCAAATGGAGCCAGTCGCCCACTATGGAATTAGGGATGATGAAAATGAGTTTAAGATTAAAATTAAATGGACTAATGGGGATGAGGAACTATTTGAGGTTGAAAATTTAAATCAGACTATAGTTGTGAAGCAAAAGATTTAAAATTTAATCCTCTACAATCATAGTGTCTTTTGAGCCTCCACCTTGTGAACTATTAACTATCGTACTTCCCTTTTTAAGAGCAACTCTTGTCAAACCGCCCATAGTTACGTATGTCTCTCTTCCAGAGAGAATAAATGGTCGCAAATCTT
The DNA here is from genome assembly GCA_902530745.1 of uncultured Alphaproteobacteria bacterium. Lineage (GTDB taxonomy): Bacteria > Pseudomonadota > Alphaproteobacteria > HIMB59 > HIMB59 > HIMB59. The sequence continues at coordinate 26,316 of CACABO010000012.1, read as the reverse complement.
GATGTCGAGGTTCAATTAAATTCCCTTGCAAAGTTGGGGTAGTTGATAATATTTCTAAAGGTTGAGCAATAAAGTTTCTTGGGTTATGTAAAATTTTTCTAATATATACCTCTCTCTCAGATTTAGAGGATTTAGGTCCTACTATAATTCCATATCCACCAGATCCATCTGCTGGTTTTACTATCATTTTTGAAATATTTGATATTACATGATCTCTCTCGGATTTATTGTGACATAAATATGTCTCTACTTGGTCTAATTTAGGCTCTTCATCTAAATAATATTTAATTATTTTAGGGACATATGAGTATATGACCTTATCATCTGCTACACCACTTCCAGGTGAATTTAGAAGGCCAACATTGCCTTTTCTGTAAGATTTATATAAACCCGCTACACCTAACAAAGACCCTTTAAAAAAAGTCTTGGGATCTAAAAAAGTATCATCAATCCTTCTGTATATGCAATCAACTCTCAACCCTCCTTTGACTGTCTTTACGTAAACTTTATCATTTTCGACATAAAGATCTTTTCCCTCAACAAGAGCAATTCCCATTTGCTGTGCTAAAAATGAATGTTCAAAGTAGGCAGAGTTATAAATCCCTGGTGTTAATACAACCATTGTTGGGTTATTTTTTTTATAAGGTATTGCATCTAACATACAATGATAGAGTCTATTACAATAGTGATTGATCGGCGAAACTCTATATCGCGTAAACAATTCAGGAAACACCTCCCCCATTACCATTCTATTTTCAAGCATATATGAAACACCTGATGGGACACGAAGATTATCTTCTAATACTAAAAATTTTCCATCAATGTTTCTAATTAAATCTATTCCTGAAATATGAGACCAAATTTTTCTTTTAGGAATAAATCCTTCACATTGTTTTAAATAATTTTGAGATTTAAATACTAAATCTTTTGGAACAATGTTGTCTTTAAATATTTTTTTTTGATTATAAACATCGTTAATAAATAAATTTAAAGCTTTGCATCTTTGTATTAATCCTTTTCTTACCTTTAACCATTGAGATTTCAATATAATCCTAGGAATTATATCCAATGGCCATTTTTTTTCCTCAGCAGCTTTTTTATCAGCTGAGTAAACTTTAAAATTAATGCCCCGAGAACTTATTGTGCTTTGACAATTTTGTTCGATTCTTTCTAAATCTTTGATTGAGTAACTATTTAATATTTTAGAAATTACTTTAGCTTCTTTTCTAAGACTTTTTTCAGGGGTTAAATACTCATCATAGCTATTTTTTGAATTGTAGTTTTTCCAATTTATACTCACTACATAAAAGTACTATAAATGCATATTAGTGGTTATGCATAGTTTAGATTGAAGGTATGTAAATAATCGTTTGTATTTTTAAAAAATTAGCTATTTAATTAAAATGTGACTTATTGTGTAGGAATAAAAGTAAACGAAGGGATGGTTTTTGCATCTGATAGGAGAACAAATGCGGGCCTAGATAATTTTAATTCTTACTCAAAAATGTATGTTCATAATGGCATCGATAGAAATATTATAATTTTAACGTCGGGAAATTTAGCTACTTCTCAAGCAGTTTTTAATTCAATTGGAAAAGATTTAGAAGATGATAAAAATGGAAATAATTTAAATAATTTATTTAATTTAAATGAAATTGCAAAATACATCGGGAGATTAAATGTTAAACATTCCTCACCAGACGGTATTAATCAAGAAACTATTGAATTAGGCTCTACATTTATAGTTGGTGGACACATTAAAGAACAAGAGTCAGAACTATACTTAGTCTATCCACAAGGAAATTTTATTAAATCAAGTGAATTTAAACCTTATCTTGTCATTGGAGAAATAAAGTATGGTAAACCAATATTAGATAGGGTTGTTAAGTCTGATACATATTTAGGTGATGCTGCAAGATGTGCATTGATAAGCATGGACAGTACGATGAAAGCAGATTTATCCGTAGGTCCCCCAATCGACTTAGTTGTGTATAAAAATAATTCATCAAAAATAGTTTATCAGCAATCTCTTGAAATTAATGATGATGATTATCAATACATATCTAAACAATGGGAAAAAGGAATTTTTGAAATTTTTAAATCTTTCAATCGCTTTGATTGGGAAGATAAATAAATGGAACCCTCTCCTTTTGTAGCTAACTTATCAAGTATTGTAGTAATCAGTCTTGCCTTGATTTCTTTTTATCTGATGGCTAGAAAAAAAGGGAAATACGTAGATATTTTATTTGGATTTATTTTAGCGGTAATATTTCTTTTAAAAATGATATATTAAATAAATGAAATTCTATTTCATTCTATTTTTATTTGTCCCTCAAATTTTGTTAAGTTTTTGTTATGAGCCATCACCTCCTTGGTCCAAACCTTCAAAACCAATGGTGCCGTGGTGTGTGGATGAGTGGACAAATACTCATACATGTAGTGATTGGGAAATTGATAATTACAATTATGAAGTGCAAAATTATAATTATGAGGTTCAAAATTACGTTTACGACCTACAAAATTACTTGTATGAAGCAGAGGATTACGTTAACTGCGAAATTAATAGTCTAAATTATTAAGCCTTAAGAGCAACATCCGTCACCGCAAGTGCAACAACATGAGCAAGAACAACCACAGTCAGGTTTTGGTTTATTATTATCCATAAATATTAATTATCATTATTTATATATAACATCAACAATTTGAAATTAATTTGAAAAATAATTGTTAATTAGTTAAGTTTTTGGTGTTGAATGAAATCTCTTCGTAAAGGTATTGGTAATAGAAAAGACGTTGAGAGCTATTATGACAACTGGTCTAGCTCATATGATAAGACATTGTATCAATGGGACTACAAAGCGCCGTTGCAATCGGTTAATATCTTAAAGAAATATATCAAAACAAAACCACAATTTATTTTAGATTTAGCATGTGGCACAGGACTTTTTATTGATAAATTTTTAAAAGCTTATCCTGATTGTATTTGTGATGGATCAGATATTTCAAGAAAAATATTAGATATATCCAAAAGAAATGGAAAATATAGATATCTCTATAAAAAGAGTTTTGAGAATAAAATTAAAATAGCAAATAAGTATAGTGTGGTAAGTCTTATTGGTGCGATGACATATTGTAAAAATCATCAATCACTTTTTAAACTTGTTTCTTATTATCTTGCAAAAAATGGCTATTTTATATTTACACATAGAGTAGATTTATGGAAAAAATTAAATTTTGATAATGTCATAGAAAAATTAACTGATTTCGACTCAATCTATATTTCAAGACCTTTAAATTATCTCCCAAAAAATAAAGATTTTGGTTCTGATATTAAAATTAGGATAGTCTTGTTAAAAAAGAAATAAAGTTAGAAAATGATTTGGGAGATTATTTTTTGGTTATTTTTAATCCCCTTAATAATATGGGGGCTTCATAAATTATTTAAATACAGTGCTATTGGAATACCACTTATTAGGAACAACAAAAAGCTTTATTGGATATTTATGATTGGATTAGTCTTGTTAATAAACTATCTGGTAGATAAGTTTTACCTTGTGAATTAATCATGTCAGTTATTATTGAATTAACAAAAAACCCAAATTTAATGTGGTTTATATCGTTTATTTTTTTAGCAATTACATTTGCTACATGGCGAGTGAGTCAAAATAATAATAAATGGAAAATTATTTATGAAATCGCTAAATACCTGACAGCAGGGTCTCTTTTGTTGATGTTTTTTAATATGTATTAATAGTCTATAATTTTAAAAATGCCGCCGTAGCTCAGTGGTAGAGCACACCCTTGGTAAGGGTGGGGTCGGAAGTTCAATTCTTCTCGGCGGCACCATATTTATCAAGGTTAATTAACCAAAGCTCTTCACACAGTAGCCCCTTGGGTACACTTTTGGGTACACAGGAGGTGTAGAAATGGGAAGTATCACTGAAACTAAAACAGACTTTCGCGCCATTATACGCATATGCAGATATCAGAATAAACCTATTCAAAAATGCATTAATATCATAGAGACGCCAATCTAATCACTACAAAAATATCTCTCAAATAAAACAACTAATAGCATTGCAAATGAAATTTAAGAATCAGTATATTAGTGTAAATAAAGATATGTGCCTGTATCTAATGATAATGGAAGAGTTTTGGAATATATGATTGTCAATCAAATTGAAAATACCATCAAAAATAGATGTAAATTAACCAATAACACGATTAATCAAAATACTAGAGATATAGAAAAACTACCCTTAATTTCAAAAGAACTTTTAAGTCATTATGAAAAAAATGTACCAAAGATTTCAGATTGGATAATTAAAAATTTTAATGATGAACTTATAGAAATAGATAGGCTTTCTGATAGTTTTGGCATGAAAGGCGATGTTACTGACATAAGAATTAAATCAGGAACTAAAACACTTAATATTAGTTGTAAAAATAATAATACCTCCGTTAAGCATCAAAGACCTGGAACCACACCTGAGCACTTTGGTTTACAAAATAATGATAATTTGAGCAAGATTTTCAAAGTTAGATATAGTGAAATAAATTCTAATTTTTATTTAGAAAGCAAAAGCAAAAACTTAAATTTAAAATATTATAATGAGATAGAAGAGGAAAACAAAACAAACTATCTTTACAATCCAATATGTAATTTAGTTAGTGAATTCATTAATAATAATTCAAGCAAAGGTGAAATTTATCAAAAATTTCTTCTAGGTCATACAGACTATACTCAAATTATTCTTAATAAAAAAAATTTTGAAATTAAAGAATTTAGTAATTTACCTAAATCTAATCAAGTAAGCTCATCCATAAATAAATATGGTCATATAATTGTAGATTTCCATAATAGTATTATTTTATCTATGAGGCTACACAACGCTAGTTCCAAAATAACTGAAAAAGGAAGTTTGAAGTTTGATACAAAAATAGAGAAAATGAATATTCCTATAACATTCTATGATTGTGTATGATATTTAAAAAACAATGAGAGTACTGTCGTTATTTGCTGGTTGTGGAGGTTTAGATTTAGGATTTAAGCAAGCTGGCTTTGAGATATCAGTGGCTAATGAATATGATAAATCAATATTTGAAACATTTGAAAAAAATTTTCCAAAAACCAAATTAATAAAAAAAAGTATTGCTAAATTGGAGCTCTCAGAATTACCCAAAAACATTGATGGGATAATTGGTGGACCACCTTGCCAAAGTTGGAGTGAAGCTGGTAAACAATTGGGAATTAATGATGATAGAGGAAAATTATTTCATGAATATATTAGAATATTAGATGGTATAAAACCTAAGTTCTTTTTGGCGGAGAATGTTTCGGGAATTCTCCATAAAAAACACTCCTTTGCTTTTGAAAATATTATCAAAAAATTTTCTGAATTAGGCTATATCGTTAAATATCAATTATTAGATGCAGCAGACTATGGAGTTCCTCAAAATAGAAAAAGAGTAATAATAATAGGTTTTAAAAAATCTTTAAAAATTGATTTTCAATTTCCATCTTCCAAAATTTTTAAAAACCCAAAAACCTTAAATGATGCTATAGCTGATATTAATTTTGCAATTCCAGCTCAAGAAAAAAACAAAACAAACGGATTATTAAAAAAAACTAATCATATACAGAACAATGAATATATGACGGGAAGTTTTTCAACAATTTATATGTCAAGAAATAGAGTTAGAAGCTGGGATGAGCCCTCATTTACCATACAAGCTGGTGGTAGACACGCCCCTCTACATCCAGATGCACCTAAAATGATTAAAGTAGGTAAGGATGATATGAAATTTAATGAAAAGTATCTAAAAAAATATAGAAGGCTATCTGTTAGAGAGTGCGCTAGAATTCAAACCTTCCCTGATGATTTTACATTCCATTACAGCAATGTTTCAGATGGCTATAAGATGATTGGGAATGCGGTTCCAGTTAAACTAGCTAATGTATTAGCAAAAGAGATTAAAAGAAACTTAGAATAATCATTCCTTACTATTTTAAAATTTTAGGTAATATATTTAGAAAATTATTCCATCTTTTGGCTTAGGCATTGACCAAACGAACTCTTTATTACATTTTTTACAAACATACTTATCTTTTGTGTCTTTAATTTTTACTATTATATTATTTCCAGACCATTTATTAAAATATTCACAACTTGGATTTTTGCAGACTGGCGGCTTTATCATGATTAAGCTTTCCAACTCAAATTTAGAATTTCATTTTACTTAAAAATATTTATTAAACGATTTATATTTGTTAGGATAAATAAGCACTGATTTGAACCTATTGCGAGTGCTATATAAATGCAGCTAAAACGGTAATTTCCATTTTAGTTGCCTTGTTTGACCGAAAGGAGATTAACAATGGCAAAACAAGATATTAAAATCTATAAGGTGAAGTCTAAAGAGGACTATATTAAACAAAGAGAGAAAGACACTGGTTTAAAAAATATATTTCTCACTGAAATAAAACCAGAAATGTCCAGAGATGATAGATTAGAAATATTAATTAAAGCGCTACAAAAACAAGGATGGACAATTAAAAAATAAATTTTGTTGGGTACACTTTTGGGTACACTGCAAAGCAAAATTTAGTAATTTTAGAATTAATAATTGTTGTTTTGCAATGTATTTTTCATTGATATTACCCTTGGTAATGGTGGGGTCGGAAGTTCAATTCTTCTCGGCGGCAACATATAAGTTAAATTTCCATAAAATTATTTAATTTGTTAATAGTTTAGTATTTGTTCGAAAATTGACAAATCTATATAATCAATAAATAGCTCACTTGCAGCGCTAACCCCTTGATCTTCCATTAACTCTGTCATTGCTATTTCTCCCAAGAGTTCAAATGCATAATAAACACTTTCTTCTCCCTCGTAATCTATGGCCAAATTTAACTCTTCATTGCACTTATAGGCAAAAACATTTGTCATGTAGTCAGCTACTCTTATGTTAACCATTTCAACATCATCCGCTGTTAAATTAGACAAATCCATAAGTTGAGGGTGAAATGACATTGTCACATATATCCATCTAACTAAATCAGTTTTTTCTTGAGTTGTTGTTTTCATAACAATGCATTTAGTAAACTCATCTGTAAATGGACCAGAGAATAAGTTTAAATTAAAACTGAAAATAATGATAAAGCAGTATTTGATAATTTTTTTCACATCTAATGATAAACTATTTCATGAGAGGTATTCAATAATAAAAGTGAGGCAAAAAGCAGAAAAGAGCCTTAGTTGTCTCGACATAGTTCCGGTTTCCCTTCTCTAGGCCTCTACTTCTTTGGCTCTTTTCTTTGTTTTGGGAAGTTTCCTACCCTCTACACTTTATACAATAGATTAATTTATTTTTTTTAGCAATGTAAGAAACTTAAAAAATAAATTTTTCTGTTTATAATTTGTGAATAAGTATTTTGGATTAAATTAAATATTAGATAGTTCATTAATTACATTTTTTACATGATTTTTTACTCTGACATTACTCCAGGTTTTTACGATTTTTCCTTTTTCATTTATTAATACTGTCGTTCTAATTATTCCATAATATTCTTTTCCTAAAAATTTTTTTAATCCCCAAGCTTTATATTTTTTTAGAACAATAGTTTTTTCATCAGACAATAATTCAAATTTTAACTTATTTTTTTCTTTAAATTTTTTATGACTTTCAATTGTATCTTTAGATACACCCACAACAATTGCATTATTTTTATTAATAAATTTAATTGAATTGTTAAAATCATTTGCCTCTATAGAGCAACCCTTTGTATTATCTTTAGGGTAAAAATACAAAATTATATGTTTCCCAAGATTATCACTCAATTGGAATGTCCCTGATGTACTTGGTAAAATAAAATTAGGTGCTTTCATCAGCCAATAATATTAAATCACATTTATTTTTTTAATTTATCTAGTAAATAAAATTCTATTGGCGAAAATTGATTTTTATTTTTAGCTATGAAATCATCTACTAACTTTATTTTATGGTCTTCCATTTCAATAACTTTGCGGATACTTAAGTCCACATAAAGAGAGCAAACTTCCGATGTAGCTGCTCTAAAATTCCCACTTTTACTCACAATTTCCAGTTGATATACAAATCTTTTCTTATCACGGTCTAAAAACAATAAATTAATATCAACTTCATCTCCTTCTTTTACCTCTTGGATATATTTAGTATGAGACTCCACAGCAAATGTTGATTTTTTTTCATTTTTTGCTGACTCTCCTCCCATTTGAAACCTATCAAGCAGCACATCCCATCCTTGATCAAATAAGTGAATATAAAAAGCCAAATTCATGTGGCCATTATAATCTGTCCATTCGGGGATGATTTTTTCTGTTTTGAGATATATAGACATTGATTGATCTTATAAAAATTATTTAATATTAACATTGAAAAATTTAGTAATATTATTTTTTTTAAATGGATAAAGGAGAGCGTATGAGAATAGGTTTTATTGGACTGGGTAATGTGGGTGGAAAGCTGGCAAATAATCTTCTTGAAAATAATTTTCAAACATCAGTTTTAGATAAAAATCACATATTAATGGATGAGTTTAAATTAAAAGGTGCTAAGACAGCTAAATCAATAAAAGATCTTGTGATAAATTCTGATATTTTAATCACTTGTCTTCCTTCACCCGAGGTATGTGCGAAAGTTTTAGAGTCTGAAGATGGTATTATTGACACAATACAAAGAGGTCAAATTTGGATTGAGATGAGTACAACTGAAAATGATCAGCTAAAAAAACATGCATCATTGGTTCAGCAGAAAAGTGCAATAGCTTTAGAAGCCCCTGTAAGTGGGGGTTGCCATAGAGCCGCAACTGGTAACATTTCTATTTTTGTTGGTGGAAGTAGAGAGGGATTTGATAAAGCTATGCCAGTATTAAAATGTCTCGGTAGAAAAATTTTGTATACAGGAGACTTTGGAAGTGCATCCATTCTTAAAGTTATTACTAATTATTTGGCTACTGTTCACTTAATTGCATTGGGAGAGGCTTGGGCTATAGCAAGTAAATCTAATCTTGATTTAAACAAAACATACAAAGGAATTGCAGCTTCCTCAGGTAACTCGTTTGTCCATGAAACTGAAAGTCAGGTAATATTAAACGGTTCATATAATATAAATTTTACAATGGACTTAGTTGAGAAAGATGTAGGACTTTTTCAGGATCTCGCCACAAAACTTGGGATCGAATTAGAGATATCTCCTTTGATTCTTGATATTATTAAAGATGCAAGAAAGAGGTTTGGTGATCGTGCATGGTCGTCAATGGTAGTTAAAAGGCTTGAAAATAAATACAATACTGCATTTAGAGCTGAAGGGTATCCTGAGGAGTTGATTGATTTAGAGGAAAAAAGCCTTGGTTATGAGATATGATTATTTTAAGTTTTTGTTAATATTTATCTATGAATTTCATAACTGATGTAATTCTTCCTTTAGCCTTAGCTTTTATTATGTTCACTCTGGGCTTGGGTTTGACATTCTCAGATTTTTCCAGAGTAGTAAAGGCACCTAAAAATTTTATTATAGGTTTAATTAGCCAATTAATTTTTCTTCCAATAGTTGCTTTAATTATTGTTTTGGTTTGGCCACTTCAACCTGAATTAGCTATAGGTTTAATTTTAATTGCTGCAGCTCCAGGTGGAGTAACTTCTAATATTCTTACTTCTTTTGCTAAAGGGGATGTTGCTCTATCAATATCTTTAACTGCAGTGATGAGCCTATTAAGTGTAATTTCTGTGCCTTTAGTTTTGGGGATATCGATGGGGATAATTTCTGACAATTCTTTGGGCTCAATCTCACTGACAGGAATAGCTATAAGTATGTTTTTGATAGTGACATTACCTGTTTTAATTGGAATGACTTTCAGAGCTAGCTTATCTTTTTTAACCAAGAGAATTGAGAAGTTTGCTAAAATACTTTCAACTGGTTTATTTGTTTTAGTTTTAATTGGAGCTATTTTAGCTGAGAGAGAAAATTTAGTTGAGTATTTTGCTCAAACTGGATTGGTAGTCCTTTCTCTAAATTTATTAATGATGATAATTGCTTTTTACTGGGCAAAGTTTTTTGGAACAGGAACCTCACAACAAAAAGCTATTTCAATAGAGTGTGGACTTCAAAATGGAACATTAGCAATTTTTGTAGGCACAAGTGTTTTTGGTGGTGGACTGTATATTATACCTGCTGCCACATACAGCGTCATAATGTATTTAACTTCTTTAATTTTTATTTATTTTATCAGAAATCGTTAAATATAAATCTTATCTGCAAGTCCAAAACAAAGAATAGCCCAACCTATTGCTAGACCTCCTGTTGATAACCATCCTTCTCTTGAATATTGGTCAGTTCTTCCTAATTTATCAATCTCACCAGTGTAAAAAGCTGATATTGCTATAATGGTCATGATTATAAACATAAAATTAAAGAATGCCCATGTAGCCTCTGTGCCTCTAAATAAAATGTATAACTGCATTAAAACAGCGCCTACAATTACGGCGCCAGCAAACCTAGCAAAAAATGCTGCTGTCACATCAATTCCATATTTGCTTATGAAGTTTTTGGTATTAAACAAACAGTTGAAGCCGTAAAAAGCATTCATCACTAAAATAATTAAAAAAATTACTAAATAAAATATTCCGTTAAAATTTCCTATCATATGAATCTCCTACTTTCTATTTTATCAGATTTTTAACTTTAATGACTATGAATTATTATTTTTTTATGTCATGAATATTGAAATAAATTTATGATCGAACTTGATATATTTTCAGATACTGTTTGCCCGTGGTGCTATATTGGTAAAAAAAGATTAGAAAAAGCTACTAGTAATCACAAAGATATAAAATTCAAACAAACCTGGAGACCTTTTCAATTGAATCCAGGAATGCCTCCTGATGGAATGGATAGGCATGAATATTTAATTTCTAAATTTGGAAGTGCTGATGCAGCAAAGACAATTTATGACAATATCTATGATGAAGGACTTGTAGAAGGAATTAATTTTAACTTTGACTCTATTATGACAACCCCTAATTCCTTTAATTCACATAGACTTTTAGCTTTAGCATATAAACAGGGTATACAGGAAAATGTTTTAGAAAATTTATTTGAGTCTTATTTCTTAAACGGTGAAGACATAGGTGATCCCAATGTGTTGTTGGATATAGCTATAAAACATAAAATTGGTGCTGAAGATTTTAAAAGTTATTTGTCAGATCAAGAAAATATTGAGCCACTTGCTAATGAAGAAATTCAAGCTAGAAAGATGGGTATAAATAGTGTTCCTACATTTATAATAAATAAACAAATTGTTATAAATGGCGCTCAAACATCAGAAAATTTTGAGATTATTTTTCAGAAGCTTAAAAATAACTTAAATTAAAAATTATTAGTAGAAATGCTTTTTTTCTATATATTTTGTAAATGCCTTTAAATCTTAAAGATTTATCTCCATATTTAAACTTTGCAAAAAAACTTATAAATGAGTCAGAGAGAATAATAAAAAAAACGCCCTCAAATCGTCTAAAAATAGATTTCAAATCAGATAAATCACCAGTAACTAAAATAGACATGAAAATTGAAAAAGAATTGCGATCAATGATCATTAAAAAATATCCTGGTCACGACATATATGGAGAGGAATACAAAAATAAATCAAATAACTCTTCATTTGTATGGGTAATCGATCCAATAGATGGAACAAAAAATTTTATTAATGGAAATGGTAATTTTGGCACATTAATTTCTTTGTGTATTGATAGATCGCCCGTAATTGGAATTATTAACTGTCCTGATATAAAAAAAACATGGATAGGAATTAAAGACAATGGCGCTTTTTGTAATGGAAAAAAAATTAAGAAATCTCAAAATAATTTAAACTTATCTAAATTATATTTTAGTACTTCTGGAATGACAGCTTTCAAATCAAATAATAAGAATAAAAAATATAATGCTCTGATTAAGAAAACTAAATATGCAACGTTTGGTGGTGATTGTGTACAATACGGACTTTTAGCTGAAAAAAGAGTACCCTTAGTAGTAGAGTCTTACTTAAAACCATATGATTATATCCCTTTAGTAAATATTGTAGAAGAGAGCGGTGGTATAATAAGTGATTGGAAAGGAAATCCTCTAAATTTTCAATCAAATGGTGATGTTGTTGCATCAATTTCAAAAAAAGCGCACCAACAATTTTTAAAAATTTAATATTTTCCGCAAATACAATTTAATATTAATTCTTGAAATCTTTCTACTGTCATCTCTAGTGGGTTTGCACCAGTGCTTGGATCCTCTTGTGCTAATGGCGCCAGTTTAATCTCATCTCCCTCATTAATACCCATATCTTTGAGTGTTTCAGGTATCTCCATTTCTTTTTTTAATTCAATAATCCAATCAACGATACCCTCGAAGCCATTTTTAATATCTAGAAAGTTTGCCAATCTAATAAATTTGTCTTCAATAGCGCTACGGTTATAATTCAAAACAAATGGCATAACTGTACCATTTGTTGTTCCATGATGAGTCTTGTATAAGGAATTTACTGGGTGTGTAATCGAGTGAATGGCGCCTAGACCCTTTTGAAATGCAGCTGCACCCATCATAGATGCAACTAACATATGCGATCTTGCCTCAACATTATTTCCATTATGATAAACCTCTTGAATATTTTCTTTGACCAGTCTTAAACCCTCTAAAGCTGTGCCCTCTGCCATTGGATGATAAAAAGGAGATGAATAGGCTTCAATACAGTGTGCCAATGCATCCATTCCTGTTCCAGCAGTAATGCTTTTTGGTAAATTTAATGTCAAAGATGGGTCTAGTATGGCAATCTGTGGTAACATTTTTGGGTGAAAAATAATTTTCTTTTTATGATTTTCTTCATTTAAAAAAACAGCTGCTCTACCCACTTCGGAACCTGTTCCTGCAGTTGTAGGTATAGCTATTATAGGTTTGATTACACTCGAGTCTGCTCTTGTCCACCAATCTCCAATATCTTCAAAATCCCAAAGTGGTTTAGATTGATGAGCTAAGAATGCTATCCCTTTGCCAGCATCCATTCCAGATCCGCCACCTATGGCTATGACACCATCGTGATTACCCTCTAAAAAAACTTTTACACCATTAGTTACATTTGAACCAGTTGGGTTTCCCTGAACATCACTGTAAATTTGTGTATTTGATGACAAACTACTATTGATTTCATCAATAATTGATGTTTGTAATAATCCAGGATCTGTAACAATTAAAGGTTTTTTAATACCTAAAGTATTACAAGCTTTTTGTATTTCTTTTGATCTATCAACTCCAAACCAAACGTTTGTTGGATAATTCCAATTCATATTTTGCATTTATAACCCTATTTATCCTCTCTCAAAATAACGACGGTGCTCCCAGTCATTTACAGACTTATCATATTCACTCTGCTCCCATTTTGCAGCATGAATATAGTGGTCTAAAACATCTGAATGGAAAATCTTTGGTAATAATTTTGATTTCTTAGCGAGTTCAATTGCTTCATAAAGTGTACCTGGAACATTTTTTGCCTTTCTATTTTGATATATATTTCCAGATAATGGCTCTTCAAGTTCTAATTTATTCTCAATTCCATACAGACCTGCTTGAATCAATCCAGCAAAAGCGAGGTAGGGATTAACATCTGCCCCAGGAACTCTGCATTCAATTCTTATTGAACTTCCATGTCCTGCTAATCTAAATCCAGCAGTCCTATTATCAATTCCCCAGGCGGCAGAAGTAGGAGCAAAAGAGGACTCTTGAAATCTTTTATAAGAATTTACGTTTGGAGCTAAAAAAATTGATAGATCTCTCAAAAATAAAATTTGTCCAGCTACATAGCTTTTAAAAATTTTAGACATTCCATATTTGTCTTTGGTATCAGAGAAAATATTTTTTTTTGTTTTTTTATCGAATAAAGAATTATGAATATGGCAGGAACTTCCGCAGAAATCTTGTTTGTATTTTGCCATAAAACTAACAGCACGATTATGTTTAAAAGCAATCTCTTTTGCAGCATTTTTAATTAATATATGATTATCTGCCATGCTAAGAGCATCAGTAAAAACTACATTAATTTCTTGTTGGCCAGGTGAGGCTTCCCCTTTAGTGCACTCAACATATATACCTGAGTCTAATAAACTATTTCTTAACTCTTGATTAAAAGGCTCCTCTTTTGAAGTTTGAAATATCATATAATCTTCTATGTACCATGATGTTTCTTTTAAATTTTTATAATAACTAGAATGTATATCTTCATAAGTTTGCTTGAAAAGAAAGAATTCTAATTCTGAACCTAACATCGGCTCAAATCCCATTTTATTTGCTTTTATAATTGCCTCTCTTAAAACTTGTCTTGTGGAATGCGAAACAGGAGTCTTTCCATCATGTTGAAAAGCATCGCCGAGAACTAAAGCTGTTTTCTCTAACCATGGTAAAACTTTGATGGTTCTTTGGTCAGGCTTAACAGTCATATCTCCGTACCCAGTCTCCCAAGAGGATGATTTAAATCCAGGAACTGTATACATATCCATATCAACCGTATAAAGATAGTCACAAAAATGAGTTTCTTTGTGAACGTAGTCTAAAAAAGCCTTACCTGTTACTCTTTTTCCCACTAGTCGACCTTGCATATCGGATAGAGATACTAAAACAGTATCAATCTCTTTTGATTTAATTTTTTTTTCTAATTCTTTAAAAGTAATGCTCATAATCGAAATCTAAATAATGAAATATTTTAACATTTTATTAATAACTATTTAGACCAACTCTCTAAACTACTTTGCGCATATGAAAACTCTGTGGTCTTGTAAATTGATCAAATGCTAATACTGAAAGTGAGCAACCGATACCAGTGTCTTTTACGCCTGTCCATGCAAGTGCCGGATCTAAGTAATCACATCTATTCATGAAGAAAGTTCCTGTTTGAACATTTTTTCCAAATTCTTTAGCAAGCTCCAAATCTTTTGTCCAAATAGAAGCAGTTAGTCCATAAGGGCTATCATTCATCAAATTTTTTGCTTCTTTATCATCATCTACGGGCATAATTCCAACAGCAGGACCAAAAGTTTCCTCCATCATGAATCTCATATCATGATTGACATCAACCATTACTTGAGGACTAACATAACAATTATCTTCTCTGGATATTGTAAATTTACTCTCATCAATAAGACGTTTTGCTCCGCTGCTCTCCGCTTCATTTATTTGAGCTCTAATAAAATTAGCTGCTGATTGTCTTACTACAGGGCCTAAATTTGTGTCAGGTTTTGAGGGATCGTTTAAATTATAATTTTCAGTAATGCTTTTGAAGCCATCTATAAATTCTTTATAGATTTTTTTATCTACATAAATTCTTTCTATACCACAACAAGATTGACCAGAATTAAATAGTGCACCGTCTGCAAGGTTTTCAATTGCGTGTTTTAAATCAGCATCTGCTCTAACGTAGGCAGGATCTTTCCCTCCTAATTCTAGACCAGCATTAATAAATCGTGTTCCTATATATTTTTTTACCTCCTGACCTCCTCTTACAGAGCCAGTAAAAACAACGTGAGCAATTCTTGAGTCAGAGATTATTTTTTCACAAGCTTTATGATCAGTATGAATAAATTGGAAAACACCTTCAGGTATCCCCGTATTTTCAAAAGCTTGAAAAATTAGTTCTGCACATCTTGGTGTTTGAGATGAGTGTTTTAAAATTAAACTATTACCTGAAATTATAGCAGGAACAATTGTGTTAGTAGCAGTAATAATCGGATAATTCCATGGGGCCATTACAAAAATCACCCCAAGAGGTGTTTTGTATATATAGTTGTCAAATACTTCGTTTTGAGTGGCTGGAAGATTTTGTAATGAGTCTTTAGCAATATTTACCATGTGTCTAGAACGCTCTTCAAAGCCTCTTAATTCTCCTGCACATTGAGATATGGGCCTTCCAATTTGCCAACAAATTTCCTTTGATATTTCATCTTTGAGATCGATTAAGTTATCAATAAATTTATTTACAATATTAATTCGGTCATCAAGAGATGTGTTTTTCCAAATTTCAAAACTTGTTGATGCTTTATCTATGACTGAATTAATTTTACTATCTGAGGCTAATTCTCTCTCTAGGTAGATAGAATTATCAATAGGCGTTATAGTTTTCTGCAAATTCATCAATCCTCCTAAGTTATAAAAACTATTATAATGAATAAAAATATTAGATGAAGAAAATTTATTAGTTTAAGATGTTCTTTTTGATGCGTATCTTGACATGAAGTTTTCAGCTAAATTCTTTAATATGCTTAATTGTTTGAGTCTTGAAACCCCATCAACTATTCCATCAACTGATTTGCTGATAAAGTTTTTGGTAGCAATGTCTTTTTCTGACTTGTCGTTAAGCCAATAAATTAATGTGGCAAGATAGATCATTGAAAGCAAACCTCGCTTTGAGTAGTAACTAAAATCATTTGATTTATCACCTGATAAACTCCATATAAAGTCACTATTTTCATGAAGCATTTTAATGGACATTAATATGTTACCGGGTCTTAAAAGAAATTTTAGCATTTCAGGCAATGCTTTTTTGAGATGACTGTTATTTTCAAATTTTAACTCCATAATTGTTTTAATTTTATCTCTAGTTTTCAATCGTGAGTTGTTGAAGGAGTTGTAATTCTTCTCAACTTGAATGTCATTTTGAGCAATTATGAATTTTAAAACATCATATTCAAAAGATGGAAATAATTTTGCTAGAACAGATGTTGAAATTCTTTGCTTTTTCGCACATTGTAAGAGGGTTTCTCTAGACCAACCAAATTTGGGTACTTCGTTAATAAATAAGTTAGCTAATTTTTCTTGCTTTGACTTCATATTTATATATAAATTACGCCTTTATGAGGTTACTAGATTGGCAATAGAAGTTCAAGTCAGAGATAATAATGTTGAGGCTGCTATACGCGTACTCAAAAAAAAGCTTTTAAGAGAGGGTATTTTCAAAGAATTAAAGTTAAGAAAAAATTATGAAAAACCATCAGAGAGAAAGCTTCGCGAAAAAGCCGAATCAATTAAAAGATTTAAAAAACTTATGCGTAAGAAGAAATTCGACTAGTTCTCTAGCCCTTTAATTATATCTTCACAAACTTTCTTAGCATCTCCAAATAGCATTAAGGTATTGTCTCTGAAAAATAATTCATTTTGAACACCTGCATATCCACTAGCCATACCTCTTTTAACGAAAAATACTTGACCAGCATTTTCCACATCTAAAATAGGCATACCATAAATGGCACTAGTCTTATCGGTTTTTGCAGCTGGGTTAGTTACATCATTAGCACCAATCACAAATGCAACATCAGTCTCAGAGAAATCTCTGTTAATTTCATCAAGTTCTAGAACTTCATCATAAGGAACATTTGCTTCTGCAAGTAACACGTTCATGTGTCCAGGCATTCTTCCAGCTACAGGATGGATTGCATATCTTACTTCTGCACCTGCTGCTTTGAGTAAATCACCCATCTCTCTAAGTGCGTGTTGTGCTTGAGCAACAGCCATTCCGTAACCAGGAACAATGATTATTGTTTTGCTATTTTTCATCATAAAAGCAGCATCAGCAGCGTTACCTTGTTTTGCTTGACGATCATCTTTTACTCCGCCAGCACTAGCTGCTTGTTCACCACCAAATCCTCCAAGTAAAACGTTTAAGAAAGATCTATTCATTCCCTTACACATTATGTAACTCAAGATAGCTCCTGACGACCCAACAAGAGCGCCAGTAATAATCAATAAGTTATTGGATAGAGTGAAACCAATTCCAGCAGCGGCCCATCCAGAATATGAGTTTAACATTGAGACAATAACTGGCATATCCGCTCCTCCAATTGGAACAATTAAAAGTACCCCGATAACAAATGAGGCAAAAACGATAAGCCAAAATAATTCTTGGTTTTGATCGATGCAAAACTTAACAATTAAAGCAATAATTCCTAAACCCAAAAGTAAATTAATAAAATGTTGGCCTTTAAAAACTAAAGGATTTCCTGAGACAAAACCTTGGAGTTTTCCAAAAGCTATAATAGATCCTGTAAAAGTCACAGCACCTATTGCTGTGCCAATTGACATTTCTATTAAACTTCCCATCGGAATAGATCCAACGGCACCTATATTAAAGGCGCTAGGATTGTAATATGCAGATGCAGCAACAAACACAGCAGCTAATCCTACCAAGCTATGGAAAGCAGCAACTAATTGTGGTAATGCAGTCATTTGAATTTTAACTGCAATTGATGTTCCAATCAAACCACCTATTAAAAAAGCTATTCCAATTTCTTTATAGCTAAGCACACCAGGATTAGACAGTGTTGTGACTATGGCAATAGTCATCCCTAAAATTCCTAAAAAATTTCCTCTCCTTGCAGTGGAGGGATGTGATAACCCTCTTAGAGAAAGTATAAATAAAACCGATGAAACTAAATATGCTGCAGTTGTTAAAGTTGACATTTTTTACCTATTGTTTCTTTTTAAACATGGAGAGCATTCGATTTGTTACAACAAACCCCCCAAATATGTTGACGGCAGCAAGAGTTACAGCAACTAAACCAAAATATTTAGAAATGTTACTATCAACAGGTCCTGCGGCCAATAAAGCTCCAACAATAATTACGGACGAAATAGCGTTTGTGACACCCATCAAAGGACTGTGTAAAGCTGGAGTAACCGACCAAACTACATAATAACCTACAAAACAAGCTAATACCAAAACAGTTATACCAAAAATAATAAAGTCACTATGGCCCCCAGATGTTTCGGCCACACTAGATGCTAACTGGCTTGCTTCATTTGCAATTTGTTGTGCCTTGTATGATAAACTTTCTAATTGATTTGAAATTTCTGACATAGTAACTCCTTTTTATTTTATTAAAATCTTTCCAGCTGAGCAAATCATTGTAGCTTTAATAATTTCATCACTTTTATTAATCATAGATTTTTTCTTATCTTCAAAGTTCATTAATTTTAAAAAGTTAGAAATATTTTTTGAAAAAAGGCTTGAGGCATTATTTGCTACTCTGCCAGGAACGTTGGCGTGACCTACAATCTTAAGACCATTTTTGGAAACGACTTTTCCAACTTGGCTAAATTCACAGTTCCCTCCTGATTCTACAGCTAGATCAACAATAACTGAACCATTTTGCATGTTCTCTAACATTTCTTTTTTCAAAATTAAAGGTGCTTTTCTTCCTGGTATTTGAGCAGTACATATTACAATATCCATTGTCTTTAGAGTTTCGGCCAATAAAGCCTCTTGTTTTTTTTGGTACTCTGCACTCATTTCTTTTGCATAACCACCCTTCGTTTCAGCATTCTTAGACTCCTCATCCTCGACCATAACAAATTTACCACCAAGACTCTCAACTTGCTCTTTTGAGGCAATTCTTACGTCTGTAGCAAAAACAATAGCACCTAATCTTTTAGCAGTTGCTATAGCTTGTAAACCTGCAACACCTGCACCTATGACTAAAACATTTGCCGGAGTAACTTTACCAGCAGCCGTCATAAATAATGGTAATACTCTGTTAAATTCTTGAGCAGCATCAATAACCGCATGATATCCTGCTAAATTTGCTTGAGAGGACAAAATATCCATATCTTGAGCTCGAGTAATTCTTGGGACTAATTCTAAAGCAAACGCTGATATTTTTTTAGAATTTAAAATTTTAATACTGTCTTGGTTGTTCTGTATACTGATTTGAGAAATAACCATAGAATTATTTTTTATTAGTTTAGACTCGTCTGGAGTTGGGCAATTTATTTTTAAAATAATATCAGAATTCTTAAAAACTTCTTTTGAGGTGGATAGAGTTGCTCCAGACTCTTTATACGATTTATCATTAAAACCTGAAAGTGAACCTGCGCCCTTTTCAATAAATACTTGGTGACCAGCTTTTACATAGTTTTTTACATCATCAGGAGAAATA
Organism: uncultured Alphaproteobacteria bacterium; assembly: GCA_902530745.1. Classification (GTDB taxonomy): domain Bacteria; phylum Pseudomonadota; class Alphaproteobacteria; order HIMB59; family HIMB59; genus HIMB59. The sequence continues at coordinate 6,319 of CACABO010000012.1, read as the reverse complement.
GAAACTCTATTCTCAAACTTTTTTTTTTCTTTAACTGCGCCTATTATCATTAACTTGTTCCTTTTAGAAGGTATGTTGTATATCAGATAAATCTAATTTGTTAAGTCTAAGATTTATAAAATTTATTAAAAATTTGTTGAAAGTCATCATAAACCTGCAAATTTGAATGCTTTTTTTTGATTGGTTTCAACATTTTTAACTGAAAAATCTTTAATTAAGTCATGAAAAAGCTTGTACCAATTTATTTCAGCTTTCAAATGAATAAAAATTGACCCTAAACCAACCGCTGCTCGATCCATAAATACAAACTCTCTAGGAGGTTTAACTCCTCCATATTTTTTGAGCTCTTTATGGACTTCGCTTGCTATTTTAGCTCCGTAAATACCACTATCTGAGTCTTGTATTTTTCGAACCTCATTTTTCAAAATTGGATCATACAAGAATAAAGCCCATTTATTTAAAACATTCATTAATTTATCATCAATGTCTTTAAACCCCCATACTTGATAAGCAGTTTTTATCTTTTTGTTGTCTTTTTCTTTTAGAGCAAAATAAAGGTCAATTACGCCCTTTACAAACTTAGGTGGAAATATTCTGACACAGCCATAGTCAAATAGATTAATATTATTTTTATTATCTACTGAGTAATTACCTAAGTGTGGATCTCCATGAATTATACCGTATTTGTAAAAGGGTAAGTACCATGCCATAAATAATTTTTTTGCTAATTCATTTCTAGTTTTTTGTGGTGCATTTTTATATTCAATTAATTTTTTACCGTTAAGGAATTCCATGACTAAAAGCCTCTTAGTAGATATTTTTTCGTAAACATTTGGAATTTTAATATAAGAGTTATTTTTATGGATAAATTTAAAAATTTTTAAATGTTTGTTTTCTAAACTATAATTTAATTCTTCTTTCAGTCTTGCTTCTATTTCTTTATAGATCTCTCTAATTTGTATTGATTTGTTATAGCTAGAGTAAATTTTAAATATTATTTTTAATTGGTTTAAGTCAGCCTCTACAGCTGAAGACATATCAGGGTATTGGAGCTTACACGCAACATAATCATTGGTTTTCAATTTGGCCTTGTGAACCTGACCTAAAGAGGCAGCAAAACTTGCTTCTTGATTGAATTCTTTAAAGTTATTTTGCCAATTTTCACCTAATTCAGCTTTCATTCTTCTTTTTACAAACACCCAAGACATCGGAGGTGCATTTGACTGTAATTCAGCTAATTTTCTTGCATATTCCTCAGGCAGTAAATCAGGAATAGTAGCGCTTAGTTGTGCCACTTTCATCAAAGGTCCTTTTAAATTACCTAAAATCTCTGTAATTTGAGCCGCATACTTTTGATCACTCAAATCAAAATTTAAATATTTTTTTCCAGCAAATTTCGTAGCTAAAGAAGTCATGGAAGTTGTGACTTTTGAGTACCTTTTTACTCTTGAAACTAAATTATTTTCTTCTTTCATTTTAAGCTAAATACTTTTTTCAAACTCATCTATCAGACCTGAAATCATTGAGAGGCCTTTTTCCCAACTATTTTTTTGTTTGAGATCTACATTAAATGGTTTTAAAACTTCACTATAATGTTTCGAGCCACCGCTTTTTAAAAGATTAACGTAACTTTCCTTAAAGTTTGGTAGACCCTCATCATAAAGTTGAATCAAAATATTTACTAAACAATCTCCAAAAGCATATGCATATACATAAAAGGGGGTGTGAATAAAATGAGGTATGTATGTCCAAAAATATTTATATCCATCTGTTAATTCAATATTAGGCCCAAGACTTTCAGATTGTGTTTTCATCCAAAAATCACATAGTTGATCAGATGATAATTCTCCTTTTTTTCTCTCATTGTGCACTAACTTTTCAAATTCAAAAAATGATATTTGCCTGACAACAGTGTTAATCATGTCTTCTATTTTTGATGCTAAAAGATATTTTCTGGCACTCTTATCACTATCTTCAAGCAATGTTCGAAAAGTCATCATCTCTCCAAACACACTTGCAGTCTCTGCTAGAGTAAGTGGAGTACTAGATAACAGCAAACCTTGTTTAGCAGACAAATATTGGTGACATCCATGTCCAAGTTCATGAGCTAATGTCATTACATCTCTGGTTTTACCGTGGAAGTTTGTCAAAATGTAAGGGTGTATTGAAGGAATTGTAGAAGCTGAAAATGCTCCTGGAGATTTACCTGATTTTAGTTCTGCATCAATCCAACTGTTATTAAAAAATAATAATACAATATCTTCAAAACTTTTATCAAAGTTAGCATATGAGCGTATCACAATATCTTTTGCCTCAGACCAATTTATCTTTTTATTAGGTGAGTCAGGATAAGGCGCGTTTCTATCCCAATAATTAAGTTTTTCTTGATTAAAAAGTTTGGCCTTAATTTTATAATATCTATGTGAAATATTCTTGTAATTGGAAGTAACACTTTCAGTTAATGCCACGACAACTTCATTTTCAACATTATTCGCTAAATTTCTTGAGTCTATTGGAGATTTGTATTTTCTCCACTTATCATTAGTAATTTTATCTTTTGCGAGAGTGTTTGTAATAAAAGAAAAAGTTTTTACATTCGATTTAAAAACCTCTTCAATACTTCTTGCTGCTTTTTTTCTAGTTGTTGATTTATGATCAGATAATAAATTTAAAGCTTCTGAACTATTTAAATCTTTATCATCGATTTTAAATTTTAAATTATTTATTTGTTCTTCAAAGAATCTCACCCATGAAGAGTTAGAGGTTAAATTCTTATCAAGGAAAATCATCTCACTCTTTTCATCAAGTTGATGTTGTTTATATCGACGAATGTTAGTTAACCAATTTTTATATTTGCCAGCATTTGATAAAAAATTTTCAAATTCTGAGTCATTTGTAGCATTTATTTCGTTTGTAAAAAAAATCAAGTTTGATGAAATCTCTGTAAGTTTTTCATTTATACCTTGATAAAATTGAACCGTCTCTTGGTCGTTCATATTTGTTGCGTATATCAAAAAAGCAAAATTGCCAAGCTTGTCACCAAGTTCATTACCGTCTTCATACTCTTTTATGATGCTTTCGAGGTTTTGAGCTTGATTAACTAATCTACCTTTGTATTTTTTGTTAAAAGATTTAGAGAAATTTCTATATTTTTCGAGATCAAGATTAATTCCTTCATCTTTGATAGAGGAGTAAAAATCTCCTAAATTCCAATTCGGCAATTTCTCTGTCATCTAAACTATTTTTTTTTAAATTGTTCTATTTGTTCTTTTGTTGCCTCTGATTGATATTTACTTTTCCATTCAGAGTAAGCCATTCCATAAATAATCTTTCTTGATTCCTCATAGTCTAGATCATAGTTTTCCTCTTTTGCATATTTTACATACCATTTTGATAAACAATTTCTGCAAAATCCACTCAGATTCATCAGGTCAATATTTTGTACATCAGACCTATCTCTTAAATGATCAATTAAATGATCAAGTACGTTAGCTTTAATTTTGTACTCTTGTTCTTTTGATATTTTACTCATGGTAATTTACTAATATCATGTTATTTATTAATTTCTAAACAAATCAAATGAAACTTAGAAACCGTAAAGCCAAAATTGTTGCAACTTTAGGACCAGCCTGTGAGACTGAAAAAGCTATTGAGAAATTATTTTTATCTGGTACTGACGTATTTCGTCTAAATTTTAGTCATGGTGACCATGAGGGTCATAAAAAAAAAGTTAAAATTATTCGAAATTTAGAATTAAAACATAATCGTTATATTTGTATTTTAGGTGACTTGCAGGGTCCAAAATTTAGAGTTGGTAGATTTATAAATGTCAAAGAACAACTAAAAAAAAACCAAATATTTACTTTTGATTTAAATAAAAAAGACGGTGATAATTCTCGAGTCTACTTGCCTCATAAAGAAATTTTCAAATCTATAGCAATAGGGCAAAGGTTGTTAGTGAATGATGGTAAGGTAAGGTTAAAAGTAAAATCAAAATCTGCTTCTGCAATTAAATGCGTTGTAACAGATGGTGGAGAAATTTCTAATAACAAAGGATTGAATATTCCAGATACAAAACTTGATTTAAAAATAATTACTCCAAAAGATAAAAAAGATTTAGAGCTTGCTATTAAACTTGATGTTGATTGGATAGCTCTTTCATTTATTCAAACTACAAAAGATTTACTAATAGCAAAAAAACTTATTCCTGCAAAATTTAAAGTAATGGTTAAAGTAGAAAAACCGTCTGCTATGGAAGAAATTGAATCGATTACTGAAAATTCTGATGGAATTATGGTTGCCAGAGGAGACCTAGGTGTAGAAACTAATCCAGAAGATGTGCCAATTCATCAGAGAACAATGGTAGCTGCATGTAGAAAATATGGAAAGCCATGTATTGTTGCAACGCAAATGCTTGAGAGTATGATTGACTCACCTACTCCAACAAGAGCAGAGGCCTCTGATGTTGCTACAGCAGTATTTCAAGGGGTAGACGCTGTAATGTTATCTGCAGAGTCAGCTGCTGGTAATTATCCCAAAGAGTCTGTAGAAATGATGGATAAAATAATTAAACGTGTTGAAAGTGATCCTAAATATTTAGCTAATATTCAAAATTACAATTTGAATATTGTAAAAACATCTACAGAGGCTATTGCAACTGCAGCACTTGAAGTAGCCACAATTGCTGAATGCAATTGTATCGCAACATTTTCTCAATCAGGAAGATCTGTTTTAAGAGTCGCAAGGATGAGACCTGATGTGACATTAATAGGATTAACAACAAATAAAAAAGTTGCTCGTCAAAATGCTTTAACTTGGGGTACTTTTATGGATGTTGTGGATGAAATTTCATCGTCAACTGAGATGGTTGACCGTGCCTGTAAAATAGCAAAGGTAAGAAAAATATTAAAACATGGTGAAAAAATAATAATCACGGCTGGAGTACCTTTTGGAAAAGTTGGAAATACAAATATTCTTCGAATAGCTAAAATTATCTCTAATAGTAAATTAACTTAATTTAGAACAAGCAGTTTTGATTCTTTGGCAGGCATCCTCTAATATTGAGTCAGAGGTTGCATAAGAAATTCTAAAGAAACCTTCTAATCCAAATGCAGAACCTTGTACACCTGCAACACCCACCTCTTCAAGAAGATAATCCATAAAGTCACCATCAGTTAAAAGTTTTTTGCCAGACACTGTTGTCTTGCCTAAAATTTCTTTACATGAAGCAAAAACATAAAAAGCACCCTCAGGAGTCCTGCAAGATAATCCAGGTGTTTCATTTAAATGTTTTACAACTAAATTACGTCTTCTAAGAAAAGATTCATTGTTTGATAAGATAAAACTTTGATCTCCATTTAATGCCTCAACAGAGGCCGCCATTGATATTGATGCTGTTGAGGAAACGTTTTGTGATTGAACTTTGTTCATTGCATTGATGAGACTGATTGGACCTGCTGCGTACCCTACTCTCCAGCCTGTCATGCAGTAAGACTTGGATAATCCATTCATTGTCAAAGTTCTTTCTTTTAAAAAAGGGCAAACTTCAGCTATTGTTTTAAACTCATTTGAGTCGTAAACGATCTTTTCATAAATATCATCTGATAAAATAAAAATATTTTCATAACTTTTAAGAACATCTCCTATTGCTTCTAATTCCTCTTTGGTATACATAGATCCAGTCGGGTTACTTGGGCTATTTAGCATCAACCATTTTGTTTTTGAAGATATATTTTTTTCCAAATCCTCCGGTGTAATTTTAAAACCATTTTGCTCACTACACTCAACTATGATAGGTTTTCCATCATTTAAAATTACAATATCGGGGTAACTCACCCAATATGGAGCTGGGATAATAACTTCATCACCTGGATTAATTGTTGCTGAGAAAGCGTTATAAATTATATGCTTTCCGCCAACTCCAACTGTAATATTATCAAGTTCATAATCCAAGTTATTATCTCTTAGAAATTTTTTTTGAACTGCGATCTGTAAGTCTGGAGTTCCTTTACCTGGTACATACTTTGTAAAACCCTTATTTATTGCATCTATTGCAGCGCTTTTAATGTGATCAGGTGTATCAAAATCTGGTTCTCCAGCTGCTAAAACGATCACATCCTTACCAGCTCTTTTCAGTTCCTGGGCCTTCATATTGGTGGCTATTGTTAATGATGGTTTTATGTTATTTACTCTATTTGAAATCATTTTTATTTAGTTATCTATAAACTGATTTATAAACTTCTACAAGCATGGGATTTAAAAAAGTATTTAAAAATAATACAAAAGGAGATCAGCCTAAGGTAATTATTTGATAAATCAC
>CACABO010000011.1 GCA_902530745.1 uncultured Alphaproteobacteria bacterium | reverse complement strand
ATAACCAGCTATATTCTAAAGAGGATATAGCAAAGGTTGCAACTTTACCTTCTCTTGAAGAAATAAGAGGAAAAATAGTTGGATTGATTAATGCACCTGCTTCAAAGCTTGTAAGATTATTACAAAGACCAGATCAGGATATCATTTCAATACTACAAAACAAAAAGACTAATTAGGGAGAGACAAAAAAATGGCAGATTTAAATAAAATTGTTGATGAGCTATCAACACTAACAGTAATGGAAGCAGCAGAACTTTCAAAACTTTTAGAAGAAAAATGGGGTGTAACCGCAGCGGCACCTGTAGCAGTAGCAGCAGGTGGAGCAGCTCCTGCAGCTGATGCAGCAGAAGAAAAAGATGCTTTTGACGTTGTTTTATCAGCAGCTGGTGATCAAAAAATTAATGTTATTAAGGAAGTAAGAGCTATTACAGGTCTTGGTTTAAAAGAAGCTAAAGACATGGTTGAAGGTGCTCCTAAAACCTTAAAAGAAGGAGTTAAGAAAGAAGAGGCGGAGGCTATGAAGACACAGCTAGAAGCCGCTGGCGCAAAAGTAGAACTTAAATAAATATTTTTATAGGTTCTATAAAATATGCCACTTAGCTTTACAGAAAAAAAACGAATTCGATATTCATTTGGAAAAATCGGTAAAACGATTGAGGTTCCGAATTTAGTTGATATTCAAAAAATTTCCTACGATAAGTTCCTTCAATTAGGAAAGTCAGTAGAGAACCGTTCAAACACAGGCTTGCAAGAAGTCTTTAATTCTGTCTTTCCCATAAAAGACTATGCAGGTAAATCTGAACTTCACTATATTGACTATTATCTTGATAATCCTAAGTACGATGTAGACGAGTGTAGAAGAAAGGGTTTAACTTTTTCTGCCTCGCTCATGGTTACTTTTCGACTAATAATATGGGATATCAATGAAGAAACTGAAGAAAAATCACTGAGAGATATAAAAGAACAAGTAGTTTATCTTGGTGATTTACCTTTAATGACAAACAATGGTACGTTTGTTGTTAATGGAACTGAAAGAGTCGTTGTAAGCCAACTACATAGATCACCTGGTGTATTTTTTGACCATGATGAGGGTAAAACCCACGCAAGTGGTAAGGTATTATATAATGCCAGAATAATCCCTTATAGAGGTTCTTGGTTAGACTTTGAATTCGACCATAAAGATAATTTATTCTTTAGAATTGATCGAAAAAAGAAAATGATATCCACAACTATTTTGCAAGCATTACCATCAAAAGCTTCAGAAAAGTATTTACAAGAATGTAAACAAAATAAAGTTGAACCGGATATATATAAGGTTTCGGGAATGACCTCAGAGGAAATTCTTACCTACTTTTATGAGACTTTTAATTTTAAGAAAAACAAAGGTGGATGGATTGTTAATTTAGACTTAAACAAATTTAAATATAAAAATCTTCCATTTAATCTTGTAGATCCCATTACTAACGATGTGGTCGCTTTTAAAGATGTTAAATTATCTTTAAAGTTACTTAAAGAAATAAAAGACAAAAAAATTAATAAATTCTTTTTTAAACAAGAGGATTTATATGGTTTTTATTTATCAAACGATATCGTGAATTATGATAATGGTTTAGTTTATGCAGAAGCAGGTACTCTATTAAACGAGGAATTTTTTAAAAGACTTGAGGAATTATCCATAAACCAATTTTCAGTTATCAATGCCAATCAAGCTACTGGTAACTTGGGTGTTATAAATTCACTTGTTGCTGATAAAAACAACTCTCGAGAAGAGGCTCTTTTTGATATTTTTAAAATTTTAAGACCAGGTGAACCACCAACATTAGAAGCAAGTAACTTTTTATTTCAAAATATGTTTTTTAGTGAAGATAGATACGATTTGTCTGAGGTAGGTAGGGTGAAATTAAATACTTATTTAAATTTAAATAAGGATAATAAAACAAGAATTTTAAGCAAATCTGACATTCTGGCTGTTGCAAAAAAACTTTTTGATATGAAAACAGAAAGTGCTGGTAAAGATGATATAGACCATCTAGGAAACAGACGTGTTCGATCAGTTGGAGAGTTAATTGAAAACCAATATAGAATTGGATTAGTAAGAATGGAGCGAGCAATTAGAGAAAAAATGGGGACTGTTGATATTGAGTCGATTATGCCCCAAGATCTTGTTAATTCAAAACCTATACAAACTGTCTTGAAAGAATTTACTGGCACAAGCCAATTAAGTCAGTTTATGGATCAAACAAATCCATTAAGCGAGATTACTCATAAAAGAAGAATTTCTGCATTAGGTCCAGGAGGGCTGACTAGAGAGAGAGCAGGATTTGAGGTAAGAGATGTCCATACTACTCATTACGGTAGGATATGTCCAATCGAAACACCTGAAGGTTCAAATATTGGTTTGATAAACAGTCTCTCATCTTATGCTAGAATTAATCAATACGGTTTTATTGAAACACCATATAGAAAAATAGTTAAAGGTATCGTAACCGATGAGGTTCTTTATTTGAATGCTGACGAAGAGGAGAGTTACACAATAGCCCAAGCAAATAGCCCAATTAATGAAAACGGTAAATTTGCAGAAGAGCAAGTTAGCTGTAGAAGAAGGGGTGATTTTATATTCTGTGATCCCTCAGAAATAGATTTTATGGATGTTAATCCTCAACAACTAGTTTCTGTTGCCGCTTCTTTAATCCCCTTCTTGGAAAATGATGATGCTAACAGAGCGTTAATGGGCTCAAACATGATGAGACAGGCTGTTCCTCTTGTTAAAAGTGAAGCTCCTCTTGTTGGTACTGGATTTGAGTCAAAAGTGGCAAGAGACAGTGGAGCTGTTGTGATTGCCAAGAATAGTGGTTATGTTCATCAAGTTGACTCATCAAGAATAGTTATAAGATCAGACTCTAAAAATATAAGTAAGGACAAAAGTGGAGTCGATATTTATAATTTAAAAAAGTTTCAAAGATCCAACCAAAGCACAGCAATTAATCAAAAACCAATTGTAAAAATAGGCGATTATGTTGAAAGGGGAGATATAATAGCTGATGGTCCCTCAACTGATTTAGGAGAGTTGGCCCTAGGAAGAAATCTTCTTGTAGGTTTTATGCCGTGGAATGGATACAATTTTGAGGACTCTATTATTATGTCAGAAAGAGTTGTTCATGAAGATAGATATACCTCCATACATATTGAGGAATTTGAGGTCTTATGTAGAGATACCAAATTAGGTCCTGAAGAAATTACTAGAGATATGCCTAACGTTGGTGATGAAAGCATTACTAATCTAGATGAAGCAGGTATTGTTTATATAGGTTCAGAAGTTAAACCTGGAGATATACTTGTTGGAAAGGTTTCTCCAAAAGGTGACTCACCCATCACACCAGAGGAAAAGTTACTAAGAGCTATTTTCTCAGAAAAAGCAGCCGACGTGAAAGATACATCATTAAGATTGCCGACTGGCTACTCTGGTGTTGTCGTTGACGTTCAAGTTTTAGTTAGAAGAGGTGTTGAAAAAGATGAAAGAACAATCGCCATCGAAAGAGTTGAGATAGATAGATTAGCTAAAGATAGAGATGATGAAAAAAATATTTTAGAAAATAATTACAAACAAAATCTTATTAGTATTTTCAAGAATAAAAATTCTAGTTTAACTATTGATGTCTTTACTAAAGGAAACAAAATAGAAGAAGATATTCTAAAATCAAAATCTATTGAAATTTTGGAACAAATTCAAGTTGATGATAATGTCTCAATGGAAACATTTGCCTCTCAGAAGAAAATATTCAGTGACGCTGTTATTCTTTTAGATAAAAAGTTTCAGAATAAAATTGAAAAGATACAAAGTGGTGACGATTTATTACCAGGTGTGCTAAAAGTTGTTAAAGTTTTTGTTGCTGTCAAAAGAAAACTACAAGCAGGTGATAAAATGGCAGGAAGACATGGTAATAAAGGCGTAATTTCGAAGATAGTACCAATTGAAGACATGCCATTTTTAGAAGATGGAACTCCTGTAGATGTTTTATTAAATCCATTAGGTGTCCCAAGTAGAATGAACATTGGTCAAATATTAGAAACACATCTAGGTTGGGCTGCATACGGTATTGGAAAGCAAATTTCCAATAGCTTAGATATGGCAAAGAAACAGGGAAATATAATTCAGCTTAAAGACTCTTTATCTAGTTTTTATGAGCATAATAAAGACTCAAATATCGAAATTGCAAAAATGAATGATGATCAGCTTATTGAATTAGCAGGAAATTTAGAAAAAGGTGTTACCTTTGCGACACCTGTTTTTGATGGAACTAATACTCATGAAATTACAAATCTTCTAGATAAAGCCGGATTTGATAATAGTGGACAAGTTTATTTATATGATGGTAGATCTGGAGAGAGGTTTGAAAGAAAAGTAACAGTTGGATACAAGTATATCTTAAAACTTCATCATCTGATTGATGATAAAATTCACGCAAGATCTATTGGACCTTATAGTCTTGTTACTCAACAACCTTTAGGTGGTAAAGCTCAATTTGGCGGCCAAAGATTTGGAGAAATGGAAGTTTGGGCATTGGAAGCTTATGGAGCATCCAACACTCTTCAGGAAATCTTAACAATTAAATCTGATGATGTAGCAGGTAGAACTAAGGTTTATGAAGCTTTAATTAGAGGTGATTATAACTTTGAAAGTGGAATACCTGAGTCATTTCATGTTTTAGTTAAAGAACTTAAATCTCTTGGATTAAACGTTGAGTTAATTGAAACAGACCCCACAGTTAATAGGGAGAGCACACAATGAAAGACCTAACTAATTTATTTAAAACTAACAATCAAACTCTTAATTTTGATCAGATAAAAATTTCTGTTTCAAGTCCAGAGCAAATAAGATCATGGTCTTTTGGAGAAATTAAAAAACCAGAGACTATTAATTACAGAACCTTCAAACCTGAAAGAGAAGGTTTGTTTTGTGCAAGAATTTTTGGACCTACAAAAGATTATGAGTGTTTGTGTGGAAAATATAAAAGAATGAAGTTTAAGGGTATTACATGTGAAAAATGTGGTGTCGAAGTTACACTCTCTAAAGTTAGAAGAGAGAGAATGGCTCATATAGAATTAGCAGCTCCAGTTGCTCATATATGGTTTTTAAAATCATTACCAAGTAGAATTGGTCTTGCCCTTGATATAACTTTAAAAAGTCTTGAAAAGGTCTTATATTTTGAAAGCCATATAGTAATTGATCCGCTTATGTCTGGCTTAAGCCCTAATCAATTATTAAATGATGAAGAATTAGAAGAGGCTATCGATCAATTTGGTGAAGACTCTTTTAAGCACGGAATTGGTGCTGAAGCCGTGCAAGAAATTCTCTCTAAAATTGATCTAGGATCTGAGATAGAAAAACTTGTAGAAGAAAGTGAGGCTACCTCATCTGAAACTAAAAAGAAAAAAATTCTTAAACGAATGAAAGTTATGGAAGGATTTAAAAACTCTAATATTAAACCTGAATGGATGGTGTTAAAAGTACTCCCTGTTATTCCACCAGAGTTAAGACCACTTGTACCTCTTGAAGGAGGTCGTTTTGCAACATCAGACCTAAACGATTTGTATAGAAGGGTTATAAATAGAAATAACAGATTAAAAAGACTTTTAGATTTAAGGGCCCCAGACATTATTGTAAGAAATGAAAAAAGAATGCTCCAAGAGTCAGTTGATGCTCTTTTTGATAATGGAAGAAGAGGAAGAGTTATAACAAGCACTAATAAAAGACCTCTCAAATCTTTATCTGAAATGTTAAAGGGTAAACAAGGAAGATTTAGACAAAATTTATTAGGTAAGAGAGTTGATTACTCAGGTCGATCAGTAATTGTCGTAGGACCAGAATTAAAACTTCACCAATGTGGTTTGCCAAAAAAAATGGCTTTAGAGCTATTTAAACCATTCATTTACAATAAACTTGAGTCTTATGGTTTCGCCTCAACACTTAAATCTGCAAGAAAAATGGTCGAGTCAGAGAGACCAGAAGTTTGGGATATACTTGACGAAGTAATTAGAGAGCATCCAATTCTATTAAATAGAGCCCCTACATTACATAGATTAGGTATTCAAGCATTTGAGCCTATTTTAATTGAAGGTAAAGCTATACAACTTCACCCCTTAGTTTGTACAGCTTTTAATGCAGACTTTGACGGTGACCAAATGGCAGTTCACATACCTTTAAGTCTCGAAGCGCAACTAGAGGCCAGAGTATTAATGATGAGCACTAATAATATTCTCTCGCCTTCAAGTGGAAAGCCAATTATCGTCCCAAGCCAAGACATAGTCTTAGGTATTTATTACTTATCATTAATCAATGAAAAAGAAGAAGCAAAGAAATATTATTCTCATGTAGGTGAAGTAGAATTTGCACTAGAAAACAAAACAATAGAATTACATACACCTATTCTATACAGAACAAAATCATACAATTTTGAAACAGATAGCTTTGAATACAAAAAATATACAACTTCTCCTGGAAGAGTTTTGCTCTTTAAAACAGTTCCAGAGAACAAAAACTTACCATTTGATGTGATTAATAAAGTTCTTACAAAAAAGGATATTAGTAATCTTTTGGATAATGTTTACAGATTCACAGGTCAAAAAGCGACATGCATATTCGTTGACCAAATAATGAATGTAGGTTTTAAGTATGCTGCAAAAGCAGGTATTTCATTTGGTAAAGATGATTTAGTTATACCTGAGGAAAAGAATGTTTTAATTCAGGATACTCAAAAATTAGTAAACAGTCTAGAAAATCAATATCAAGAGGGTCTAATTACCGAAAGAGAGAAATACAATAAAGTCGTTGGTTTATGGTCTACTTGCACTGATAAAGTAGCAAAGGCAATGATGAAAACTGTTTCATCTAATAAAGAAAGCCAAATTAATTCTGTATATATCATGGCAGACTCTGGTGCGCGAGGTTCTGAAGCTCAACTAAAGCAGTTGGCGGGTATGAGAGGTTTGATGGCAAGACCATCAGGAGAGATTATTGAAAATCCAATTACATCTAACTTTAAAGATGGCTTAACAGTTCTTGAATATTTTAACTCTACTCACGGTGCTAGAAAAGGCTTAGCTGACACTGCTCTTAAAACTGCAAGTTCTGGTTACTTAACTAGAAGACTCGTTGATGTTGCGCAAGATTTAACAATTACATGTAAAGATTGTACATGTAAAAATGGTTTAACTGTTGACACTATTTATGAGTCTGGTGAGGTCTCTATACCTTTGACTGAAAGAGTTTTTGGTAGATATCTTGCAGATGATGTCAAAAACAAAAAAGGTGATGTGATCATAAAAAATGACTCTTACATTTCACATGAAGAAATTGAATTATTAGAAAAAGAAAATATTACATCTGTTAGAATTAAATCACCAATCACTTGTGGAACAACTCATGGTATTTGCGCTAAATCTTATGGAAGAGATTTAGCTAAAGGAGTACCTGTAAATACTGGCGAAGCAGTTGGTATTATTGCAGCTCAGTCTATTGGTGAGCCTGGCACTCAGTTAACAATGAGAACATTTCACGTTGGAGGCGTTGCGAGTTCTTCCGCTGAAAAATCAAATTTTGAGTCTCCCAGTGATGGTAAGGTTAAAATTAAAAATCTCAGATCAGTTGTAAACGGAGCTGGAAACGAAATTATTATCAATAGAACCACTGAGCTTGAAATATTTGATAATAATAAAACTCTAGTTTCTTCATTTAGAGCGCCATATGGATCAACTTTACTGGTCAAAAATGGTGCTGACGTTAAGCTTAACAGCTTATTACTTGAATGGGATCCATACACTGTTCCGATAGTTGCCGAAGAAACTGGAAAGTTAGATTTTAGTGATTTAGTTGAAGGTGTATCTTTTATTGAAAAGTTTGATGAGACAACCGGTATTTCCTCTAAAGTTATAATCGATTGGAAAAGTTTTCAGGGAAAACAAGATCTTAAACCACAGTTATTGATAACTGACAAAGATGGTAATCCTATTAAATCAAAAAATTCATCTACCTATGATTTAAGCGTTGGTATTGTTTTAAATATTGAAAAAGGAAAAGAAGTTACTGCTGGTGATGTAATAGCTAGAATTCCAAGAGCGTCCTCTAAAACAAAAGATATTACTGGTGGACTACCAAGAGTTGCTGATATCTTTGAATCAAGAAAACCAAAGAATCCTGCTGTTCTAGCAGAAATATCTGGAACAATTGAATTTGGAAAAGATATAAAAAGCAAAAGAAGAATTATTATTAATCCTGAAGAAGGAGAGCCTGTTGAGTTTTTAATTCCTAAAGGCACATATATTTATTTTAATGAGGGAGATAAGGTTAATAAAGGTGACATGATTGTTGATGGTACTCCAGCTCCAACAGATATTTTAAATATTCTTGGAATTGAGGCTTTAGCTGAATACATGGTTAGAGAAGTTCAAAAAGTATATCGTTTGCAAGGTGTTTTAATTGATGACAAGCACATTGAGTGCATTACTCGTCAAATGTTACAAAAAGTTGAAGTTATCGATGCTGGTGACAGTGAATATTTAGTTGGTGACATAAAAGATAAAATTGATGTCATAGAAAAGAATAATTCACTAAAAAAAGAAGGTAAGAAAGAGGTCAACTATAAAATGATGATCCTTGGAATTACAAAGGCAAGTCTTCAAACTAACTCCTTTATCTCTGCGGCTTCTTTCCAAGAAACAACAAGGGTTCTCACAGAGGCAGCTATTAATGGAAAAGTTGATAAATTAACTGGTCTTAAGGAAAATGTGATTGTTGGTAAATTAATTCCAGCTGGTACAGGTAACGTAATTAGATCTCTGCGAAAAGAGGCTAAAATCCGCGATAATTCACTATTAAAACAGTTAGAAACCTCTAAATAGATGTTGACTATACTTAATACTATAAATATATTCTGCGAACTATGCCGACCATAAATCAATTAGTAAGGAAATCTAGGGATAAAGTCTCTAAGAGAAATAAAGTTCCCGCTCTTAAGTCATGTCCTCAAAAAAGAGGAGTATGTCTTAGAGTTTACACTACCACTCCTAAGAAACCTAACTCAGCCTTAAGAAAGGTTGCTAGGGTCAAGCTAACTAATGGTCAAGAAGTTACAGCATATATTCCGGGAGAAGGACATAATTTACAGGAACACTCTGTAGTGCTAATTCGAGGAGGAAGAGTTAAAGACTTACCAGGTGTAAGATATCATATAATAAGAGGAACTTTGGACACACAAGGGCTTGAAAAAAGAAGACAACGTAGATCTAAATACGGTGCAAAAAGGCCAAAAAATTAATATTAAATTATGTCAAGAAGAAGAGCAGCAGAGAAAAGACAAGTATTACCTGATCCTATTTACAACAGTGTTGTTCTAAACAAGTTTATAAATGAGGTAATGATAGGGGGTAAAAAAACAGTAGCCCAGAAAATAGTATATGGCGCCCTAGATATTATTAAAACAAACAATCAAGCTGATGATCCTTTAGAGTATTTTCAAAAATCTATTAATAATGTTAAACCTTCTGTTGAAGTTAAATCAAGAAGAGTTGGAGGAGCTACCTACCAAGTACCAATGGAAGTAAGGAGCACTAGAGCTCAAGCTTTAGCATTTAAATGGATATTAACTAATTCAAAAAAACGAAATGAAAAAACCCAAAGAGAGAGGCTAGCAAATGAACTAATAGATGCTTTTGAAAACAAAGGCAATTCTGTAAAGAAAAAAGATGAAGTTCATAAAATGGCAGAGGCTAACAGAGCATTCGCTCATTATAGATGGTAAAAATGGATCTAAGTAAATACAGAAATATTGGAATTATGGCCCATATTGATGCAGGTAAAACTACAACAACTGAAAGAATTTTATACTATACAGGAAAATCTCATAAAATAGGTGAAGTTCATGATGGTGCCGCAACAATGGATTGGATGGAACAAGAGCAAGAACGAGGCATAACAATAACTTCAGCTGCTACAACATGTTTTTGGAACGATCATAGAATAAATATCATTGATACACCTGGGCACGTTGATTTCACAATTGAAGTCGAAAGATCATTGAGAGTTTTAGACGGAGCTGTTGCATGCTTTGACGGTGTTGCAGGAGTTGAGCCACAATCAGAAACAGTTTGGAGACAGGCTGATAGATATAAAGTTCCAAGGATTTGTTTTTGTAATAAAATGGATAGACTTGGCGCGGATTTTGAAATGAATGTTCAATCTATTAAAGATAGATTGGGAGCTAATCCTCTTGTTTTGCAAATGGCAATTGGAAAAGAGGCAGATTTTAAAGGAGTTGTTGACCTAGTAAACTTTAAATCAATTATTTGGAAAGACGATAGTCTTGGTGCAGAATATGATGTTACAGATATTAGCGATGATTTAATTGAGGAAGCTAAGAAAAAAAGAGAAGAACTAATTGAAAATGCTGTTGAAGCGGATGATAAAGCATTAGAGGACTATCTTGAGGGAAAAGAAATATCTGTTGATACTTTAAAAGCTTGTATAAGAAAAGGTACAATTGATTTTAAATTTGTTCCTGTTTTGTGTGGAACTGCTTTTAAAAATAAAGGTGTCCAACCATTACTTGATGCTGTTGTAGATTATTTACCTTCCCCAAAAGATATAGGTTTTGTTGAAGGAATAAAAGAGGGATCAGATGATAAATTACAAATTCCTAATACTCCTGAAGAACCTTTTGCGGCCTTGGCGTTTAAAGTAGCAGCCGATCCTTTTGTTGGTCAAATAACTTTTTGTAGACTTTACTGCGGAAACCTAAGTTCAGGATCAACCATACTTAACTCATCAAAGAATCAAAAAGAAAGAATTGGAAGAATGCTTTTAATGCACTCAAACACTAGAGAAGAAATTAAAGATGCAAAGGCTGGAGATATAGTTGCTTTAGTTGGTTTGAAGAATGTCACCACTGGTGATACTTTATGTGATCCATCAAAAAAAGTTATTTTAGAAAAAATGGAATTCCCTGATCCTGTTATTGAAGTTGCAGTTGAGCCTAAAACAAAAGCTGACTATGAAAAAATGGGACAAGCCTTAGGAAGGTTAGCTCAAGAGGATCCTAGTTTTAGAGTTACCTCAGACGAAGAGTCTGGACAAACAATTATTAAAGGAATGGGCGAACTTCATTTAGAAATTTTGGTTGATAGAATGAAAAGAGAATTCAAAGTCGAAGCAGATGTTGGCGCCCCTCAAGTGGCATATAGAGAGACAATTACTAAAGATGTCGAAGTAGATTATACTCATAAAAAACAATCTGGTGGTGCTGGCCAATTTGCAAGAGTAAAAATGAAATTTAAACCATTAGAGAGAAATTCTGGTGTTAAATTTGTTAACACAGTAGTTGGGGGAAATATTCCAAAAGAATATATTCCTGGAGTAGAAAAAGGTATTAATTTTGCTGCTCAAAATGGAGTTATAGCCGGCTATAACGTTATAGACTTTGAAGCAGAAGTTCACGATGGTGCATTTCATGATGTCGACTCTTCTGTATTAGCTTTTGAGATAGCTTCAAGAGCTGCATTCAGAGAAGCTGTTGGAAAAGCTGGACCGAAATTACTTGAGCCTATGATGAAAGTTGAAGTAGTTACCCCAGAAGATTACATGGGCGATATCATTGGTGATTTAAATTCAAGAAGAGGTCAAATTGAAAAAATGGAAGACAGAGGTAATGCCAAAGTTGTATCGTCCGTAGTTCCTCTTGCTAATATGTTTGGTTATGTTAATAATCTACGCTCAATGAGCCAAGGAAGAGCAAGTTATACAATGTTATTCTCACACTATGATGTCGTACCTTCAAATGTTGAAGAGGAAATTAAATCTAAACTGGCATAATCATGATAAATCAAAACATTAGAATAAGACTAAAATCGTTTGATCATAACATTTTGGATAGAAGTTCAATTGATATTCTTCAGACAGCTAAAAGAACTGGTGCTAAAGTAATTGGACCAATTCCCATGCCATCAAAAATTGAAAGAGTTACAGTAAATAAATCCCCACATGTTGATAAAAAAAGTAGGGAGCAGTTTGAATTACGAACACACATTAGGATGATGGATATCATTGAACCTACACCACAAACAGTTGATGCACTTATGAAGCTTGACTTAGCATCTGGTGTAAATGTCGATATAAAAATAAAAAAATAACTAACCATGATCATCAGCACTAAAATTGGACAAACTTCATTTGTTAATGAAAACGGCACTAGAGTTTCTGCAACAGTTCTTGATTACAATAGTTGTACTGTTGTTGGTAATAGAACTATTGATAGAGATGGTTATCTTGCGAATATTATAGGTTTTCTTAAACCAAAAAAACTTAATAAACCTCAATTAAAAGAATTCAATAAATTAAATTTAGAGCCAAAAAAAATAATTAAGGAACAAAGAATAAATTCTGACGAAGACCTTCTAGAGGTAGGCTCTTTAATTGACCCCAAATTTAAAGTTGGCGATAAAGTTTCGGTACAGTCTAAATCAACTGGTAAAGGTTTTGCCGGTGCTATGAAGAGACATAATTTTAGTGGTATGAGAGCAACACATGGTGTTTCTATTTCTCATAGAGCTCATGGTTCAACGGGTCAAAATCAAAATCCAGGTAAGGTATTTAAAGGAAAAAAAATGGCTGGCCATTTAGGTGATCAATTAACAACTACTAAAAATTTAGAGGTTCTTTTAATTGATCAAGATAAAAAATTAATATTTATCAAAGGATCTGTTCCTGGAAAAAATAAATCTATAGTGAAGGTTTTTAAATAAATGTTTGAACAAATTACACTAAAAGATAAAAATATATCGGAAAAAGCTTTACATTTATCGTTACAAAAAATTTATTCCCATAAACAAGGAAATAGTCACAGCCTTGATAGATCTGAAGTTGCAGGTTCAGGAAAAAAACTTTTTAAACAAAAAGGAACTGGAAACGCAAGAGCTGGTAACAAAAAAACAACTCAAAGAAGAGGTGGGGGAAAAGCTTTTGGGCCAAAATTTCATGTGGTTTCGTACAAAGTTAATAAAAAAGTCAAAAAAAGCGCCATAGTTTCATCAATAGTTAGTAAAAGTAATAATAAATCACTCTTTGTCTTTGATGAGGAAAAGTTAGATGAAAAAAATATCTCTGATTTGTTAAAAAAAAACCCAAACAAAATGATTATCTTTGTGCTTAGTAATATAACTGAAAATAAATTGATTATTAAATTTCAAAACTATAAAAAAATATACTTTCTCTCAGATAAAAGTTATTCAGTCCATACAGCATTAAAGTCAGATATGTTGTTATTTTCAAAAAAATCTACAATTTATAATTCATACATAGGTAATAATTAAAATGGATCTTAATTTAATTAAAAAACCTGTCATCACAGAAAAATCTACAGCTAATGCTCAATTTAATAAGTACATTTTTGAAGTTCGAAATGATGCAAATAAAATTAACATAAAAAAGACAATAGAAGAGATATATAAAGTAAAAGTTCAAAAGCTAAACAGTTTAAATGTTAAGAGCAAACCCAAAGTATTTAAAGGTCAAAGAGGTACAAGATCAGAGCTTAAAAGAATAATAGTTACTCTAAAAGAGGGTAATACCATAGATATGAGTGGCAAGGTTTAATATGGGACTGATAACTTACAAACCAACAACACCTTCTTACAGAAAAACAGTTAAAATCGATAAGTCACAATTGTTTAAGGGACGCCCAGAAAAATCTTTAATAGAAGACCTACAACCAAACTCTGGCAGAAACAACACTGGTAAGATTACAATTAGACATAGATCTGGTGGGCACAAGAAGAAATACAGATTAGTAAATTTTAAAAGAAATACATTTGATAAAATCGGTACAGTAGAGAGAATAGAATACGATCCTAATAGAAGTGCCTTTATAGCGCTGATTAATTATCAAGATATTAAAGAATACATTATTGCACCTACTGATTTAAAAACTGGCGATAAGGTTATTTCATCAGCCAAAGCAGAGATATCATCTGGTAATGCGATGAAGTTAAAAAATATACCAACTGGTACCTCTATACATAACATTGAATTAAAACCAGGAGCTGGTGGTAAACTATGTAGATCAGCAGGATCCTTTGCACAGGTACTAGGAGAACAAGAAAAATATGTAATGGTTAAACTCTCATCTCGCGAAACCAGACTAATTCATGGTGAGTGTATGGCTACTATAGGGGTGGTATCTAATCAAGATAATAAGAACAAAAAAATTGGTAAAGCTGGAATTAAAAGACATCTAGGCATAAGACCTACTGTTAGAGGTGTTGTAATGAATCCAGTTGATCACCCACACGGTGGAGGAGAAGGAAGAACATCAGGTGGTAGACACCCTTCAACGCCATGGGGCATGAAAACAAAAGGTAAGAAGACAAGAAGAATTAAATTTACGTCTAAGATGATCATATCAAGAAGGGATAAAAAGTAATGGCAAGATCTGTATGGAAAGGACCTTACTTTGATGTAACTCTATTCAAAAAAGTTAAAAAATCAAAAGAAGAAAGTTCAAAATCCCCAATTAAAACATGGTCAAGAAGATCAACAATTATACCTGATTTTGTTGGAGTAACTATTTCCGTTTATAATGGTAAATCTTTTATACCAGTCTACGTAACTGAAGACATGGTTGGCCATAAACTTGGCGAATTTTCTCCTACTAGGGTTTTTAAGGGTCATTCAGGTGATAAGAAAGCGGTTCAAGGTAAAAAATAATTATGTCTAAAGAAGTAAAAGCAATCAATAAAATGATAAGAACTAGCTCTCAAAAGCTAAACCTAATTGTTAAAGATATAAGAAAAAAAGATATTAATGCAGCTTTAAATATTTTGAAATTTTCAAATAAAAGGGTAAGTAAAGAAGTACTTAAAACTTTAAATTCTGCTGTTGCGAATGCAGAAAATAATAACAATTTAGACATTGACAAACTTTTTGTGAAAGAAGCTTACGTTGGCAAAAGTTTAAGGATGAAAAGATTTAGACCTATGAGTAAAGGTAGAGCTTTTCAAATTATTAAACCTTTTTCTAGGTTAACTTTAGTTTTAGAGGAGAGATTATAATGGGACAGAAAGTTAACCCAACTTCGTTAAGAGTCGGTATTAATAAATATTGGCAATCAACTTGGTTTGAAAAGAAAAGTTACTCTACTTTCTTAAAAGAGGATCATAAAATTAGAAATTATATAGAAAAGAATTATTCGATAGCAGGAATAAGTTCAGTTATCATTGAAAGAGCTGCTGCAAATCTCAAAATTATAATTCACACTTCAAAACCAGGGGTTCTTATTGGTAAAAAAGGTGCGGATATTGAAAAACTTAGAAATAGACTTTCTAAATTATCTGACAAGAGCATTTCATTAGATATAAAAGAAATAAAAAAACCTGAAACAGACGCGTCATTAGTAGCAGACTCTATTGCGAGACAACTTGAAAAGAGAGTTGCTTTTAGAAAAGCGATGAAAAAATCAGGTTTATCAGCAATTAAACTTGGTGCAAAGGGCATTAAAATTGTATGTGGCGGTAGACTGGGCGGCGCTGAAATTGCAAGATCAGAAAAGTTTTCTGAGGGAAGTGTACCTTTACATACCCTTAGAGCTGATATAGATTACGCTACTGCTCGAGCTTTAACTACTTATGGAATTATTGGAATTAAGGTTTGGCTTTATAAAGGTGAGAGTAAAAATACAACAAATAGATCAGATGATAAAAAAGAGAAAACTAATTAATGTTATTACCGAAGAATACAAAATATAGAAAACAGCACAAAGGAAGAATACACGGTAGTGCCAAAGGTAACTATGAACTAACATTTGGTTATTATGGACTTAAATCATTGGATGCTGAAAGAGTAACAGCAAGGCAAATTGAGGCATCCAGAAGAGCTATCACTAGATTTTTAAAAAGGGCTGGAAGACTTTGGATTAGAGTTTTTCCAGACGTACCAGTCACAGCAAAACCTGCAGAAGTTAGAATGGGTAAAGGAAAAGGCGCAATCGATAGATGGGTCTGCAGAGTAAAACCAGGAACTATAATGTTTGAGGTCGATGGTGTTGACAAGCATTTAGCAAAAAAAGCTTTTGAACTAGCATCTGCTAAATTACCTGTAAAAACAACATTCGTATCATTGGATCAATTTTAATGGCTGATAAAGATATAAATAGTTTAAAAAAAGAGTTATTTAACCTTAAAATTATGAAGAAAAGCGGTCAACTTACAGATACCTCTCAATTTAAAAAAGTTAAAAAGCAAATAGCATCACTATTAACAAAAGAAAGGCTAAATAAAAATGCCTAAACGTATTTTAACTGGAAAAGTTGTAAAAAAATCCGGTGACAAAACCATATCTGTTTTGGTAACAAGACAGACTACCCATCCTGTTTACAAAAAAATAATAAGAGTCTCAAAAAAGTACCTTGCTCATGATAGTGACAATAAAATTATTGTGGGAGACTCTGTAAGAATTCAAGAAACTAGACCTATTTCTAAAAATAAATCATGGGAAGTTATTAAATAATGATACAAGCAGAGTCAAATTTACAAGTAGCAGATAATTCAGGAGCACGATTAATAAGCTGCATAAAAGTTATTGGTGGATCAAAAAGAAGATATGCAAGAATAGGAGACGTTATTGTTGTTTCAGTCAAAGATGCCATTCCAAGATCTAAAGTTAAAAAAGGTGAAGTACAAAGAGCTATTATAGTAAGAACAAAAAAGCCGTTAATTAGGGAAGACGGTACATCAATTAAATTTGACTCTAACGCAGCTGTTCTTTTAGATAAACAAAATGAACCAATTGGAACAAGAATTTTTGGACCAGTTACAAGAGAGCTTAGAAAAAGAAATATGATGAAAATAGTTAGTTTAGCTCCTGAGGTATTATAATGATTAAAAAATACAAAAAAGGTGACGAAGTAATCGTGAGAGTCGGTAAAGACAAAGGTAAGATTGGAAAGATTTCAAAAATCATAAACTCTTCTGATAAAGTTGTGATATCTGGTGTTAACGTAAGTAAAAAACATCAAAAGCCATCTCAAGAGTCCAAAGGGGGTATTGTTGACAAAGAAATGCCAATTCATATTTCAAATATTTTGGCTTATGACTCGAAATCAAAAAAATCTTCTAAAGTTGGTTTCAAAATTGAAAGTGGAAAAAAAATTAGAATTTTAAAATCATCAGGAGATAAATACTAATGACAAATTCAGTTCAAGAACTTTTCAATGTCTCTGACCAGTTAGCCAAAAATCTAGAAATATCTCATAAGCTTGCTGTACCAAAAATATCAAAAATAGTAATCAACGCGGGTATCGGAGCTATTAAAGAGGATAACAAAGCTATTGAAAAAATAAAAAAAGATTTATCTCTTATAACTGGTCAATCACCAGTCGTTAGAATGTCAAAAAAAGCTATTGCCTCTTTTAAAGTTAGAAAAGGAATGCCAGTAGGGCTTTCCGTTACTCTCAGAAAAAATATGATGATGGAGTTTTATGATAGACTTGTAAATATTGCTATGCCTCGTATTAAGGACTTCAGAGGTTATAACAAAAAGTCATTTGATGGCCAAGGTAACATTACCATAGGTATCAAAGATCATATAATTTTTCCTGAAATTAGTGTTGAAAATGTTGAAAATATCTTCGGTTTTGATATCACTATTGCCACCTCCGCAAATAATGACAAAGAGGGGTATGAACTTTTAAAATTAATGAATTTTCCATTTCTGAATTAACCATGGCAAAAAAAAGCGCAATACAAAAAAATATAAATAGAAAAATACTGATCGATAGACTCAGTGAAAAAAGAAAAAAATTAAAAAGTCTCTTATCTAGTAAAGACATACCATTTGAAGAAAGAGTAAAGATACAAATGAAACTTGAGTCATTACCAAGAAATTCATCAAGAATAAGATACCGAAACAGATGTTTCCTATCTGGTAGGCCGCGCGGTGTTTATAGTAAATTTAATTTATCTAGAATAGCTATCAGAGATATGGCTGGTAAGGGTCAAATACCTGGTTTAACGAAAGCGAGTTGGTAGTATGAGTGACACTCTAGCAGATATGATTACTAGAATAAGAAATGGCCAAAAAGCCAACAAAGTTTCAGTTAAAGCAATATTTTCAAAATTAAATGTTAATGTTTGTGATGTGTTAAAAAAAGAGGGATATATTGAAAATTTTGAAATTTTAGGTGATGCAAAGAAAGATTTATCAATTACACTTAAATATTACAAAGGCTCACCGTTAATTAACAAAATCGAAAAGATTACAAAACAAGGATGTAGAGTTTATAGTTCTGTAGAAGAAATTCCTAAGACTATTGGAGGTTTAGGTACCACAATTTTATCAACCTCAATGGGTGTTATGTCTGACTCCGATGCAAGGGAAAAAAAAGTAGGAGGGGAAGTGCTAATAAGCGTTTTCTAAAATATGTCAAGATTAGCAAGAAACCCAATTAATATTCCTGAAGATATAAAAGTTTCTATGAATGATAACGAAATTAATTTTGAAGGTAAGTTGGGAAAATCATCAACTGTTCTTCCTGTTGGAATTAAAGTTGATCATAAAGATAATCTTTTACATTTCTCTGGAGAAAATAAAGCACTTCTTGGAACTATTTATGCAAATATTAAGAATGAAATTATCGGTAATTCAAAAGGTTTCGAAAAAAGACTTGAACTAATTGGAACTGGATACAAAGCTAATGTTTCTGGAAAAAAGCTCATATTATCACTTGGTTTTAGTCACGATATCAACTTTGAAATTCCTGAGGGTATTTCTATAAAAGTTGAAAAAAATATTGTGGTAGTCACTGGCACAAGTAAACAATTAGTTGGTCAAGTTGCAGCCGAAATCAAGTCATTTAGAAAGCCAGAGCCTTATAAAGGTAAGGGTGTTCGATATGAAGGTGAAAGAATTTATAGAAAAGAAGGTAAGAAAAAATAATGAATAAAGATAAAACTAGAGCTGTTCGTAGAAAATTAAGAGTTAGAAAAAAATTGAATAATATAAAAAAACATAAACTCTTAGTTTTTAGATCCTCCAAACATATTTATGCTTCAGTATTATCTGAGAGTAATGATAAAACACTATGCTCATTTTCTTCAGTTAAATTAGAGAAAGCTGAGGGACAAAAAAAAGTTGATGTAGCTAAAATAGTTGGCTCAAAAATTGCTGAACTAGCTATAGAAAAAGGTATTAAAGAAGTAAAATTTGATAAAGGGTCATATAAGTATCATGGAAGGCTTAAAGTATTAGCTGATGCAGCAAGAGAAAAGGGTTTATCGTTTTAATGTTAGAAAATAATACAAATAAAGAATTAATAGAAAAGCTTATTTCAGTTAGAAGAGTATCTAAAGTTGTTAAAGGTGGGAGAAGATTTGGATTTGCTGCCCTTGTTGTAAGTGGTGATGGACAAGGTAGAGTTGGTTTTGGATCAGGAAAAGCGAAAGAAGTACCTGAAGCAATCAGAAAAGCTTCTGAAGAAGCCAAAAAAACAATGGTTAGAATTCCTTTAAGAGAGGGTAGGACTATTCACCATGATGTAAAAGCTAAATTTTCCTCAAGCACAGTAATTTTAAGATCGGCTCCAAAAGGAACAGGTATAATCTCTGGCGGTCCATCTAGAGCTATTTTTGAGGCATTGGGCATTTCGGATGTTGTATCTAAAGCTATTGGAACAAAAAATCCACACAACATTGTTCGATCAACAATTAAAGCTTTAAAAAGTATCAATACACCAAAATCAGTGTCTGCCAGAAGAAGCATAGAAATAAATTCTGTAATTAGTAAAAGAGAAAACTAAGAATGATAAATCAAATTTCAAAACAACGCCAAACAAACAGAAAAAGAAAAGGTAAAGGAATTGGTTCTGGATTAGGAAAAACAGCTGGTAGGGGTCACAAAGGGCAAAAATCTAGGTCAGGTGTTGCTGTTAGAAATTTTGAGGGTGGTCAAATGCCTATTTACAGAAAAACCCCAAAAAGAGGTTTTAATTCATTAAAAAAAATAAATCCTAAATCTTTAACTTTGTCTTTAGTAAGTTTTAATAAATTTAAAGAAAACTCTTTAATTGATAATAACTTTTTAATACAAGAGGGTTTCTTAAAAAAGAAAGATCATAAAAAATCAATTAAACTAATCGACTCAATTCAGTTTAAAAAGAAACTTCAATTTAAAAATTTTAAGGTTACTCCTGGTGCCAAAAAAAGAATTGAAGAACTTGGTGGATCTACATCATAATTTTAGATTATGAATATAAAAGTACCAAATATTGACTATAGCGAAGCAATAAAAAGCTCAGGCTTATTTAAAAAATTAGGCTTTGTTTTATTTGCAATAGCTGTTTATCGTCTTGGAACGTATATTCCAGTTCCTGGTATTAACTCAGCTGTTTTAGAACAAATATTTGAACAACATCGTGGGGGAATTTTAGGAATATTCGACATGTTTTCTGGTGGAGCTTTAATGCGTATGTCTATATTTACATTAGGTGTTATGCCATATATCTCAGCATCTATTATAATGACACTAATGCAGTCATCCTTTGATAGTTTAAAAGCTCTTAAAGAACAGGGCACCCAAGGTAGAAAAAAAATTCAACAATACACAAGATATTTAACTATACTCTTAGGACTTTTTCAAAGTTATGGTATTTCAAATGGTATACTAAATTTATCAGATACAGTAGATCCAACTTTGGGAAGTGTAGCTTTCTTTCAAATTTCTGCAGTCATAACAATGACATCTGGAACTATATTCTTAATGTGGCTGGGTGAACAGATAACTGAAAATGGATTTGGAAGTGGAATTTCAATCATAATATTTTCAGGTATCGTAGCAAATCTTCCTTTTGCTATTTTCAACACATTTGAACTTGGAAGAACTGGAGCCCTATCAGCTATTGCAATTATATCAATAATTTTTTTACTTCTAATACTAATAGTAATAATTGTATTTATAGAAAGAGCTCAAAGAAGGTTATTAGTTCAATATCCAAAACGCCAAGTAGGAAATAAAGTATTTGGTGGTCAATCTTCTTATTTACCAATTAAAATAAATATTTCTGGTGTTATTCCTGCTATTTTTGCATCATCGTTGCTATTATTTCCAAATACTATTTCTAATTTTTCACCTGAAAGTTCCGGTTTCTTATCTAGTTTAGGATTTTACTTATCTCATGGAAAACCACTTTATATGGCTTTTTTCTTCGGTCTGATTGTTTTCTTTGCATTTTTTTATACTAGTATCGTTTTTAACCCTAAAGAACAGGCTGAAAACTTAAGAAACAATGGAGGTTTTGTTTTAGGCTACAGGCCAGGTGAACAAACAGCTACTTACTTAGAACACGTTATTTATCGTTTAACTTTTGTAGGTGCTATTTATTTAGGTTTAATTGCCTTAATTCCAGAATTTTTAATTGCTAGATTATCAGTTCCTTTTTATCTAGGAGGAACAAGTCTTTTGATAGTTGTTATTGTGGCAATGGATTTCTTTTCACAGATTCAAACACAATTATTTTCATCTCAATATGAAAAATTATTAAGCAAAAATAAAATTTATAAGAGTAAATGGTTATAGTATTTATTGGTCCCCCTGGTTGTGGTAAGGGCACACAAGCGAATATTTTAAAAGATACTATTTTACCTGATCTTAATATTTTAACTGTTAGCTCACTGTTGAAAGAGAAATCTCAAGACCAGAGTGTTTTGGGAAAAGAAATTAAAAATAAAATGGATAATGGTGACTTAATTGAAGACACAGTTGTAATTTCAGTATTAAAAGAAAAAGTTAATACATTGACAAACGAACAGATTTTAATTGATGGATTTCCTAGAAGTTCAATACAAGCTGACTCACTTGTTGAAATATTTGTGAACGAAGTTTTAAGTATTATCAACTTTGAGGTTGATGATGATCAGCTTCTTCAGAGAATTAAAAAAAGGTCTTTGGAGGAATCTAGGGCGGATGACAGTTTTTTTGAAAAAAGACTACAAATTTATAAAAAATCTCATCAAGAAATATTAAATTCATTAAAAAAAAATTATCTAGTAACTGATATCCAAGCTAACGATGAAATCAGTACCGTAACTGCTAAAATCGTTGATAAACTTGGATTTAATTGAGGTAATTTATATTGACTTTTAAATACTTTTTTAATAATTTCACCCATTCGGGAGTTCTCAATTGGCAAGAATAGCAGGTGTAAATTTACCAGTTAATAAAAGAGCATTAGTTTCTCTAACATATATTCATGGAATAGGTCCTAAGTATGCTATGGATATTTTAAAAGCAAATAGCTTAGATCCAACAAAGAGAATAAAAGATTTTTCTGAGGATGAAATCTCAAAAATAAGAAAATCTATAGATGAAAGCTATACTGTTGAGGGTGACCTTAGAAGAGTAGTATCTCAAAATATTAAAAGACTAAAAGACTTAGGTTGCTATCGTGGTCTAAGACATCGTAAGCAACTTCCAACGAGAGGTCAAAGAACACATACAAATGCTAGAACTAGAAAAGGTAAAGCTGTAGCTATAGCAGGAAAGAAAAAAGTAACTAAATAAAATGGCAAAAAACGAAAAAAAAACCTCTGATAAAAAAAAGTCAAAAAAAAACTTTGGTCAAAATGGTGTTGTTCACATCAAAAGTTCTTTTAACAACACTATCGTAACAATTTCTGATGTTAGTGGTAACGCAGTATCTTGGTCATCGAGTGGGTCTATGGGTTTTAGGGGTTCAAAGAAATCCACTCCATATGCTGCACAAATTGCTACAGATGCAGCTGGAAAAAAAGCATATGATAATGGTCTGAGAAAACTTGATGTTCTTATGAAAGGTCCAGGATCAGGTAGAGAGTCTGCTTTAAGAGCTCTACAAAATATAGGATTTATTATAAATAATATTAAAGATGTTACACCGCTTCCACACAATGGATGTCGACCTAAAAAGAAACGAAGAGTATAAACTAAATTTATAGGAGCTAAAAATTGATAGAGAATAATTGGATAACTTTGGTCAAACCAAATAAAGTTGATTATAAAATAAGTGATAATAAGAAATTTGGAACTGTTGTCATCGAACCTTTAGAAAAAGGTTTTGGAACAACATTGGGTAATGCCTTAAGAAGAGTACTATTGTCATCATTGCAAGGAACAGCCATATCTTCTATTAAAATTAATGGAGTTCTTCATGAATTTTCTACTATTGAGGGTGTAAGAGAAGATGTAACAGATATCATTATGAATCTTAAAAACGTCACTTTTAATTCAAAAAGTAACCACTCTCAAAAATTAAGTTTAAACGTTAAAGGTCCAAAAGAGGTTCTTTCCTCAGATTTTGAAGAAAACCCTGACGTAGAAATAATTGATAAAGAGGCTGTTATTATGAATGTTGACTCTAATAGAGAAGTAAATTTAGAAATATTCTTAGATGTTAACAAAGGTTATATATCTGCAGAAAAAAACAAAGATAATGAGAATAAAAGTGTTGGGCAAATTATGCTTGATGCAACTTACAGCCCTGTGAAAAGAGTCTCTTTTAACGTTGAAAATTCTCGAATTGGTCAAGATACAGAGTTTGATAAACTTATCTTAGATATTGAAACTAATGGAACCGTATCTCCAGATGATGCTGCTGCTTTAGCTGCAAGAATTCTTCAAGACCAACTCAAGCCCTTTATTAATTTTGAGGAACCTACAGAAGATGAAAGAAAAAAATTACAATCTTCAAATGAACCACAGTTTAATAAGAACCTACTTAAGAAAGTTGATGAACTTGAGTTATCTGTTAGATCAGCTAATTGTTTAAAAAATGATAATATTTTTTATATTGGAGATTTAGTCCAAAAAACTGAGGGAGAAATGCTAAGAACACCTAATTTTGGCAGAAAATCTTTAGATGAGATAAAGGAAGTACTATCTTCAATGAGTCTATCTATGGGAATGGACTTACCCGGTTGGCCACCAGAAAATATAGAAGAACTATCAAAAAAATATGAAGATCCTTTTAAAGTATAATGAAACACGGACTTAAACAACGAAAGTTAAATAGAACTTCTTCTCATAGATTGGCTTTGTTAAAAAACTTATCTATTAGTCTCATTAAGTACGAGACTATTACTACAACTACTGAAAAAGCAAAAGAGCTTAGACCTTTTATTGAGAAATTAGTTACAAAAGCTAAAAATGATAACTTAAGTAATAGAAAATATATATTAGCCAAGCTTTTTAATAATAAGGAAGCTTGTCAAAAATTATTTTCTGAAATTTCTAAAGAGCAAAAAAATAGAAATGGTGGATACACTCGCATTATTAAAAAAGGCAACAGATTTGGTGATTTTGCTCACACAAGTATTATTCAGTTCGTAAAATAAAATTCTATGTCATCTTATTTAGCGCTCGTGATAGGTGCTATATTAGGATCAAGCCTTCGTTACTTTTTCACTATTTTAAACTTCACTTTTTTAGGGCTACCCACAACAACAATATTAGTAAATATCATTGGATCTGCCATGGCAGGTTATTTTTTAAATAAATTTAATGGTGAACTATATATTTTTGTTTATATCGGTTTATTTGGTAGTTTTACTACTCTATCTTCCTTCAATATTGAACTATTTTCATTAATTTCTGATAAATCTTTTATCAAAGCATTAATATATTTTTCTTTTAACATTTTTATATCTTTTATTTTCTTTTATTTATTTCATATGATTAGTCTCAGATTTGCAAATTAAGATAGATCAAAATTATAAAAGATTAGATAAGTTTTTATTTCAATATTTTGAGTCTATACCTTTATCTTTGTTTCAAAAATTAATTAGAAAATACAAAATAAAAATTAATAACAAAAAATCTAAAGCTAATTCGCCATTAATAAAAGGTGATGTTGTATATATATATTATAAATTTGAGATCAATAATAAATTATCAAATACTATTAAACTAAATAAAGATAAAAAAAAGATTTTTAAAGATCATATAATATTTCAAAACGATGATTTTATAGTTATTAACAAAATTGATGGATATTCTGTTCAAAGAGGATCTAAAGTATATATTTCATTAAAAGATATATATGAAAATGTAATAAAACATAAATTATATATAGTTCACAGATTAGACAAAGACACCTCAGGGGTCATGCTCTTTGCAAAAAATAGAATTACTGCTAGTAAAATCTCATCGTTATTTTTAAATAATCAAATCAAAAAATTCTATATTTCAGTAACTAATAATAAATTTAATAAAAATACTGATACTTTGATTAACTATAATTCTGATAAGAAGGAATTAAAACTAGCTTATAGAAAAATTCAATTAGATAATTATGAAAATTGTTATTTGGTTAAATTATTTACAGGAAAAAAACATCAAATCAGACTTCAATTCTATCTTAATAAAAATCCTATAATTGGTGATAAAAAGTTTTCTGGCAATAAATTTAAAAAACTCCTTCTTTGTTCTTATAAAATTATTTTTAAACTAGATGGGAAATTTTATAAATTTAAAATAAACTCTAATAAAATACTTTCATAAATTCTTCTTTAAGATCTTGATATATTTTTCTTTTATTATAATTTATTTTAAGTTCTTTTAAGCTACTTATATCTTTGGAATTAAGACCACAAGGATCAATTTTTTGAAAATTATCTAAATCAAGATCAATATTAATTGATAACCCATGATGAATTATGCCCTTAGAGTATCTTAGTCCAATAAATATTATTTTTTTAAATTCATTATTATTTTCAACCCACAAACCTCTATTTTTTTCTTTTTTTCTAAAAAGTTTAATATCATTTCTCTTGAACGCTTTGATACATATGTCTTCTAATGAATTTATGTAATCTATAATATTCTTTTTTCTCTTTTTTAAATTTATTAAAGGATAAATTACTAATTGGCCGGGGCCATGAAAAGTGATCTTACCACCTCTATTAACTTTAATCACTGGAATCTTATTTATTTTATCTATTTTAAATTCTTTAGGAGTAGAGCTTCCTGCGGTAAAGACATTTTGATGTTCTAAGAACCATATTTCCTCTTCTTTTATATTTTCAGACATTTTTTGAATATGTTTATTCATTAATTTTGTAACTTCTTGATATTTTTTTTGCCCTTTTAGTTGTTTTATTTCAATCATTCTTTATTAATTAATCTATTAATTGCGGACGTGGCGGAACTGGTAGACGCGCAGCGTTGAGGTCGCTGTGGGATCAAATCCTGTGGAAGTTCGAGTCTTCTCGTCCGCACCATATTTATAATATAAATGCAAAAATTTAATAAAAAAGAATATATTGAGTCAATAAAATCTCTTCATTCTGCAGATCAAGCAGATAGTATTGAAAGTCTCCCATATGAAATACAGTCGTCTATACTAAGAACTAATACTAAAAACTTCCACCCAGATTTTATTGCTTACTTACGTGAAGAAACGCGTGACGATATTTTGCATATGATTCCAAATAAACAATTAGTTAATTTAATTAAATACTTAGATTTAGATGATGCGGTTGAAATCCTTGGTGACTTTGAAACTAAAGAATTAGTTCAAATACTTTCCAAGCTTGGATCTCAACAAAGAGAAAGAATTGAGGAAAGTTTACAGTATGATGAAAATTCTGCTGGTAGGCTTATGAATAGAGATTATCTTTCGATTAAATCTAATTTAACGGTTGGTGAATTAATTGATCAGTTAAGGAATTCTCGAAGAGGACCTAAAGATTTTTATAATATATTTATTGTTGATGACCAAAACATTCCTATAGGCTATATCCCTTCTGGAAGAGTACTAAGATCAAAAAGATCAAAAAAATTAAAAGATATTATTTATAAAGACATACATATTATTAAATCTGATGAAAAAATTGAAGATATTGCCTACACCTTTCGACAGTATGGCTTGGTTTCGGCACCTGTAGTAAATTTAGATAATAAAATGATAGGTATCATGACAGTTGATGACGTTGTTGAAATTGATCACGAAGAGTCAGAAGATGATATGAGAAAGTTGGGAGGTTTGTTTGTAAATGACTTTTATAAAGGTGCTTTTACATCTGCTACCTCAAGATTTATATGGTTAGGGTTAAATTTATTGACAGCTATATTAGCATCTCTTGTTATAGATATATATTCAGACCAATTACAGCAAATGATAGCGATTGCAGTCTTGATGCCTATAGTAGCTTCAATGGGTGGTAATGCAGGCACGCAAGCTATGACCATATACGTAAGAGCTATTGCCACAAAAGATATTAATAATTCAAACTATATTAAATTAGTCGTTAAAGAATTTTTAATTGGAAGTATCAATGGTTTTGCACTTTCTTTAATAATGGGATTAATAGCTTATTATTGGTTTGATAGTCTTGTATTAGCATTTGCGATATCTTTTGCCATTTTAATAAATTTAGGTTTTGCTTGTTTAGTAGGCATAATTATCCCAATAACAATTAATAAAATGAAAATTGATCCAGCTTTAGCCTCTGGTATTGTACTTACAACATTTACAGATGTATTTGGATTTTTGTCTTTTTTATCAATTGCAACTTATATATTAAATTTATAGTTTATTTCGATGATCAACGCTGAAATACTCAGAGAATATGATATTAGGGGTATTTACCAAAAATCATTAAAATTAGAGGATGTAGAAAATATTGCAAAAAAAATCTCAAATATAATTTCAAATATTAATACTCCTAAAATAATTATAGGTCATGATGGAAGATTATCTTCTTTAGAAATTAAAAATAAACTTATTGATACTTTCAGAAGACATGGTGTTGATGTAGTAGATATTTCATTAATACCAACACCAGTGAGTTATTATGCTCAAAAAAAACTTGATATTCCTAACTTAATAATGATTACAGGTTCTCATAATCCAAAAGAATATAATGGATTAAAAATAATTATTGATAATAAACCCTTTTTTGGAGAAAAGATAAAATCTTTAAACGATCTAGATGATGCCTCTTTATCCTCAACATTGGGTCAATTAACATTTAAAGACGTAATTACTCCTTATACAGAGGAAATAATTTCACAATTTAATAATTTAGATAAGCTTAAAATAGTTTGGGATCCAGGAAATGGAGCCATCTCACCAATAATACATAAAATTATTAATTCCATAAAAGGTACTAATATAATTTTAAATAGAAGTATAGACGGTAATTTTCCTAATCATCACCCTGATCCAACAATTAAGAAAAATATTATTCAAATATCAAACTATATAAAAGAAAAACAATTTGACTTAGGTATTGCTTTTGATGGTGATGGTGATCGAATTGGAATTTTGGACAATAAAGGAGAGTTAATTTACTCAGATATAATTTTTTTACTTTTGTCTCTCGATCTTTTAAAAGAAAAAAAGGACTTAGTCGCTATAGCTGATGTAAAATGTAGTAAAATACTTTTTGATACACTTAAAAATAATGGTGTGGATATTCACATGTCAAAAACAGGACATTCTTTAATCAAAGAGATGATATCTTTAAAAAATGCAGATATAGCTGGTGAAATGAGTGGGCATATTTTTTATAATTATAAATATTATGGATATGATGACGCTATTTATGCTTCTTTGAAATTAATTAGAATACTCAACAACACAAAAAAAACATTAAATGAACTTACAAGTATTTATATGAAATCATCATCAACACCTGAAATAAAATTATATTGCGATGAAAAAATTAAATTTAGTCTTCTTGATAAAATAGTAGAAGATATTCCTAAACACTACGATAGTGGAGCTAATTTAATTACAATTGATGGTGTTAGGCTGGAAACTGAAAACTTTTGGTTTCTTCTAAGAGCTTCAAATACTCAAAATTGCATTGTATTTAGACTCGAACACTTTGTTAAAAATAAATTTAAACAAGAATTAATTAAATTAATATCAATTCTTGAGTCATATTCATTGGATATAAAAGAGTTAACCACTTTTAATCAAACAGTCTAGTTTATTTAATTTAATTTCATTACATAAATTTTTTGCTGTTTGATGATCATCAACATTAATATAACTTATAAAGTACCTACCATTTTTTTTTATCTGATGTTCAAAACTTCTAAGTATTTTTATTTCATTTTTCAGCAAAGAAATATGCATTTTTGATTTACTAATCTTTTTAAAAGATGATGTTTGAACTGTATAATTACTTATTGTTTTTTTTTCTTTCTTTACAATAAATTTTTTAGTTTCTTGATTTATAGATACATCTTTATTTCTATATTTATTCATAAGAAAATTAATTTTATTATTTCTTTCTTTAGCAGAGTTCCCTCCAAAATATATACCTAATAAATAATCATCCCCACTTATTGATAAAAGTGATATTTGAAATCCTGATTTTCTTGTGTAACCTGTTTTTAGACCTATATAGTGATCATACTTTTTTAAAAGTGTATTGTGTGTATTATAAACTTTACCTTTAATATTACTTTTTGTTTTTTTAAATCTATGTAAGTGTTCAGGAAAATCTGTAATTATTTTTGAGCTAAGTTTAAAAATATCATAGGCAGTCGATAAATTAGCTCTATTTGGAAGTCCATGAGGGTTTGCAAAATTTGTATTCTCTAAATTTAATTTTTTTGCATATTTATTCATTTTAATAACAAATTTTTTTTCACTACCTGATATTTTTTCAGCTATTGCTATTGCTGCATCATTAGCAGATTTAATTATTAAAGAGTCAATCAGCTCATCTACAGTAATATAATCTTTTTCTAATATTCCTAATTTCGAGGGTTGTTGGTATGTAGCATGTTTTGAAAAGTAAATTCGATCATTTAAATTAATTTTTTCTAATCTTAGTTCATCAAAAATAATATAAAGCGTCATAATTTTAGTTAGTGATGCAGGATAATTTTTTGTATCCTTATTAACTTCAAAGTAAATTTCTTGCGATATTGGATTTCCTATTACACTTGCAATTTTTGCCAATAATGGATGTGATAAATTGACTATTAAAATAAGTAAAATAAGTATTATTCTCATAAACTCATTAATTTGTTATAATTAGACATGTCTTTAGGCTTTAAATTATATTCTTTTTTTAATGGTAATCTTGTTGAACAGGATTCGCTAGGTAATAAATATTATCAAGATAAAAAGAATTCTTCTAAAAGATGGGTAGTTTATGCTTCTGGTTTTGGACCAGAGTCATTACCAACACAGTATCATAATTGGTTACATAATACATCTGATGAAATCTCCAACACTGAACTTGAGGGAAATAGTCAAGAAAGTTTTGTGAAAAGAAGAGTTCAAAAGCACTCAGTTAAACATAAAGGAAATATGGATAAGGGTTATAACAGTTGGCAACCGAAATAATTAAAGAGATAGACTCTTACAATTCTAATTACTTTTTTAAAATAGGTATTATTTTTATTCTTTTTATATCAATACTTTTTTTTCTATTTAAAAATATAAATAATAGAGATTTAATTCATTTTGTTGCTAATTTTAATTATGTCGAGGGTGTTAATACTTCTACTGAGGTTAAACTTGCAGGTATAAAGGTAGGAAATGTTAATAAAATAATTATTTCATCAGATGGAGTCACTATTAATGGTCAAATTGAAAAAAAATACAACATTCCAGAAGATTCACTTATAAAAATTAGGAGTGAAGGTATATTTGGTAAAAAATCATTATTTATAGAACCTGGTTTTGGAGAATATTTTGATAAATCAAATAAACAATACAAGTTTAATTACACTCAAGACTCATATTCTGTTGACATGTTCCTTCGATATTTAAACAATTTAAATGAGTAAAAGAATAAATATAGAATTTAGTCTTGGATTATTAATATTAATTATTTCAATAACTTGTTTTTTTTATTATTCCAATAAGATAGATATTTTTAATAATGATGAAGCTCTAAAAATCAATTCAAGTTTTTTTGACATAGGAAATATCAATATAGGAAATGATGTAAAAATAAATGGGGTTAAAGTTGGAGAAGTCTCGAATATTACCTTAAATCATGAAAATTTTATGGCAATAATTACAACATCTATAGAGGAAAATATCAAAATTCCTAATGACTCAGTGTTCAAAATATCTAATAATGGATTTATAGGCTCTCCTTATGTTGAGATACAATTAGGAAATAGTTTAGAGTCTCTTAATAATGATGATTACTCAATTAACAATATTGATGCAGTTTCTTTGGAAGAAATTATTAATAATTTTATTTTTAAGTAATATTTTTTTTTCTATCTTGTTAGCTAATGAGACAAATACTACAAAATTACTTATTTTAGATAAATCATCATCTTCTAAATATGAGCTTGAATTTTTAGATAAATTTCAATTCAGAAACTTATCTTTTGAATTAGTATCATGTAAAAATATTGAGTTTGATAAATATCTTGATTTAGCTGCATTACTAAAAATTAAACAAAATGATAGCATTTTTATTGGATGGTTTTTTAAATATACAGATGAACTAAATTTGTATTCAAATAAAATTTATGAAATTTCTCTTACTAACTGTTAAGAAAATTTTGCAATATTTTTCTCAAGCCAATTTGTATTATAAATACCATTAATGAAATCATTTTGATTTAGAATCCATTTGTGCAACTCAATATTTGTATTTATACCATCTATAATGATTTCATCTAAAGCTCTTTTCATTATTGATATAGATTCATTTCTATTTGTACCTTTTGATATAATTTTTAAAATGAGACTATCATAGTGAGGGTTAACGTTATAACTAGTGTATATAGCTGTATCTATTCTAATACCTCTTCCTCCCGGTAAATTAATAAATTTTATTTTGCCAGGACTGGGTGAAAAATTTTTTGCATTTTCAGCATTTATTCTGCATTCAATTGTATGATTTTTCTTCATAACATCACTCAAATCTATTTTGTAACCAGCTGCCACCATGATTTGACTTTTCACTAAATCAATATCAAATGCCTCCTCTGTTACAGGATGTTCAACTTGCAATCTAGTATTCATTTCAATAAAAAAAATTTCATTATCTTGATATAAAAATTCTAAGGTTCCAACACCCTCATATTTATTCTCTAAAAGTAAATCTTTAATGTTTTTTTTGATCTTTTCTAGATTATTTATCTTTACAAATTCTGATGGTATCTCTTCAATAATTTTTTGATTTTTACGTTGAATGGAGCAATCTCTTTGACCAATTATTTCTGCATAATTATTTTTTGGATCTGATATTATTTGGAATTCGATATGTTTTGCATTTGTTAAGAATTTTTCTGCATACATCGTGTCATCACCAAAATAATTTTTTGCCTCTGCTTTCAATTGAGAGAAGTATTTATCAATTTCATTTTTTTTACTAAATACTCTCATCCCTTTACCTCCTCCTCCATAGGCAGCCTTTATTACAATAGGCGTACCAATCTCATCAGCTATCCTTTTAGCCTCAATGTTATTACTTATATTCTTCATATTTTTACTACCTAAAATAGGTAATTTAAATTTACTCGCTAACTTCAATGCATTGCTTTTATTACCCAACTCTAAGATTGATTTTGATGACGGCCCAATAAATTTAACTTTATGTGAACTTAATATTTTTGCAAATTTATCATTTTCACTTAAAAATCCATATCCAGGGTGTACAGCATCGGCCCCTGTTATGCTAATAGCACTAATTATACTTGGAATATTTAAATAACTTTCGTTTGGGAGAGCTCTACCCACGCAAATACTCTCATCAGCTAATTTTACATGCATTGCCTCTGAGTCTACATTAGAATGTATCGCAACTGTCTTAATTTTAAGCTCTTTACATGCTCTTATGATACGTACTGCTATTTCCCCTCTATTTGCTACTAATATTTTTTTAAACAATTAATATATTTCAAATAAAGGTTGACCAAATTCGACAGCTTCACCATTTTCAACCATTACGGTCTTGATTGTACAATCTCTGTCAGATTTAATTTCATTAAAGGTTTTCATCGCTTCGATTAAACAAATTGTATCACCTTTCTTGATTTTTTGACCTTTTTTTGCAAAAGGTGGTGAGCTTGGTTTTGGAGTTAAATAAACAATTCCAACCATTGGGCTATCAATGCTTATGAGATTTTTATCTGGCACATCATTTATAACATTATTTATAGGAATAGTGTCTTGTTGTATGTTGTTATTTATTGCATTGTTGGTAACCTCTATAGTGTTAACTTTATTTGATAATTTAATAGATCCTAAGTTGTTATCTTTTATTTTTTTTATTAAAGCGTCAATTGTTTCATTAATCTTTTTATCAATCATAATTAACAATATACCTAATAGATTAAAAAATAAAACTCTTATATAAAAACACTACTTAAATTGTTTAGCTAACTTTAAGTTTTGATTATGGTAATTTGATTGAATATTAATGCCATATATTTTTTTTTTGACTTCATCAATCTGATAATAATTCAACTGTCCTACCAATTGACCGTCTCTAATTATAAATGGTGTATCATACGCACGTAACTCAAGAACAGCAGGGGTTCCTAGCTTATTATTGCCAAATCCAGGATCAAAAAATCCAGCATAGTGGACTCTAAAATTACCAAAACTATCTTTATAAGGTTCAAGTTCTGCAGCTTGATTATTTTTAACAATAATAGACTCTTTAGATCGTAAGATATAAAATTCATCTCTTTCAATTATAAAATAATTATCTTTAGGTATAATTTTTTCCCAATATTTATCTGACTCATAAAAGTTTGTTTTATTTAAATTAATTGCAGATGTAATTTTTTTTGCTTTATAGGCCGTTAATTGATTCCTTTTAATTGATACAGATATACTTGTTTGATTTATCCTATCTTCTATATTTGAACCTTGAAAAAACCTTAGTTGGTTTAATGATATGTTTTTTTTAATTATAATGCTAAATGATTGAGGGATAATCTCTAAGTATAACTTACCACTATAATTATAATTTATATTATCATATTCTTGACCTTTTTCTGTTATCACTCGTGTAAAAATATCTAATCTACCAGTTGTACTTTTAGGATTTGATTTGCCCATTATATCATGTGGTAAATTTAATTTTTCATTTAATTCACACAGGTAAATGCAATTTTTTTCTAATAGCTGATTTTGATTTAAATTAATTTTTGATAGCGATAACTTACTGATTATCTTTGATATTTTAATATTATTAGGGATAAAAGAAGCTTTTATTCTATAACATTTGTGAGAAAGAGTTAAGTCAATTGAAGCTGGCTGGATCTGATTTTTATTTAAAGATTTATTTGAGTAAATTTGTTTGTTTTTAATGAGTTTAATTATTTGAGTTCTATTTAAATAAGGCATTTGATTTATCTAGTACTGGAATATCTTTAATATCATATTTTTTGCAAAAAAAATCTGCTTTATTTATTTCATTAATTAATTGATAAAATTGACAAAAATAGAAGTT
>CACABO010000010.1 GCA_902530745.1 uncultured Alphaproteobacteria bacterium | reverse complement strand
TCATATAAGATTTTTTTTCATTACATTTCAAAAAAAAGTGTTTTTAAGTACTATGCAATAGTATTTTTAGGTGTGCTAGTGATACAAGTTTTAAATTCATATTTACTATATCTTTTAAATAACAATAACTTATTTAATTTATATTTTTATTATTTTATTAATTTATTTCTGCTCTCAATATTTAGTTACTTAATATTAAATTTTAATGAAAATAATTAAGCTTCTCTATACCAAATATATACTATCTTTAATAATATGTTTGTTATCAAGCTTTGTAATATTCTTTATTTTTTCTCTAATAGGTAATTTAAATGAAGATTATATATTCAGCATTATTCTTAATATAAGTGTATTAAACTCTATACAAATTTTAACTTATGTCCCTGCATTTATTTTTTTGATTTCTTTAATTTTATTTTCAATTTTTTTAAGATCAAAAAATGAAATCATTATTATTAAAAGTTATTTAAGTATATCTAGGTTTATTATTTTTTTCTTACCAATAGTATTAATTTTCAGTATTTTTGAGGGTAAAAAAACTGATTTAGCTATTTATTTTGAGGATAAAAAATTAAACTTGTTACAATCTGAAGATGAGACAAAATCTAAGATTTTGATAAATGAAACTCAGGGAGGTAAAACAATAACAATTTTAGAAAATTTGGATTTATCTAATTTGGAAAATGCAAATTATCGCTCCTATGGTATCTCAAATAAGGAGATAAATATTGCTGAATATAGTAATAATTTAATTTTTTCAAATAATACACTCACCCTAAAAAATTATACACAATATAAGAATAATGTTATAGAAAACATCAATTCACAAAAATTTATTAATATAGACTTAGTTGAATTGATGTTAGAAAATTCACTCGTAAAAAATATATCATCAAAAAATAATTCTTTTTTAAATGTAAGAATGGTTAACGTGTTATTTTTTTCTATATTTTTCCTCAGTTTTATATTTTTAAATTTTTTCAATTCAAAATACTTGAATTCAAAAGAGACTTTAAGAAACCCCATATTTATTAGCTTATCAATATTGATTTATTCC
Organism: uncultured Alphaproteobacteria bacterium; assembly: GCA_902530745.1. Taxonomy (GTDB): domain Bacteria; phylum Pseudomonadota; class Alphaproteobacteria; order HIMB59; family HIMB59; genus HIMB59. The sequence continues at coordinate 51,476 of CACABO010000010.1, read as the reverse complement.
TTCATTATTTTTAATAACTCAATTGTTTCATATAGACAAGAATTTGAAATATTAGCTAGTCTGATTGTATTTATTTTATTTTTTCGAGCTTACTTAAATGAATAAATTATTTATTCTATTAATAATAATTATTATTTTTTTCAGACAAATTATATTTCTTAATGCTGACAATAATACATATATAAATACAACAAATATTATTTATGACGAAGAAAGGGAGATTGTAGAGCTAGCAGAAAATTCAAAGATAAATTTTGATGATGTAAATATCCTAGTTGATAGAGGAATAATTGACTATAAAAATGATAAAATTGAAGTTTTTGGAAACTTCTATTTATATCAAGATTTAAATATTTTAAGTGGTAAAGATTTAGTAGGAGATACAAGTCTAAAAAATTTCTCAGCTGTAGATGTTAGTTATATATATAATAACGATTTAAAAATTGACTCAAATAAGTCAAATAAGGAGGAAAATATTTTATATTTCTATAATAATTTTCTTACGCCATGTGAGTTAGTTGGATATTTTGGATGTCCAACTTGGTCACTAAGAATTGATAAAACTAAATACGATATTGATAAAGATAAATTTATACATTTTGATACCTTTTTTCAAATAGCTGATTATAAATTATTTTATCTTCCCTATTTTTCACATTATGGGATGAAAGCTCCAAGACAAAGAGGTTTCTTAACTCCCACTTTAGAATTTGCAATTGGAGGTAAAAGTGGTGTCTATACTCCATACTACTTACCACTTAAAGAAAACACTGATTTAAAACTAACACCCAAATTTACTTTTTCTGAACGATTAGGATTTATAAATAGTTATTCCATAAATACACATTTAAAACATAAAATGTCTGGTGGAAATTTTGATTTATCAATTGATAACATTAAATATGAAAATAATGATGACATAAGCACATCTGCAAGATTAAATCTAAGAAATGTGCTTGATAAAAATAAAATAATTTATTTTGAGGGCTTGATCACTAATAGCGTATCTACAACTAGGTCTTTAAATGAAGAACCGGTCAAGTTTGAGAATATCTATTTAAGATTAGATAATTATGATTTTTATTTAAAAGATGATTATTTTAGTACTGAAATATCAACTGTTGAAGCCTATGACTCTACAAATATATCTTTAGTACCATTAACACCGATTATTAAATATCGAAATAATATTAATATTTATAAAAATATTACTAACTATAATGATATAAATTTTACAATTATTAAAAGAAATAAGTCCCAAGACAGCTTAGCTTCTGAAAGTAATTCTTTGAAGATTAATAATTATTTTACTTACAATAACAAAATAGGAAAAATAAATTCTTTTAATAAGTTAACTTTATTTAATAGCCTTAATAATTATACATTTGAGCATAATAATAATTTAAATAGTACAGAAAGATACAATCATTTAATATTCTCATCTGAATATTTTCTAAAGTACAATAAGATTTTTACACCTAGAATTAAATTTATTCATAATCAAGACATTTACCACACAGAAAATATTATGAATGAAGACAGCAACTCTATTACTTTTAATTATCAAAATTTATACTCAGATAATAGATTTTTTGGCACAGATCTGAGAGATAACACTTCAAGAATTGTTTATGGAATAGAGAGTCAATTTGAAATAAAAAATCAAAAAGTCGAAATTAATGCTAACCAGTCATATGATTTTAAAGAAAATAATAACTTCAGTAGGAAACTGAAACAAAATTCTCATTTTTCAGATTTTGCTGTTGAAGCTAAAATGAATTTTAATTCATTAAACTTAAATTTAGATACAAGACTTGATAAATCTACTTTGAGCAATAAAGAAATAAATGTAGGATTAAATACGAATATACCATTTAATATTTCACTTAATTATCACGAAACTAATAAAAATGCATTCTCTGAAAAATCAAATGATACTGAATATTTGAGTGCAAGTATGAGTAAGGAAATAAATGATAATTTAAAAATATCTTATGGGTCAAATATTGATCTTAAAAATAATTTTAGCCCCTTTTATGATATATTTGGTTTGGAGTTATATGATGAATGTTCAAGATTAAATATAAAGTATTCAAACAGACGTTATAACGATAATTTTAATACAAGTCCTGAAGAGCTAATCAGCATAAGTTATTATATGGATTATTTAGGTTTCTTCGGGTACCAACAAACAACAGATTTATTTTTTCAAGAAGCAGGAATATTTAATTATGGTTTATAAAACTATACGAAAGATTATTGTATTTTGTTTATTTTGTTTATTTCCCATAAATTTATACTCAAACATAGTCTACGACAAGAATGAGATAATTATTACAGAAATTGATCTTGATTATTACAATCAAGTTTACTTTGAAAATTTTGGTGAAACACAAAATGAGTTTGAGGCTATTAAAAATATTGTTGTTATAAAAAAATTTATAGATAATTTCAAAAAAAATAACCCTCTTTTTCTCAAAAAAATTGATGAAATATTAAATGAAGAATTTAATGGTGAAATAATGGATATACAAATAGTGAGAGATTTTATTAGGTATTATAAAATTAAAAATGAATTTATATACGAATTTTATGATACGAAATTCAATATTGAAGATTTAAAAAACATATTTAACTCATTTGAAAAAATTGAATTACCAATCAGCAAAAATAATTGCTTAACTATTTTAAAAGTCATAGACCTTAAAGGAAACATTGATTTTTTAAATAATTTTTACGCAAATCTAAAGAAAAAAGATAAAAAGTACGAAGTTATAATTGATAATGAGACATATAATGTATGCGTTGACTCTAGAACGAATAAAGTCTTTGAACAAAATATATTGAATTATATTGACATAAAAACTGCAGATGATTTCAAAAAATTTGTCTATGAAAAACAATAGTAAAAAAAAAAAGTTTGTTTTTTTAGGAGATACTGTCTCAATAAATATTGAAATAATTGTTAAATCTCATAGTTATTTAAGAGATAAAGTAAAATATATAGTTATTGGTAACAAATTAGAATTAGAAAAATACCTTAAAAGACTTAAAACAAATATTAAAATTAACGAAATATTAGACCCAGTTAGTTTTAAAGATTATAAAAAAAACTTCATTAATATTTTTAATGTAACTAATCTTTATAAAGAAAAGTATAAAAATCTTCTTAATCAACTTAAATTGTCTAATCAATTATCATCTAATACAAAATATGATCTTATTACAATGCCTATTGACAAGTCCATATTCAAAAAAAAACTAAAATTTATTGGTATCACTGAATATTTAGGACAATTAAATAAATGTGAAACTATTATGTTAATGTACGGCGAAAATTTTTCAGTAATTCCCTTAACAACACATATAAATCTAAAAGATGTTTTTAGAGATTTGAGTAAATATAAAATTAATAAAAAGTTAAATAACGTTATGAATTTAATAAAATTAAAAATGTATAATTTAAATTTTAAGAATATAATTTTTTTATGTTACAATCCACATTGTAGTGAGAGTGGCACAATTGGTAGCGAAGATACAAAAATAAAAAAACTCATAAAAAAAAATTATAAAAGTATTTTAGGTCCATATCCTGCCGATAGTGCTTTTACTAATTATAATAAAAATTCATTGTATATATCTACTTATCATGACCAAGTATTGATTCCTTATAAGATTATAAATTTTAGGGGTTATAATTTAACACTAGGTTTAAGCTATCGTAGATTAAGTCCAGCACATGGCACTGCAAAAGATATTATATTTAAAAAAAAATCAAATAATACATCGTATTTAGCATGTATGTTAAGTTAAAGAAAAAATATGGTCAAAATTTTCTAATAGACGAAAATATTGCAAATAAAATTGTAGATTTAATTAATTTTAAAAAACTAAAAATTTTAGAGATAGGACCTGGAGATGGAAGACTTACTGACAAAATAATCAGTAAAAATCCAAAAAAATTAGAATTAATTGAAATTGATAAAGATTTAACAAAAATTTTAAAAGAAAAATTTAAAAACAACAAACTTATAAATGTTATTAATAAAAATATTTTAAAACATGAAATTAATGATAATTATGACTTAGTAATATCTAACTTACCCTATAACATTTCATCACAAGTCCTAGTAAAACTATCAATAATGGATAATGCTCCAAATGAGATGATTTTAATGTTTCAAAAAGAATTTGCAGCAAAGCTATTAGAAAATAGACTTAATTCAATTAATTCAATTGTTAAATGTTTCTTTAAAATTCAGTTAAAGTTTCACGTTAGTAAAAATTGTTATAGACCCATTCCCAAAATTGACTCAAGTGTTTTAAAATTTGAAAAACTAAATAAATGTTTATTAAAAAAAAATGAAATTGATAATTTTATAAAATTTAAAAGGTATTTATTTTCATATAAAAGAAAATCTCTTAAAAATCTTTTAAAAAAATATGAAATAAATTCAAATATAAATTTGGACATCAGAGCAGAGAGCTTAGAGTTAAAAATGTTGATAAAAATTTTTAAAGAAATTAATTTCTAAATTTATTTACGAAATTAGTAAGATTGATAAGTCTTGATTTTTTCAATCTTTCAGTGTCAATTATATTTTTAATCTTATTTACACAATCTTTTAATTGATCATTAATTATAACATAATCATATTCAGGAAAATGAGAAATTTCATTTTGAACTAAATTCATTCTTTTTTTCATTTCATTGCTTGTATCTCTCCCCCTAATTCTAAGTCTGTTAATCAATTCTTTTTTACTAGGTGGTAATATAAATATACCAACAACATCCATATTACTTTGTTTTAATTGCTGATACCCTTGCCAGTCAATATCAAATAAAACATCTCTTTTTTTATTAAAAAAATTATTAACACTTTCTTTTAAAGTTCCGTATTTATATCCAAAAACATCAGCTGACTCTAAAAATTTATTATTCTTTTTGGATTGATTGAACTGGTCATTAGTTAAAAAGATATAATCTTTTTTATTTACCTCTCCTTTTCGTATAGGTCTTGTTGTACAAGATATTGACAAAGAAAGTGATTTGTCTTTTGTTAGTAACATTTTTGAAATAGACGTTTTTCCAGCACCTGAAGGTGATGATAGAACAATACAAAAATTTTTACTTTTAAAGACCAAAGATTAAACTAGCGTTTGTTCCTCCAAAACCAAAAGAATTTGATATAATATTTTTTACAGGCTTTGTTATGGACATATGAGGTATAAGATTAATATTACTTTTGGTATCTGGGTTTTCTAAGTTAAGTGTTGGTGGTAATATTTTTTTTTGCATAGACATAAGAGAAAATACTGCCTCTACAGCTCCAGCTGCACCCAAAAGATGTCCAATAGCAGATTTATTTGAACTCATAAATAAATTTTTATTGTTCCCAAACAATCTTTCTACAGCAGATAATTCTATCATATCCCCAACTTGAGTAGATGTTCCGTGAGCATTAACATATTCTATTTGATCTGGATTAAGTTGTGACTCTTCTAATGCCATCTTCATAGCTCTATAACCACCATTACCATCCTCTGAGGGTTTTGTAATATGAAATGCATCGCCTGACATTCCATAACCTTTAACTTCTCCGTAAATTTTAGCATTTCTTTTCTGAGCGTGACTCAATTCCTCTAAAACTAAAACGCCAGCGCCTTCTCCCATTACAAAACCAGATCTATCTTTATCCCATGGTCTTGAACCTTTTTCTGGTTGATCGTTAAAGGTATCGCAAAGAGCTCTAGCTGCGGAAAATCCAGATATCCCCAAAGGGCAAATTGCTGCCTCAGCTCCACCACATACCATAAGATCAGCCTTATTATTTTTTATTATTGTAAAAGAATCTCCAATTGCATGAGTGCCTGTTGCACATGCTGTAACAGGTGAACAGTTAGGACCTTTAAGATTATACAATATTGATATATGTCCAGATAATAAATTAATTAAAGAGGATGGAATAAAAAAAGGAGATATTTTTCTAATACCTTGATTATCTAAAATTGAGGAATTTTTATAAATAGTATCCAGCCCACCTATCCCGGACCCTACCATAACGCCAGATCTAATTGAACTTTCATCTGTAGATGAAAAGCCAGAGTCTTTTATTGCTTCAGCAGCAGCAATTAATCCTAAAGTAATAAATCTATCAATTTTCCTTTGATCTCTATTGGAGACAATTTCACTATTAATTTCTGAGTCGTTTATTAAACCAGCTATCTTACAAGGAAAATTATCAACTTCAAATTTAGTTATCTTAGAAATACCACTTTTAGAATTTATAAGTGAATTCCATGACGTAGAAACATTTTTACCTAAAGGGTTTATAGTTCCAAGTCCAGTAACTACTACTCGCCTCAATTGATATAATATCTAAGATTAATTTGAATTTGCAGATAAATAAGTAACTGCATCTTTTAGTGTTACAATTTTTTCTGCTGCATCGTCTGGTATTTCACATCCAAATTCTTCTTCAAAAGCCATAACAAGTTCAACTGTGTCTAAACTGTCAGCACCTAAATCGTCTATGAATTTTGAGTCACTTTGAATTTTTGCCTCTTCTACACCTAAATGCTCAACAACAATTTTTTTTACTCTTTCTTCAATATCGCTCATTTTTTTAAACCTCTTAGTAATAAATTTAAAAGTTCGTACCACATTATAATCAATATTCAAATAATTAAATTAATGCTAGGCCACCGTTAACATGTAAAGTTTGACCAGTAATATAATTAGCATTTTCAGAGCATAAAAAACCCACTGCTTTTGCTATATCATCAGAATTACCAAGCTTTTTCATGGGAATTCTCCCTAAAATAGCATTTTTTTGGTCATCGTTTAATTTATCAGTCATATTAGAACTTATGAAACCAGGAGCTATACTATTAACTGTGATGTTCCTTGATGATAATTCTAAAGCAAGTGATTTTACGAGACCAGAAATGGCAGCTTTTGATGCTGTATAATTAGCTTGACCGGGATTACCTGTATATGCAACAACTGAAGAAATAAAAACTATCCTACCAAATTTTTTCTTTACCATTTTCTTTACACAATACTTTAGGAGATGAAAAGAAGAATTTAAATTAACATTTATTACACTATTCCAATCCTCAGATGACATTCTTAAAAAAATATTATCCTTATTTAAACCTGCGTTTAATACAAGAAAGTCTATATCAATGTCGAAAAGCTCATCTAAATTAATATTTTCAATATTATTTAAATTAATTTCTTTAAATTTTATATAAGCTTGATCATCTCTAACTTTGTTAAGATTCGTTGTTGTTGAATAAATATCTTTGCAACCATTATTATTAAAATAATTACATATAGAACTTCCAATAGAACCTGTGCCACCAGTTACTAATAAATTTTTATCTTTAAACAATGCTTATATCCTGGATATTACTAAACGAGTATTTTTCCCCTTCAAAATCTTTTGGTAAGAAATTTAGTAATGTTTTTTTTGGACCTATCTCAATAAATGTTTGATTATCATTGTTACAAACTTTTTTAATAGTATCAGACCACATTACAGGAGAGTGTATCTGAAGTGACAACTGCTTACTATAGTCTTCTTCATTTAAGTTTTTATAATTTATTAAGTTATGATTAGATATTAAATCAATATTAACCCTTTTAAATAAAGTATTTTTAATTTTTTTGCTGAATATTTCTGCACTCTCTAACATTAATTCTGAATGAAAAGGTGCGGAAACATTTAGTGGAATGTATTTACCAATTGGGTTTTGATCTTTAAATTTATTCACAATATCTTTAAAGCCACATATCACAAATTGTCTATTGGAATTTAAATTGGCGATATATACTCCTTCCCCAAATAAAGTTTCATCTATTTCTTGGTCCTCTTTTTTTAAAATTGCATACATAGAGTATTTTTCTGGATCAGACACTATAGACATAGCTTCTCCCCTAAATTTTACTACTTGGAGCATTTCTTCAAAGTTAAGTGACTCAGCAAAATATAGAGCACAATACTCACCCAAAGAATGGCCTGCTAATGTTATATTGGAAAAATTTTCATGTATGTAATTTTTACAAAGGTCAATAATAATTGAACTAAACACAAATATCATTGGTTGACTATATTGAGTTAAATTCAACAGTTTCGGATCGTGTTGGGCTTTAATTATATCGTAACCTAGTAAATTTGAACTTAAGTTATAGCGTTCTTTAACCCAGTCATATTTTTCAATAAAATCTGAGCCCATTTGTGAAAATTGAGATCCCTGTCCAGTAAAAAACAATGAAAGATTTTTATTTGACATAGCTAAATTATATCTGTAGACACTCTTTCTACATGACTAACATATATGAAACAACAATTATAGTAAAACCTGACTTAGCTAATGATCAACTCAAAAACTTGAACACCTCTATTGATGAATTTTTTTCAGAAAATAAAGTATCTATTGGCTATAAAGAAGATTGGGGTATCAAAAACCTTAAATCATCAATTAACAAGTATTCAAAAGGTTCATTTAAGTTCATGAGGTTTCAATCACCCTCTGATTTTCCAAAAAGGCTTGATAATTTCTTAAAGTTTAATAGTGACTGTCTTCGTTTTTTGATTACCAAATCTTTTAACGACATGCAGGAAGTCACTCCTCAAAATAATAAAGATAATTAATGAAGAAAAACATAAATATTTCTAACGAGGATATTATGAAACTAGACTATAAACATACCCACATTCTAAAAAAATTTATTAACGATAATGGTAAAATTATACCGCAAAGAGTAACGAATATGTCTAGATCAGTCCATACAAAAATAACCAAAGCTGTTAAACAAGCAAGGTTTCTTTCTTTAATTTAAATTATGCCAAAAGTTGTTGTATTAGAAAAATTCAAAAAAAATTGGGAGATAGGATCTTTAGTATCCGTAAAAGATGGATACGCAAGAAATTACTTGATACCTAATGGTAAGGCAAAATTTGCTACACAAGAAAATATTAGAGAGTTTAAGAATTTAGAAGCAAGTCTTTTAAAAAAGGACGATGAAAATAAATTTCAAGCTAATGATACTGCATCAAAAATTAACGAGTTGAAATTTACTAAAGAAATAGCTGCTAAAGAAAATGGTGAGCTGTATGGTTCTGTGAGTGTATCTGATATTGTTTCTTTTCTTAGTGAAAATAACATAAATATTGAAAAGAAATCAGTCAAGCTAGGTAATAAAATTAAAACCACTGGGGAATATAATGTTAATATCGATCTACATCCTGAGGTAAATTGTTCACTTAATATTGAGATCTTATCCCCTAAAACCTCCACCTAGGCCTTTATTTTTTCTTATTTACAAATAACCTATGCTTTCATGCAAAGGACCTTTGAAAGTTTAAAAGACAATGACATTGAAATTATTGTAATTGCTTATTTAATCAAACATCCTGAGTTAATAGATACACATTTTGAGGATTTGAATAACACTTTATTTGCAAATTCAGAAAATATTAAAATCTTTAATATATTAGAGGATTTTCATAAATCACAAAAAAATATATCAATAGATACAATTAAAAACTACATACCTGATATTCAGACTAATACTCATAAAGAATTGTCTAATCAAATTGATCAAATCGTATTTTCAAATGATATTTTTTCTAATTATCTTGATGCTCTCCAAGAATTATATATGAGAAGAGAGTTATTTAAAATTACACAAAATAAAAATAATGAAATAACTACTTTTGAGACATCTAATAGTATTAAAGATATTTTTTTAGATCTTGAAAAAAAATTGTTTGATCTTTCTAATTTAAAAAAAGACAATTATGAATTTAGAGACTTTGCATCTGTTACTAAAGGGTCTCTTCAATTAGTTGAAAGAGCGTTTAAAAAAAAAGGTAAGTATTCTGGAGTTGTTTCAGGGTTCAGAGATTTAGATAACATGTTAGGTGGGTTACAAAATTCTGATTTAATCATTCTTGCGGGTAGGCCATCTATGGGTAAAACAGCATTAGCTACAAATATTGGTTTTAATGCGGCAAAATTTTTTTCCCAAGAAGAGGATAAAGGTTCTGTAGTGATGTTCTCTTTAGAGATGTCAGCTGAGCAAATTGGTTTAAGAATTTTAGCAGAACAATCTAAAATACCCAGTGATAGGCTTCGTAAAGGTGAGCTCAATGAAAAGGACTCTCTTGAGCTTTCCAATACATATCAACAAATAAATAAATTAAACTTTTTTTTTGATGATAGTCCTAATTTAACTGTTTCAGAACTGAGATCTAAACTAAGAAGATATAAAAATAATTTTAATATTAAGCTAGTGTTAATTGATTATCTTCAATTAATTAAACCTGAAAGCAATAAGGATAATAGAGTTAATGAATTATCAGAGATAACTAGAAATTTAAAACAACTAGCTAAAGAATTTGATTTACCTGTAATTTCTCTTTCTCAACTTTCTCGTCAAGTAGAAAATAGAGAAGATAAAAGACCCTTGCTATCTGATTTAAGAGAGTCTGGAAGTATTGAACAAGACTCAGATGTAGTAATGTTTATATATAGGGAAAGCTATTACTTGCAAAGAAATGAACCAACTAGGGGAGCTGATGAAACTCAAGAGTCGTATCAAAAAAAACATGACTCTTGGAAAGATAGAAATGAGGAAGTTTTCAATAAAGCCGAACTAATTGTTGCTAAACAAAGAAATGGTCCTACAGGTAAGATTGAGCTATACTTTGATGATAAATATACCAAATTCTTGGGAGTTGAAAAAAATGCATCAAATTAAATCCTCATATGAAATCTATTGAAATCATTGGCGAATTTTTTATAAAATTTTTTTCAAATTTAGGGAAATTTACTCTATTTATTTTATTTTTTTTTAAGTATCTTTTTAGACCCAAGTTCTATACTAGAAATAATTTTTCTTACTTTGTGTTTATATTTATATCTTCAATTCCTATTATAGCATTAACAGGAATATTTTCTGGAATGGTATTAGCATTGCAATCTTACACAGGCTTCTCAAGATTTTCTGCAGAGTCTGCTATCCCTAATATAGTCGTGCTAACTTTAACAAGAGAGCTTGGACCTGTATTAACAGGTCTGATGATTTCAGCAAGAGTTGGCTCATCAATAGCTGCTGAAATAGCCACTATGAGAGTAACAGAACAAATCGATGCTCTGAAAACTCTAAATACAAACTATTATAATTATCTTGTAACGCCGCGTGTTCTTTCTTTAACATTTGCTTTACCAATATTTGTAACACTAGTAGATTTCATAGGTGTTATGGGTGGGTACATTGTTTCAGTTCACAGGCTTGGATTTAATGATAATTTATATTTAATAAATACTATAGATTTTCTTAGTTTAACAGATTATCTCTCAGGAATTTTTAAAGCAATTACTTTTGGTTTTATTATATCAATTGTTAGTTGTTTTTGTGGCCTATTTTCTGATAAAGGGGCCTTTGGAGTTGGATCAGCAACAACAAATGCTGTAGTAATTTCTTCAGTTTTAATATTATCATCAAATTATTTTCTTACAGAATTATTTTTTTAATGAAAATAGAAGTTAAAAATTTAAAGAAAAAATTTAATAAAAATTTAGTCTTAAATAACATAAGTTTGACTATACATAAAAATAAATCAACAATTATTTTAGGTAAATCTGGATGTGGAAAATCTGTACTAATAAAAACTATTTATAAACTATTTACATATGATAGTGGTTCTATTTTGTATGATGGTAAATATGAGGTCAATATTGATAAATTTAGTATGTTATTTCAGTATGGAGCTCTATTTGATAGCTTGAAAATATCAGAAAATATTGCTTTTACAGATTACATAAATAATAAGATGAATTTTGATAAAAAAGTTTTCTCTCTTATGAATGATGTAGGTCTAGATAAATCAGCATTTAGTAAATATCCTTCAGAGATATCAGGCGGTATGAAAAAAAGAGCTGCATTAGCACGAGCCTTGTACAAAAATCCTAAAGTAATTTTTCTTGATGAGCCAACCACTGGTCTGGATCCAATAAACAGTGATAAAATTAATGAATTGATAATAAAAGTAATTAGAAAAAGAAAAATTACTGCTGTAAGTATAACCCACGATATAAAGAGCGCTATTAAAACTGGAGATAAATATTATTTTATTCATAACGGTGTCATTGAGGATGAAGGTGACTGTAAAAAAATTTTAAAAAGTAAAAATAAAGTTTTTAAAACATTTGTTACAGGTGGAAAATATTAATTAAAATGAATATCTCAGATTTTAATTATTTCGATTACACGTATCTTACTCTATTAATTTTGTTTGCTATTTTTTTTGGTTTCAAAGGAGCAATTAAATCGGTTAGTTATAGTTTAAAAATAATTTTATCTATATCAATACCTTTTATATTTTATAAAAGAGTTCTTAATTTTTCTCTAGAAAAATTAAATATTGAATATTTATTGTCAATACAAGATAAAAATTCAATTTTTTTAGAGATAATTTCCTTTATCATACTATTTTTAATTACTTATTTAATTTTTTCTATTTTTGAAAAAGCTTTAGATTTAAAATCGCCCTCAAAACTAGAATTTAAAATGTTAGATATCATGATTGGTGCAATTTATGGTATTATTATTTATTCAATTTTATTTTATTTTTCTTATGTTGCTGTTTTTAAAAATTATATTGACGAAAAAAATAGAATTATGAAATTAAATATTTCAATATTTGAAAACCTTATGTATAAAGATTTAGAGGACAAAAAAGAAGTAATAGTTAATCCATCTAATAAAGAAAAAAAGAATGAAAAAAAAATTGATCTCTACTAAAATTAGAGAGGAATGTGGTGTATTTGGTATTTCAAATATTAATGATGCTTCAGCTTTGACAGCACTAGGTCTCCATGCGCTGCAACACAGAGGTCAGGAAGGTTGTGGAATTGTTTCCTATGATGGTAAGAATTATTATTCTGAAAAAAGATTTGGACTTGTTGGAGATAATTTTAATAATGAGGATACAATAAAGAAATTACCGGGTGGCTTTGCAATTGGTCATAACAGATATAGCACAACTGGTGGTAAAATATTAAGAAATGTTCAACCTTTTTTTGCAGACACAAACGCTGGTGGTATTGGGGTTTCTCATAATGGTAATTTTACAAATGCTATTACGCTTAGAAAAAAACTAGTCGAAGATGGAGCAATTTTTTATACAACTTCAGACTCTGAAACGATAGTACAGTTAATAGCTAGATCAAAAAAAGAAAAAAATATTGACAAAATTATTGAGGCTATTTCACAAATACAGGGTGGATATGCATTGGTGATGCTTACAAAAAATGTACTCATAGGTGCCAGAGATATTTATGGAATTAGACCGCTAGTAATAGGTACAATAAATAACTCATATGTCCTTGCATCTGAAACTTGTGCCTTTGATATTATTGGTGCTGAATTCATTAGAGAAGTTGAAAATGGTGAAATTGTTTATATTGAAAATGATAAGTTACATAGTCTAAAACCATTTGGTAATCACAAACCCCGTCCTTGTGTTTTTGAATATATATATTTCGCAAGACCAGATAGTATTTTAAGAGGTAAGACAGCCTATGAGTACAGAAAAAATTTAGGAAGAGAGTTAGCAAAAGAGGACAATGTTGATGCAGAGTTAGTTGTACCAGTACCAGACTCAGGAAATGCAGCTGCAATAGGATACAGTCAGCAAAAAAAGATTGATTTTGATCTTGGCTTAATAAGGAATCATTATGTTGGAAGAACTTTTATCGAACCTGGCCAACAAATAAGAAGTTTAGGTGTTAAACTTAAATTAAATGCTAATAGAAGTTCTATTGAAAACAAAAAAATTATACTAGTAGACGACTCTTTAGTTCGTGGCACTACTTCTCATAAAATTGTAAAGATGCTTTATGATGCAGGGGCTAAAGAAGTTCACTTAAGAATAGCATGTCCCGAAATCAAATTCCCAGATTTTTATGGAGTTGATATGCCTACTAAAAGAGAATTGTTAGCAGCAAATAAGAGTGTTGAAGAAATATGTGAATATGTAAAAGCAAAAAGTTTAAAATTTTTATCTCTAGATGGGCTTTACTTAGCTCTTGGTTATTTAAGAAGGGATAATAATAGGCCTCAATTGACAGACCATTACTTCACAGGAGATTATCCAATCAAATTAATAGATCAGTTAGGTGATAATAAAATTACACAGCTCTCATTGCTAAGTGCTGGATCCAATATTTAATTGTCTCATAATCAAGTCTTAATTATTTTAAATGGTGAAGATCAGAGCATTTTATCAAAAGAATCAAATAAAATAATATTAGCCAAAAAAAATATTGAGAATATTACTCAAAATCATACCTTTCTTCAGACAAATTTTGAGTCTTTAGAAGAATTAATTAAAGCAAATGCGATAATAAGGAGCCGATTTTCAAAAATTGACGATTTAATAATAATTAATAAGGACATCGATTTAAATATGATTTCTTATCAATACGATTACATTCATATTAAACAAAGTTACCAAGAGTTAATGAATATTATCTACTTCATCAATTTACTTATACCATTACTCAAAAAAGAATTTTACTTTATTTTATCTTTAGAAAAAGATAATCATTATAAAGTTCACTTTAATAATTTTAAAATGTCATTGATAAATTATCTCAATTCCTTAAAAAAAGATCTAGTAAATTCTAATAACATTAAAATTAAAATATTAAGTTAAAATTTACTCCTTTAAGGTCTAATTCTCTTATCAATATTTTTGATAAATAACTCTTAATATGAGGCTTTATGTTCTTTTTTTTAAAATTACATGAAATTTTAAAATAATTTTTTTGATTTATTGTAAAGGCAGTAATGAAGTAAATTTTAAATTCCTTAGAATTTTTTTGAATTTTCCCTAACTCTCCATTTACAGATTTTATTATTTTATTTAGATAAGAAGTTTTAAAAAAGAACTTATTTTGTAACTGATTATTGATTATTTGAAGTATTTTTGACTTGGAAGATTTTAATGCAGAAATAAAATATATATTCAAAGAAGAATAGTAATTATGATTTGATGAGAGATAACGAAGAAACTTTTGCTTATATAAAGTTTTATTATCTATTAAATCAATCTTATTAACTAATACTAAAAAAGGTTTATTTCTTTTAGACAAGGATCCTATTAATGATAGGTCTAATCTTGACTCAGAATTAGCGTCTAATAACAATATTATTAAAGATGATTTTTTTATAAAATATTCAGATTGCTCTAAGGAGAGTTTTTCAAAGTCAAGATTTTTTCTATTTGACCTACTTCTAATAAAACCAGCCGTATCAATAAATTCTAGTGTTTGATTTTTATACTTAATATCCCAATTTACTGAGTCACGAGTCGTGTGAAGGTGAGGTGAGGTCATGGATAAAGATATATTCATTATTTTATTGAAAAGTGTTGATTTACCAGTATTTTCTTTGCCAAAAATTGTTATTGTTTTTTTGTTAACATTCTCAAAATTTGAGGTCTGTTTTTTATTCTTATTAGATAAATATTTTTTTAATATCAAAAAGTTATCAGGATTATTTGTAAAAGTTTTATCGAATAGATTTGAAATGTAATCTTTTTCATCAATTTTTTTAAATGAGAAAAGCATAAGATTATATTTTCTAGAGTGTAATTTTTTACATATTTTTAAATCCTGATCAGTAAAAGATGAAATTAAATAAATAAAGTAAATATTATCTAATTTTAGTGATAAAATATTATTTATCAGTTTTGTAAAATCATTAAAATTATAAAAACCTGGTGTATCGTATATATTAAATTTAAAGTTTTCTGATAATATACTTTTTCGTATTATGTCAATCGTAGTATTAGCTTTGGGATTCGATATAGTCTTATGATTTTTGGAAAAGAGATTAAATAGGAATGATTTTCCCTCATTTACTTTACCAATAATAAAATAATTATTCACTTAATTTAAAAAGACTTTTGTCATCTTTTAGATATATATTTTGCCCTTGATAATAAATTTCTAAATTATTTGTAAATTTATTTTTGTAAAAACTAACATCTCTTTTATCACTTAAATTTAATTTACTAATACCCTCCTCTGAAATCAAATAAAGATTTTCTTGAATATTAAAAATTGATATAGGTGACTCCTTATTATGAGAGTATGAATTTATTATATTTCCATTATTTGATAGAATTAGAACTTCATTAAAAGTCATCAAAATTAAATAGCCATCATTTGAAAAAAGGTAACTGATAATAGTATCATTTATATCAAGTTCCCAAAGTATATCTGATGAAACTGGGTTATATACTGCAATTTTTCCAGAACGATCTAAAAAATATAAATAATCATTATAACTGAACGGTGTATCAATTAATTCACTAAATCTGTCAAATGATGTAAGAATATTAAGATCCTCTAATAAATAGTTATTATAAAAATCAAAATTATTTTTATCAAAAGTTAACAGCGTTCCTGCATTAAAGAGATAATATAAATTTGTGTTATCTTCAAATAAATTTGACTTAACTGATAAACCTGAATTTAAAATAAAATTATCTTTTTTAGATATTGTGTAATCATTTAATTTTACATCATAAATATCACCAAAAACACTAAATAATATTAAATTTTTATGTAATATAATTGGGGCTGTATTTATAAAAATATTATAGTCTGCTATCTCAGATATACTTTTACCATCAATCACAAATATTCGAGATCTATTTGTTAGTATGTGAATTTCTTCATTGAATTTAAAAATACTTATTGTTTCTTCATCTTTATTGAAATTTAATTTATATTTAAATTTATTTTGATTATTTTTATCAAACGAGTAAATAGTCTCATCTTTGCTAATAAAAATACTTTCGTTTACAAAACTAACTATGGAGTTTTTATTTATGTTGGTAATTTTTTCTATTTCTAAATTATTAATATTAAAAGAGGGATTAACAGCTTTGGGAAAAATGATATCTCCAAACTTAACTTCTTTAGTGTAGTTATTAATTTTAAGATCTGAAAAAACCTCAGTTACCTCATTCGTTGGGGTATAATCAGGTTCAGTAGTGCCCATATATTGATTACAAGATGATAAAAATATAAGAAAAATTAAAAATTTAATTTTTTTCATTAGATAATCTATCAACTGCTTTGATAAAAAAATTATTTAAATTATCTCTATCTGACTCAGTAAATTCATAATTATTGATATCTAAATTATATAAATATATTTTAGCGATTTGATTAAAGCTAAAACTATCATCTAAAGACAATGATTTTATTAATTCTTTATCTAAGTCAATCAAAGCCTTTTTTAATAATATTATATCCTTATCAATTTTGTTATATCGATCTAAATTTTCAATTGAGGTTAATTTTAAATCACTAAAAAATGAAACTTTGGGATTATCTAAATTTGATAAATAATAAAGTTTTTCATCAAAATTTGAATTTTGATCATTATAGAGCTCTGCCAAAAATATATCGAACAGCTTCTCATCCTCTTTAGTGTTATTTTGTAAAAAGAAATAAAGAGCAATAACCATTAGAAAAGATATAAATCCAAATAAAGATAAATTTCTTTTTGTGATTAATTTTTCCATTTTATTGAGCAACCCATACTTGGATATTGTTGGCTTGAACAATATCCTTTAGCAATAATTTCTTCAACAGCAGAATAAAGCTCAGGTTCGCCCATTGAAGGATCTTTTCCATTGGAGTCTAACCTACCTCTATACTTAAGTTTTTTGTCATTGTTGAAATAATAAAACTCAGGAGTACATTGCGCATCAAATGTTTTAGCTATTGATTGCGAGCCATCAACAATATAATCGAAATCAAATTTAGCCCTTGATATTTGATCTAAAAGAAATTTGTTATGGTCCTCTTCATATGAATTTTGATCATTGGACATAAAAGCAATAGAATTAACTTTTAAACCTTTGAGTCTTTTGGTTTCAGTAGCAATCTTAGTTTCTATAGATCTTACATAAGGGCAATGATTACAAATAAACATTACTAAAAGACCGTTGGAGTCAAAAGATTCATTAAAGGACCCTTTTTCTCCTTTTAAGTTAATAAATTGAAAATTAGTTGGCTGCCAATCAAAATTACAGCTTGAAGAATTTAAAAGTACCATTTAACATAATATATATTGAAAATTCTAAACATAAATAAAAATTATATCGATACAATTCCAAAAAAAACATTCCAATATATTCTTAATACTTATTCTTATGGTTTATCAAAAAATATATGGAGAAATTATTCAATACAAACTCAGGACTCAAATTACAAAAAGACAAAAATTACTTTTTACAAATCAAATTTTTCCTTTCCAATTATTAAAATTATTTACTCTAAAAAATTCGATAAAGAAATTTTCGAAATTACATATCGAGATAAAAAGAAAAATTTTTCTACTCTAAATTCATTAAATGCATGGTTAAAAAATTATTTTTTTAACAAACCTAAGATGTAAATTTCTTTAGATTTTTTATCTGATGCAGCTGGTTTAATATATTGTGTTTTGACAAAAAAATTTTTAACGAACTTAAATAACTTTTCTGTATCTTCACCTTGAAAGTTTTTTACTAAAAAATTACCACCTTTGTTTAGATATTTTTCAATAAATTTTGCTGAAAGCATACTTAAATCATAACTGTTGGTTTGATCTATAAATTGGTTTCCACTTGTGTTTGGTGCAATATCTGAAATTATTGAGTCAAAAGTATATTTATTTGATGTAAATAATTCATCAATTAATTGATACTGATTTAAGTCCATCATATAAAATTTGAATTTTCCCTCAATCTGCTTAACAGTTGGTAGTATATCAATACCCACTATTTTGTTTTCTGGGTTTTTTTTCAAAATATATTGTGTCCAACCACCTGGTGAACATCCAACATCTAATATTTTTTTATCGTTTTTGAATAAATTATGTTTTTTATCTATTTCCTCTAATTTGTAATAAGCTCTAGAAATAATGTCATTTTTCTTTGCTTTTATGTAAAAGGGGTCTTTTTTTCTGGTTTTATACCACTGTTTCATTTAATTTTACTCATAATCTGATATGTATTCGTTTACATATATTCTAGTAGGTTTAAACACATTTATGTTACCCACCTTAAAAAAAATAATCTTTGTATCTATCATATCACTTATAAGCTCTCTATGTTACTCATCAGAATGGGGAAGCAAAGAAGAAACGGATGAAAAATTATTTTCTGTTGAGGTTATGGATTCATCTGCACAAACTATAAAGGATAGTGTTGTTTTTAGCTCAACTACTGAAGCATTTAGGAGAATTGAAGTTAAGAGTGAAGTGATGACCACAATAGAAAAAGTGTTGGTCAAAGCAGGCACTAAAATAAAAAAGGGTCAGCATATAGTTGAATTAGACGATTATAAAACGAACGCTGATTTATATAAATTAAATTTATTGTCTCAAAGTGAATTTGATAAATATGCTCTTTTTGCACCTTTTGGTGGAATGCTTTTAGATGGTCATAAGATTGCTGGAGAACTTGTTATGCCTGGTGAAAAAGTCTATGAAATTATCGATTTAAGCTCATTAAAAATATTTGGTTACATTAATGAAAATGAAATTCTGGATATATCTTTAGAAAATAAAGTTGAGGTGACAATACTTGATGAAAAAGTTAATGGCACAATTGACTACATTTCTCCTATTTCGGATCCGGAGACTAAAACTTTTGAAATTGTTGTTAAAGTTGAAAATAAAGATCTTAGGTATAAAGATGGATTATCATCAATAATTTCTATAATTAAAGGAAATGTTCTTGCGCATAAAATTTCTCCCTCAATACTAGCTTTGGGAGACTCAGGAGAGTTAGGTGTAAAAGTTATAGGTTCTGACAATACTGTTCAATTTAAAAAAATTAAGGTTATAGAAGATACCTCTGAATACATGTTGGTCTCTGGCTTGAGTCAAAAAGAAAAAATTATAATTGTTGGACAGCAATACGTGTCTGCAGGAGAAAAAGTTAATTTTAATTAATCATGAGCTTGGTTAACTTAGCTAGTCAATACTACAGAACAACAATTTCCATTTTCCTATTTGTTATTGTTAGTGGATCACTTGTGTTTAATAATATTCCTAAAGAGTCATCGCCAGATGTAAGTTTGCCATATATATATGTATCTCTTGGTTTAACAGGAATATCCCCAGAGGATTCTGAAAAACTTTTAATAAAACCTGTTGAAGATGAAGTTTCAAATATCGAAGGAAAAAAAGAAATGACTAGCACTTCTTATCAAGGTGGTGGAAATGTCTTATTAGAGTTTGATGCTGGGTTTGATCCTGATCAAGCACTTTTAGACACTAGAGAACAAGTTGACAGAGCAAAATCAGATTTACCTGATGATGCAGATGAACCCAAGGTAAGTGAAGTAAATATAAGCTTATTTCCTATTTTAGTAGTATCTATAAGTGGCGACATTTCAGAATTTTTACTAAAGAAGATTTCAAATGACCTAAAAGATAAAATACAATCTTTACCAAATGTTTTAGAAGTAAATATTGGTGGTGAAAGAGAAGAGCAATTAGACATTATCATTGACCAGAATAAAATTGAAGCTTATGGATTAAATTTAAATGAAATATTAAACTTTGTGAGATCTAATAACCAAATAGTCTCTGCTGGAAATCTTGACACAGGAGATGGAAGGTTTGTAATAAAAATTCCTGGTTTATATGAAAGCCTAAATGATGTTTTTAACACACCAATAAAGGTAAATGATAAAAAAACAATTAAATTTAAAGATATTGCTCAACTTAAAAGAACTTTTAAAGATCCAGAAAAATTTGCTCGATTAAATAATAAATCTGCATTCACTTTAGAAATATCTAAAAGAATTGGAGCAAACATTGTAGAGACTGTTGATCAAGTAAAACAGTTGGTAAAGGAAGAGCAAAAAATTCTTCCTTCTAAGGTAAACATAACTTTTTCTGGTGATGAGTCTGTAAATATAAAAAGCATGTTAGGAGATCTTCAAAACAATGTAATTTTTTCAATAATTCTTGTTATGAGTGTCGTTGTTATCTTCCTTGGTATAAGGTCAAGTTTACTCGTAGGTTTAGCAGTGCCGGGTTCTTTTTTATCATCTATTTTAATCCTTTATTCACTCGGTTTTACGATCAATATGGTTGTTTTGTTTGGATTAATTCTCTCAGTTGGGCTCCTTGTCGATGGGGCTGTGGTTGTAGTTGAATATGCCCAAAGAAAAATACAAGAGGGTATGGGTCTAGCAGAGTCATATATAAAGGCTGCATCAAGAATGTCCCTTCCAATCATGGCTTCAACTTTTACTACTATTGCAGCGTTTATTCCTCTGTTGTTTTGGCCAGGTACAACTGGTGGTTTTATGAAATACATACCAATAACAGTAATATCTGTTTTAGGTTCAAGTTTAGCTATGGCATTAATAGTTATTCCTATAATTGGAACTCAGGCCTATAAAATTAAAAATCTTTTCTTCTTCTTTATTATACCTTTAATTTTATTTGGTATTATTAATTTTGTTGCGCTTAATTTTTTATCTCAACTAGAATTTGATAGCTATATAAATATGGGTGCTAAAGCCATCACAACAATTTCTATTGGTGTCATTTTGTTTTTTATTTTTAGATATATTAAAAATAAAGGTTTTTTTCAGAAAATGATAATTCCCAGAATAAATGCTGATGATGACGAAGACTTAACTGATTTAGCAAAAGTAGGTTTTTTTACTAAAATTTACCTTTTTATTTTGAGGCTCTGCATAAATAATCCTATAAAAATAGTTTTTCTCTCCTTTATATTGTTAGTTGGTATCTATGGTGCATATGGAAAGTTTGGCAAGGGAGTTACTTTTTTTCCATCAGTTGAAGCAGAGAATACCAAAGTAATTATTTATGCTACAGGCAATCTCTCAGTTTTAGAAAAAGATAGACTAGTTGCAAAAGTAGAGTCACAGGTATTAAATTTACAAAAAAAGAATAATGAATTTGAATCTATTTATACAACGTCTGGAAATGTAGAAAATAGACAAGAAAGCTCGCCTGATATTATAGGATTTATAGATATAGAATTTAAAGATTGGGATAAAAGAAGAAAGGCAGACACGATAATTTCTGAAATAAGAAAAGAAACTTCAATTATTCCTGGAATTAAAGTTGAAACAAGAACTTTAAGAGCAGGACCTCCTAGAGGGAAGCCCATTGAAATCAATTTAACTTCTTCTGATCCTAAAATCACAGTTCAGGAACTTAGAAGAATTGAAAAATATCTATCAACCATATCTGGTTTAAAAGATTTGGAAACATCACTACCCTCTCCTAGTATTGAGTATGAGCTTTATGTTGATAGAGAGGAGGCTGCAAAATATGGTGCAAGTATTTCAATAATAGGTAATACTATAAAACTTCTTACAAGTGGTCTAAAATTGAGTGAATTTAGACCTGATGATAGTGATGAGTCTATACCCATATACCTTCGATTGCCAAAAGAACAGAGAACGATCGATCAATTAGACAATATTAAGATACCAACATCATCAGGCTATGTACCAATTTCAAATTTTACAAAAATTGAAACCAATCAAGAGACAGGAAATTTGACCAGAGTAGAACAGAATAGAATTGAGTCAATTAAATCAGATGTAAGTAGATTTTATCAAACTGATGCTTATGTAAGACTTATAAAACATTGGCTTGGAATTGAAAAATTCAATATTCCAAATAACTTTGGTTTAGATATTCCAGAATTTAATTCAGCAAATATTGATCCTAGAGTAAAAATAGAATTTAAAGGTGAGGATGAAAGTCAGCAAAAGTCTAAGGCTTTTCTACAAAAAGCTTTTTTGATAGCTGTATTTTTAATGGGTTTAATTCTTTTGACCCAATTTAATAGTTTCAGTAGCACCTTATTAATTCTATTTGCTGTAATTATGTCAACAGTGGGTGTTGTTTTAGGTCTCTTAATTACAAAACAACCGTTTGGAATAGTCATGAGTGGAATAGGTGTCATCTCGTTAGCAGGTATAGTTGTAAACAACAATATAGTCTTAATTGATACCTTTGATAGATTAATTAAAAAGACAAATGATGCTAGAGATGCCATTTTAATGACTGGAGCACAAAGACTAAGACCTGTTTTATTGACAACAACAACTACGGTACTTGGTTTGCTTCCCATGGCTTTAAAATTAAATATTGATTTTGTAAACTTTGAATATAGCTATAACTCCCCTGACACCCAGTGGTGGGTAGATTTATCGAGGGCAATTGTTTTTGGATTACTTTTTTCTACTCTATTGACTTTACTTGTAACTCCATCAGCTTTGATGCTTAAATCTAAATACTTAACTAACTCCTCTAAAAAGTTTAACAAAGTAAGTAAACAAGCTCAATAAAGAGAATAATAAATAAATAAGAGCAACTAAAAAAGTTGTTTGCCAAAAATAACTTATTAAAAATATTAAAATAATAACTGTAAATATAATCATAAGTCTAAAATATAGAGTTTTTACTTTTAGATTTTTCACAGAGGGAGTCGGAACTCTACTAATCATCATAGCGCCCGCAAATATAATTAAAAAGGCACTTACAATAGGATAGTTGATAGTGAAATGTATTTGTTCAATGAAATTTAAATAAAGTGGGATCATTATAATACCTGCGGCAGCTGGTGAGGGTATGCCATAAAATACTTTGCTTTGCTCTCTCATATTTTCGATATTGAAACGAGCAAGTCTAAGAGCTGCGCAAATAATGTAAAAAAGACTTATAACCCATCCAATCCTACCTAGCTCATTAGTAAAACTCAAATTTATAAGTAAAGATGGGGCTAATCCAAAACTAATAAAATCTGATAGAGAGTCTAATTCAGCTCCAAATTGGGATGATTTTTTTAATTTTCTAGCCATCCATCCATCAAAGAAATCGAAAAAGGCTGCCAGCATTATCATAAGCACAGCAATTTTAAAATTACTTTGAATAGAGAACTTTATTGATGAAATACCTGCAATAAGTGACATTAATGTAATTAAGTTAGGTATAAATTTAGTGAGCGGATGTTCGGTCATCTAAATGTCTAAATCTTTTTATATTCTCTAGATTTTATATTTTTGTTATTTTTAAAATCTCTAGCAATGATAGTTTCACCACCGATACATTGCTGACCAATACTTACCATTAAATTATAGGAGTTGGGAAATTCTATATCTACTCTGCTTCCAAACTTGATAATTCCATATCTATCACCTTGGTTTATTCTCTCATTAGTTTTGAGATAACAAATGATTCTTCTAGCAATTAAACCAGCTATTTGTGTTATGTATATAATGTTAGATCCAGACTTAAGGGTCAATCTTAATCTTTCATTATCATCACTCGCTTTATCTAAAGTTGCGTTAATGAATTTACCCTCAATATAATCAATTTTTGTAATTTGACCAGAAACTGGCAATCTTTGGATGTGTACATTAAACACACTCAAAAAAATTGAAACTTTGGTATAACTTTTTTTTCCCTCTTTGTACTCACTAATATTTGTAATTAATCCATCTGCTGGGCTTACTAAAATATCATCACCTAATGGAACGACTCTTTCAGGGTCTCTAAAAAAATAGAATGTAAAAATAAGTAGTATTAAAAAAACTAAAAATAAAGGCTTATATATAAAATAAAAAAAAATTACTAATAAAAATAGTATTATCAGCGCTGCTGAAATTTCTTTATGAAACCTGAAGTACATAAGATGGAATTAATATCTGAATTGTATAATTTGATCAATAAAATAGATTTTTTTTATCAATTTAATCTGTTATACAGTCAATATCTCAGTATAAATGGCAAAAATTTTAGTAAAAAATCCTGTGGTTGAATTAGATGGTGATGAAATGACAAGAATTATATGGGATTTTATAAAGAAAAAGCTCATACTTCCATATCTTGATATAGACCTAAAATATTACGATTTATCTGTACAAAATAGAGATCAAACAAATGATGAAATTACAGTTGAGGCTGCAAAAGCGATTAGAAAATTTGGGGTTGGTATAAAATGTGCAACGATCACTCCTGATGATAATAGAGTATCGGAATTTAAGCTAAAAAAAATGTGGCGTTCTCCAAATGGAACTATAAGAAATATTTTAGATGGAACTGTTTTTAGACAACCAATTATATGTAAAAACATTCCAAGAATTGTAAGAACATGGGATGCTCCTATTGTTGTCGGTAGGCATGCGTTTGGTGATCAATATAAAGCTACAGAAATGAAAATCGTTAAACCAGGGAAACTCTTTATGAAATATATTGATGAAGAGGGAAAAATAGAGGAAAAAGAAGTTTTTCAATTTCAAAATCAGGGTGTTGCCCTCTCTATGTATAATATAGATGAGTCAATTAAAGGTTTTGCAAGAGCTTGTTTTAATTATGGATTAAAATTAAAATGGCCTGTGTATCTCTCAACAAAAGATACTATTTTAAAAAAATACGATGGAAGATTTAAAGAGATATTTAATGAAATTTTTCAAAAAGAATTTAAAACTGATTTTGAAAATAACCAAATAGTCTACGAACACCGTCTTATTGATGATTTGGTAGCGTCTTCAATGAAATGGCCAGGTAAATTTATTTGGGCGTGTAAGAATTATGACGGAGACGTTCAGTCAGATGCAGTTGCACAAGGGTTTGGTTCTTTGGGTATGATGTCTAGTGTTTTAATGACACCCGATGGCAAAACAATTGAAGCTGAGGCTGCTCATGGGACAGTAACTAGACATTACAGACTACATCAAAAGGGAGAAAAAACTTCAACAAATCCTATAGCATCAATTTTTGCTTGGACAAAAGGTTTAAATTTTAGGGGTGAATTTGATGGAAATGATGAACTTATTAAGTTTTCTAGGGCGCTTGAAGAAACCTGTGTTGAAACTGTGGAGTCTGGTCAAATGACTAAGGACTTAGCAATACTTGTAGACAAAAATTCGCCTTGGATGAACACTGAAGATTTTTTAAATTGTCTTGATAAAAATCTTCAAGCTAAATTAAGTTAAATCTGGTTTTTAATACTTAAAAAGGCTTGATTTAATTGATTTTTTTTGTTGCCACCAGCTTGGGCAAAATCAATTCTACCTCCACCACCTTTTGATCCGAGTAAATCAAAAGTACTTTTTATTAATACTCTGGCATCATAAGTGTCTATTAAATCATTAGTTAACCCAACGATGATGGATACCTTATCCTCATTTGTAGTGATACAAGCCAAAATAGATTTAGATTTTTCAGTTTTAAATTTATCAAAAATTGATCTAAGCTCTTTTGGAGGCAGATTTTCTATTAATTGAGACACAAAACTAATTCCATTTATATCTGTTTCTTCTATTTTATTATTCTCCTCATTTGAGAGTATCGATTTATTTTTTAAATCATCTAAATAATTTTCTAATTTCTTTATGTAAAGATTTTTATTATCTTCGCTAAAACTTATTTTTCCATTTAATTTGTTTATTTGTGAGATTAAATTAGTGATTTTATCATCAAGTTTTTTTTCAAGTAGTTGATCCTCTTTTAGTTTATTACTAATAAATTCATCTACCTTATTACCAGTGCAGGCCTCTATTCTCCTCACTCCTGATGAGACAGACTCTTCACTTATAATATGAAATTTTTCGATATCTTTAACATTTGTTACATGCGTTCCACCACATAGCTCAATTGAATAAGGTTTATTATTTTTTTCACCTAGAGTGACTACTCTGACCTCTTCACCATATTTTTCTCCAAACAAAGCCATAGCCCCTTGTTTAATTGCTTCTTCTTGAGATTTAATATCAATTTGTGTTTCACAATCATTAGAAATTATATTTGTTACTTCTGTTTGAATACTATCTATTTGATTTGATGAAATTTGTTTATTATGACTGAAGTCAAAACGTAATTTATTCTCATTAACTAAAGATCCGCGCTGAGCTACATGAGGTCCTAAATTATTTCTCAAAGCGGCATGAAGTAAGTGTGTTGCAGAATGATTTTTTTTAATAAGATCCCTTAAACTCGTATCAACTTTAAGTTTAACCTCATGTCCTATTTTAAAATTGCCTGAAGTTACATTACCAAAATGAATAAAAATACCTTGAGGAGTTTTTCTAGTATCTGTAACTCTAAATTCGGCATTTTCTGAGGAAATTATACCTTTATCTCCAACTTGCCCACCAGACTCTGCATAAAAACATGACTCATCTGTGATAATTGCTGATTTTTTTATTTTATTACTTAATTCATCAACTGCTTCTGAATCTAAGACTAATGCAGTTACATTTGCCTTTAAAGTGATTTCATCGTATCCTTTAAATACTGTTGGTTTATTCTTTCTTGCAATATCAAACCATAGCTTTTCAGTATTTCCATCACCGCTACCTTTCCATGAAGATCTAGCTTCCTCTTTTTGTAGCTTCATTGATGCATCAAAGGACTCTATATCAACATCGATATCCTTTGATCTCAGATAGTCTTGTGTTAAATCAAGTGGAAATCCAAAGGTGTCGTATAATTTAAATGCGATTTTGCCATCTAATTTATTATTTTTAATATTAGGTATTTCTTGTCCGAGTATCTCTAGACCTTTACTTAAAGTTTCTCTAAATTTTATTTCCTCATTGTAGAGTGTTTCCTTAATTGCCTCAGCTCCAGTGTTAAGCTCTTGGAAGAAATCGCCCATTAAATTTTTTAATTCATCAAAAATTTTGTGAAATAATGGTTCTGATGAGCCTAATGTATATGCATGTCTTATTCCCCTTCTTAATATTCTCCTTAATACATAACCCCGTCCCTCATTTGAAGGCAAAACCCCATCAGCAATTAAAAAAGAGGAAGCTCGTAAGTGATCTGCTATAACTCTAAAACTAGATTTATTTTGTTCAGATATTTTTTTTTGCATAAACTCCTGAGTGATATCAATAATATTTGAAAACAAATCAGAACTATAATTGTCATTACTACCATTTAATAATGCTGTTATTCTCTCTAGACCCATCCCAGTGTCTACACATGGTTTAGGTAAATCAAGTCTGGTTTTTTTGTCTACCTGCTCATACTGCATGAAAACTAAATTCCATATTTCAATGAAACGATCACCATCTTCGTCAACCGAACCTGGGGGGCCACCAAAATATTTATCACCATGATCATAAAATATCTCCGAACATGGTCCGCAAGGTCCTGTATCACCCATTGACCAAAAATTATCAGAACTTGAAATTTTAATTATCTTACTATCAGGTAAATTAGCTATCTTTTTCCAAAATTTTTCTGCAACTTCATCATCATGGTATATTGTAACTAATAATTTATTTTCGTTTATTTTAAATTCTTTAGTTATTAAGTTCCAAGCGTATAGAATTGCTTGCTCTTTGAAATAGTCACCAAAAGAAAAATTTCCCAACATCTCGAAGAATGTATGATGCCGAGTTGTAAATCCGACATTCTCTAAATCATTATGTTTTCCTCCTGCCCGAACACATTTTTGAGAGGTCGTTGCTCTTTTGAAATCTAACTGTTCCATGCCTGTGAAAACATTTTTAAATTGAACCATTCCTGAATTAGCGAACATTAGAGAGGGGTCATTTTCCGGCACTAAAGATCCGGATTTGACATGTCTATGATCATTATTTTTAAAATAATCAATAAATGCATTGCGTACTTCATTAGAGTTCATATTCATGAAATATAGATTAATTTAACTGAAATTTAATATTATTCTTTAGGTTTTTTTTCGCTGGTTTCTTCAGATGTGGAAGGAGGTGGATCGATCATCAGCTCTTCAACGGTGTCGGAATTTGATCTTATTCTGCTTTCTATTTCATTCAATAACTCTGGATTATCCTTTAAAAACTGTTTTGTATTTTCTCTACCTTGGCCAATTTTTTCATCTTTGTAAGAATACCATGCTCCAGACTTATCTATAATATCAGCTTGAACACCTAAATCTATAATTTCACCAATTTTAGAAATTCCTTCACCATACATAATGTCAAATTCAACCATTTTAAAAGGAGGGGCCATTTTATTTTTGACTACCTTCACTCTCGTTTGGTTTCCAATAATATTATCTTTATCTTTTATTGCACCAATCCTTCTAATATCTAGTCTTACGGAAGAGTAAAACTTCAAAGCGTTACCTCCAGTGGTGACTTCAGGGCTTCCAAACATAACACCTATTTTCATTCTCAGTTGATTAATAAAAACAACCATAGTATTTGTCTTTGAAATCGAGCTAGTTAGTTTTCTAAGCGCTTGGCTCATTAGCCTTGCCTGAAGTCCGGGCAAAGAGTCGCCCATTTCACCCTCTAACTCTGCTCTTGGAACTAAAGCTGCTACTGAGTCTATAACTAATAAATCTATACCTTCAGATTTTACAAGAGTATCTGAGATCTCTAAAGCCTGTTCACCAGTATCAGGTTGAGAAATCAATAACTCATCAATATTCACTCCAAGTTTTTTTGCATAACCTGGGTCTAAAGCATGTTCAGCATCAATAAAAGCGCAAGTTCCTCCAACTTTTTGAGCTTCCGCAATTATGTGTAATGTTAGAGTTGTTTTACCTGAACTTTCTGGGCCATAAACTTCTATGACTCTTCCTTTCGGTAAACCACCTATTCCTAGAGCTATATCTAGACCAAGAGAACCTGTTGAGTATACATCAATATTTGCATCAATATCTTTCTTTCCGAGCATCATTATGGAACCTTTCCCATATGATTTTTCAATATTACTGATAACAGATTTAAGCTTGTTTAAATTTTCTTTTTTGTCCATTTGATTCTATAGTAAATAGTAAATATTTGTTTCTACTTAACAAGAGTAATAATGGAAAATAACTATAATTTTAGCGATTTTATACCAGGTACAATCGTGGAGTGTCCATCTCAACCAGATTGGGGCCTGGGGCAAGTTCAATCTTGTATAAATAGTAAAATCACTATTAACTTTGAGAACGTAGGGAAAAAAGTTATAGATTTAAATATAGTTGAATTAAAGATACACGAAAATGCTGACTGATAAATATAAAAGAAAAATTGATTACTTGAGAATATCTGTAACTGATAGATGTGATTTAAGGTGCACTTATTGTATGGCTGAGGATGTAACTTTCTTGCCTAGACAAGAAGTTTTATCAATTGAAGAAATTATTAAACTTACAAATATATTTAATGAGTTAGGTGTAAAAAAATTTCGATTAACAGGTGGTGAACCTCTTGTAAGAAAAAATATTGTTTCAATTATAGAACATTTAAATAACTTAAAAAATAAGGGTAAAATTTCAGAGCATACTTTAACTACAAATGGTACGAATTTATCAAGATATGCATCTATTCTTAAAAAGAATGGTGTTGAAAGAATAAATGTTTCTCTTGATAGCTTAAATACTGAGAGTTTTAGGAAAATAACTAAATGGGGAGATCTTAGTAAAGTTTTAAATGGGATAGAGGCAGCTAAACAAGAAGGTATAAAGATAAAAATAAATACTGTTTTGACTCAAAATTTCAATGATGAAGAAATATTTGATATTTTAGATTGGTGTAAAAAAAATCATTTTGATATTTCGTTAATTGAAATAATGCCCATAGGTGATATTGGAGAAAAGCGATTTAATCAATATTTATCAATGAAGAAATTTGAAAAGGATTTAGTAAATAAATTAAATTTAATTCCCTCTAAACACAGAACTAATGGCCCCTCTAGATACTATGAGTATTCAAATCATAAATCAAAAATTGGTATTATATCTGCTATTTCTCATAACTTTTGCGATACTTGTAATAGGGTAAGACTTACATGCACTGGTAAGTTATATATGTGTTTAGGACAAAATGATTTTGTAGATTTAAAATTTGCCCTAAGAAATCAAACAAAAAATGATATTATTGCTTTGATAGAATATGCCATGTCAATTAAACCAAAAGCACATAACTTTGAAATTCAAAAAGATAATTTTGAGGGATATGTTAATCGTTATATGAATGAGACTGGTGGTTAATAAATGAAAATATGTTTTGTTTCTTTTCCTCTTGAAAAAAATATTGAAGCTCAAGAGAAACTTATAAAAAAATACGGTAATTACGAGCCTGAAGAGGCAGATTTTATTGTAGCACTTGGAGGTGATGGTTTTATATTAAAATCACTTCATAATTATATGAAACTTAACAAGCCAATTTACGGTATGAATTTTGGATCTGTCGGATTCTTGATGAATGATTACAAACTTGATGGATTAGAGGAACGGCTAAATAACGCTCAATTAACAAAATTAAGACCTTTGGTAATGAAAACTTTAAATCCCACAGGTCAAGAAATTAAAGCTATTGCGATTAATGAGATCAGTATTCGAAGAGAAAAATATCAAGCTGCAAAAATTCAAATTATGATAGATAACGAAGTAAGAATAGAAGAGCTTGTTTGTGATGGTGTAATATTATCAACAGCAGCAGGTAGCACAGGGTATAATTACTCTGCTTCAGGACCAATTATTCCACTTGGAAGCAATGTTGTAGCACTAACCGCTGTGAGTGCCTATAGTCCCAGACATTGGCGTGGAGGTCTATTAAAAGATAATGCAAAAATTAAAATTATTAATAATAATCCATCTAAAAGACCTATAGTAGTTCATGCTGATCATATTGAAGCTAAAGATGTTATTTCTGTTGAAATTGAAATGTCCGAGGGTATGGAAATACCTTTATTATTTGATAATGATCATAAAATTGAAGAACGTGTTTATAAAGAAATGTTTAAATCCCACTAATTAAGTGAAATTTTCTAACAACCCAAAAGTCTTCTTAATTTTTTTTTTATTACTTATTTTTCAAAAAAATTCTATTGCTAATGAGTGTTTAATAAAAAAAGAGTTGAATATCGGATTTATCGAAAATGATTACATAGATTATAAATATTACTTATATTATGCAGTAGGTGAGTACTCCTTAATTAATGATGTAGAATTTACAATTAGTGAAGTTAATCAAAATGCAAATGAATTTGATATTATATTTGGAGAATTTAGAGATTTAGCTAAGTTAAGTTTAAATCAATTTCAGGTACCTAATAAGATTTTAAATTTTTATAATGACAATGAAGTTGAATTTATGGGAAATATATTCCCCTTAGATTTAGATACATTTATACTATTAAGCCAGGATGATTATGAAAAATTAAATTTTGAGGAACTTTCAGAATTATATAATCCAATAAAATATACACTGGGAATGAGCTTTAAAACTAAAGAGGATATAATTAATTTAATAATATATCATCTGGAACAACCCTCTATTAATGTAAATAGTTTATCATTCGAGCTAACTGCAGATTTATTTTCAAAAACATATCAAAATCTTAACAAAAATATTGTTAATAATAACTTCCTAGAAGTTTTCAACTCTTATGAAAACTTAGAGAATGTTTATACGTTATTTAGTGATGGGATTTTACTCAATAAAAATATTAAATTTAGGAGTTTTCAGCTTTTTCCTAAGAGTAAATATATTTGGGATAACGATGAGGGAGTTTTTAAAAAAAGTATAGATAGTAAACCTTTATCTTTTTATGGTTTTAGCGCTTATTTAAACAACTCTCAAGGTTCAGGGCTTTTGTGCTATCTTATTGGTGAAGAGGTAAGGCTAAAGGCCTTTAGAGATTTTAACATCCAGTTAAGTCCGTTATCAATTAATGAAGTAAGAAGTATTGAAGATGATTTACCTGACAATTACAAAAAAATTTTAGAAAATAAAAATAAAAATGTACTCAAACCAAATTATTCCTCAGAAAATAAAAACTATGATTTATTTTCTGGTCTAATTTTTGGTAACTATAATTATGATGATATAATAGATAATCAAGACTATTTAAATTGATAAAAGTATTGAAAAACTTAAGCAATCATCTAAATTCGATTAACAATTATAACATGGCCTCGTGCTGGAATTGGTAGACAGTCTGGACTTAAAATCCAGTGGGATTTATTCCCGTGGCGGTTCGAGTCCGCCCGAGGCTACCACTTTTTACTAAATGATCATTGTTCAAGTAACTTTTAAAATAGACTCTTCTTTAACAGAAGAGATACTAAGGGAAAAATTTTTAGAGACAGCTCCAATTTACAAAACCACACCTGGTTTGATAAGAAAAAACTATATTTCAGATCTTAAAAACAATATTG
This sequence comes from uncultured Alphaproteobacteria bacterium, assembly GCA_902530745.1. GTDB lineage: Bacteria > Pseudomonadota > Alphaproteobacteria > HIMB59 > HIMB59 > HIMB59. The sequence goes on along the minus strand of CACABO010000010.1, from coordinate 18,240 downwards.
CAGGAGGTATATATTGTTTTGATAATATGTTAAACGCACAAAGATGGTTCGATGATGAAAGGATTGAATGGATCACAAATAGATATTCAAAACCCACATTAAAATTTTATCAAAATTTTGTTTTGGTGGACAATGAGTCTAAAAAAATTATTTCATACGACGATATGTAAATATGTATTGCTAATTAATAAATAGGCGGCGTCCTACTCTCCCAAGCCTTAAGACTAAGTACCATCGGCGCTGGAGGCCTTCACGACCGAGTTCGAAATGGGATCGGGTTTTTTCACTCCGCTATGACCGCCACAAACTTTTTATAACATTGTAGTTAAAACTTTTCGCTGTGTATTGTAATTCAAGCATTGGATTATTAGTACTGGTTAGCTTCATGTGTTACCACACTTCCACACCCAGCCTATCAACGTGGTAGTCTTCCACGATCCTATAACGAAGCCTAGTTTTGAGGTTGGCTTCCCGCTTAGATGCTTTCAGCGGTTATCCATTCCGTACATAGCTACCCTACGATGCAGCTGGCGCTACAATAGGTACACCAGAGGTACGTCCACCCCGGTCCTCTCGTACTAAGGGCAGATCCTCTCAAGCTTCCACAACCATGGCAGATAGGGACCGAACTGTCTCACGACGTTCTAAACCCAGCTCGCGTACCGCTTTAATTGGCGAACAGCCAAACCCTTGGGACCTGCTTCAGCCCCAGGATGCGATGAGCCGACATCGAGGTGCCAAACCTCCCCGTCGATATGGACTCTTGGGAGAGATCAGCCTGTTATCCCCGGCGTACCTTTTATCCGTTGAGCGATGGCCCTTCCACGAAGTGCCACCGGATCACTATGACCGACTTTCGTCTCTGCTCGACTTGTGGGTCTCGCAGTCAGGCAGGCTTATGCCATTGCACTCGACGAACGGTTTCCAAGCGTTCTGAGCCTACCATCGCGCGCCTCCGTTACTCTTTGGGAGGCGACCGCCCCAGTCAAACTGCCCACCATGCATGGTCCCAACACCGGATAACGGTGTATGGTTAGGCATCAAGGAACAGAAGAGTGGTATTTCACTAGTGACTCCAGAATGGCTAGCGCCACTCCTTCAAAGTCTCCCACCTATGCTACACATCTGTTCCCTAATACCAATACAAAGCTGCAGTAAAGGTGCACGGGGTCTTTCCGTCTAACCACGGTTACTCGGCATCTTAACCGAGAATTCAATTTCACTGAGTCTATGTTGGAGACAGTGGGGAAATCGTTACGCCATTCGTGCAGGTCGGAACTTACCCGACAAGGAATTTCGCTACCTTAGGACCGTTATAGTTACGGCCGCCGTTCACCGGGGCTTCAATTCAGGGCTTGCACCCCTCCTATTAACCTTCCGGCACCGGGCAGGCGTCACACCATATACGTCGTCTTTCGACTTTGCATAGTGCTATGTTTTTAGTAAACAGTCGCTACCCCCTCTTCTGTGCCACCCCCTACTGGTTGCCCAATAGCAGGTCACTTTTATCCCGAAGTTACAAGTGTAATTTGCCGAGTTCCTTCAACATAGTTCTCTCAAGCGCCTTGGTATTCTCTACCCTCCTACCTGTGTCGGTTTTGGTACGGTCTAATGCTGGAGCTATTTCCAGGGACAAATTCACTGCAAGCTCAATCCAGTAAGAGCTTACAATTTACTTCATCCGTCACTACCAGCAGGTGCAGGAATATTAACCTGCTTCCCATCGACTACGGCTTTCGCCCTCGCCTTAGGGGCCGACTAACCCTGCGCAGATTAGCTTTACGCAGGAAACCTTAGGATTTCGGCGGAAATGTCTTTCACATTTCTTATCGTTACTCATGTCAGCATTCGCACTTCTGATACCTCCAGCAATGCTTACGCATCACCTTTACAGGCTTACAGAACGCTCCGCTACCCAATTACAAAGTAATTGTCAAAGCTTCGGTAAATGATTTGAGCCCCGTTACATTTTCGGTGCAGGATCTCTTAATTAGACCAGTGAGCTGTTACGCTTTCTTTAAAGGATGGCTGCTTCTAAGCCAACCTCCTGGCTGTCTTGGAGTTCCCACTCCCTTTCACACTTAATCATTATTTGGGGACCTTAGCTGTTGATCTGGGCTGTTTCCCTCTCGTCCAAGGACCTTAGCACCCATGGACTGTCTGCCGTGCAGACTTATCGGTATTCGGAGTTTGATTAGGTTTGGTAGGAATTGCTTCCCCCTAGCCCATTCAGTGCTCTACCCCCGACAAGATTCACACGACGCACTACCTAAATAGTTTTCGCGGAGAACTAGCTATTTCCGAGTTTGGTTGGCCTTTCACCCCTAATCACAAGTCATCCCGTAGCTTTTCAACGCTAGTGGGTTCGGTCCTCCGGTGAATTTTACTTCACTTTCAACCTGCTCATGACTAGATCACTCGGTTTCGAGTCTAATCCCATTAACTAAATCGCCCTATTCAGACTCGCTTTCGCTTCGCCTACACCTATGTGGCTTAAGCTTGCTAATGAGATTAAGTCGCTGACCCATTATACAAAAGGTACGCTGTCACCTCATAAAGAGGCTCCAACTGCTTGTAAGCATCCGGTTTCAGGGTCTATTTCACTCCCCTGCTAGGGGTTCTTTTCGCCTTTCCCTCACGGTACTGGTTCACTATCGGTCATAAAGTAGTATTTAGGCTTAGGAAGTGGTCTTCCTATATTCAGACAGGATTTCACGTGTCCCGCCCTACTCATGTCTATTTTTTACTATCTACCCATACGAGGCTATCACTCACTATGGCCTGCCTTTCCATACAGTTCTGGTTTAGTAAAAAGTAGCACTGGCCTGATCCGCTTTCGCTCGCCACTACTAACGGAATATCTTTTCCTCTAGGTACTTAGATGTTTCAGTTCCCTAGGTTCGCCCTTATAAGCTATGAATTCACTTATAAGTTATTGGGTTTCCCCATTCGGAGATCTCGGATTAAGCTTATTGACAGCAAGTCCGAGCTTATCGCAGTCTATCACGTCCTTCATCGCCTCTTTATGCCAAGGCATCCACCAAATGCTCTTACGCGCTTGAATTATTAACACACAGTGAAAAGTTTGTAGTTAATAACTTTTTGTAGTTATTTGTTGTTATATTAGTTTTTTAATTGACGAATAACTCGTGCAAGTCATTCGTCTGTGTTATCAGCTTACATATTTACGATTTTAAAAAGTTGGTGGAGGATAGCGGGATCGAACCGCTGACCTCCTGAATGCAAATCAGGCGCTCTCCCAGCTGAGCTAATCCCCCAACATTGTTGGTGGGCGAGGGAGGACTTGAACCTCCGACCTCACGCTTATCAAGCGCGCGCTCTAACCAACTGAGCTACACGCCCAATCAATGCTCTTTATCAACACATGTTGAAAAAAGCAAAACAAATAGACGGTGGTTACTTCGAACGTACACTTAGTTCAAAGTTTTTTTTCCTTTAGAAAGGAGGTGATCCAGCCGCAGGTTCCCCTACGGCTACCTTGTTACGACTTCACCCCAATCGCTGGCCGTACCGTGGGCAGCTGCCTCCCGAAGGTTAGCGCACTGACTTAAGATAAAACCAACTCTCATGGTGTGACGGGCGGTGTGTACAAGACCCGGGAACGTATTCACCGCGGCATGCTGATCCGCGATTACTAGCAATTCCAACTTCATGCACTCGAGTTGCAGAGTGCAATCCGAACTGAGATAACTTTTGGGGATTAGCTCCACCTCGCGGTATTGCGTCCCGTTGTAGTTACCATTGTAGCACGTGTGTAGCCCAGCGTGTAAGGGCCATGAGGACTTGACGTCATCCCCACCTTCCTCCGGCTTATCACCGGCAGTTTCGCTAGAGTCCTCAGCCGAACTGTTAGTAACTAACGATAAGGGTTGCGCTCGTTGCGGGACTTAACCCAACATCTCACGACACGAGCTGACGACAGCCATGCAGCACCTGTGCGAAAGCCAGCCGAACTGAAGGTTACCATTCTGTAACCGGCACTTTCCATGTCAAACGCTGGTAAGGTTCTTCGCGTTGCGTCGAATTAAACCACATGCTCCACTGCTTGTGCGGGTCCCCGTCAATTTATTTGAGTTTTAATCTTGCGACCGTACTCCCCAGGCGGGGTGCTTAACGCGTTAGCTACGACACCGAACAAAAGTCCGACGACTAGCACCCATCGTTTACTGCATGGACTACCGGGGTATCTAATCCCGTTTGCTACCCATGCCTTCGCATCTCAGCGTCAATATCAGTCCAGAAAATCGCCTTCGCCACTGGTGTTCCTTCCAATATCTACGAATTTCACCTCTACACTGGAAATTCCATTTTCCTCTCCTGAATTCCAGAACAGAAGTTTTAAAAGCAATTCCTAGGTTGAGCCCAGGGATTTCACTTCTAACTTTCTGTTCCGCCTACATGCGCTTTACGCCCAGTAATTCCGAACAACGCTAGGACCTTCCGTATTACCGCGGCTGCTGGCACGGAATTAGCCGGTCCTTCTTCTTCGGCTACTGTCATTATCCTCACCGATGAAAGAGTTTTACAACCCTAAGGCCTTCGTCACTCACGCTGCATTGCTGGATCAGGGTTTCCCCCATTGTCCAATATTCCCTACTGCTGCCTCCCGTAGGAGTCTGGGCCGTGTCTCAGTCCCAGTGTGGCTGATCGTCCTCTCAAACCAGCTAAAGATCGAAGCCTTGGTGAGCTTTTACCTCACCAACAAGCTAATCTTGCGCGGGCCAATCTTATAGCGATAAATCTTTCCCATTACTGGAGTATACGGTATTAGCTACAGTTTCCCGCAGTTATTCCGTACTATAAGGTATGTTCCCACGTGTTACTCACCCGTGCGCCACTAAGGACACCTAGCAAGCTAGGGCCTCCGTTCGACTTGCATGTATAAAGCATGCAGCAAGCGTTCGTTCTGAGCCATAATCAAACTCTTAAGTTGAATTACCTACTCATAAAAAACAAAGTTTTAAATTGACGTAGGTTAGACGCCAAAATAACGAGCTATCATTTTTCTCAAATAATAGCATGGCCGAAATTTGACGTTATAAACCCACCGTCTATTCATTTCATATTTACAGAAAATAAAGAGCAAGAATCACTAATGCACAATAAATGGCCTAGTGAATCGAATAAAAAGTAGAATATAACTACACTTTATAAGGGCATTGTCAAATGCATTTCGTTAAAAAAAATAAAAAAAAACCATTGAAACGATTACTTTTTTCAAGGAGTTGGTTGCGGGGGTAGGATTTGAACCTACGACCTTCAGGTTATGAGCCTGACGAGCTACCAAGCTGCTCTACCCCGCGATCAGAAAACGAAAGATATGTCAAAATATCAACAATTACAATGATTATTCTTGGTAGCGGAGGAGGGATTTGAACCCCCGACACATGGATTATGATTCCACCGCTCTAACCAACTGAGCTACTCCGCCTAAAAGAAATATTGTTTTATCTTATATTGACACAATCTTAAATAATTTTGTTTATCTCTTTTTTAATAAATCTTCTAGCATTACGAACACCCGAGTTGTTAACTTGGGAATTTATAACAATTTCTACACCCCTGGGTTTACCATCAAAAATTGGATAGCTACCAATAGAGACATTTTTATATTTTCTCTCTGCATCTAAAAGTATATGGGCTATTTTACTTTCAAAAAGTTTTGTGGTTATTGAAGTTGTGTAAAACTTATTTTTTATTTTAATCATTTTTTTAAATTCTTTCATCATTCCCTCTACTATTGATGGCACACCAGCAAAGACATATATATTTTCAATTTTAAATCCCGGAGCTCCACTAACTTTGTTTAAAATTAACTCAGAACCCACAGGCATATATGCCATTTTAATTCTAGCATCAGTTAATTCGGATTTAATTTTCATGTAATATTTTTTTAATTCTCTGTATGCACCATTATGTAATTTGTATTTTTTTTTAACTGCCAAACTAATTGACTCGGATGTAATGTCATCATGAGTTGGACCTATACCACCAGTAGTGATGACAAAATCATATTGATTTTTTAATTTTCTAATTTGAGAGATAATTATTTTTTTTTGGTCAGGAATTACAACTACTAACTGTAAAGATATACCACATATGAACAACTCTTTAGCTATATGATTTATATTTTTATCTTGTGTCCTACCTGATAATATCTCATTGCCAATGATAATTAGACAAGCAGAATATATTTTCTTAGCAGTAACCATAAATGAAGTATAAAGAAGAAATTTTAGAGGGTTTTTTTGTAAAACGCTATAAGCGATTTTTTGTAGATTTAAAGATTGATAATGAAGTTGTCACAGCTTACTGCCCAAATACAGGGTCACTTTTAGGTTTATTGAAAGAGGACTCAAAAGTATTAGTTGCCAAGGTTGAAAACCCAAATGCAAAATTAAAATATAGATTAGAGGCAATTAAATATCATAAAACTTTTGTAGGAGTAAACACATCTCTGCCAAATGACATAGTTTTCAACGCCATGAAGGAAAAAAAAATTTTGCAGGAAATTAAAGGAACTTTAAAAAAAGAGGTTAAATATGGAAAAAATTCTAGAGTTGATATCTTTGCTAGCCACCCAAATGGAGATACTTACATTGAAGTTAAATCAGTCACTTTATCAAGAAAAAAGAATTTAGCAGAATTTCCAGATGCAGTTACTTCAAGGGGCTCCAAACATTTAGTGGAGCTTAGTAATATGTCTAAAAAAGGTAGTAAATGTTTTTTAATATATCTTATTCAACGAAATGATGTAGATAGATTTTCTATAGCTAAAGATTTGGATAATGAGTATTATAAATACTCTCTTACAGCAAAAAAAAGTGGCGTACAATTTAGAGCTTTTAAATGTAATGTATCACATAAAGGTATAAATATTACTAGTGAGATAAATATTGATGAAAATTAAATCATACAAAAGTGATGAAGTAGAACCTTGTAGAGAGGCAAGTAAAATAACTGCAACTATTTTAGATGAACTAAATAATATTATAAAAGAGGGTGTCTCAACATCTGAGATTGATGATTATTGTTTAACAAGAATTCAAGAACTAGGAGGCACACCTGCACCGTTGTTTTACAGAGGTTTTCCAAAGTCTACATGTACCTCATTAAATCATGTTATTTGTCATGGAATTCCAAACTATAATCGAAATCTTCAAAATGGAGATATTTTAAATGTGGATGTAACAACAATAATTGATGGTTGGCATGGTGACTCATCAAGGATGTTTAAAGTAGGAGACATTTCAATTAAAGCAAGAAATCTATGCAAGGTTACCTACAATTGTTTGATAGAAAGTATTGATGAGATAAAAGTTGGTGAGCCGATCAATAGAATAGGAAAAAAAATTGAGGATATAGCTACCTCAAATAATTTTAGTGTTGTTAGAGATTTTTGTGGACATGGAGTTGGATTAAAATTTCATGAGAATCCAAGTATTTTACACTATTACGATAGTGAGTATGATAAAATAAAATTTGTAGATGGGATGATTTTTACAATTGAACCCATGATCAATGTAGGTAAATATCAATCTAAAATACTTAACGATGGTTGGACTGCAGTGACTAAAGATAAAACACTTAGCGCTCAGTACGAACATACGATATACATTAATGGTGATAATATTGAGATTCTTACAGAGTCTCCAAATAAGGTTTTTTATAATTGATACCAAGATACTCTAGAAATATTCTTAAAGAAATCTGGGAAGATAATAATAAATTTCAAATATGGCTTGACCTTGAAATCCTCGCTTGCGAGGCTATGGAAAAGTTGGGTCAGATACCCAAAGGGACCTCAAGCAAAATCAAAAAAAAAGCAAAGTTTAATGTAAAGGAAATAGAAAAAATTGAAGAAAAAACAAAGCACGATGTAATTGCTTTTTTAACTAATGTAGCAAAGTACGTAGGACCAGAGTCTAGGTATATTCATAAAGGACTAACATCTAGTGATATTTTAGATACTACTTTCTCCATACAACTTAACCAATCAAGCAATATAATTCTTGGAGGTTTAAAAACTATGAGTAAATCTCTTTTAAATATTGCAAAAAAACATAAGTACACATTATGTATCGGTAGAAGTCATGGTATTCACGCTGAAACGACTACTTTTGGATTAAAAATATTAGGATATCTAGCCGAAAACAAAAGAAACATAGATCGTCTTAAAAATTCGATAAAACAAATACAAACAATTCAAATGTCTGGTCCTGTAGGGACATATTCAAATATTGACACAAGGGTAGAGCAAATGATTGCTAAAAAATTAAAATTTTCAATCGAACCTGTCTCCACGCAGATAATTCCAAGAGACAGGCATGCGGACATTTTTTGCTCTTTTGCTATTATTGCAAGCTCCATAGAACGTCTATCAACTGAAATTAGACACTTACAAAGAACAGAAGTTTTAGAAGTTGAGGAAGGTTTTGGAAAAGGTCAAAAAGGTAGTTCGGCAATGCCTCATAAAAAAAATCCAATTTTATCAGAAAATTTAACAGGACTAGCAAGAGTGATTAGATCGTTAACCATTCCTGCTTTAGAGAATATTACTTCATGGCATGAAAGAGATATAAGTCACTCCAGTGTTGAGAGAATAAATGCTCCCAATGCCACCATAACGCTCGACTTTGCAGTTCAAAGAATGATTAACGTTTTAAATAATTTAAATATAAATAAAAAAAATATGATGAAAAATTTAAATCTTTTAAAAGGTCTACCCTATTCACAAAATGTCCTGATTTTTCTTATTGAAAATAAAGTTTTAAGAGAAGATGCCTATAAGATTGTTCAAGATTGTGCTTTGAAAACTTGGAAAGGTAATATGTCTTTTAAAGATAATCTTTTAAGTCATCCTCGTTTAGCCAAATTAAAAATATCAAGTAAAGTTAATAATATCTTCAATAATAAAAATCTTTTTAAAAATGTTGATAAAATATTTAAAAGGATTAATTAATGGCAGTAAAATTGAAAAAATTATATGAAGGAAAAGCAAAAATTATTTATGCCAAAACTAGTAAGGAAGTCATAGCTACCTATAAAAATGAAGCTACAGCTTTTAATAATTTAAAAAAGGGCTCTATAAAGAATAAGGGTGCAATTAATAATGCTATATCGAGTTATTTATTTCAAATATTGAATCATTGTGATATTCCAACACATTTTATAAAGAAAATTGACAAAAAATCTCAGCTTTTAAAAAAAGTAGATATTATTCCAATTGAAGTTTTAGTTAGAAATTTCTTCGCTGGCTCTTTATCTAAAAAGTTCGGTGTAAAAGAAGGAACACAATTATCTGATACGCTAATTGAGTACTGTTTAAAATCGGATGAACTTGGCGATCCTCATATAAGTTCTGAACATATTCTTAATTTAGGTTTATGTGATTATGATGAATTAGAGTTAATAGATGAATATTCTTTGAGAATAAATGACATATTAAGGTCTACGTTCTATTCTATAGGAATAAATCTAGTTGACTTTAAATTAGAATTTGGAATTTGTAAAAAAACTGATGAGCTTGTTTTAGCAGATGAAATATCACCAGATACATGTCGTTTGTGGGATTTAAAAACAAATAAAAAACTTGATAAAGATCGATTTCGTAGAGATTTAGGAAATATCGAAGAAGCATACGAAGAGGTGCTTAATAGGTTAAACTTGACAATTTAATGCGAATAAAAATTTTAGTAAGACTTAAAGGCCAAATTTTAGAACCACAGGGAAAAGTAATTGAACAATCACTTAATAGTTTAGGACTAACAGAATTTTCAAATATCCGACAGGGAAAACTCATTGAATTAGATTTACCTGATAATATAAGTAAAGAGGAAAAAGCACAAAAAATCGACTCTGCTTGCAAAAAACTTTTAGTCAACGATATTATTGAAGAGTACGAAGTGCTTGGATGAGTTTTAAATCTGCTGTTATAACATTTCCAGGATCTAATTGTGACAGAGACGCATTATGCTACTTAAAAGATTTAACTAAAGGTAAGGTTCATAATATTTGGCATGAGGAGACATCATTGCCAAAAGTTGATTTGGTAATTTTACCTGGGGGTTTTAGCTTTGGTGATTATTTAAGATCAGGAGCAATGGCATCAAAAAGTAAAATTATTGATGAAGTTGTCAAACATGCAAATGACAATAGATATTTATTAGGTATTTGTAATGGCTTTCAAATTTTAACTGAAATTGGACTTCTTAAAGGAGCATTAATACGAAATAAAAAACTTAAATTTTTAGGAAAAAATTGTTTTATTAAAAGAAAATTTAAAAATAATTTTAATTTATCAATCAAAGATAACCAGACTCTTCAAATACCTGTTGCTCATAACGAGGGGAATTTTTATTGTGATACTGAAACTTTGAATTTACTAAAAAATAATGAACAAATTGCTTTTGAATACTGCAAAGGTGAATTCTCAGACACTGAAGAAAATATTAATGGTTCAATAGAGGCTATTGCAGGTATTACAAATAAAAAAAAGAATGTTCTTGGAATGATGCCTCATCCCGAAAGAGCATATTCTGATTTTCATCAATCACAAGATGGAAGACTTATTATAGAGTCGTTAATTTCATGAATGAAGAGTTAATACTTCAACACGGTTTAACTTTAGATGAATTTCAGGTCATTAAGAAATATCTAAACAGAGACTTAAGTATTGAGGAATTGGGTATTTTTTCTGCTATGTGGAATGAACACTGTTGTTACAAAACGTCAAAAAAATGGCTAAAAAAACTCCCTACAGATAATGAAATTGTAATTCAGGGACCAGGAGAAAACGCTGGTGTAATTGATTTGCAAGATAACGATGGTATTGCGTTTAAAATAGAAAGTCACAATCATCCAAGTTACATAGAACCTTTTAACGGTTCAGCAACTGGTGTAGGAGGTATACTACGAGATATATTTACAATGGGAGCAAGACCAATTGCTACTCTTGACTCAATAAGATTTGGTTTAATAGAAACTGAAAAGACAAAATACTTGTTAAATGGTGTGGTTCATGGAATTGGACACTATGGTAACTGTATTGGAATTCCTAATATTGGTGGTGAGTGTGAGTTTGAGTCAACATATGATTTTAATAATTTGGTTAATGCTATGGCTGTGGGACATGTTCAAAAAGATAAAATTTTTTACTCTAAACCAAAATCTATTGGTGGTCTTATTGTTTACATTGGATCTAAAACTGGAAAAGATGGAATTCATGGAGCAAGTATGGCCTCTGATGTTTTTTCAGAGGAAGATGAAGATGAAAAAAGACCCTCTGTACAAGTTGGTGATCCCTTCATGGAAAAACTTTTAATGGAAGGGTGCTTAGAATTAATGTCTTCAGGATTAATAGAGTCTATGCAAGACATGGGAGCTGCGGGTATTACCTCCTCCAGTGTAGAAATGGCTTCAAAAGGAAATGTAGGTGTTTATATCAATCTTGATAAAGTTCCATTGAGGCAACCCCTGAGCGCCTATGAGATACTTTTATCTGAAAGCCAAGAAAGAATGCTAGCTGTTATCGATAAAAAAAATAATTATAAAGTCAGAGAAATTCTTCAAAAATGGCAAATTGATTATGAAGTCATTGGAGAAATTACAGATACAAAAAGAGTTGTATTTGAGTCAAATAATAAAAAAGTTGTCGATCTGCCTGTAGAAATAATTGTTGATGACGCCCCTGAATACGATAGAGAGTTTTATATTCCTAGAAAAAGAAAGAGCAAAGATTTTGATTTTTCCAAAATTAAATTGGAAGATATGATAAATAACCTTCTTACAGATCTTAATTATTTAGATAAAAGTTGGGTTTTCGATCAATATGACTCTACTGTGATGGGAGATACTATCAGAGAACCAGGTCAATCATCAGGTATAGTAAAAATTCACGGAACACAAAAAGTTATTGGTGTATCTACCGACTGCAATCCATTATACATAAGAATCAATCCTTATGAAGGTATGAAATATACAGTTGCTGAGTCCTATAGAAATCTAATTGCATGCAATATTAATCCTTTAGCGATTACAAATAACCTTAACTTCGCAAGTCCTTTAGATCCAAACATTATGGGAGAGTTGGTTTTATCTATTCATGGATTAAAAACTGCAGCTGTCAAATTCAATACACCTATTGTTTCAGGTAATGTATCTTTATATAACCAGACAAATGAAACACCAATTAAGCCTACACCTGTAATTGGAATTGTAGGTTCCAATATGGATTTAAATAAAATAAACACAAATAAGTTTTGTGAAATTGGTAATAAGATCCTTATTTTAGGAAAACAATTAACAAAAAATTGTAGTCCTTACTTATTACAAGATCAAAAAATTGCTTTTAACATATGTGAATTTAATGACTTAGAGGTATTAGATCTAGATTTTGAGAAAAAAATTGCAAATTGTGTTTTGGAATTATCAGATTTGAAATGCATTATGTCTTGCAATGATATTTCAAGAGGGGGTATCTTTTCGGCATTATTAAAAATGCAATATAAGGATATGGGTTTTAGGGTCAAGGTCCCTGATCCTATTGATTTATTCTGTGAATATAGTGCTGGATATGTGATTGAAATCAGAAGTAAAGATTTTGAAGAAGTAACTTCATTTCTGACAAAAAAAGGTGCTGAATACCTCGAAATTGGGGAGATAATTAAAGAAGGTATTGAGATAAACTCTAAAAAATTTGACTATTTTGATATTATGAATAAATATCGTAATAATTTTGAGAAGATAATTAGTTAGATGCCTATTGAACAAAAAAAATTAGAAGGACTCCTTGAGAACAAATTTCCAAATTCTAAAATTGTAATTGAGGATCTTGCCGGTGATAACGATCATTATTCAGTTGAAATTGAAAGTGATATGTTTAACGGATTGTCACGTATACAACAACACCAGTTAGTTTACAAATTACTAGATGGATTAATGGATAATGAGCTTCATGCTATGCAATTAAAAACGAAAGGAACAAAATAATGGAAATAGAGAGTAGTACAAAAGAACAAATTGAAAAAATGATTGGAGATAATGAAGTTTTCCTATTTATGAAAGGTAACCCTGACTTTCCTATGTGTGGTTTCTCGTCAGTCGCAAGCGCAATTTTAAAAAAAACTGGGGTTGAGTTTGGCCATTGTAATGTGCTTGAAGACAACAACATTAGAGAAGGTATAAAAACTTATTCAAATTGGCCTACGATACCTCAACTTTACATAAAAAAAGAATTTGTAGGTGGTTGTGATATTATGAAAGAAATGGCTGAGTCTGGTGAGCTTCTAGAATTACTAAACACAAAAGGCATCAAAACTGAAGTAAATTAAAAAAGGGGCGTTTATATTGCCCCTCTCATCAATTATTTGAAATATAATTATTTAATTCTTTGTAATAAGAATTATTTTCCCCAACTAGTTTTTTAAGTAAAGCTAAATTATTTAGGGCATTTTCTTTTTGACCAAGATCTACATACATCTCACCTTGGTATTCGATAGCTCCTAGGTGTTCAGGATCTAATTCAAGAGCTTTCTTGTAATATTTTGCTGCATTATCAAAGTCTTCACTTTTTCGATATGCAAATCCCATCTCATTATAAACATCTGCTCTTGTAAAATCTGTTGAACTAGCAGTTGTAAGGGTCTTCAGCTTTCTTATTGCCTTATCATAATCTTTGCTCCTTATAAGCTTAATTGCTGCCTTGTAATCTTTTCCATAATTAGTTTTGGCATTATCTTCATTATCTTTTCCAGCAGCATAAAGGCTTGAAATAAAGAGAGAAAAAATGACTATAAGTGTTTTTATTTTCATGTGTACTCTTTCGAAATTTAGGTATTATTAGATTAATTGGATATACTGATGGTTATTGATTATCTTGAGTAAAATTCAACAACAAGGTTAGGCTCCATTTGGACAGGGTAAGGTACATCTGTCAATTGAGGTCCTCTTACAAATTTACCGAGACATTTTGAAATCTCTAATTGTAAATACTCAGGTACATCTCTTTCATTAGAACTTAATGTTTGAATGATCATTGGAATATTTTGGCTAGTTTGTTGAAGGGATATTTCATCGCCGTCATTAACCTGATAAGACTTTTTATTTACAACTTTACCGTTTACCAAAACATGCCCATGATTTACTAGTTGTCTTGCGGAAAATACAGTTGGAGCAAACTTTAATCTAAATACAACGGCATCTAATCTTCGTTCTAAAAGTTCGATTAGAATTTGACTTGTATCACCTTTTTTTCTAGATGCTGCTTGATAAATCTTTAAAAATTGTTTCTCAGTAATATCGCCATAATATTTTTTTAGCTTTTGTTTAGCTGCTAATTGTACTCCAAAATCAGAGGGTTTTCTTCTTCTTGCTTGACCATGTTGGCCAGGACCGTAGGGTCTTCTATTAAAGGGACTTTTGGGCCTACCCCATAAATTTAGTCCTAGTCTTCTATCAATTTTATGTTTTGACGATAGTCTTTTTGTCATGAATTGATGTTTTATATAGATTTAGCCTTTTAAGTCAATTTATTTTGTAATAAATTTCAAAATTCCATAGGCTGTTTTTATTTGTTTTTGGTCAATTTTTGATGTTTTTAAAAAATTTCTTAAGGATATTTCTAGATTATCTCTTTTGGATGAGATTGATGTAAATTTTCTTTTTTCTAGTATTTTCATCAGAAATGATAAAAATTTTTCAATATCTTTTGAGCTAGCAGGAGAATTTTCAAAAGTTGAATTAACACTAGAAAGAGATATTTGACTCAATTCATAAGCAATTAAAGCTACAGTATGAGATAAATTGAGCGAGCTCTTGTTGTATGTAGGTATAGACAATAGAAAGTTAGCATGCGATATCTCCTTATTGGACAATCCATTATTTTCTTGACCAAACAAAATTGATACTTTTTTTGATTTTAGTTTAGATATTTCATTTACTTTTATTGGAGGTATGTGAAAGTCTCTTTTCCTAACTGTCGTTGCAATTAAGATATCACTACCTTTCATAGCTTCTGGTATTGATTGAAACACTTTAACTTTTTTAACTAAGGATGAAAAATGCTTTGCAGATTTTATTCCCTTATCATTAGGCCAAATTTTTCTTGGACTTACTAAGGATAAGCTCTCAAAACCAAAACATCCTATTGATCTTAGAGACATACCAACATTTTCAGATAACTGGGGTTTGTTTAATATAAATTGAATTGTCTTTTTCAAGAGGACTTAATTAATTTATAGATTAAGCTCTCTCTAAGGGCGTTATAAGACGCATCAATTATATTAGTTGAGACACCTACTGTTGTCCAAATGGATCCTTTTTGATCCTTTGTCTCGATAAGAACACGAACTATTGCATCTGTTCCTTTTTCTGAGGATAAAATTCTTACCTTAAAATCAGTCAATTCTAAATCCTCTAAAGCAGGGTAAAAGCCCATTAATGATTTTCTTAAAGCTTTGTCCAAAGCATTTACTGGACCATTTCCTACTTCTACATTCATGTATTCTTTTTTTTCAACTTCTATCCTTACAGTTGCTTCAGACTCAGTTACTAATTCTCCTTTAGCATTCCATCTTCTATCATCAATAACTTTAAATCTTTTTAATTCAAAGTACTCTGGGATTCCGAAAAGAGTTTGTCTAGCTAGTATCTCAAAACTCGCAATTGCCTGATCGTAAGCGTAACCTTTGAATTCTCTCTCTTTTACTTTTTGGAGTAAAAAATCTAATTTATCTGAATGATCATCTGGGTTAATACCAACAGTATTTAAAAGAGATATGATATTAGATCGGCCAGATTGATCAGAAATTACAACTTTTCTAGTATTACCTACTATTTCTGGGTCTATATGCTCATATGTTTTAGGGTCTTTATTAATTGCTGAAACATGCAAACCTCCTTTATGTGAAAAGGCATTTTCACCAACATAGGCTTGTTGAGTATTTGGCATACGATTTAAAATTTCATCTAAAAGCAATGAGGTTTTCTTTAAGGCTGATAATTTTTCTTTAGGAATACTAGTTTCAAATTTTGTTTTCAAAATTATTGAGGGAATAAGAGATACTAAATTAGCATTTCCACACCTTTCTCCTAATCCATTAATTGTGCCTTGAATTTGTCTCACTCCTGCTCGCACGGCAGCCAATGAGTTGGCAACTGCATTTTCTGTATCATTATGCGCATGGATGCCCAGTTTTTCACCTGGTATATATTTTGTTACTTCTTGAACAATTGTCTCTACTTCATTTGGCAGAGTTCCACCATTAGTATCACACAATACTATCCACCTAGCTCCATTATTTAAAGCCTCAGTTAAACAATCTAATGCAAATTTAGGATCTGATTTATATCCATCGAAAAAATGCTCAGCATCATACATTGCCTCTAAACCTTTTTCATTGATATGAGCGATACTTTCACCAATCATTTTTAGGTTATCAGATTTTGAAACGCCTAAAGCCTTTTCGACCTGATATGAAGATGATTTCCCAACAATACAAATATGTTTTACATTTGTATTAATTAAAGTATTTAGACCTGGATCGTTTGAAACACTTGTATTAGGTCTTCTGGTCATTCCAAAAGCAACCAAACTAGAATTTTTAAAATTTGTTGTAGAATTAAAAAAACTATCATCAGTTGGATTTGACCCTGGCCAACCACCCTCAATATAATCTAAACCTAATTCATCGAGAGCATTAGAGAATTTGATTTTGTCATCTACACTAAAATCAACACCGGTAGTTTGTTGACCATCTCTTAATGTGGTGTCAAAAAAATAAATTTTATTTTCTAGTTTTTCTTCCATGTTGTGCCATTTTTGGTGTCTTCTAAAACAATCCCTTGTTTAAATAACTCATCTCTAATTTTATCTGCTAGTTCAAAGTCTTTGTTTTTTTTAGCCTCATGTCGGCGGAATATCATATTTTCAATAAATTCTTTATCAAGGTTTAAATCTGTTTTATTAAAAATAGGATTTAATCCTAATAAACTTAAACCATTATTAAAATGAGCTAATAAATCATCATTATTCTTGTCTTTTTTAATTTTAGCTATTATTTGCTGTAATCTCATCAGTGCTTTTGGGGTATTTAGGTCATCTAAAAGTGCATTAACAAATTCTGAGTCTAATTCTTTGCTATTAACCTCTTTAATATGTTCTCTCCACTTATTAATGATGTTTTCACTATAACTTATAAGATCGTTTGAGAAATCAAGTGGTTGACGATAATGAGTAGTCAGTAGTGAATATTTTAGAACAGCAGGATCGTGTTTAGATAATAAATCATTAACAATTGAGGTATTTCCTAAAGATTTTGACATTTTTTCACCCTTAAAATTTATAAATCCATTATGGAGCCAAAAGTTTGACATTTTTTTATCATGACAACATGTTGACTGGGCAATTTCATTCTCGTGATGTGGAAAAATAAGATCAATACCACCCGCATGAATATCAATGGTTTCTCCAAGTAATTCTGAGATCATAGCTGAACACTCTATGTGCCATCCAGGTCTACCATTACCCCATGGGCTATCCCAATGAGGTTCATTTGTTTTTGATGGTTTCCAAAGGACAAAATCTTCAGGATTTTTTTTGTAATCGGCAACTTCTACTCTTGCACCAGATATTATGTCTTTTAATGAGAACTTAGATAGAGAACCATAACCCTTAAATTTCTTTGCTTCAAATAAAACATGTCCTTCAGATACATAGGCATATTTTTTTTCAATAAGAGATGTAATCATCTCAATCATTTTTGATATATAATCTGTGGCTTTTGGTTCATGTGTTGGAGATAATATTGATAAAGAACTTAGATTTTGTTGATATATTTTTTGAGTAGAATTAACCAACTCATCTGTTGATATTTTAAGCTCATTGGCTTTATCTATAATTTTATCATCAATGTCTGTTATATTTCTGACGTAACGTACACTATCCTCTCCAAAAATTAGTCTTAGGACTCTAAATAAGATATCAAAAACTATAATTGGTCTGAAGTTTCCTATATGTGGATTACTGTAAAGGGTGGGTCCACAAGCATACATCTTAACTGCAGATGAGTTAATAGGTATTAGTTTTTCTTTTTTTTTGGTTAAAGTATTAAAAAGATTAATATTCATTTAAAATTTTTTTTAAACCTTCGTGACCAAAATAATTATATAAGTCTTTAACAGATGGGCCATTTTGATTACCTGTAAGTATATAACGTGTAT
>CACABO010000009.1 GCA_902530745.1 uncultured Alphaproteobacteria bacterium | reverse complement strand
TGATAATTAGCTTGCTCAGGTGCAAGTGATAATTTAGTCAATCCAGGGTGAGTATTCATTTCTAAAAAAAATATTTTTCCATTTTTTTTACTCATTATGTAATCTATTCTTGCAATTCCATTACAATTACATATACGAAATATTTCTTTTGAAATTTTAATCAAAAATTCATATTGAGAGTTAGAAATACGTGCTGGTAAAAAATGAATACTTTTATTTTTTCTATATTTTGCAATATAGTCATAATGCATATTATTGAATTCAATTTCTGTGACACCTAGAGCCTTAATTTTCTTATTGTTTTCAATAACAGTAACTGTTAATTCTTTCCCATAAATAATTTCTTCAATTAAATATTTGGGATTATTAATTTTCTTTCTTAGCTCCTGTTTATTTTTTAAAAATTTAATTCCTTTTGAAGAACCACCCCAATTTGGTTTTAATATAACTGGATATTTTATTTGATTTTCATTAATTACCTCTTTGGGTGATAAAATATTTATCTCTTTTTTAAGAAAATTTTTTAATAAACGCTTATTAAAACATAGAGCAGATGAAATAGCACCAGAATGTGAGATAATAATATTATTTTTATTTGCTAGGGAATTTAGTCCACCATCTTCTCCATATTCTCCATGCAATGAATTAAATATAATATCGGGGCTGTAAAGTAAAATTTTCTCAATATTATTTTTTTTTAAATTAAAAAACTTTACGTTATATTTATTTTTTCGTAGGCAAGAATAAACATTTTTTCCTGACATAAGAGATATTTCTCTTTCGTCTGACCATCCACCGGCAACTACTACAATTTTATGAGATTTATTTTTTTTATCTATCAATCTATGATTCTTAATTCTTTTTCTAGTAAAATATTGTGTTTATCTTTTACTCTTTTTTGTATTTTGGAGATAAATGAGCTTATGCTACTGGCACTTATATTAGGATCATTTTCAAAAAAATTAGAGTGTGTTTTAGATAATTTAACAGGTCCATCATAAAAACTATCATCTATAGAAGACTTTATAAGTTTCCATGCACTTTGATTTTTTGGATTTTTAAAAATACTACCGCAACAATTTACTTTCTGGGGTTGTGTTTGTTTTCTTATTACATCGTACTCATGCATTATACTTTTAATATCATCTTGGTCTCTATATGAAATTTTAAATTTTCCGTATAAAATTATAGTATTATTTTTTTGGAAACCCTTACGATAATCAAATTGTAGATCGCTAATATTTTTTTCAAATATTTTGCACTGATTTATGTCGTAATAAATTACACTAATTAATTTATCTTTTATTTCTTGATTGTAACAACCTGCGTTCATAAATATATTACCTCCAATTGAGCCTGGAATTGTATATAAGAACTCATAACCAGCTATAGATTTTTGATAACAAAATTTTGAAAAGAAATTGTCCAAAACTGCAGCACCAACTAACATATGATCAGAATTTATTTGAACTTCTGTAAAATCTCCTAAAAGCTTTATACCTATTCCATTGAAACCATCGTCTTTAATTAATGTATTTGATAAATTACCTATCACTAAAATAGATTTTGCTTTGATATTATTTTGGCTAAATAGTTTATCTAATTCGAATTGATTATGAACTTTATAGAGATAGCTTATATTTCCGCCAGATTTCAGCCATGAATATTTAGCTGATGAATAATTGGTAACTAAGTTTTTATTTTTTAGAGTCATAAAAAAAACGGATTTGGTTTGAGATTTCACCTGCTCCAGCAGAAATAATTATACTCTCTCTTTTATTTTTCACATATTTTTCTAGCAAACTAAATAAATCACTATAATTATCAATATATTTAGTTTTTTGATTATTTAAAACATTCAAATCATTGACTAAGTTTTTTGAATTTTTCATACCCTTCTTAAAATTTTCTCCAGCCTCATAAGTTTTTAATATAATTAGATTATTGATATTTTTTAATACACTCAAATATTTGTTGTATAAATCATTTAATCTTGAGTATCTATGTGGTTCTATTATCAAACAAACATTCTTTTTTTTATATAAAGATATTACGTTAATTAACTTTTCTATTTCAGTAGGATGATGTGCGTAATCATCAATAAATATTGTTTTGTTTAATTTACCAAGAATATTCATTCTCCTTTTTGTTCCTTTAAAACTAAGTATATGTGATTTTTTTATTTTGTATCCTAAGTCGTCTATAATAGAGAGAACTGCGGTTAAATTTTGAACATTGTGCTCTCCTAATAGATTAGTGGATAAATTTTTAGATAAAATTTTTTTACCTTTTAAAAAATTAAAATATGACCTTTTATTAGTCAATTTTATCAATTTGTAATTGTAATTTGCATCCGAGTTTGAGCCGAACGTTTTTATATTTCTAGAATATTTTTTTAATGGGGATAAAAAATGGTCATCATTATTTATAAAAATTTTAGAGTGTTGTTGACTTTGTCTGTAAATATATTTTTTTATTTTTGATTTAAAATTTGCATATGATTTGTAAAAATCTATATGCTCTCTATCGACATTTAAATATAATAGATATTTTGGATTTAACTTAAATACTGTTCCATCACTTTCATCTGCTTCAACGACAACGTATTTACTATTAGTAAGGTAAATATTTTGGCCAAAATTTTGCATTACTCCCCCTGAAATAACAGTTGGATTTAGACCAGCACAAACTAATAAATGACCTAGAAAAGTTGTGGTTGAAGTTTTTCCGTGTGATCCAGATACTACAATTGTGAATTTATCTCTACAAATAAGCTGGAGAAGTTTGGATCTATTATAACAAGGTATTTTATTTTTTTTTGCTTCTTTAATTTCAGGATTATTTTTAATTGCGGTGGAATAAAATATAATTTCCCTATCTTTAATGTTTGAGATTTTGTGACCAATATAAACGGGTATTTTATATTTTTCTAGATTAATAGTATTAGAGTTGTAAGTAATGTCACTACCCGTAATGTCCACATTATTTTTTTTTAAGTAAATAGCTAAAGCACTCATACCAATGCCATTTATACCAATAATATGTACTTTAATTGAAGATAGATCTGAGAATTTCATCTTGTAATATAACAAATTATTTTTTTAATAGAGTGAGGATTGATAAGTGGATTAAAATAAAATTGACTAGTTAAGTTTTTTTTATTTGGAATGTTTAAATTTTTTTGACTCATATCATGAGAGAGAAAATAATCTAAGTTAAATTTTTGGTGTTGATCTCTTGATATTAGATGAGGAATGAAATAAACATTATTAGTATGATACAAGATTTCATTCAAAGAGCCTGAACCAGATCTTGAAAGTATTAAATCGTATTCCTGCGGATTTAAATCATTTTTAAAAGTAAAGAATTCACAATTGTTATCTAAAACATCTGTATATTTTTTTTTTAAAACTATTATATGAGACTCAGGTATTTGAATAAAGAATTTAATGTTTTTTAAATATGTCCTATTAAAATTTTTTATTTCTTTTAGCATCATATTATTCAACTCTAATGAACCAGCACTTCCACCCATTAATAAAACATTTATAAAATTATGATCGAGATTTTCTCTAAATTTATTTCTATTTATAAAAAAATTACCAACAAATATTTCTTTACTACGAATATTGTCTTTTGGAAATGAAATAAATGCATTTTTGGCAATAAAATAGTTTATTTTATTTGCTAATCCATATATTACATTTTGCTCATGGATATAAATTTTATTAAAAGATAAAAGAAAAATATTAAATAATTTTGAAATTATTAAAACGGGAGTTGTAATAAAGCCACCAAAACCTATCAAAATTATTCTCCTATTAGATAAAAATATATAGGATACTTTTAAAAATAAATTTAGTATAAAAAAAAATTTATTTTTTGATTTTAAAATAATTTTATTTATTTTATTACTTTGAATATTTCCTAAATATTTTTTTCCTATTTCATTCGTAATAAAAAGAATATTATTTGGATCCTTAATAAGACTTAAGTTATTGATATACGCTAATGCGGGCAAAATATGACCGCCTGAAGACCCTGCTATCACAATATATTTAATCTTTTTCAATAACTATTTCTTTCAATATTTTATTTGTTTCAATATCTACAATTTGAAAAACAGCTTTATTATCTATTAATAATTTTTGTTGATATTGATTTTCATTAATCAAATAAACATCATTTAAGCCGATATTTTTATTCATAATAATTGTTTTATTATTGTTTTTGCTCATTTTATAGAAAACGCCAAAAATAATTGCTATTATTCCTGCAATTATTAATAAGCCTTGAATTATAACTAAACTAATTAGAATTTTTTTTTTTAACATATATCCAATGATTAAATCTTATAATTACAAAGATTTTAAAATAGAAATATTATACGAGGATAGCTATATAGCAATATTAAATAAACCATCTGGGCTTTTAACACATAAAAAAAATGGATTAGATAATAGTCCTAACTTACAGGAAAGTCTCAAAGACCAATTTACAATAAAAGATAAAGAGTATTTAAAGGAAGGAATTGTTCATCGTCTAGATAAAGATACAAGCGGTGTCATAATCATTACTAAAAATCATAACTCAAAAAATAAATTTAAGGAAATGTTTAAAAATAGAACTATAAAAAAAAATTATCTAGCTTTTACATATGGTGTGCTTAATCAAAGGCAAGTTGAAATCAACAAAAATATATCTAGAAATAAAATTCAAAGGACAAAATTTAATGTATCGGATAATCTTGGAAAACAAGCGATCACAAAAGTTTCTAATGTAAAAACTTTTCAAGGTTCAATTAGTCTTCTTAATTGTGAAATTATAACTGGTAGAACTCATCAAATTAGAGTACATCTTTTGAGTTTGGGACTTCCAATTGTTGGTGATAAAGATTATAAGCTTAACAAAGAAGAAAAATTTCGATTAACGAATATGGCTACTAGTCAAAAGGACTGTGTATTATTATTTCCACGTCAAGCATTACACTCCCACAAAATAGAATTTGATCACCCAATTTTAGAAAAACATATTAAAATTACTTGTGATTTACCTGATGACATGAGAGATTTAAAAGCAAATTTGCTATGAGTATTGAAAATAAAAATTTACTACCTGTTATTACCTCTGAAAATGACATTTATCCTTATTTAAAAAAAATTAATCAGTTTCCTATTTTGTCAAATGAAGAGGAAAAAAAGCTTGCAATAGATTGGCTTAAAAATGGTGATACAAGAGCTGCTCAAAAACTTGTGACAAGTCATTTAAGACTAGTCGCAAAAATTGCTATGGGCTATAAAGGTTATGGTTTACCATTATTTGATTTAATTTCTGAGGGTAATTTAGGACTTATCCAAGCAATAAGAAAATTTGATCCTGAAAAAGGTTTTAGGTTAGCTACTTATGCAATATGGTGGATTAGAGCTTCGATTCAGGAATATGTCTTACATAGTTGGTCTCTTGTTAAGATAGGAACTACTGCAGCCCAAAAAAAACTTTTTTTTAATCTTCGAAGACTTAGGAATCAAATAAAAAAATATGAAGATGGTTACCTCACTAATGATCAAATAAAGTCTATTTCTATTGATCTTGGAGTAACTGAAGAGGAAGTTAAGCAAATGGAAGGAAGAGTATTTAATCAGGATTTCTCATTAAACACACCCTTAAACGATGAAAATGACTCAGAATGGATTGATCAAGTAGAAGATGAAACAATTGATACTGCCTCAAGAGTTGAACAAAGCGATGAATTAAAAAAAAGAAAAGCACTTTATAATCAAGCTGTAAAAAAACTTGAACCAAGAGAAATAGAAATTTTAACTGCAAGACGATTAGATGAAGAGCCTAAAACATTAGAGGACCTTAGCCAGAAATATTCAATAAGTAGAGAAAGAGTTAGGCAAATAGAGAACAAAGCAATTAAAAAACTTCAAGAAGAAATCAAAATTATTACAGATCAGAAACTTTTAACTAAATCTAAAATTACCTAATAATTGTTTGATTTCTCTCAGGACCTAATGAAATAACTTTAATTGGAATACTTAGGTAATCTTCAATATATGAAATAAATTTTTTAAGATTTTCAGGTAAGTTTTCAAAATTACTCAAATCGTTAATTTCTCCCCAACTTGCAAATGACTCAAAGTCATT
This sequence comes from uncultured Alphaproteobacteria bacterium, assembly GCA_902530745.1. Lineage (GTDB taxonomy): Bacteria > Pseudomonadota > Alphaproteobacteria > HIMB59 > HIMB59 > HIMB59. The sequence continues at coordinate 53,374 of CACABO010000009.1, read as the reverse complement.
ATCATCTAAAGAAACTGAACCCAAAATATCACTTTCACTAAAACTTACCTCCTCATATTTTTTTGAATTATAGCTTTTGCATACTTTGATTTCTGAGAGATTGTTTAATACATCAGCTTTAGTTATGCAAAGTTCATTAACACGATTTATTTCACAGCTATACTTTAAGGATACTAAATCAAGCCAACCACACCTTCTTTTTCTTTTTGTAACTGTTCCAATTTCAACACCTTTCTCAGCTATATAATTCCCAACATCATCAAATAATTCAGATGGGAATGGCCCATTACCAACTCTAGTAGCATAGGCTTTAAATATACCAACAGTTTTATAATCCACCTGCATTGCTGAACCAATAACAATATTTGATGAAACAGTGTTTGATGAAGTTACAAAGGGGTAAGAGCCATGATCTAAATCAAGAAGTGCCCCTTGAGCACCTTCAAATAATATTTTTTTATTTTTAAATTTTTTTTTGATAAAAGAATTATCAACAATTAATTCTTTAACTAAATCATAAAAGCTCAATAAGTCTTGAACTGTTTTATCAATATTAATTTTACTTTCATCAAAACATTCAAGAATAGGATCATAAAACTTCTTAATTGTCTCTAATTTTTCTTCAATTATATTTTTAGATTTTAAATCATATAGTTTGATACTCTTTCTTCCAACTTTATCTTGGTATGCAGGTCCAATGCCTTTAGATGTGGTTCCAATTTTTTTTTCGTTTTTTAAAATTAATTCATTAATTTTATCTAGTTGCTTATGATATTCTAAGATAAGAGATATATTTGAAGATAAAAATATCTTTGGACTCTCAATCTTTTTAGTAATTTGATCATACTCATTATAAAAATGGCCAGGATCAAGAACAACTCCTTGACCTAAATAACATACTTTTCCACGAATTATACCGGATGGAATAAGGTTTAATTTATAAGTATTGTCATCAACTATTACTGTATGGCCCGCATTGTTACCACCTTGATATCTTACAACCAAATCAAATTCTTCTGAAAGATAATCGACTATTTTACCCTTACCCTCATCGCCCCATTGAAGTCCTATAATAGCTGTGTTCATTTAATTAATTCAGCAATGTATTCAACATTGCATGAGAAACCAAAACCCTCAATTTTTTTGTTATTTTTTTTATATTTGTAGCCACCACCTTGGGCTAATATTTTTTTTGTAGAATTAGAATAAACATAGAAAAAAATATCCTGATGATAGTCTTGAGAAAAAAAGTCTTTTTCTAAATTTATTTCAAATGGAGCATCAATTTTTTTTTTAAAAATATTAACAAATTTATAAATTTTACTTTTAAAGCCAATACTGTCTAAAAGGTAACTTTTATTTTTTGATATTTTTGGATCAGTAAAAACATAAGTGTAATTTTTTTTAATAATTTTTTTTAGAAACTTATCTAGGATCTGTAAAACTTCTTTGAAAGAGTCATTTTTAGATAAATTAATAATTTCAACACCATGTTGTCTAAACTGCTTAATATTATCAGTGTTCATTTTATCTTTTTTAAAAATATCTCCCATGTAATAAAGGAAGTGTTTAGATTTTGGGTCGTGAGTCAAAATTGTATTGATAACCTGACCTGTAATATCTGAACGAAGAGTTGCATCTGATAATGACTTTAAAGATTTATTTTCAATTACAGATGTAAAAATTCTTGTAAATTTCTTATTCGCACTGACAGTTTTAGTAAATAAATTATCTAAACTCTCATATTTTTTTGCTGTTAGTGAATATTTTGTGTCAAAAGAATTAACAAGCATCTGAAATTACTTTTATTATTTGTTTTTTTAATTTATTAAGAGTAATTACTTTTATATTTCTTTTATGATATTGCAAGTTCACTCTTAATAGTGGCTCTGTTCCTGAAGGACGAATATTGTAATAAATATCTGAATTTTTTAGTAAATTATTTAGCTTTTTATAAATACTCTCTTGATTTAAGTAAAATCTTTCGCGATCTATTCTTTGATTTATGTTCAATTCTTCAAGTAAATCGATACCTTTTCTTAATACTGATAACTTTTTCTTTTCTTTAAGAATTAATGTGAGCAATCTAATAGCAGTTGCCATACCATCGCCAATTAAAATGTCATCTTTAAATATAAAATGTCCAGACGGTTCTCCCCCAAAAAAATATTTATTATCTAAAATTTCCTTTAAAATATTTTTATCACCAACTTTTACTCGTTTTAATTGAAGACCTAATTTTTTTAAGGCTATATCAAGACCATGATTTGCAACTTCGTTAGTTACTACAACAGAGCCTTTTTTTATTTTATTTTCATATAAATAATATTTGGCAAAAATAAAAATTATTTCCTCTCCATTTAATACATTGCCCTTTTCGTCAATAATAATAACTCTATCGCCATCTCCATCTAAGCAAATTCCAATATCACATCTTTTTTTTTTAACTAACTCTGATGCTTTATGAGGAAATAAAGAACCACAATTTTGATTAATATTTGTGCCAGAAGGATTATTACCAATAGTGTGTGAGTCTAAACCTAATTCAAACAAAACCTCTGGCGCAACCTTATATGATGCTCCATTTGCACAATCTAACGTTACTTTTAATTGACTATAGTTAAGATTTCTATCTGCACTATGTTTAAGTGCCTCAGAATATCTTCCTAATGCATTTTTAAGTCTTATAGCTTTACCATAATTTGACTGTTTTATTTTAAAGTTATCAAAGTCGTAGTTAAAAAATAAATCCTCAATTTTATTTTCCTCCTCTGGAGAAATTTTTAAGCCTTGATTAGAAAAAAATTTTAGTCCGTTATCTCTATACGGATTATGAGAAGCCGTAATCATTACTGAAAAATCTGCTCTTAATGATTTACCTAAAACTGTCAGGGCCGGAGTGGGTAAAGGCCCTACTAAGATTACATCTATTCCCATTGATAAAAAACCTGATGTTAAAGCTGGTTCAAATATATATCCGGATAGTCGAGTATCTTTATTAATAACAACTCTTGAAATTGAATTTTTCTTTCTCAAAACAAGCGACGAGGCTTTAGCCAGCTTAAGCACGTTTTCAGGTGTCAGAGGATACTTTCCTACTTCACCTCTGATCCCATCAGTACCAAATAGCCTCATTATGGGTATTTAATATTGGACTTATCGTTAATTTGGAAGAGGAAAATCTTGATCTTTTGTAAAAGATGGTAAAGGGCCTTTATTAACTTTTTCTTTTTGATTATCAGAGTCATCTGAGCTATCAGATGTTAAATCATCATCCCTTTTCGGTTTAATACCCTTAATTAAGTTTTTAATTTCTTCACCTGTCAGAGTTTCAAATTCTAAAAGTCCTTTAGCTATAATATGAAGGTCTTTAATATTTTCCGTAAGTAACTTTCTAGCTTTTGACTCTGCATCCTCTACGAGGCGAATAACCTCTTGGTCAATTATTCTTGCAGTTTCCTCAGAAATATTTTTTGATTGCGTAACAGAGTGGCCCAAAAACACTTCCTCCTGATTACCAGTATATCTCACTCTTCCCAACTTATCGCTATAACCCATTTGAGTTACCATAGCTCTAGCCAAGTTTGTGACCTGTTGAATATCACCAGCTGCTCCAGAACCTATTTTTTCTGGACCAAATATTAATTCTTCAGCAATTCGTGCTGCGACAGTAACGACTAATTTGTCTAAATATTCATCTTTACGATGAATTACCTTATCTTGCTCAGGGACACTCATAACAAAACCTAAAGCCCTACCGGTTGGAATAATTGATGATTTATATATTGGGTCTGCATGTTTACAATGTAAGTTTGCTAAAGCATGTCCAGCTTCGTGGTAAGCTATTACTTCCTTCTCGCTATCTGAAATTATTTTTGATTTATTTTGTGTTCCAAGCATTACTTTATCTTTTGCATCTTCAAAATCATCCATAGTTACAATTTTCTTATTCTTTCTAGCTGCTATAAGTGCGGCTTCGTTAACAATATTAGCCAAATCAGCTCCAGAGAAACCAGGAGTTGACCTAGCAATAGCAATAGTTTTAACAGATTTATCCATTTTAATTTTTCTTGTATGTACTTTTAAAATTTTATCTCTTCCAATAATGTCAGGGGCAGGTACTACCACTTGCCTATCAAATCTTCCTGGTCTTAGTAATGCTGGATCAAGAACATCTGGCCTGTTAGTCGCTGCAACAATAATCACTCCTTCATTAGCTTCAAAACCATCCATTTCAACAAGGAGTTGATTGAGGGTTTGTTCTCTCTCGTCATTACCGCCCCCTAATCCAGCACCTCTGTGTCTTCCAACAGCATCTATTTCATCGATAAATATGATACAAGGTGCGTTCTTCTTGCCTTGTTCAAACATATCTCTAACTCTACTAGCTCCAACACCAACAAACATTTCCACAAAATCTGATCCAGAGATTGAGAAGAATGGCACCCCAGCTTCCCCAGCTATTGCTCGAGCAAGAAGTGTCTTTCCGGTGCCGGGAGGTCCAACCAAAAGAGCGCCTTTTGGTATTTTAGCTCCCAATCTTTGAAACTTTTGTGGATCTTTTAGAAAAGAAACAACCTCTTCTAATTCTTGTTTGGCCTCATCGATACCTGCAACGTCGTTAAAAGTAACTCTTTGTTTATTTTCATTGAGTAACTTTGCTTTTGATCTACCAAAACCTAGTGCTCCTCCACCCTTACCTGATTGCATTTGACGCATAAAAAATATCCAAACTCCAATTAAAAGTAACATTGGAAACCAAGAGACAAATATACTTAGTAGAGGATGCATACCGTTTTGTTCGGGTTTAGCATTAATAGCTACCTGATTTTCGTTAAGAGTTTCTATTAAATTAGGGTCCCTAGGGGCGTATGTTGAAAAGTCAACGCCATCCATAGTTTGACCAAAAATATTGTTTCCCTGAATTTCAACAGATTTAATTTCACCATTTTGAGCTTTATCTAGCAGTGTTGAATAAGTGTATGACACAGAGGAGTAATCTCTTTGAGAGTTTTTAAATACATTGAATAATCCAAGCAAAATAAGGCTTATTATTATCCAGACAAAAATATTTTTTGAAAAATTTTTCATATATTTAATATAGTTAGTGTTACTTACGTTTAAAGTACTAAGTAAGATTTATACATGTTTTTTTATTAAAGACACCAATTTTTCCTGAAAATACTGACATTTCTTTATTACTAATGAGGTGGGTTTTAAGTATTTTTAAAAAATTCTTGATGTTTTCATCCCTAATTTGTTTTTTTAGTAAGTGACGATATTCGTAATAAAACGTCTGTACTACTATAAATTTAAGATTTTCATTTAGATTGTTGAACTTATTTGTGTCAATTTCAAATATGTTATTTCTTTTTCTTTTAAAAAAATTTTGGTGTAGCTGATGCAAATGAAATATTTTAAAGAAGTTTAGTCTGTCATTATTAATTTGATTAAAGAGTTTTTTTGAATACAAAAAATTTCTTATTTTGTTTCTTGTGTAATCTAACTCTAAGTTACTCCTATCATCAAACCATGTAAGTCTATTAAATATGGCATAGCTTTTAATTTGCTTTTTTGTGTATTTCTTTAATGGTCGATGTAATTTGAGACTCTTATATTTATCTAAAAAAATATTTGATAATCCAGTAGCACTAGATTGTTGGGTTTTTCTCAAGAAATAAGTTTCATTTAAGTCATCGAGATGGTGGCCCAAAAAAATGTGCTTTATATCTTTTTTTTTTGAAAATTTGTCTAAAAAATCATATCTAATAGATCTTGATTTTTCTTGAAAACCTTTTGATTTATCCTTTAAAAATAATCTCTTTACGAAAAGATTTTTATTTGTAAGATTATAAATGTTAATAAATTGTTTAATTTCATATTTTCCCTCAGGTCTTATTTGGTGATCAAAAATTATATAATAAATATTTTTTTTATTAAAATATTTTGATCTAATTATTGAATCATATAGGACTGTACTATCCAAACCACAAGAAATTGAAATCAATATTTTGTCGTTAGCTTTAATATTATTTTGAAGGTAATTCTTTACACTATGAGAGAGGGATACTTCTTCAGTCAATAATTAAACCACAATCTTTTTCGGATTGGAGAGATTTTGCAGACTCAATTACTTCTTTGCTTTCTAAATAAGCATTTGAAAAAATTAGATCTTCCATGATTAAACATCCATTTTCTTGATCTCCAATTCTAAAAAGAGACTTTCCAAGCCAAAAGTAATTTTCAGACTTAAATTTAGAGAATGATGAGAAATCTCTGTGTCTTATTCCAAAATATTTTACTGCTTCAATGATTTCATTCTCCATAAAATAAGTCCTGCCAAGAAGATAATAAGTTTCAGCTAGATATTCTCCTTGATCAGTATTTGAATTAATTATCAACAGTAAACTCTCAATTGCAGACTTGTTATCAAAACTTGCAAAGCTTGTTTTTGCATTTTTTAACTCTAATTCAACGTCAATTATTGGCTTATTAAGCTCTATTTCTCTCTCTTCTATCAGCATTTCTAAATCATTAAGCATTGAGGTGTTCACTTCTGAAATAGATTTTATCTCTATTTCATCTAATTCCTCTTTTTCATGATCTAATGAAGAAATTACCTCATCAGACTCCTCATTTGGTATTTCTATCTTTTTTGTTTCATCTACATCAAGGTCAGACAGGCTGATTTGTCCTAATATTTGATCATCCTCTGAATTCTCTACAATATTTGAAGAGCTCTCTTCTATGTTTAATTGATCAGATTCACTAATAATTTTATTTATGTCAGAGTCAGATGATGTGTATAAAGAATAAAGGTTTTTTACATCATCTTTAATATCTGAAATTTGTTTTTCTAGTGAAGTGATACTTTTTGAAATCTCATTGATTAATATTTTTAATTCATCTAAATCATTTTTTGCTTCTGAGTTAACATTATTATTTAGTGATGACTCGTTTTTATAAACAAACTTTTGAAGATCAATTATGTCATTTTTAATTCTGTCTAATTCTACAGATACTTGATCGTGATTTTCAGTATTAGATTGGTTACTAAAAAGGATTAGGAAAAAAATAACCAAAATTATGTTTATTTTTTTCATGAGAAATTTGGGTGCTCTTTTAAATAGAGCACCCTAATGAAATTTTGATTAATTACTTACTAGGGTTACGCCGCGTCTATTTTGACTGTAAGCAGTTTCATCAGATCCGATTACATCAGGTCTTTCTTTACCCCAACTTACATATTCCATTCTATTGGTGTCAATTCCTGCTTGGGCTAGGTAAGAGTATACAGAAAATGCTCTTTTATCTCCTAGAGCCAAGTTGTACTCACGAGTACCTCTTTCATCTGCATGGCCTTCAACAGTTATGTTAGTGTCAGGGTATTGCATTAACCAAGCTGCCTGTGCATCAAGTGTAGCTTGCGCATCAACGGTCAATTCTGAGCTATCGAATTCAAAGAACACTCTGTCTCCAACGTTAACAATTAAATCTTCTTGGGTACCAGCTGTAATTTCACCACCTGATGATGAACTAGCACTAGCTGAAGCTGCGTCAACGTCTCCACCTTGTTCAGTCTTAGTAGCAGCACATGAAGCAAGGAAAAAACCCGCAACAATAAGCATAAACAATTTTTTTAACATTATTATAAATCTCCGCGTAAATATATTCTTACTATAGTTAAGGTAAATAAACACTGAATTTTTTGGAAATCAAGATAATTCTTATTTAAATTAATCATATTTTGTTGATTTCTATAGAATTTTACAACAAAGGTGACCATGCAGGGTCACTTCCATCCCTTGGAGTCGGAATAACCCTCTCATTGTACCCAGTAATATCAATAAAATGAATTGTTACTTCCCCACCTGTGCCATCAAGATTTGACCTTTTTTGTCTATGAAATATCAAATATCTACCATTTGGGGACCAAGCGGGTGACTCTAAAGCGAAATCCCTCACAATCACTCTTTCATTATTTCCATTTATATCCATAACACCTATATGGAAATTACCTTGGGTTAACTTGGTAAAAGCTATCAAGTCACCTCTTGGAGACCACACTGGGTTTCCATATACACCTCTACCTTTTGAAATTCTTTTTATGTTATCTCCATTTTTATCCATAATAAATAACTGAGGGCTCCCACCGCGATCAGAATTAAAAACAATTTTATCTCCATCAGGAGAAAAAGAAGGTGATGTGTCAATTCCGGAGTCATTTGTTAATCTAAAGCGAGACCGAGTATTTAAATCCATTAAATATATCTCAGAATTAGCTGCATTGTTGGGATCTGAAAAAGACATTACTACACTTTGGCTATCTGGTGAAAATCTCGGTGCAAAAGTCATTCCAGGAAAATCTCCAACAATTTCTCTTTCACCTGTTTTAAGATTATAAATATAAACTCTTGGAAGATTATTTTTGTATTCCATATATGTTATTAATTGTTTATTTGGTGCAAAGCGAGGAGTTAATACCATATTTTTTCCATCTGTTAAAAATTGATGACTGTCTATATGTCCGTCTTGATCCATAATCGCTAGTCTTTTTACTCTCTGATCTAAAGGACCAATTTCAGAAACATAAACAATTCTTGTATCAAAGTAACCCGTTTCACCGGTAATCCTCTCGTAAACGATGTCACTTACAGTATGACCTACTCTTCTTATTAAATTTTCATCAGGAATTGTTAGTTGTAATTTTTCTATCTCTTTTGCATTAAAAACATCATAAAGTCTCATTCTTAATCTAATCCCTTTGTCATTTTTACTGACATCTGCGCTTAATAAAAACTGTGCTTTGATTAATTTCCAGTCCTCAAAACGAGGCACTTTTTCAACTAAATTGTCTGATTGAATATAAAGGTCTTCATTAACAGTATAAAAAAGTCCAGAATTAGTAAGATTATTTGAAATAATTTGTCTAAGTGTGTTTCCGTATCTAGCTGTATCTGAGTCAGCTCCAAAAATTTGAGTAATAGCTATAGGAGTAGGCTCAACTTTACCTTGAGCGATGGTTACCTCTAAAGCAGCGTTTGCATTAAGTGAAAAAAACAAAATTATTAGAATTTTTTTAATCATAAGAATATTTTTAGCCGATTACTAAATTATTATCTTAAATTTTTATTAATCAAACATCCAGCTGAAATCAAAAGTAAAGTTAATTTCTTTCCATTGTTCATATTTATCTGCGGGTAATAAAAGAGGACTACAATCTGGATTATTTACTGCTCTCATTGCAGCTTCAGCAGCAGTTCTAAATGATGGATCATTTAATTTCTCTTTATTGACCACTTTAGAACTTTTTACAGTTCGATCAGGGTTAACTTCAATGTAAATGACTGGTTTTATTTCTTTTAAATTTGCGACACCAACATTAAGATTTAAACAGCCATGTAATTGTTGCCTTAATAAATCAATTTCTGAAATAGTCATCGTTGGTCCAACTTTTTCTGTGAAAACTTCCTTTTGTTTAACTTCAGATGCTTCCTGCTCTTTTTTAAACTCTTTATCTTGATTTTCTAAATCTTTAAGAACAGTACTAACATTGAAAGTTTTCTTAACAGGCTTTTTCTTAACAACAATCTCAATATCTTTTTTAGGCTCAGGTATTTCTTTAGGTTCAGGTTTTTGTTTTAATTTAATTTCAAAATCATTTTCTATAGGTGGTGGTGTCTCCTCTTCTGGTTTTTTAATTTCAGGTTGCACTTTCTCATCAATGATAAATTCATTTATTTTGTCTGCAGAGTTATCAACTAATACTTCTTCATTGGTATCCTGAATTATTGGATCAATTGATTCTTGAGATGCTATTTCTTTTATATCTGTTTCAATAGCTTCAGTTTCATTCTGTTTTGGAGCCTCCTCTTGAAATGTTGGAACAATTTCATTTATCTCCTCGACAAATTCAGGTGCGGCTGTCTCTTCTTCAATAATGAACATTTCAACTGGTAAAATCATTGGAATATCACTTATTTTTTTTTCAAAAGTAAAATTTATCATTGGTATCAAAATTAGTAGATGTAATAGAAAAGAGAATATTTGAAAATAAAAATCACTTTTTTTGTAACTAAAATTTTCAATGAATAAGATTAAGTTTCTAAAAGGATTAAATAGTAAAATAGTAGACACTTAACTTGGTTTTTTCGTTACAAGAGCAATTTTTAGAAAACCAGATGTGTTCAGAGCACCAAGAACCTTCATTACTTCTCCATAATTAATCGTGGTATCAGCTCTTAAAAAAATTCTTATGTCAGTATTTGAGCCTGCAATAGTTTTAACTTTTAATATTAACTCGTCAAAAGGTATTAGTTCTTCACCTAAGTAAATTTCATTATTTTCATTAATTGATATTTCAAGTGGTTCCTTTTGTGCATCTAAAGAATTAGCCTCAACTTTTGGCAAATTAACTGGTACACCCACAGTTAGAAGGGGGGCTGTGACCATAAACACAATAAGTAATACCAACATAACATCAACCATCGGAGTAACATTTATACTAGAGACAGGTCGATGTTTTTTTCTCATATAATTATTTAACTTGGCGTGAAATTATATTAACTAAATCCTTCCCAAAACTCTCAGCCTCTGACAAATAGTTATCAATTTTAGAAGTTATGAGGTTGTAATAAGCGGTTGAGGGGATAGCTACGAAAAGGCCCAAAGCAGTTACAAATAAAGCCTCTGCAATACCGGGTGCAACTACAGCTAGATTAGTATTTTGAGCAATTGCTATTGCTTGAAAGCTGTTCATAATTCCCCAAACTGTTCCAAATAATCCTATAAAAGGTGCCACAGATCCAGAGGAAGCCAAAAAAGACAATCCTTTATTTAAATTTGTATCTTCAACAGCAATACTTAAATCAAGAGAGGTATAAAGTCTTTGAATGAAAGCTGAGTCTATTTTATTTTTCTGAATTAGAGATTTTTCATATTCATTCATAATATTTCTAAATATATTTGAAAAACTTTCTTGCTCAAATTCGTCAATTTGTTTGTATAGCTCATCTAAAGACACCCCAGACCAAAAATGGTTTTCAAATTTTTTTGATATTTTCTTAAGTTTATTTATTAATAAAATTTTTTGAATGATTGTCTTCCAAGATTGAATTGAAAAAATCACTAACAATATTATTACGAATTTTACAACCCAGTCAGATTTTAGAAACATTCCCATCATTGAGAAATCTACAGAACTCTCAAGGGATGCTAAGTTGACTACTTCTTCCATTAACTATTCTTCATCAATTATATTTTTATTTTTAAGTTCTTTAGAGACTTTCTCAAAATCATCTGAATGTACCATTATCCAAAAACCAGGTCTATTTTTTTCACATAATGCAATAACTGGGGTCTTTTTTTCCTTGTCTGCTAAAGATTTTGTGTCATCCCATAATTTAATAGCTGTATGTTTAGCTCTTAATTTACACTCAATGAATAAACTATCGTGAATTACATCTGAATGAGTAACTTTTGAATTAATCCCACTAAGGGCATTTCTCATACCTCCAAAAAACTTTGCTACAAGTCTTTCCCTATTTTTCCAAGCTTTATCAGGCATTATTAACCTCTAAAAGTTCACTATCAAAGTCAAGATTTGAAAAACAATTTTGAACATCATCGTTATCCTCTAACTCTTCATTCAATCTAATAAGCTTGTCAAGATCTTCCTTTTTTTCAATTTTAACAGTTAAATTTGGCTTCCAAATAATATTTGCACTTTCAATGTCAAATTTTTTATCTACTAGTATTTTCTCAAAAGATGCTAATTCCTCAAAAGAAGAATAAAGATATGTAACATCGTCATCTGTATTATAATCCTCTAAACCATGGTCAAGTAAATCCTCTAGTGCACTATCCTCTATTTTTTTTTTGATTTGTATTTCTCCTACTTTATTAAAATTAAAACTCACACTTCCTGTCTCCCCCAAATTTCCCCCATTCTTTGAAAAAATAGATCTAATTTCTGAAGCTGTTCTATTTTTATTATCTGTTAAGGCCTCAACTATAAAAGCTGTTCCAAATGGACCATAACCCTCATAGCGAACTTCTGAATAATCAGAAGCGTCAGTATTATTTTTGTTAATAGCTCTATCTACATTATCCTTTGGCATATTTACACTTCGAGCATTTGTTATTGCTAGTCTCAATCTTGGATTGGACTCTGGGTCAGTTCCTCCAATCTTCACGGCTATTTGAATTTCTCTTCCTATTTTTGCAAATTGTTTTGCTCTTTTTTTGTCCTGAGCACCTTTACGATATTGAATATTTTTAAATTTTGAATGTCCTGCCATGAGCTAAGATAATAAATTACTATCCAAAACACCACCTATTTGAATAGATTGAATTGAATTTTTATTCCCCACATTTGTAGAAATGACCGCTCCAGAAATAGTTGCCAATCCCTCTGCAGGTTCCAGTCTGTGAGAGTTTGACCCAGTTCTCATTCTTTTGATAGCGCTTTCTTTTTTCATACCAATAACAGAATTATAATCTCCTGTCATGCCAATATCAGTTTGAAAACAAGTGCCTTTTTCTAATACCCTAGCGTCCGAGGTTGGAATATGAACATGAGTTCCATATATAGCTGTAAATTTTCCATCATAATTTTGAGCTATACCATTTTTTTCAGATGTTACTTCAGCATGTACCTCTAAAAATGAGTAATCTATTTTATGGTCATTAATTATAGATAAAAGTTGTGTATCAATAGAGTTAAAAGGATTGCTTAAGGGTAGGTCAATAAATGTTTGACCATGAACTTGGCTTACCAATATTCTTTTTCCATTGTTATGAGTAAAAATTTTAAACCCCCTACCAGGAGATCCAACTTCGAAATTTAAAGGTCTGATAATATTATGATCTGGGTTTTGATCCATATATTCTATGATTTCTTTTTGTTTCCAAGCATGATTTCCTAAAGTTATAGCATCAGCTCCCCAGCTTATAAGCTCTTCGTAAATTTTTCCTGTAAGTCCATAACCACCAGCTGAATTTTCAGCATTAATTATTGTAAAACTAATATTAAATTGATCTTGTATCTTTTTTAAATTTTCTTTAAGAGCTGTCCTACCTGATCTTCCTACAACATCTCCTATCACTAAAAAATTCATATAGAATAAATTTTTTGTTCTGAACAAATGTAATCTACTTTTTGGTCAAAACTCTCCTGAAAATTGTAGTTGGTTTTTTGAATTTCAAAAGCAGCTAAAATAGTTTTTAAATTTCCTTTTTTTTTCAATTCTTCAATAGTTCTATCAAAAAAACCTCCTCCATAGCCCACCCTATATCCTTTTTCATTAAATGCAGAGCATGATGCTATAATTATATCAGGATCTAATGTCTTTTCACCTTTTGGTTCCATGATACCGCCAAATCCTTTTTCTAAATTTGGATTATTAGGGTTATATTCAAAGTACTTTAAAGAGGAGCCTTTTGATATTACTTTGGGAAGTGAACATTTGATATTTTTATTTATTAAATCATTAGAAATTCTCAATACATCTGCTTCATTTTTATATGGATAAAATAAGCCTACAGAGCTATTTGGATTAATCTTTTCAATTAAATCTATTATTTTTGAATTTATTTTATTGGAAAAAATATCTAAATCCGAAGTGCTTAATTGCATTCTTAGGTCCAGGTGATGGTTTCGAATTTGTTTTTTATTCAATAATTATATTATCATTTAGTTTTTTGAAAATTTGCTCAATGTCAGATTTTAGATGATTATTTTCATTTTGTAATTCTTGAATACGGCTCTCATAAAATAATTTCTTGTTCAAAGAGTCTTGTAATATTTTTTCTTTTTTCAAAACATCTTCCATAGATTTAAGATAGGCAATAAGTGTGGATGTTAAAAAAGGTACATTCTCTTTCTTCTCATCATCTATGAGTTTACTAATTGAGGAAGCGATCTCTTTTACTGTTTCAACATTATCATCGGAGCATTGTATTTTTAGTGGTCTTCCCCCAATTGTTAAAGTTAAATTAGCCATCTATTTCTATTGATCCGAGTAATTCCTCAATTTTATTAGTTGCTTGATCAATAAGTTGAGATTTTTCAGATAGCTCAAGTTTGTTATTTTCTAATTCAGTTACTAATTCTGACTCTCTTCTTTCTAAATATTCTATCTTAGCTTTTAATTCTTTTCTCTCATTGATTAATTCTTGATTATTAGTTTTATAATTCTGAAGTTTTGATGCAATTTGCTCGATTTTTTGAAGTATTTGTTGTTGAAATTCGTTCATACTTTAATTATTAGTTATTAAGAAAAGTTATTCCATTGAAAAATTACACCAAATTAGCCAACTGTATCAGGTTTTTATCAATTGATGCGGTAGAAAAAGCAAAATCTGGTCATCCTGGTATGCCGATGGGAATGGCTGACATTGCAACAGTGCTCTTTCACGATTTTCTTATTCATAATCCCAAGGATCCGAACTGGTTACTTAGAGATCGATTCGTTTTATCTAATGGACATGGTTCGATGTTGCTTTACTCACTTTTATACCTCACCGGTTATAAAAAAATGACAATATCTCAAATTAAAAATTTTAGACAATTGGGCTATATCACAGCAGGACATCCTGAATATGAACCAGATGCTGGTATAGAAATAACGACTGGTCCTCTAGGACAAGGAATTTCGAATGCGGTAGGAATGGCCATAGCACTTAAAAAGCTTTCAAAAGAGAAAAAATTGTCTAAGGCACCAAAGGTATATGTTTTTTGTGGTGATGGCTGTTTAATGGAGGGGATAAGCCAAGAGGCAATTAGTCTAGCTGGACACTTAAAACTTAATAATTTGATACTTATATACGATAACAACAACATTAGTATTGATGGATCTACAGACCTAGCTTTTAGTGATAACACAAACCTTAGATTTAAATCAGTAAATTGGGAAGTACATAGTGGAAAAGGTCATGATCATAAAAATATTTATAAACTTTTAAAAAAAGCACAGATATCGAAAGTCCCTTGTTTACTAAATTTTAAAACTACTATTGGATTTGGTTCTCCAAATAAATCTGCAAAAGCATCATCACATGGCTCACCCTTAGGTTCAGAGGAAGTGAAATTAACTAGAAGTAAATTATCTTGGAATGAAAAACCTTTTCATATTCCAGATAAACTTTTAAAAATTTGGCGAAATTCATCCACCAAAAATTTACAAGTATACAAAAAAACTAAATCAATATCTCACACAATTTTATCGAATAAAGACATAGATAAGTTATTTAATAAAATAGAAATAGATTTAAAAGATTTTAAGTCTGACCAGGCTACTAGAAAATCCTCTGAAGCAATATTGCATTATTTTAAAGAGGATTATCCGATACTCGGAGGCTCTGCAGACTTAACAGGCTCCAATAATACCAAAGGTAAACAAATGTCCGTTTTGGATAGCATGAACACAGCGGGACAATATATCCATTATGGTGTAAGAGAGCATGGTATGGCTGCAATAATGAATGGTATTGCCGCTACCAAAATTTACAAAACATATTCAGGAACTTTTTTGAGCTTTGCTGATTATATGAAGCCAAGTCTTCGTTTAGCTGCATTAATGAAAATTAATCCTATACAAGTTTTCACACACGACTCTATTGGATTAGGTGAAGATGGTCCTACTCATCAACCTATTGAACAAATTAATATGTTAAGACTCATACCAAATAGTTATGTTTTTAGACCATGCGATCTTAAAGAAACAATTGTATGTTGGAGAGAAGCTTTAAAAATTAAAGATGCGCCTTCATTTATCTGTCTTTCAAGGCAAAATCTGCCACAAGTTTCAAATAAAAAATTAAACTCAAAAAAATTTAAGGGTGCTTACGTTATATATGGTCCAAAAATTAATAATGATATCACTATTATAGCTACTGGTTCAGAAGTCTCTTTAGCTGTCAACGTCGCTTTAGGAATTAGAGGTGATGGTATTGTTGCAAAAGTCATTTCAATGCCATCAACTTCTGTTTTTGAAAAACAATCAAAAACCTTTAAAAACAATTTATTAAAATCAAAATCTAGTGAAACTTTTGTAATTGAGGCTGGATCAACAATGTATTGGAATAAGTACACAAAATATGAAAATATATTTGGATTAGATAATTTTGGTGCTAGTGCACCCGGGAATGAAGTTTTTAGAAAATTTGGTTTAACAACAGAAACTGTATCTAGTAAAATAATAAGGAAAATTAAAACAAAATGAAAAAAAAAGTAGCAATTAATGGTTTTGGTAGAATAGGTAGGCTTGTTTATCGAGCATTTTTGGAAAGGTTAAATGAATTTAGCAATCAATATGAGATAAGCTATATAAACGACTTGGCTGATATTGACTCAAATATTCACTTACTTAAATATGATAGTATTCATGGACCTCTCAACAAGGAGGTTAATAAAATCTCCAATGAACAATTTTCAATAGCGAAAAATACAGTTACTGTTACATCTGAGAAAAACCCCATTGATTTGAAATGGAAAGATAAGAATGTCGACATTATTTTAGAGTGCACGGGTGTTTTTGCATCTAAAGAAAAGGCAATGTCTCATATCGAAAGTGGAGCAAGTAAAGTTATAGTTTCTGCTCCATGTTCTGGAGCTGATATAACGGTTGTGCAAGGAGTTAATAACAAAAATATTAATTTAGATCATCAAATCATCTCAAATGCCTCTTGTACAACAAATTGTCTAGCTCCTGTAGCTTTTGTAATTGATCAAGAGTTTGGAATTGAAAATGGATACATGACAACTATTCACTCTTATACAGGAGATCAAAATACAGTAGACACATTTCATAAAGATCTTAGAAGGGCAAGAGCAGCTTCAAGTAACATAATACCAACAAGCACAGGTGCAGCAAAAGCTGTCGGTCTCGTACTTCCTCATTTAAATGGAAAATTAGATGGTACAGCTATTAGAGTTCCAACGCCAAATGTATCTCTAGTAGATTTTAAGTTTAACACAAAAAAAAATATCACAATTGAAAATTTAAATAATAAATTCCAAGAATATGCAAATAGCTCTCTTAAAGGTATTTTAGGAGTGGATACAGACCCTAAAGTATCAAGTGATTATAATCATGACGCAAGGAGTTCTATTTTAGATTTAACTGAAACTACAACAGTGTCAGATAACTTTGGTAGAATATTGACTTGGTATGATAACGAGTGGGGATTTTCAAATAGAATGCTTGAGACAACCGCTCAAGTGTGTAATTTATAGGGGCTATTATGAAAGTAACAAACACTACAAGAAAAATTATATCAAACTACACTCACGAAAATATAGGTGTCAGATCAAATCTTATGAAAATTTTGGGACATGGAAAGTTAGGTGGAACTGGAAGAATGATAATTTTACCTGTCGATCAGGGTTTTGAACACGGACCCGATAGAAGTTTTGCTGTAAATTCCCCAGCTTACGATCCAAACTATCATCACCAACTTGCAATAGATGCTGGTTTATCTGCTTATGCTGCTCCTCTTGGTTTACTGCAAACGAGTTCTGGGAATTATAATGGTCAAATTCCAACTATATTAAAAA
The DNA here is from genome assembly GCA_902530745.1 of uncultured Alphaproteobacteria bacterium. Taxonomy (GTDB): domain Bacteria; phylum Pseudomonadota; class Alphaproteobacteria; order HIMB59; family HIMB59; genus HIMB59. The sequence goes on along the minus strand of CACABO010000009.1, from coordinate 35,817 downwards.
TTAATAGCTCTAATACTCTTGCAACATCTCTTGATCAAGCTGTTACTGGGAGTGTAAATGATGCATTAAAATTAGGATGTGCTGCAATAGGTTTTACGATTTATCCTGGGTCTGATCATAATTTTGAATTAATGGAAGAATTTAAAAGACTTAGTTTCGAGGCTAAAGAAAATGGACTAGCTGTTGTTTTATGGGCTTATGCGAGAGGTTCAAAGATTAGTAAGAAAGGTGAAACAGCGATGAACATAATTTCATATGCAGCACACATGTCTGCTCTATTGGGGGCAAATATTATTAAAGTAAAACTACCTAGTGATTTCTTAGAGGAAGATCCAACTAAAACAGCATTTGAAGAGAATAATATACCTATAAGCACTTTAAAGGATCGTGTGGCTCATATCAAAAAAGTTGCATTTGATGGAAAAAGGTTAGTAGTATTCTCGGGTGGCGATGCAAAAGATGATCAAGTTTTAATGGATGAAGTGCTTGCGATTCACCAAGGAGATGGAAACGGGTCAATTATTGGAAGAAATTGTTTTCAAAGATCGAGAGTAGATGCCTTGGCTTTATTAGAGCGAATGATTCAAATTTATAAATCTAAATGAAGATTAATGCTAACGACTTAAAGATAGGAAATATAATTCAACATAACAATTCGCTTTGGAAAGTCGCTAAATTATCACACACACAACCTGGAAAAGGTGGGGCATACATTCAAGCTGAGTTGAAAAATATTTCAAACCAGTCAAAATTAAATGAGAGATTTAGAAGTTCAGAGTCTCTTGAAAAAATTCGTGCTGAAGAGATAGATCATCAATTTTTATTTCGTAGTGGAGAGGATTTTACTTTTATGAATAACCAAACCTATGAGCAAATAGTTATGAACATTAGCCAAGTAAATGAAAATACAGCAAAATTTCTTGAAGATGGAATGGAAGTCTCTATTGAGTTTTATGATGAAAAACCAATGAATGTTAATCCTCCTGAAAGTCTCACAGTACAAATAGCCGAAACAGAGGCTGTTGTTAAAGGTCAAACAGCATCTTCATCATATAAACCAGCATTGTTAACTAACGGTGTAAGAGTTACTGTTCCACCTCATATTGAAACGGGTGACAAAATTAGAATAAACACGTCTGAATTAACTTACATAGAAAAAGCAAAATAATTTTTTCTATGGCTATTGTCCCACCAGTAATTGTTGTTATGGAAAAGGCATGTAGGAATGCTGCTAAATCTTTAATAAGAGATTTTGGAGAACTTGAGAAACTTCAAATTTCTAAAAAAGATAAAAATGACTTTGTATCCTCTGCAGATATAAGAGCATCTGAAACTATCAGTTTTACTTTGGGAAAAGATAGACCTGATTTTCTTCAAATTGACGAGGAGACTTTTAGTATCGAAGATTTAGAAAAGCTTAAAGGTGATACTCCTGTGTTTATCTCAGACCCACTTGACGGAACAAAAAATTTCATACATGGAAATGGTTACTTTGCAGTAACTATTGGATTAATGCAAAAAGGAGAAATTATTGCTGGTGTTACATATAACCCAATTTTGAACGAATTATTTTGGGCTCATAAGGGTTCTGGTTCTTGGATTAACAACCAAAGACTCAGGGTTTCCCAGAGAGATAAGTTAGATGGATGTATGTTTACATCTGGTGTGCAAATCAAGCATGAAGATATTCTTGAAAAAGGAATCGCTCAAATAGGAGCGCTTCAAAGAAAAACTAGTGTAAGAATACTGGGTTCGTCAGCTCTTGATTTAGCGAATGTGGCATCAGGAAAATTTGATGGATTTTGGTCATTAAGATTAAATCTTTGGGATATTGTGGCAGGTATTATTTTAGTAAATGAAGCCGGCGGGATATGCCTAAATGAAAAAGGTGATGTTTTTGATCCTTTAAAGGACGAAAGTTTAATAGCCTCTAGTGCTGCTATTAGTGGAGAATTGCGAAAAAGTCTATAAATATTTACTTGATTTTTTAACCTTTGATCTCTATTTTCTCTTAACCATGAAACAAAAAATACACCCTGATTACCATGAAATTACTGTAGAGCGTACTGATGGATCAACTTATAAGACAAGATCCACTTGGGGTAAAGCTGGCGATACTATGAAGCTTGAAATTGACCCATTATCTCATCCAGCTTGGAATCAAGGATCTGGAAAAATGGTTGACTCAGGTGGAAGAGTTGCACGTTTTAAAAATAAATATAAGTCATTTAATATTTAATAAATTAACAAGACCATGTCTGACAATAAACCTTTAATGCCCTTAGCTACGGCCGTATGGTTGGTAGACAATACTGCTTTAAGTTTTTCCCAAATATCTCAATTCTGTCAATTACATGAGCTAGAAGTTCAAAGTATTGCAGATGGTGAGGACGCTTACCGCATGCAAGGATTAAACCCTATCGCCAGTGGTCAATTAACTATGGATGAGATTAAACGTTGTGAGGGAGATCATTCTCTTGAACTTCAATTGCAAAATAAAAAATCTGAGTCCATTCAATCGAGCGTTAAAACAAAAAAATACTTACCATTATCAGTAAGACAAGAAAGACCTAAGGCTATAGCTTGGCTAATTCGTGAGTATGGACAAATACTAACAGATACACAAATTGCTAAACTTACAAGTTCTACTAAGCCTACTGTTGCGAATATAAGGGCTGGTAATCAATCTCAACCAATTACAGAGTTTAGAAACCCCACTGATCTTGGTTTATGTACTTATGAGGAGCTCGAAGCACTAGTTGAAAAAGGTCAGCGAAAAGCAGAACGAGAGAGAAAAGCAAAAGAAAAGGCAGAAAAATTACAGTCTACTACTGCTTAGTGAAGAATAAATAAACATCTCCTAGTCTTATACCAAATTTTTTCATAGTAGCTTTGTTGAATACATTTTTTTCATCTTGCATAATCATCCAATCATCAAATTTAACGTTCATTATTCCATCACCATACTTGAGTTTTAATGTATAATGCCAATTTAAAGCATTACCTGAACTTTCACCTAAAGCTACACCTATAATATCATCAGAAATTCCTTCGTAGGTATTTTCTCCAGTTTTTTTTATTTCCCATCTTCTGAATTCTTCCTCTCCATCATCATAGAGGAAGGTCTCATTGAGAATAAAAATATCTTCCTGTTGAATACCTTCCATTTCAACAGTAAATTGTCGCCTTACCTTTCCAAGTCTATCAATAAAAAGACCACTGGCTGTTGTTTTTCCTAAAAAATACTCTTCTATTTTAAATATTGGTTTTTTGTTGGCAAAGTCTTCAAGTTTCATGTTATTGCACCCACTGACAAATATTAATAAAATACTCGCTATTAATACATTTCTCATACACACAATCAATACGCTCATTGATGAAAGTAGATCTTTAACAGATTTAATTTACTTATTGATAAAATCTATTTGATATACATCAATAGTTTTTGCCTTAAAACCTCCTGAACAATATGATAAGTAAAAATTCCACATTCTTTTAAAATCTTCAGAGTAACCTAAATTTTTTATTATATCCCATTTATTGTTAAAATTTTTTCTCCACATCTCAAGTGTTTGATAATAACTATCCGCCATTTGATTTTTAATTTGGAAGTCAAATTTTTTTTGATTAGCTATTTTTTCTAAAGCTTTTACTGATGGTAACATTCCACCAGGAAAAATATATTTTTGAATAAAATCAATTTTTCGAGTATACCTCTCGAAAAAATCTTCAAAAATTACAATAGTTTGCATTGAAAAGACTCCCGATGGTTTCAACAAGTCTTTAATTTTTTCAAAATAAGTTTGCCAATATTGTATTCCAACAGCCTCAAACATTTCAATGGAGTAGATTCTAGAATATTCTCCTTGATGTTCCCTGTAATCTTTATATATGACATTTAGCTTATTTTCTAAATGATGTTCTCTAATTTTTGTTTTTACAAATTCGTATTGCTCTTTTGAGATAGTTAAAGTATCGATTTTGATATCAGGGAATTTTGAAATTAAATAAAAAGCAAAACTTCCCCATCCAGAACCAATTTCTAAAACATGATCACCTGGTCTAGGCTCATTACCCTCAATAAGACTTTCAAATTTATTTTTTTGTGCCTCAGATAATGTTTCCGAGCCTGTTTTAAAAAAACCTGAGGAATAAGTTAAAGTATCATCCAGCCACTCCAAATAGAAATCATTACCAAGATCATAGTGAGCATGAATATTTTTTTTACTCTGAAATAATGAGTTTTTAGTTTTATTCATATATTTTTTTGATAAAAATCTGTAAAACTTAGATCCACTCATTTCGTTACCAAAAGCTCTTTCATTTAGTGCACCAAATTCTAAAAATTTACTTAAATCGTCTGCTTCAAATTTCTTTTTTATATAAGCTTCACCAAGCCCGACTGAACCACGAAAATACAAATCCCATATCATAGAGATACGACTAATTGTTAAATGCACTGAAGGACCCTCTAATTCACCATAAAACTCATAAGATTTACCCTTAACATTTAAAGTCAAAGATCCATATCTGATTTTAGAACAAACTTTTTTTATATATCTATCAATAAACAAGATTTTACCTAATTTTAACTAATCTAAGTATAGATTATCTTTTATTCTATTGGAATATTTAAAGAATTTACTTTTTTTTAAAAAAAGCTTGATTGCCTGATAGTGAATAAGAGTGATTGTTTTTACACTCCCAAAAATATTTAAAATTAAAAACAAAATAAAATTATAAAAAGTTATTTCTTTTAAATTTAAATCTATAGAGGCATAAAATATTTGCTCCTTTTTAAGATTAAATTGATTAATATTACAAAAAAAATGGTTTTTTCTTTTATTTTTTGAAGAAATCTTATAAATGCAGTCCATTTCAATAAATGGTGACACATACATATTTTTTTTAAACTCTTTATCTTTAAATTTGTTCAAAGTTAAATAATGAACTTGGTCTCCAAATGTATTTTTCACTTCATATATGATCGACTTAACTTTATTTTTACTATCAAGATATAAATAAAAGCTAATAGGGTTAAAAGAATAACCAACAATTGATGGGATACATATAAATTGAATACTATTAAAAACAATATTGTGTTTTTCAGCAATATTTTTTGCAAAATCATATAAACTCTTTTTTTTATTTCTAAATCCGTGCTGTTTATAAAAAATTGAAAAAAAGTTAAATCTATTTAGAGATATAAATGGATGGATGTTTATTGTGTTACTTAGATTTATGCTTAAGTAAGGTGCATTATATTGAAAAAAATTATTAGTATCCCTGGTTCTTTTATGAATTATTTTACCTATTCCAAAACAATGAGAAGAAATTAATTCCATTGCACTCTTGATGTATCCGCATTTTTAAACTCCTTTAAATCTATATTTAACCTTTTACAAACTTTTATAGCAGATTGAATACCGTCTTCATGAAAACCATAGCCAAGATAACTACCAACATAATAAGAATTCTCATAGCCTTGAATTTGTGAAATATTTTTTTGAGCACTTAGAGTTTTAGGTGAGAATATTGGATGTTCGTAAATTGTTTGATAGTGATTCTGATTTTGATCCTGATTAAGAGAGACAAAGAAATTGTCATTAGTTTCTAGTGGTTGCAATTTATTCATCCAATAACTTAAAGTACATTTATTATTTAAATTCGTATGAAAATTCCAACTTGACCAAGCTTTTAAATGAGTTGGCATAAGAGAGTTATTTTGATGCAATTGTGCTAAATTTTTTTGAAAATCAAATTCATTTAAAACCTCATGCTCTTTCTGATGTATTTTATCTAAAAGAGGAAAAAAATGGTTTGGAGGACATGCAAATATTATAATATCAAAAACAGATTTTTTTCCTTCAAAGAAAATTTCAATTTTATCATTTCTTGAAATTTTTTGAATTCTACATGACTTTTTGATTTTAAATTTTGCAGATTTAATTAATAAATTGATATATTGTTTAGAACCATTTCTTATTGTCTTCCATTGTGGTCTATTAGTGAAATTAAACAATTTGTGATTTTGAAAAAAATTAATAATACTTTTTAATGGCTGATTAAGAGAGTCTTGATCGGGAGTTGACCAAATACTTGAAATTAAAGGAACAAGATGGAAATTAATAAATTCATCAGAGTAATTTTTTGTTTTAAGAAAATCTCTAATTGAAATATCTAATGTAATATTTTTTTTTTGATAAACTTTATAAAAAATAATGATGTCTTTTAACATTTTGTAGAATTTTAAATTAAAAAAATTTTTACGATCTGCAAATAATGCACTTAAACTTCCTCCCCCGTACTCGAATTTGTTTTCCTCATTAAGAAAACTAAAGGACATATTGCTATTAACAGTTTCGACTTTGAGAAGATCAAAAAATTTTGTTAAATTTGGGTATGTCAGTTCATTGTAGACAATAAAACCTGTATCTATTGGTATAGTATTTCCGTTACTATCTTTGACTTCTCTTGTATTTGCATGCCCACCTAAATAATCATTTTTCTCAAATAGTGTTACATCAAAATATTCTTGTGAAAAATATGCTGTAGATAATCCCGCTATACCAGATCCAATTATAGCTACGCTTTTTTTCAAATTATGATTTTGTTTGTTGATAAGCATCAAGTGCTCTGTTACGAGACTCTTTCAAATCAACGATTGGATTAACATATTTTTTTTCTTTGACTAAACTATCTAATAATTTTTTATCTAAATATGGCTCAAATACTGTTTTTGATGAATTAAATATTTTTAATTGTGGAATATACTTCAAGATAAATTTAGCCTGTGGATCGAACTTTTCTGACTGAAGCACAGGATTAAATACACGAAAATACGGGGAGGCATCTGCGCCACAGCCTGCTATCCACTGCCATCCAGCTGCATTACTAGCTTCATCATAATCTAGTAAACTTTTTTGAAAATACCGCTCACCTAATGTCCAGTTTAATAATAAATTTTTCACAAGAAAACTTCCAACAACCATTCTAAGCCTATTATGCATCCATCCCTCTTCATAAATTTGACTCATTGCAGCGTCTACAAGAGGTATGCCTGTTTTACCCTCAGTCCATAGAGCAAAATCTTTTTTACTACTTCTCCATGGGAATTTTTTAAATTTAGGGTTAATCGGTTTAGTTGATAAATCTTCAGAATAATACAACAATGAATAAGAAAATTCTCGCCAGCCAATTTCTGATAAATAAGTATTTACAGCATTATTAGATTTTTTTGAATTTTGGATTTTTTCAATTATTACCCGCGGGGATATCTCTCCAAATCTTAAGTGAGGAGATATTCTTGATGTTTGATCAAAATCAGGTCTATTTCTATTTACATCATATTTATCTATATGAGAAGAAATGTAAGTTTCAATTTTTTTCAAAGCTGCATCCTCTCCTGGACTCCAATAATTATTAAACTTCTCATACCAACTTCTATTAGATAAAAAATTAATTTTAGTTTTTTCATTGTGTTTAAATGATTTGATTGATGTATTTTTTTGATAAGAAAATTTCTTGTTCAAATAAACTTTAAAAGCAGTTTTCCAATAAGGAGTAAAAACTTTAAAGAACTGACCAGAGTTATTTTGTACTTCCCAAGGCTCATTAAGTAAGTGTGAATTAAAAGTTTCAACATGAATTTTTTTATTTTTAAAAAAACTTTTTATCTCAGTGTCTCTTTTAATAGATTGTTCTGAGTAGAGCCTATTCCAAATTAATGACGAAATTTTGTATTTTTCAATTAGGTGTGAGAGATTTTTTTTCGCTTCACCATCAGTTATAATAAGCTTTACATTAAATTTTTGTTCTAAATTCTTGGAATGCAAATGAAGAGTTTTGTTTAACCACCATTGACCAGCATCTCCAGTGGCTTTCTTTTCAATGTCATCATAAATATAAACAAGTAATGCTGGGGATTTTTGTTTCGATATAAATTCCAGACAAGGATTATCAGTAATCCTAAAGTCTCTTCTCAGCCAATATAAAGTTCTATTTTCGATGATAAAATAATAACAAAATTATTTACTATGAGGAGGCATTTTCTTTTCTACAAACCAAACATGCTGTTTCAAAACAGGGTCATACTTTCTCTGGCGAAGTTTGTCAGAAACTTTCAATCCTTTAGTGGGTTTACGTACAATATATTTTGTGCCAGTTTCAGGTTTTTCTTCAGGTATTAACTGTTTAAGTTGGTATGTAGACTTTTTAGCCATTGGCGTAAACTAAACTAATTTTGAATTTGGTCAACATTGATATTTAATGAAATTAAAGAACTTTTTTCCAATGTTCTCGCTTATCTTTGAGAGAACGTCTCTTCTTTTCTGTCATATTATCAAAACAGATGGAACATGAATATCCTTCTTCATATTTAGGAGATTTTCTCTCTCTTGGAGTTAAAGGCATATTACACCCGTAACAAAGCTTACTCGTACCTTGAGAAAGTTGCTTGTTCAAAGATACTCTGTAGTCAAAAACAAAGCATTCACCCTTCCATGAGTCAGCAGATGTGGTTTCAAAATATTTTAATATTCCTCCTTTAAGTTGATATGTCTCAATACCATATTTTTCCATTAAAGGTCCTGCTTTTTCACATCTAATACCACCTGTACAATAAATACCAACTTTTTTATTCTGAAATTTTTCTTTGTTATTCTTTATATAATTTTTGAAATCTTTAAATGTTTCAATTTTAGGGTTGATAGCATTTTTATAATGACCAATTTTAAATTCATAATCATTTCTTGTATCAAGAATTTCTACATTTTTATCATTGGCAAATCTATCCCAATCTCTTGGTTCAATAAACTTAGATTTTTTAATGTCTGAAATTTTTAATCCAAAATCAGATGTAACTATTTCCTTTTTAAGTTTAATTTTAAACTCGTTAAAAATTCTTTGACCATTAAAGTCTGATAATTTTATATTTTCTTTAGTGACTCCTAAAGACATTAAATAGTCGATAATTTTTTTTTCTAATTTTGAAGAGACTACTATTGTACCATTTAAACCTTCCTCACTGACAATAATCGAACCTTTTATTTGTTTTAAAAGAAAGTGTAAATTTAACCTCTCTTTTAATAATCTGGGATTAGATACGTTAAAGAAACTATAAAACGCAATGACTCTCATTAGTATGTTTTATAACAAATGTATAGATTGATCAAATAAGGCGTTTAAATTACTTTGATTTTATTAGTAAATTGATTTTCAAATTTAACTAACTGAGGCATAAATTTAAACCAAGCATCTTTCAAAGCTTCTACAAATTTTTCAGTAGACTCTGGATCATGACATGGAGTAGGAGTTATTCTTATTCTCTCAGTTCCTTTTGGGACTGTTGGATAATTAATAGGCTGAACATAAACATGGTGCTCATTTAAAAGAAAATCGCTAATCTCTTTACATAATTTGCTATCTCCAATTAATACTGGGATTATATGTGAACCTGAGTCTAAAAAAGGAATACCTGCGGTTCGTAGTTCTTTTTTAACAAAATCAACATTTTCAAAGAATGAAGATCGAATTTCATCGTTTTTCTTTACTTGTCTAATGCTCTCTAGACTTCCAGCAGCTACTGCTGGGCACATGGATGTTGTGAAAATAAATCCTTTTGAAAAACTTCTAACAAAATCAATTATTGTCTCAGTCGAGGCTATGTAACCTCCAGCTAGACCAAATGCTTTTGCCAATGTTCCATTGATAATATCAATATGCTCAGATAATCCTTTTTGATCTGCTACACCTGCTGCATTGGGGCCGTATAAACCTACAGCATGAACTTCATCTAAGTATATTAATGCTCCATTATCCTGTGCAACCTGAATAATATCTTCTAGTGGTGCAAAATCAGCTTCCATTGAATAGACAGACTCCAAGACGATAATTTTTGGTCTAGAAAAATCTACTCCCTTTAGAATGTCCTTTAAGTGTTTTACATCATTATGACGATAAATAGCTTTTTCTTTTTTACTTGTGCGAATTCCTTCTATAAGTGATGCGTGATTTAGTTCATCACTTAAAACTAAACAATTATCAAAAGCAGATATAATAGACTTTAGTGCGGACTCATTAGCACTATATCCAGAATTAAATGCTAGAGCTCTTTCTTTTTTATGTAAGAGTGCGATTTCTTTTTCGAGTTGAATATGGAAATTAGTAGTACCTGATATATTCCTTGTTCCTCCGCTTCCCGCTCCTAACTTTTCAGCAGCAGATTGCATTGCGGAAATAACTTCTTTGTTCTGGCTCATGCCTAAGTAATCATTTGAACACCAGACATCAATCTCTTCGGTTTGACCATTACTATGTCTTGTAGCTTTGGGATACTGTCCAGCTTTTCTTTCTATGTTGTTAAATACTCTGTAGTGGCCTTCATCCTTAATTTTATCAATTTCAGATTGAAGAGTGCTTAGATAATTAGATTTCCAGTTATGATTTTTCACAAATATTAATTTATTTTTTACTAATCTAAAAGATACTGCAATAAAGACGCATAAAGCCTCTAATTAGGGGCTTTTTGTCCTATTTACCCTAGGAATTACTTCTTTGCCAATCAGTTCAATAGATTTGATTAAATTTTCATGGGTAATATCAGCTATATCCATTTGAAATTGGAATCTATCAATACCTCCAAGGGCTTGACTATGTCTGATAATCTTTTCAGCGACCTGATCGGGATCGCCTAAAACTATAGCTCCTAATGGGCCAATTTGATTGTCAAATTGGTCTCTCGTTACAGGACCCCAACCTCTTTCTTTTCCAATTTTTGTGAACATTTTATGATAACCCTCATAATACAAATTTATTGCTTCATCCATACTATTTGCGACATATCCCAGTGAATGAAGTCCTACGGAGAGTTTTTCTGGGGGGTGTCCTGCTTCTTTACCCGCCTGTCGATAAATATCTACCAAAGGCCTAAAGCGATGAGTATTGCCTCCAATTATGGCAATCATCAGAGGTAAGCCCATTGAACCTGCTCTTGCAAAAGATTGAGGTGTGCCACCAACACCTAACCAAATTGGGACAGGGTTTTGAATAGGCCTTGGATAAATAGGTAAATTATTTATCGAAGGTCTAAATTTACCAGACCAACTAACAAATTCATTTTCTCTAATTTTTAAAAGCAAACCGAGCTTTTCAATAAACAATTCATCATAATCTTTGAAATCCAAACCAAACAATGGAAAGGCCTCAGAAAATGATCCTCTTCCAGCTACCATTTCTGCTCTACCTCCGGATATCAGATCAAGAGTAGACAAGTTTTGAAATACACGAACAGGATCTGCTGCGCTTAAAACAGTTACAGCACTTATTAGCTTAATATTTTTTGTTTGTGCTGCAGCTGCAGCTAATATCATAAATGGTGCTGAGTCTAAAAATTCTTTTCTATGATGCTCTCCTATCCCAAATGAATTTAATCCAACTTCATCTGCAAAAATAATTCTGTCAATAACATTATTGATGGCTTTAACACTATCTGAGCCCTCTCTTTTATCTGCAAAACTGTCTATACCGATTTCCAAGGTGTTCCTCTAAAATTTTTCAGTGTTTGTTCTAATTTCAATTTCCCATGACCAAGCTTTTTTATCCTGTAAATAAAAATTTAGGTATTGTTTTGCAATTTCATCAGGGTGTATCATTTGATAATTTCCAACTGGTTCTTTACCTATTCCTCCATCTATAACGAAATGACCTATATGAATATTTTGTGGGTGCAGCTCTCTTGCCAAAGATTGTGCTAAGCCTCTCAAACCAAACTTTCCCATAGCAAAAGACGCAGATTTGGCAAAACCCTTTACACTTGCAGATGATCCAGTGAAAAAAATATTACCTTTTCCTATTTTTAACATTCTTTTTACTGATTCATGCGCTACTAGAAAAGCCCCATAACTATTTACTTTTATTGATTGAAGCATTTCATCAGGATCGTATTCAATAAAAGGTTTTACAATTCTAAGAGATGGATTATAGATAACAATTTCTGGAGTGCCTATAATTGAATCAGTCTGCAAAAATAAATTTTGAACACTTTTATTTTCCGTTGAGTCACACTTAAAAACTAAAGCGTCGATCTCTTTTTTTAAACTGTCAAGTTTGTCTATGTTTCTGGCAGCAAGTACAATTTTCATCCCCTTTGAATTAAATGCTCTAGCCAAAGAAGCACTTAAACCTGATCCTGCTCCGACAATTAAAACTGCTTTTTGTGTCATAATTTCAAACATTATTTAGCTATAACATATTTTGAAATAAGTAAATATTGACCAATAAGTCTCGCTTAAATTGTATTAGCGTTGATTATTTGTTATTTCTTAATGTCATCAATGGTTATGAAAAAGATTGTTTTATTATCAAGAAAAAGTTTTCTCGCTAAAATTCAGACTCACATTGCGGAAATAGAAATTAATAAAATACAAAAAAATATAATTGATACACATTACTCATCAAGCGTTGGTGACACGGACATGTCAGCTAAAGCTTGGGAACAACATGGATTTGGAATATTTACAAATTCACTCTCAAAAAAATTAATCTTAAAAGATGCAGATGTGGTAGTTCATTCATTCAAAGATCTTCCTGTTAAAAATCTTAATAAGACTTCTTTTATTTGTCTCAAAAGAGATGATCCAAGAGATGTAATTCTTATTAAAAAGACTTCATTAAATAAAAAAAAATTAGTTATAGGAACATCCTCTCCTAGAAGAAAATATTATTTAAAAAAATTAAGAAAGTTTTTACCCTTTGAAGAATTGAAGCCATTCGACATTAGGGGAAACGTACCATCTAGGCTGGAAAAAATATTAAATTCCTCAAAAGAGGACGGGGTGTTTATGGCTAAAGCTGCTATAGATAGAATTTTTAAATATGGAGAAAAAATTAATAAAAAAGATTATAGAAATTTTAAATTGAAATTTAAAAAGTTTGAGAAGATAATTTTACCAATTTCTGAATTTCCTAGTGCGGCAGCACAAGGATGCATTGCTTTGGAATATAGGAGAGATGATCGAAAAACAGAAAAAATATTGAAAAAAATTAATCATTTACCTTCGTTAGATGATTGTCAAAGAGAGAGAAAATATTTATACAAATGGGGAGGTGGTTGCAATTTAGATGTAGGCGTAACTATTGAAAATATCCTAAATGAAAAAATCTTATTTGCACAAGGGAAAGATAATCAAACAAAAAAATATTTTAAAGAAAAAAAATATCTAAATAATAAAAAAGTTAAAAAAGTTAAAAATATATTTCCTTCAAGCTTATCAAAATATCAAATGTTTCAGAGAAACTTGCATGAATTTAATAAAACAGTAAAAAATAAAAATGTTTTGGCCACAAGATCAGAATTTAAAGAGTTTAAATCTTTGAAAAGTGTATCAAATCTTATAACTTCCGGCGTAAGTTCTTGGAAAAAAATAAGTAAAATGGGCATTCTTGTAAATTCTTCTCTCGATAGTTTTGGTGAAAATTATCGAGAAACTGAAAATTTTTATAAAGATAATCAAAAACCTACTTATAAACTTACATATGAAGGAAACATGCTAAATAAAAAATTCCCTGTTATATCACACTATAGTTTAGTCCCTTTGATTAATGACAATACGATTGATAATTTGTTTGTAGCGGAGAGTTTTTATTGGATGAGCTTCTCTGCATTTAAATTAGCTATACAACTAAGACCAGAAATACTAAATAAGCGTAATTCGTGTGGACCTGGTCAAACGTATCTTCAAATTTCTAAATTTATTCCTAAAAATCAATTAAATGTATATCTTACTTATGATGATTTTAAAAATTTTGAACTTAAATGATTAAAAATTATTTCCCTATTGATCAGTCTAAATCTCTTAAAAAGAAAATTTTAATTCAACCTTTATTTGTGGATCAAAAGGTAAAAAATTCAAAGGAAATTAAAGGATTAGGTGATAATAAGAGTTGGTCATCTTCATCTATAATTAAGGTAATTGAAAAGGATTTAAAAAAAGGTATCAATAATTTTCTACTTTTTATCGTTCCAAATAAAAAACAAAAAAATCCGGAGGATTTTAGCTTTCACTATGAAGTTATAAGAAAAATTAAAAATTATTTTGGAAAAGATATAGTTTTACTTATAGATACATGCTTATGCTCAATAACTGTTGATGGGCATTGTGGAGTTACTCATAAAAAATCAATTGATCTTAATAAGACACATTACTCTTTAGGATTAGCGGCAAATACATATCTTGAGGCGGGAGCTGATATAATTGCTCCAAGTGACATGATGAAAAATACGACTAAATATTTGAGAAAAATATTTGTTCAAAATGGTTTTTCAAATTCTCAAATAATGAGTTACTCAACAAAATTTAAAAGTCACTTCTACGGTCCTTTTAGAGATGTTGCAAAATCATCACCACAGGGATTTGATCGGTCATCATATCAATTACCTGTTGAAGACAAAGCAAAGGCGATTAAAAGCTCAATTAGTAATGCAGCTCAAGGTGCAAATTATTTAATGGTTAAGCCTGGAATGACTTCAATAGATTTAATAAGAGATATAAAAAAGGAGACACTGCTTCCCACGGGTGCGTACCAAGTAAGTGGTGAGTATGCTAGTCTACAAATGCTCAGCAAAGCTAAATTTGGCAATTATGTTGATTTGCTCCTAGAGTCTTTAACGGTACTCAAAAGAGCTCAAGCAGATTTTATTATTACTTATGGAGCTAGAGATATTGCAAAATACCTATAACAAAAATTTTTTTAATGCCTTAAATAAAGTTGAACAAAAAATTCCTCCAATTTGGTTTATGAGACAGGCTGGTCGATATCATCAGCATTACAGAAAATTAAAAGAAAAATATTCTTTTGAACAATTATGTAAAGAGCCTGAGCTTGCTTGTGAGGTAACTCTTGGACCTATTGTTGAATTCGATTTTGATGCTGCAATATTGTTTAGTGATATTCTTTTTCCTTTAGATTATTTAGGTATGAGTTTGAAGTTTAATCCTGGACCAATATTTGAAAAAAATTTAAGTTCAAAAATGATATCTGAATTTAATATTGATGAATTTGAAAGTTTTATAGATTTTCAGAATATATCTCTAAAATATATTAGAAATGAACTATCAAATCATAAATCTTTAATTGGATTTACTGGTGGACCTGTAACCTTATACCATTTTGCAACGAGGAATAATCCTGTATCACAAACACTATTTCAACAAACCCTGCCCGTTTTAGAAATATTAATACAAAAAAATATACAAATTCAGTTACGAAATGACATTGATTTGTTAATGATATTTGATACTGAAGCTAATAAACTAAATGATAAAGATTTTGATGAATTCGTTATTCCTTTTTTAGTTAAAATTTCAAATAGTTATCCAAATAAAATTGGATATTTCACTAAAGAAATTTCTCAAACTAAATTTAATAAATTACAAAATTTAAAAAATTTAAAACTCACAGTTTTAGGAACTAATTTGGAGGTTTTCACTGAATTACCAAAGACACATTTATCTTTACAGGGGAATTTTTCAAATGATTTATTAGCTATGGAGGACACTAAATCCTTTTCTGATTATATTGATAAATATATTGAGAAATGCTTACAGAGTGAGCCATCTCATAGATCTGGGTGGATTGCTAGCCTCGATCACGGTGTAAAAAAAACTACTCCTGAGGCTAATGTTCATTTATTCATAGAAAAGATAAGAACTAAGTTATCATAAAAATCGTAATGTTTTTCAATGGCTTCATTTAAAGGTAATAAACTCTACGTTCATGGCTCTGGTCTTAAGACAGGTATTTTGATCACAAATTTAGGAACTCCAGATGAACCAACTAAGTCGTCTTTAAAGACTTATCTAAAACAATTTCTATCAGATGAACGTGTCATAGAAACACCAAAAGCTATTTGGTGGCCTATTCTCAATGGAATAGTTTTAAATACTCGACCAGCGAAGTCAGCTAAAAATTACAAATCTGTTTGGACAGAGGAAGGTTCACCTCTTCTATTCCACACAAAAAACCAATTATCGAAAATAAAAGAATTTATTAATAAGAAATATCAAAATATCGTATTTGATATTGGAATGCGTTATGGGAATCCTAGCATCTCTAAGGGTTTAAATAATCTTAGAAATCAAAATTGTGATCGTATTATTATTTTGCCTTTATACCCTCAATATTGTGCGGCTACAACGGGCTCAACGTTTGATGCTGTTGCAGAGGAATTAAGAAGTTGGCGTTGGGTACCATCTCTTCGTTTTATTGGAGGATATTACGAAAATGAACTTTATATTAAAGCTCTAAAAAATAGCATTGAAGAATTTTGGACTAAAAATTCAAAACCAAAAAAAATCATATTTAGCTATCATGGTGTCCCAAAAAAATATTTAGATAAAGGGGATCCGTATCATTGTTTTTGCAGAAAAACTACTAGGCTGGTGGCAGAGACCATGGGCTTACCAGAGGAAAGTTATATGACCACATTTCAATCTAGATTTGGACCAGCAGAATGGCTTCAACCTTACACAGATAAAACTATAGAGAGCTTAGCAAAAAATGGTACAGACCACATTCATGTTATAAGTCCTGCTTTTTCCTCAGATTGTCTCGAGACAATAGAAGAACTTAACGAGGAAAATAGAGAAATATTCATGGAAAATGGTGGAAAGGAATTTGGATATATTCCTTGTCTAAATGATCGAGAAGATCATATACTCCTACTCACTTCGTTGATAGAAAACGAACTACATGGGTGGGCATGAGTGATCAAATAAAAAATCAACAAACTAAAGCAGAAAAGTGGTTTCGAGAACTTCGAAATCAAATGGTTGGATCAATACAAAAGCTTGATGGGTCTGAATTTATAGAAAAAGAGTGGCAAAGACCTGGTGGTGGTGGAGGTTTGATGTCCTTACTAAAAGGAGAAATATTTGAAAAAGTAGGAGTAAATATTTCAACAGTGCATGGTAATTTTAGTGAAGAATTTAAAAAATCAATGCCGGGAACCGAAGAGGATCCAAGCTTTTGGGCCAGTGGTATCTCAGTCGTAGCTCACATGAAAAACCCGAAAATTGCTGCAGCTCATTTTAACACTAGGTACATAACTACAAAAGGAAAACAGTGGTTTGGTGGTGGTTGTGATTTAACCCCTGCAATACCTGAAAAATTAGAAACAGATAATTTTCATCAAGGTCTCCAACGAACATGTGATCAACATAATTCAACTTATTATGAAAAATTTAAAAAACAATGTGATGAATACTTTTATTTAGAGCATCGAAAAGAGAGTAGAGGTATAGGAGGGATTTTTTTTGATTATGTAAATACAGACTTTGATAAGGATTTATCATTTATAAAAGATGTTGGGCAATTCTTTGTTAATTTTGTAATTGAAAACTCAAAAAGAAAAAAAGATTTTAACTTTAACCAGGATGACTTAGATGCTCTTTCAAAAAAAAGATCTCGTTACGTAGAATTTAATTTGCTTTATGATAGAGGGACATTATTTGGATTAAAAACTGGTGGTAATATTGATGCTATATTAATGTCAATGCCCCCTGAGGCTAAATGGTAACAAAATGTATGAGTTATTAAAAATTTTACATATCATATCTTTTGTATCATGGTTTGCTGGGTTATTTTATTTACCAAGACTTTTTGTTTATCATGTAGAAAACATAACCAATCCTGAAATGAATAGTGTATTTCAAAAAATGGAATATAAATTGCTAAAAATTATAATGAACCCAGCAATGATATTGACTTGGGTATTTGGTATAGCCCTTATCCATTATGTAGGTTTTGAATTATGGCTTTTTTTGAAAATTATATTAGTTCTTATTCTCTCTGCATTTCATATGTATTTAGGTAAGATTAGAAAAAGTTTAGAGAGTAATTTTAGAGACTATACCTCAAAATATCTAAGAATTATCAATGAAGTGCCTACAGTTCTTCTCATTTTAATTATAATACTTGTAGTTGTAAGACCTTTTTAATTTTATGGATCTTACCCAAGGGGATATAAAAAAACAATTAATCGGTATGGCTGTTCCAGCAGGAACAGGTCTTTTATTTTATACTTTGTACAATGTAGTAGATACTTTTTATGCAGGTCTCATAAGCACAGAGGCTATTGCAGGCTTATCAATATCTTACCCCTTGTATTTTGTTTTATTGGCCTTCGCTGTAGGTTTTGGACAAGGCACCACAGCTCTTGTCTCAATAGCTATTGGCAAAAAAAAATTTAATGAGGCAATTAAGATTCATACTCAAGCTTTAGTTATCACTTTATTGATTTCTATAGCCATTGGATTTACAACCTTTCTATTATCTAGACCTGTATTTTTATATTTTGGGGCAGAAGGTACTTTTCTTAACAATGGTCTAAGATACATAAAAGTACTCTCAATTGGTGCTCCAATTTTTATTGTTTCTTTTGTCGTTAATTCTCTTTTATATGCACAAGGAGATACGAAAAAAAATAGAAATGCGTTAATCATAAGCTTTTTTATTAATTTAATATTTAGTCCTTTCTTATCTTTAGGTTATGGTCCTTTTCCTGCATTGGGAACTCTCGGGATAGCTCTTGCAACAGTCATATCTCAACTATTTCATTTTTTCTTTTTAAGCTATTATGCTATTCGCAGTCCTTTGTTTAAGTATTTCAATTACAATTATATTTGGCTAGAAACTAAATTCGTATTAAGAATTCTAAGACAATCTATACCCTCTAGTATGAATATGTTTATGATTGCAGTTGGTTTTTTCATAATGCAAAAGTTTGTTACAAGTTATGGTGCCTCAGCTAGTGCAGCTTATGGTATAGCTTTAAGAATTGAGCAAATTATTTTATTACCTGCCATAGGATTTAGTAGTGCTTTATTAAGTATGGTTGGACAAAATTTTGGTTCGAAGAATTTTGATAGAATTTATGAAGCTTTTTTAATTTCATTAAGGTTATCTATGACAATGATGATTTTTGGTGCAGTAGTGCTTATATTTGCGGGTGAAAGGATTGCTAGTTTTTTTTCAAGAGACAGTGAAGTGATAATTATTGCTGGTAGCTACTTGTTTATGGTAGCTTTTTTGGCTTTTATATATCAAGTTATTGATAGGTGTGATTCTGTACTTTCTGGTTTAAGAAAACCTTCTGTAAATGTGTTCTACACTTTTATTAGATTAGTATTTCTTCCCCCATTTGTAATTTATTTATTTTCTGAGACTCTAGAAAAAGGCCTAATTGGTATTTGGTGGGCTATATTTTTTACAAATTTACTAGGCTCAGTGTTTGTTTTTTTTCATATGAAATATTTATTTAAAAAGGAATCCGGTATCTTAATAAATTAACTAAAATCTTTCAGGTCTTCCAAATGCTTGCTGAGAGCTTTAGTGGATAATTGTATCTCATAGATAAATAACATTATAGCTATTGAAAATATCAATATCCCTAAACCAAAAAAGTTTAAGGCTAAGTCATAAATCTTGATATAGCTAAAAAAAATAGATATTAAATTCAGCAAAAAGCTGATCCCAGAGAGGGTTTGAACTGACCTAACTAATGTTAAACGAGTTGTGAGTACTTTTATTTGATCTAAGTGATGTTGAACCACATTGCTAGTTGGTCTATTTGTAATTATTGTGTCATGGATCTTTCTGATTAATGAAGCAAGAGAAGTATATCTATTACCAAACGATATCATCATTAAAGGTATAGCTGGAAACAAAAGTGCTGGATAAAGTGTTGTGAAGCTTGGCATACTATTTATGGAGCAGTTTGTTATAACTAGGAGGGAATAACTAAGTATCTATGTCAACACGGAGTTAATCGAAACTTTTAAAAACTGCTCCTAATAAATTTATACATAATATTCAAAAAAAAACTCTTGTTATGATTGCATAACAACTATGCAACTTACAGACAGCTGATGAAATAATTTTTAAATAAAAAATTAATAATCAAATTATTTCTAAGAAAATAATAGATAAGGTAAGTATAAGCAAATAAAGAATTATTATTATATTAACCAATTTCCAAACTTGTTTGTTTAAAAAATATAATCTTAGTGATTGAGCACCATAGCCTAAAAAATAAAAAAAAATCAATGACGCTAGACTTGCACCAAATCCAAATAAAATCTTGTCTGAAATAGTTAGAAAATGTTTTGATAAATTTCCTAAAATAAAAACAGTATCTGAGTAAACGTGTGGGTTTAAAAAAGTAAAAGCAAGTGTCTGAAGAGCTATTTTTGACTTTGATGTTTGTGTATGTGTTTGTGAAAATACAATATCATGTTTAAATGTTTTTATTTTTGACCATATAAAATTTAGAAGAAAGAGGACAAGCCCTATAGATAATAATAAATTGATTAGATCATTGATGAAATTTTTAATAAAGTGAAATAAGAAAATTCCAAAAAAAATCAATAAAAAATCACCAACTATACATATTGAAGTTACCAAAAAAATATTATTTTTTTTTATACCTTGCTCTATTACAAATAAATTTTGTGCACCTATAGCAAGTATTAAACTTAAACCTGTTGAAAAACCAAAAATAAACTCGTTCATGACAATTTTGCACAGTTTATATACTTTACACCTAAAATCTATTTAGTAAGTTTGTGTGATGAAAGTTTTTGTTGGTGGAATATTTTTTGCTTTAATATTTATTTTTGTTGTAACTGATGGTTTTGTAAAAATTAGTCTACCTCTGTAAACCCTCTTCTTTTACCATTATTCCACTCATCACTAAATTTTAAAGTCCCTAAGTGTAATGGTATTTTTTCTTTAACAATTAAATTATTTTCAGAAAATTCAAAAAAAGATTTATGAAGATAGCGAAACTCAAGCAAATGATTCATAATTCCAAAGTTTATATCTTTAATCACATTAGGATCTACATTCTGGTTTGAAATGAAAACATAATTTTTATCTGCGGGAAAATTTAAAATTGAACGAAGCGATAAATTAGAGGGACGATCCAATAAATCTGATTTTTTAATAATTGCATATTGAAATTGATTTTGTTCAATTTTTTTAATTATTTCATCAACGCTATCATCAAGGCGAGTATTGCATTCTAGTGTGTTAGAGCCACCATAACTATGAGATATTTCAAGTTCCCTGTCTAATACTTTGCATATACTTTTTGCAAGAATATATTCTGTTCCCAATGTAGAACGAACCATGATTGTTAAAGAAATATCTTGAGAAAGGGCATACAATAAATTCGTTTTAAGAAATAATATTACAATAAATGAGAATATTACTTTTAAATACATAGATTACTTTTAACATAAAACATTCTAAATTGTTAAATAGAATTAAATGCCAAATTTTTCAACTATTGCATTAATAGCTTGTTTTGCATACGCCATTGAGAGTATTTTTGGTTTTGGTGGTACGATAATCTTTCTTGGAATTAGTGGATTTTTCTTTGACTTTAATTCTTTGTTAAAGCTTGCAATGATTGTTGGGCTATCCTCCGGTTTAGCTGTTTTAATTCAATCATACAAATATGTCTCTTTGAAACATCTGATCAAAATTTTAATTTATACAATTCCTGGTGCATTAATTGGAACATATTTTATCAGTTATTTTGCATCAGATGTTTTAATAAAAATATTTGCATTAATTTTAATTGTTTACGGATGTTTCAACTTATTTTTTCCTGATATCAAGTATCCTCAATTCTTGAAAAATTTTTTTGTAATTCTTGGTGGATTTATTCAAGGCATTTATACTATTGGAGGACCATTTGTATTAATGGGGTATAAAGATTATTTCTCCTCAAAACAAGAGTTGCGATCAACTATGGCTGGATATTTTTTTATTATAAACTCTTTGCGAGCGATATTTTTTATGTTTTTGGGAGGAAGCTATTTAGAAATAGTGAAAATGTATTATCCAATAGCTTTTTTAGTTATGTTGAGTGTTTGGCTGGGTTATTTTATACATAAACAAATACCGGAAATCCTATTTAAAAGACTTATTATTATTGCTATCACTTTAATAGGAGTATTGATTCTATTCACAAAATGATCGACTGGGAACCATATGGACCTATTTACTCTGTAGCTCCTGGAATAAAAAAAATAAAAGACCTTCCAATTATTGAATTTGATGAGCATGAAGAAAGATATTTAAGTTTGAAACAACAATGTAAAGAAAATATTTTTTTTGATGATTATTTTACAAAAGAAATTGATACAGCTGTGTGCGAGAAGTTAAATTCTATATTAAAAAAAGAATATCCATCTAAAAATTCTAATTTTAACAACTTTGTAGAACTTGGTTATAATCTTCAAGAGGATATAGCAATTTTTCACAGATGTAACAAACTTATAGCTTTACATGTTTCATTTCCATCTGTTTGGGTGCCTAAAGAAAAAATTGGTCTTAGTTTTGCTCAAATCCATCAACCTGTTCCAGGTATGGAAAATTTTTTAAAAAATGAGGATAAATATGTTCAGATGATGGTGGATGCAACAACTCCTATTATAAGATACGTCTGGGGAGAGCATTATGGTTATTATTTATGTGAGCATGAACCTTTGCAAGAAACTATAAAAGTGATGCACACAGAAAGACAGACTTTTATTGGAATTCCAGAGAGTGATATTGGTATTTTCTTAATTCGAAAGAAAGTGATGTTTTATGATGACACATCAAGTGATTTTAAGGAATGGTATAAAAGGCAAGTCGGATCTATGACAGACGATCAAAAAATTTATAAGATAAAAAAAATCTGAGTCGATACTAGCGATCGAAAAAATTAATATATTTGAAGGTAATCAGATTACTGTTCCTGATTTCCCTCAGCTGGAGCATTTGGATCTGTAAGGCGCTCTAATTCGGCTAACTCTTCTGCTTCTCTTTTTGCTTCTCTTTTAGCCTTTTTTGCGGCAAGTTTTTCTTGGCGCTTACGCTCTTTTTCCATAGCTCTTTCACCAGCTTTTGATTTATAGTCAAAGTGAAGTCCCATAAAAACATTATATCAGAATTTTTTTGATACTAAAGTTTCACTTCATTGAATATTTATTAATTTAGAACTCTTTTTAAAAGATTAATCCAATTTAAATGTGAGATTTTAATCATTATGTTTTCATTAAACCCCTGTGAAATTAATAGATCAATTAATTTATACATACCTAAAACACTATTCAGATCTTTTGGCATCATTGCACCGTCAAAATCTGAGCCAAATCCAACTTTATCATCACCTAAATAGTCAATAAGGTACTTAAAATGATCAACAATTATTTGTAAATCTGTATCAGAAACCATTTTTCCGTCTTTCCTTAAAAATGCTGGGGCAAAATTAACTCCTACCATCCCTTGGGTTTCTTTGATTGCATCTAATTGCTTATTTGTGAGGTTTCTAGAGTGTGGGCAAATCTGATGAGCGTTGCTATGTGTGGCTACTAGGGGCGAATTTGAATATTTTGCTATATCCCAAAAGCCTTTTTCATTTAAATGAGAGGTGTCAATTAACATATTCAGTGAATTACAATTTTTTATTAGTTCTATTCCTATTTCGGTTAAACCATCTCCAATATCTGGTGAGGTTGGAAATGCAAAGGGAACACCCTCTGCAAAAATAGTAGGCCTTGACCAAACTGGCCCAATTGACCTAAGACCAGCTCGAAATAAAGTTTCGAGATTATAAAAATTTTTATCTATACATTCTGCGCCCTCTATATGCGTTACTACAGATAATTGATCATCATGTTTAAACGAAGTTTCCAAATCTTTGCCAGATAAACAAATCTTAACTTTATTTTTTGAGTTTCTTTCAATTTTTGAAAGGATAGACAATTGATTTAAAACAACTGGTAATGCATCGTTTACGTCTATGGGTCTTGGAAGTGGTAATAAATACTCATCTTGCTCCATATCTTTATAGTTGACCAACTTATCAGAGTCAGAGATATCTTGTTCTGGGGTAGGAACATATATAGCGCATAATCCTCCCTTAAAATTAGCTTGGTTCATTCGAGGAAGATCTAAATGTCCTTCATTATCTCCATCGATAAAATCAAGATATGAGTCAGGTTTGTTCTTTAAAAATAATCTAAATAATACATCATTGTGACCATCAAAAATTTTATAATCCATATTATAAATTTATCATTTTTTTTGTTATTTAGACTATATACAAATTCAAAATATTAAATAAATTTGTTTGCAGTCTCATAAATAGACATCAGCTGTCTAAATTAAGCAAAAGTAAAATCTCTTTTTGAAACTATATATATGTATGAAAGGAAATTAAAATATGAATAAAATTTTTGGATTTACAGAACGATCTTTAAGTTTCTGGTTGTCTTTTTTTAGTAGAGAAGAAGATAGTATTATAAATTTTTGTAAGGTTGAATATGGCTCTGATTGGCAATGGGCCTACTCCGAGTATCAAAAAAAACAGTCATTTCCAAATAGTTTGAAAGAGGCCGCATAATGAACAATCTATTTAAATCTATTAGAAATATAATTATTAATGGAAAAAATGACCAAAAATCAAAGTTTAACAAAGAAGAAGCATATTTATCCCAAGCAATCGACATGATTGATCTTGAAAGAAGACAAAAAGAATTAGATAGAAGATTTATTAGAAAATTTTAAAAAGCCCTATCTAGGGCTTTTTGCCTAGCCTAAAACCCAAATTTCAATAGCTACAAATATAAAAAGCCCAGCAAATATTAAATTAACAATATTTTTAGGTCTATTGAAGTAATTTGAAAAATTTTTAATGCCAAAAAAGTGACCGATAATTGAATAATTCATTGCTGAAATAAAAAAACTACCTGTAGCAAAAATTAAAGCGATACTAAAATTTAAATTTTCACTAAATTGTAAAGTTGCTAGAGCAGACCAAAACGCAAAAGCTTTAGGGTTGGTATAAGCGACAATTATTGCTTTCTTCATACTGTTATAAAAATTTCTTTCATTAGATAGTTTTATGAGTTGATTTTCTGAACTAAAGTATTGACTGCCAATTTGATAAGCTAAATAAATCATATAAAGACTGGCAAGAATCTTTAAAACTATAAAACCCCAACCCATTAAATTTGAAATTAGAAAAGATATACCTGTTGTAGCGAGTAAGCACCACGTAAAAGAACCAATAGCAGTACCAACTGCAGCACCCCAAATTTGTTTTTTCTGTCCACTAATTCCAACGGATGCTACAAAAAAAGTATTAGGTCCTGGCAAAAAAACAGCAAAATAAAATATTATCCACCCAGATAATAAAGCCATCACAACTTCATTCATATTATGCTTCTTTAATGATTAAGAATTTGACTTAAGAAAAGTTTAGTTCGGTCACTTTTTGGGTTATTAAAGAATTCATCTGGGGATGCTTGTTCAACAATTCTTCCTTCGTCCATAAATATCATTTGATCAGCAACAGTTTTTGCAAATCCCATCTCATGAGTAACAACTAACATAGTCATACCCTCTTCAGCTAATTGTATCATCACATCCAAAACCTCTTTGATCATTTCTGGGTCTAAAGCTGATGTTGGTTCATCAAACAACATAATGTCAGGGTTCATAGCTAATGATCTAGCTATAGCAACACGTTGCTGTTGACCTCCAGAGAGCTGACCAGGAAATTTTTTAGCCTGCTCAGGAATTTTAACTTTTTCTAAATAGGACATTGCAATATCTTCGGCTTCATTTTTTGGCATTTTTTTCACCCAAATTGGCGCTAAAGAAATATTGTCTAATACAGATAGGTGCGGAAAAAGATTGAATTGCTGGAAAACCATACCGACATTTTTCCTAATTAAATCAATGTTTTTAAGATCATTTGTAAGCTCTGTTCCGTGAACAACAATTGTCCCTTTTTGATGAGCCTCCAGACGATTTATACATCTAATCATTGTTGACTTACCAGAGCCACTAGGACCACAGATAACAATTTTTTGTCCTTTATTAACAATTAAATCAATATCTTTTAAAACATGAAAATCATCATACCATTTGTTTACTTTTTCTAAATGTATTACCTGATCTGTGCTCATTAACTATTATCCGTTTTTAGTTTTTTTTCTAAATATAAACTATAGCGTGACATACCAAAGCAAAATATGAAAAATACTAGTGAAATAAAAACATAAACCTCATAATAAAGTTTAGTCCATGTCATATCAGCTAAAGCTGCTCTGCCTATACCTAATAAATCAAATAATCCTATAATTAAAACTAAAGATGTATCTTTAAATAATCCAATACAGGTATTAACAATTGGTGGAATAGCTATCTTTAGAGCTTGTGGTAAAACTATTTTGCGAGTGGTTTGCCAATAACTTAATCCTAAAGACTGAGCAGCTTCAACTTGCCCCCTTGGAATGGCTTGTAAGCCCCCTCTAATTGCTTCAGCCATATAGGCTGATTGAAATAAAGTAACAGCTACTAATGCACGTAAAAGGTTATCTGGATTTACTCCATCAGGTAAAAATAAAGGCAACATCACATTAGCGGTAAATAACAATGTTATAAGAGGGACGCCTCTAATGAATTCAATAAAAACTACACACAATGATTTTATGATGGGCATTTTAGATCTTCTACCTAAGGCTAAAAGAATGCTTAAAGGAAACGCTAAACCTATCCCAGTAACTCCTAAGAAAAGTGTCACTAAAAGCCCTCCCCATTTATTTGTACCGACAACACTTAATCCTGGTCCTCCGTAAAGCATGAAGTAAGCCAAGAATGGGAATATAAATGTAAAATAAATAAAATATCTACGAAATGGAATTTTATCAAAAAGAATTCCAATAATTGCTAAAGGTAAAAGAGCATAAATTAAGTTTACCCTCCATGCTTCTTCAATAGGATAAAGTCCATACATAAATTGGTTCCATCGTGCAAAAATAATTGCCCAACAGGCACCATATTCACCAGGCATAATATTTTTAGAGCAAAATCCGCGATCAATAATTAGTTCACCTTGAAAATTATATCTAAAATCAGCATCAAAAATTGCCCAATTCAAAAAGAAACTTCCAACCTGATATACGAATATTAGCGAAATAACAGTTAGTATTGTATTTACCCAAGAGGAAAATAAATTTTTTACTAACCAATTGTAATACTTATTACGTGAAATAATTTGAATAGTAGTAGAGCTCATGCGTTACCCTTAAATTGTACGGACTTATTATATATGTTCATAAAAAAAGAAATGGTTAAACTAATTGTCAAATAAGTAAGCATAACCATCATCATAATCTCTATGGCTCTTCCTGTTTGATTTAAAGATATACCTCCAAATCCATGAACTAAATCAGCATAACCTATTGCAATACCAAGAGAGGAGTTTTTAGTTAAATTTAAATATTGAGATGTAAGTGGTGGAATAATAACTCTAAGTGCTTGTGGAATGATGATCAACCTCATTATAAAATTACTTTTTAAACCTAAGGCTTGAGATGCCTCCCTTTGTCCCTTTGATACTGATATAATACCGGATCTAACAGTCTCGGAGATAAATGCAGCAGTATAAATAGATAAGCCAAACAGCATTCCTAAAAATTCTGGTCGGATTACCATCCCACCTTTAAAATTAAATCCCTTTAAGACTGGACGATCAAACTCTAGAGGCATACCCATGATGTAATAAAAAATAATTGGTGTAAAAATAATAATTGCACTATTTATCATAAATGTTGGGTATTGTTTTCCAGTATCCTCTTGTTTTTTTTTCAAAAATCTTTTTAGGAAAAAAGAAAATATAATTGCAATTACTAGGCTCCAAGCAACAATTGAAA
Organism: uncultured Alphaproteobacteria bacterium; assembly: GCA_902530745.1. Lineage (GTDB taxonomy): Bacteria > Pseudomonadota > Alphaproteobacteria > HIMB59 > HIMB59 > HIMB59. The sequence continues at coordinate 8,041 of CACABO010000009.1, read as the reverse complement.
AACCATCTTTAAATATTGGAGAGGGAGAAAAGAAACCTCGGTTAGTTAAATAAAAATTATCAAAAATTACTATTGCTTGTTTAATTTTAGGTAAATTTAAAAGAATACTGTAATAAAGAATTATTTGAACAAGAACTGGAACATTTCTTGTAAACTCAACATAAACATAAGCTATATTACGAAATAGCCAATTACTTGATAGGCGAATAATTCCGACTAAAAATCCAATTATGGTTGCTAAAAAACACCCACAAACAGCAATCATCAATGTATTTAATAATCCAACAAAATAAGCTCTTAAGTGAGTGTCCTCACTTGTAAATGGAATTAAACGAATGCTTATATCGTAACCTGCTGAGATATGTAGGAAATCAAAACCTGAACTAATTCCTCTTTTTTCTAAATTATAGGCTGTTTGCTGGGTTATGAGATAGATAAATAAAGCAAAAAGACCAATTACAAGCGTTTGGATTAGAAGTGATCTTGATTTTTCATCAAATATTATTTTTCTGAAAAAATTGGTCTGCATAAATTTTGAAATCCGTAAATTTGGGGTATGGGCTCTAAGCCCATACCCTTATTTTTTATCTAAATGGAGGTGCGTATAGAATACCGCCATCTTTATAAAGTGCGTTTAAGCCTCTTTGAATGTTAATTGGTGTGTTTGGACCAATATGCTTTTCAAAGCTCTCTGAATAGTTTCCAACTTGACTTAAAATATTATAAGCCCAGTCGTCAGAAAGACCTAACATAGCTCCGTAACCAGCATCAACACCTAATAGTCTTAAAACCTCTGGGTTTTTTGAGCTTTTCATTTCATCAACATTAGCTGATGTAATGCCTAACTCTTCACCAATAATCATTGCATTAAGAGACCATCTTACAATGTCAGCCCACTCACTATCACCGTGTCTAACTGCAGGGCCTAAAGGCTCTTTAGATACGATTTCTGGTAAAACCACGTGAGCAGATGGATCTGGATAACCAGCTCTACTTGCATATAAACCAGATGCGTCTGTTGTGTAAACGTCACATCGACCAGCTGTATATGCAGCATCAGCTTCTGAGTTAGTCTCAACAGGAACAGACTCATAGCTCATACCATTTGCTTTAAAGAAATCAGCAAGGTTCATTTCAGTTGTTGTACCAACTTGGATACATACAGATGCGCCATCTAATTCCATAGCACTTGATACACCAAGACTTTTGTTAACCATAAAGCCTTGACCATCATAATAGTTTACACCTACAAATTCTAAACCAAGATCAACGTCCCTTGATAAAGTCCATGTGGTATTTCTTGATAGCATATCAATTTCACCTGACTGAAGAACTGTGAAGCGTACTTTTGATGTTGTGGGTACATATTCAACTTTAGAAGCATCACCAAAAACAGCAGCTGCTACAGCTCTACATACATCAACATCAATGCCTTCCCAAACACCGGCATCGTTAGGAGCACCAAAGCCCGCAAGACCCGTGTTGGAACCACACATTAATTTTCCTCTTTCTTTAACTAAATCATGAGTGCTTCCGTGACTACCAGCTATTGCTGTAGAAACACCTAGAGTTAAAACAAGAGAAATAAACAACGATTTAATTTTTGTCATCGTTTCCTCCTTATATATATAAGCCTCGGCAGTATAGACCTATCTGATGCGAAACTAAAATATAAAAATACTATGAATTTCCTATATTTTTTGGATAAATTTAAAGAAAATATTAATCTTTTACTTAATCCTGGTTAAATAAGTCTCTAGTAAAAACCTTGTCTAGTACATCACTTAGCTCTGTATGGCTTCTATTACAAAGAATTAAATCAGCATCTTTTTTGAATAATTCTATATCTTGATAAACCTCTGAATTAAAAAATTGTTTTTCTTTGATTAAAGGTTCATAGACTATTACTCTTATACCTTTAGCTTTAACTCTTTTCATAATGCCTTGCATACTTGACTCTCTAATATTGTCTGATCCTTCTTTCATAACTAGTTTATAGACACCAACTGTTTTGGGTTTTAGTTTTGCAATCTCTAAACCAATAAAATCTTTACGCATTGAATTGGATTCTATTATTGCCTCCATAATTTTTTGTGGGACTTTATCAAAATTTGCTAATAATTGTTTTGTATCTTTAGGTAAACAGTACCCCCCGTATCCAAATGAGGGATTATTATAAAAATCTCCTATCCTAGGATCTAGACTTACAGATTTAATAATCTCTTTTGAATTTAAATTTCTTGACATTGCAAATGAGTCTAATTCATTGAAAAATGTAACTCGCATTGCTAAATAGGCATTAGAAAATAATTTTGAAGACTCTGCTTCTGTGGAATTTGTGTAAATTATTCGAACATTTTTATCAAGAGATGCATCTTTTAATAGTTTTGCAAACTCTTTTCCTTTTTTAGAATGGGAACCGATTACAATTCTTGAAGGATAAAGACTATCCTTTAAAGCTCTTCCCTCTCTTAAAAATTCAGGCACAAAAATAATTTCAAGATCAGGGAATTTGTTTTGCATTTTATTCACATAACCAACCGGAATTGTAGATCGAATAATTACAGTTGGATTAGATTTAGAATTTTGAATATTTTCTAGTGATTGTTCTATAGAAGAGGTATTAAATCTATTTGTTTCAATGTCATAATTAGTTGGTGTAGCTATTATTGCAAAGTCAAAATCATCAATTTTAGTTGGAAAACTCTCAACTGAATTTAAATTTAATGTTTTTGAAGATAGATATTCTGATACTTCTTTATCCTCTATGGGTGAAATACCATTTATTAAGTTATTTGATTTTGAGACATCTAGATCGAAGCAGGTAACTTCGTTATGTTGTGATAAAAGGAGAGCATTTGCAGTACCCACATAACCAAGCCCTATTACTAATACTTTCAACATTTTTAAACTATTATAAATTTATTATTCAACAATGACTTTTTTATTAAATAAAATTTCTAATGCGACACATAGGCATAAAAATAATAGCGATATTTTGATTTTTTTATCTTAAATAGCTTAAAAATTAAGAAGATATTGGTATATTGTATACCAGATTTTTTGGGAAAGGATCCAAATTTAGATGTCAGATATAGAGATAGCAAGAGCTGCTAAAAAAATTCACATAAGAGACGTTGCTGCTAAAGTAAAAATTCCTGAGGAAAATCTTATACCTTATGGACATGATGCTGCAAAAATAAATTTTGATTTCATTGAAAAAAGTAAGTCTAACCCTGATGGAAAATTAATATTAGTTACTGCAATAAATCCAACACCTGCTGGTGAGGGCAAAACAACCACTTCTGTTGGACTAAATGACGGTCTTAATAAAATTGGAAAAAAATCAATTGTTTGTCTAAGGGAGCCCAGCCTTGGTCCTTGTTTTGGTATGAAGGGTGGTGCTGCTGGAGGTGGATATGCTCAAGTTGTGCCTATGGAAGAAATTAATCTTCACTTCACAGGTGACTTTCACGCAATCACTGCAGCTCACAATCTATTATCATCATTAATAGACAATCATATTTATTGGGGAAATGAATTACAAATAGACCAAAGAAGAATTACCTGGGGTCGAGTTGTTGATTTAGGTGATAGATCACTAAGAAGAGTGAATGTTAATCTTGGAGGTGTATCAAATGGTTTTCCCAGAGAGGATAAATTCGACATTACAGTTGCTAGCGAAATAATGGCAATTTTTTGTTTAGCTAATGACATTAATGATTTACAAAAAAGAATCGGCGACATTATAATTGCATATAAAAGAGACAAATCTCCTATTTATGCAAGAGATGTCAAAGCTGATGGGCCTATGACAGTATTATTAAAAAATGCTTTAATGCCAAACTTAGTTCAAACATTAGAAAATAATCCAGCGATTATTCACGGAGGTCCTTTTGCTAATATTGCTCATGGATGTAACACCGTTATTGCAACTAAAACTGGCTTAAAACTTGCTGATTATGTTGTAACGGAAGCCGGATTTGGTGCAGACTTGGGCGCTGAAAAATTTTTAGATATTAAATGTCGTAAGGCAGGACTGACACCAAGTGTGGTTGTTATAGTAGCTACAGTAAGAGCATTAAAATCTCATGGTGGTGTTGAAAAAAGTGATCTTAATAATGAAAATGTTTCCGCAGTTGAAAAAGGATTTGAGAATTTACAGCGACATATTGAAAATATTCAATCTTTTGGTCTCAAACCAATAGTAGCAATTAACAGTTTTACTCTTGATACTGAAGCAGAGGGTAAAGTTATTTCTAAAAGTTGTGAAAAACTGGGAGTAAAAGCGATCGTTTGTTCGCACTGGGCAAACGGTGGTAATGGTACTATAGAGCTAGCTGAAGAAGTAGTAAAAATTTGTGAGTCAAGTGAACCTTCTAATTTTAATTTTATTTATGAAGATAATATGTCATTGGAGGAAAAAATTCGTGCTGTTGCACAAAAAATATACAGAGCCGATGATATTGTGATTGATAAATCTGTGAGTGATCAGCTTAAAGGTTTTGAAGAGAGCGGTTATGGAAGCCTGCCGATTTGTATAGCCAAGACACAATATAGCTTTTCAACAAACCCCGCTTTAAGAGGTGCTCCAAATGGTTTTACTGTTCCTGTTAGAGAGGTAAGATTATCAGCAGGAGCTGGGTTCATAGTTGTTGTTACTGGTCAGATCATGACAATGCCGGGTCTTCCTAAAGTGCCTAGTGCAAATTCTATCAAGCTTGATGAAAATGGTTTGATACAAGGTTTATTTTAAAAATCTATTTTATGTAATATAATCAATAAATGCTTTATATTAATTATAATGTATTCTAAAACCACTAAAGGAGTTACAGTCACCGTCACTCCTTACTTTCTTGACGAACAATCATCTCCTAATGAAGGTCACTATGTTTGGGCTTACCAAGTAAATATAAAAAATTCTTCACCTAGCACAATGAAACTAAATCACCGAAACTGGATCATAATTGATGCGAATGGTAAAATTATAAATGTACAAGGTGAGGGAGTGGTTGGGCAGTTTCCTATTCTTCATCCAGGTGAAAGTTTTGAATATACTAGCGGAACACCATTAAAAACTTCAAATGGTATAATGCAAGGATTTTATCTTATGTCTCAAAATAATGGTGAACAACTAAAAATTGATATCCCTACATTCTCTCTTGATAGCCCTTACAACAAAAAAAATTTTCATTAAAAACTAATGTTGAATTTTAAACCTATAGCCTTAGTTGGTGGAATAGTAGTCTGTGGAGTAGGATTTTTATTATTCATTCCAATGATAACTGAAATAATCTATAAAAGTGAGTCTTGGCAATCCTACACTGCCCCAATCCTCCTCTACCTCATTGTTGGTGGATCTTTAGTAATTATAAATCGTAATGTGGAGCTGAAGATGTCCACAAAAGAAGCATTTGTTATAACGGTGCTTTCGTGGGTGCTTTTAGCCATTCTATGTGCCGTTCCATTTATATACACTCAGTCTAACCTCAGTGTAGTGGATGCATTATTTGAGTCTATGAGTGGTATCACTACTACTGGGGCTACAGTTTTTAATAATCTTGACGAACTTACAAAGGGAATATTGATCTGGAGAGCTTTATTACAATGGTTAGGTGGTATAGGTATTGTTGTCATTGCTCTTGTCATTTTGCCATTTCTTCGTATTGGTGGTATGCAACTCTTCCACCTTGAAGGTGATGACCCTTATGATAAATTTTTACCAAAAATATCATCTGTTGTTGCAAAAATTGTAATAGTCTATGTTTCTCTTACAGCTTTATTGTTTGTTCTTTACTACCTTAATCAAATGACACTATTTGATGCATTAGCTCACAGTCTAACAACTATTTCTACAGGCGGATTTTCTACACACAATAACTCTTTTGCCTATTTTCAAAGCAATAGTATTTTAAACATAGCAATAATTTTTATGATATTAGGGAGTTTTCCTTTTCTAGTTTTAGCTCAAACTTCTTTTACAAATATCTCCACAATTTTTAAAGATAATCAAATCAGACTTTTTTTAATTATATTGATATTTGCTGTATCTATAATTTTTTATTTAGCTAGAACATACATCGATGGGAGTACATTACAGAAACTTACAACTATTAGCTTTAATACTATTTCTATAATCTCTGGTACTGGTTATGTCAGTAGTAATTTTGAGCATTGGGGAAATTATGCCTCAGTACTTTTTTTAATACTTATGTTTATAGGAGGCTGTGCTGGCTCAACTACAGGTGGACTAAAAATTTTTCGTTTTCAGATTTTATTTAAATATATTCACCTTCATCTAAAAAAAATGCTTCAACCTCATATGGTATTAACTTTACAGTTTAACGGTAAAAAAGTACCTGAGTCAACTTTTGAGTCAGTCATTACATTTTTCTTTATCTATATTATTACATTTGCTACTTCTGCACTGCTTTTATCATTTAGTGGTCTTGATTTTTTGACTTGTATTTCAGCTGCGGCTTCAGCTATTTCTAATGTTGGTCCAGGCTTAGGCGAAATTATAGGACCAGAAGGCAACTATAGCTCTCTGGACAATTACCCCAAACTTATTTTGACACTTACGATGTTTTTAGGAAGACTTGAGATGTTAACAATTTTAGTCTTATTATTACCATCATTCTGGAAGAATTAAATCTTACTTTGTAATTCTCTACTTAATCTTAAAATAAGATCTACTTGAGTGTTTTCAATAACAGTATCAAATTCTTTTAAACTAAAGTCTCCTGATAAAGTTCCAAACGAGGAAACTTTTCCCTGAATTAATTTTTTTTGAGACAGTAATGGTTTTCTTATAAGCACATTAAATGATAAAGTGATGTCTATTCTTTTTCCTTCACTTATTAGAGAAGTTTCCTCTTTATAATCAGAAATTGTGAAAATCATATCACCATCAAAACCATTAATTTTGACTTTTTCATCAAACCACTTGGAGACCAAAGTATTTAGATTATTAGGTAGATCTTGCTCAAGCACCAATTTTTTTTGGACAACATCAAATGACATTTTTTCAAATTCAGGATTTAGTGAGTCAACTAGAGTTTCATTTGCATTGCATCCAGCCATAAAAAAACCAAAAACAATGAATAAAAGTTTTTTCATATAAGTTGATAATAAAATATGTCAAATTTAATACAATTATTATTGAAATAAAAACTGTAGTAATTTTTTCTGTGCAACCATACGATTATAAGCTTGCTGCCAAACAATTGACTTATCGCTATGAAATACATCACCGCTCACCTCAAAGCCAACTTTCGCTGGAAGGCAGTGCATGAAAATACTATTTGAAGCTGTTTTGCTCATTAATTCAGAATTAACAGAATAAGGCTTTAATTGAGATATTTTTTCTTCGTTATCTTGATCATTCATAGATATAAAAACATCTGTCATAACACAACAAACATTTTTTAAATCAATATCATTAATGTCGTTGGCGATTCTAATATTTGAACCAATTTTCCAGTTTATACTATTACTAATATAAGTCGGAGAGCAAATGATTAAATCTATCTCATTAATGATGTTAGCTGCTTCTACCAAACTAAAGCATACATTATTCATATCACCAATCCAAAGAATTTGACAATTTAGTGAACCAAAATGCTCTTTCAAAGTGAAAAGGTCACTAAGTATTTGACATGGATGAGATAAATCACTTAGAGCGTTGATAATAGGTTTTTTAAAATATTGAGTTGCTTGAGTTAACTTTTGATGATCATTTGTTCTATAAATTAATCCATCTAAATAGCAATCCATTGCCTTAAAGGTATCTTCAAAACTTTCATTTCTACTTATGTTTAGTTCTTGAAATTTAATATCAATAAAATTGCCACCAAGTTTATTAATTCCGACGGAGAAAGATAATCTAGTTCTTGTTGAATGTTTTTCAAAAAGAAGTCCAATATTTTTGCCCTCTAAAATTTTAGATTCTTGTTGTGAGGAAAAGATATCATTAATCTGACTATAATTAAGATCTGAAAAATTTAAAAAATTTTTAATCATATTCATAAAAGTCTAAACC
>CACABO010000008.1 GCA_902530745.1 uncultured Alphaproteobacteria bacterium | reverse complement strand
GTTTAGCAAAATCACCAAGTGATATGGCATTTTTATTAGATGAAATGATTGGAAGTGATACAAGGGATAACTATTCTTTTGATTTAAAAGAACTTTTTAAAAATCAAAAAATAAAAGATGAAGATTTAACCAATATCAAAATAGGTTGGTTATCTAATATGAATAATAATTATAAAATTGAAACAAAAATTTTAGATATGTGTGAGTCTCAACTTAAAAAATTAGAAAACTTGTATGTAAAAATTGAAAGATTAAAACCAGATTTTGATAATGAAGCTCTATGGAATAGTTGGATTACGTTTAGATCAAAAAGTATTTACGAAGATACTTTAGCAATGAACATAAAAGATATTAATACAATGACTTACCAAGCTATATGGGAGTACAATCGCGGAAAAAATATAAATAATGAAGACTTAGATAGTGCTTATAAACAAAAAAAAAGGTGTGAAAAACAAATTGAAAATATTTTTAAAAACTTTGATTTTCTAGCTTTACCCTCTGCACAACTATTTCCGTTTGATAAAAATCAACAGTTTCCTGAAAAAATAAATTCATTTCAGTTAGATACTTACCACCGTTGGTTAGAAATTTTTATATTGTCTAGTCTTCTTGAATTACCGACATTCACTATCCCTGTCGGATTTGATGAACTTGGTATGCCAATGGGTATGCAGATAATCGGAAAAAGGAAAAGTGATTTACAATTATTTGCTTTTGCAAAAAAATATGAGGAAATATTTAACTTTAGTAAGTTTAAACCTCTGTTAGATTAATAATAATGAGGCACCCTCATCATTATAAAATAGCAGCTGCCCTTGCTATATCAGCTGGATCATGGGGTATATATTGGTTACCACAAAGAATATTAGAAGACGGTGGTCTTACTGGTGGTTGGGGAACCATCGCACAAATGATTATTGGAGTTTTAATTTTATCTCCAATTGCAGTGTGGCGTAAAATTAATGGAAGAACTTTTGGTTTAGAGCTACCGATAACAGGCTTACTTTGTGGAGGCGGCTTTATTTGTTATGCGTTGAGTTTTCTTTTAACTGATGTAGTTCGAGCATTAATACTTTTTTACATGACACCAATATGGACTACTATTTTTGAAATTTTATTTTTGAAAAAAAGACCTGGGATAGAAAGAGCTATAACACTTGGTTTAGCTTTAGGGGGGCTATGGGTAGTATTTAGTAAGCAAACGATAATCCCTTTACCAGAAAACGCTGGTGATTGGTTAGCTTTTGCTGGAGGGGCATTATTTGCTGGCGGGATGATAAAATTAGAAATCGCAAAGACAGATGGTGTATTCCCAACAATTTTTTCTTTCTTTTTTTATGGAACTTTATTTAACATTGTCGCTGGCTACTTTTTAAAAGATTATTTAGGACCTATGCCCACAATGGACTCTTTCGTTGCAATGTCTTCATTTCTTTTCTTTATATCTGTTTTTTATTTTATACCCACAGGTATAGTAATATTCTGGTCTCCTAGCAAATTAGGTGCAGGTTTGTGTTCCATTCTTTTTTTATCAGAAATACTTGTTGGTGTGACCAGTTCTAGTATTTTAACAGATGAGCCTTTTGGCTGGCGTGAAATAATAGGAAGTTCAATGATTGTGCTTGGTGGAATTTTAGCAGTAGTACTAGCGCCAAACACAAAAAAATCATGATTTATAAAGAAAAATTAAATAACAATTCAAAAATTTTCCTCGATGGTGGAAATGGTTCTGAGATTGCTAAATTAGGTGGTGATATGAGCCCTGCTTTTGCAGCATTATCAACAATTACATCTCCTGATATTGTTGTAAAAGTTCATGAAAACTTTATCAATGCTGGATGTGATATCATTACCGCTAACACTTTTGCAACTAGTAGACACGTTTTACAAAGTTTAAATCGTGAAAATGAAACTATAGAATTTTTAACAGGATCTGTCGAATTAGCTAGAAAAGCATTAAAAAACTGTAATAAGGAAAATCAGGTTGCTATAGCTGGAAGTCTATCCAATTTTTTTGCTTTAAAGGAAAATGAATTTGTACCTGATCCAAGGTTTATTCCGTCATTTAAACAAGAAGAAGAGAATTATATAGAGGCAGCTAGCACATTAAAAAATTCTGGTGTAGACATTTTAATATTAGAAATGTTATTAGACATAGACCATTCACAATTATTATTGAATGCTGCTTTACAAACTGGTTTACCTGTATGGGTTGGATTAAGTTGTTGTGTAAGTAAATATGATAACACGATAGTTGGAAGAAATTTTAGAGCTGAAAAAGAAAAATCACTAATTTATGATGAAAAGATATATCAAGAACAACCGAAATTTTTACCTGAAGATGATATAATTTTATTTGAAGATATTATAAAAACATTAACAAATATTGGTGGAGATGTTTATGGTATTATGCACACGTGGTTTCAAGATAGCTATGGTGGCTTGAAAATTATAAAAGATCATTGGAGTGGCCCTATGATGTTTTATCCAGAAATACATAAATTTGATACAAGCACACATGAAGCTATTGCTACATGTAATGAAGATGAATTTGCAAATTCTTGCCTAGAATTTATTGATGATCAAATACAAATCATTGGTGGATGCTGTGGTGTAAGTGACAATCATTTAAAGAAATTAATTGAAAAATTTTAAATAATGACATTCATAAAAAAAGTGGAGACATGGATAACTAATTCAAAACAAACTGAAGATGGATGGTCGCAAATAAAACCATTTATATTTTTAAAATTAACTAACTCTGATGGTTTTGAGGGCTGGGGTGAGGCTTTTTCATTACCTGCAAGAGAAAAAGGAATTGTGGAAATTATTCATAATTTAATGAGCTCTTTATCTCATTTAAAAGACATGACACCAGATAGATTTTATAAAGAATCAAATTTAATAGCTGATGGACATCGTGGAATTGACTTTTCCGCTGCAACAAGTGCTATAGAAATGAGTCTTTGGGATATAGAGGGGAAGAAAGAAAAAAAACCTCTTTATAAAATATTATCAAAGGATTATAGAGAAAAAGTTCCTGTTTATGCAACAATATGGAGTGAGGATTTTAAAAATGATGAAAATTTATTATCAAGATGTATAGAAACACTAAGCGATGGTTATGGAGGAATTAAAATATATCCACTTCAAAATAGAACTGTTGAACAAGCAGCAACATGTGTTTCAAAAATAAGAGATGTTTTAGGTTATAAAATACCTCTTATGTTAGATCTAGCCTGCCCTAAAGATACAAATATATCATTAAAACTGGCTTCACTTGTTGAGGAATTTAGACCTTATTGGTTTGAAGAACCAGTTGATGGTGAAGCAACAAGATCACTTAAAGACATTAGAGAGAAAACAAGTTTGAGAATTGTTTCAGGTGAAAAGCAATGTGGATTAAATCATTTTATTGAAACTTTAGCTTTGGATGCAGTTGATATTTTCAATCCAGATATTTCAGGTGTTGGGGGAATTATTGAAATGATAAAAATAATCAAATTATCTCATGAAAAAAAAGTTACAGTTTCTCCTCATTGTTGGAATTCTATGTCAATTGCAGCATCTGCGATGGTACATGTATGTATGAGTTTTACAAATACAGAAATGGCAGAATTTTTTCCTGAATATATTCCATACTCATTAAAATTTAGTAATCAAAACTATGAAATAAAAGATGGATTTGTCAAAATAGAGGACAATGAAGGTTTAGGTATAAATATTGATACTAAATTGTTAATGGAAGATACATCTTCATACAAAGAAACAGAATTAACTTAAAAATTAATTCTTTAAAACTGATAATGCTTTAATATGACTAGGGCTGACTCCACAGCAACCACCTATAATTTGTGCTCCACTTTCAACCCATAATTTAGCTTCTTCATAATACTCTTGTGGAGAAATACTCTCTACCACATTCCAATGTGGTTTTTTAAAAAAACCGTTATTCGGATATGCCCCAATAACACCATTATAATTACTTTTGATTATTTGAATTCCTTGATTTATCACCTTTATATCGGAATGAGCTATTAATATAGGACCATCATGAATTTTTTTAAATTCATTAATTGAATTTTCAAAATCATCGTAAAAGAATGCCTCAGAATTACTTATACTTTCTTGATAACCAAGCATAAGTTTGTCTCTTTCTCTGTCCAATGCACACGATATTGAAAGCCATACTGATATATCAAATTCATTTGAACAATCTAATAGTGTCTCAATTGTTCTTGTTGATGAAGTCATTGCTTCAAGGATAATTAAATCAACACCTGCTTCAGATAAAATACTTAATTGTTTTAAAAAACCTGGTTTTAAGAATTTTGGTTCAATTCTATCCCAACTACCATATGTAGAAACCGAACCAGCTACACACACATTGGAATTAGAATTATCAATAACATTTTTAGCTATTTTTACACTCGCTTTATTCCATTCTTCAATATGGTTTTCATAGCCATATTCTTTCATTGAAATTGGAGTACTAGCGTAAGTATTAGTCGTAATTATATCTGAGCCTGATTGAATAAAATTTTGATGGGCTTTGTATACGATTTCAGGATTATCTACAGAACATCTGCCAGACCATAGATTATTATCCATAGATGCTCCGAGTTTTTCTAGCTCAGCACCCATTCCACCATCAAGAATAATAATTTTTCCTGAGTTCAATTTATTTTCAATATCAGAATAGGACATAAAAATAAAATAAATCTTTATTTGTTCAGGTAAGTGTAACCACAAATTTTGTTGCCATCTAAATCTCTGATATAAGAATAATACTCACCTTCATATCTCTCACCTGGGGCACCTTCATCTTTTGCACCTAAACTTATTGCAGTAGAATGAAATAAATCGACAGTTTCTTTATTATTTATATAAAAAGAAATTTGAGTTCCGTTACCAACCGTTGCTTTTTCTTCATTGAAAGGAGTTGTAACATAAAATTCTACTGCCTCGGGATTTGATTTAGGGGCGTAGGAGCCATAAGTATCAGTTTTTTCAATTCTCTTTAAATCAATAATATCAAGAAGGGTATCATAAAACCCAGTAGCTTTATCAAGATCGTTTGTTCCAACCATGACAAATCCTATCATCTATTTCCAACCACTTATTGCTTTAACTTCCAAATATTCGTGCAGACCCCAGGTTCCACCCTCGCGTCCATTACCAGATTGGTTGTAGCCTCCAAAAGGTGTTCCAGCGTCAGGAGCATTTCCATTGATTTGAACTACACCAGCCCTTAATTGTTTTGAAACTCTTCTGGCTCTCTCTTTATTTTCAGTTTGTAAAAAATTACCTAATCCATATGGTGTATCATTAGTTATCGAAATAGCCTCTTCTTCAGACTCAAAAGGAATAATGGATAACACTGGGCCAAATATTTCCTCTTTAGCTATTCTCATATCATTACTAACATTTGTGAATACAGTTGGTTTTACATAATAACCTTTTTCAAGATTTGATGGTCTACCTGCTCCACCAGCTACAAGTGTAGCGCCCTCGTCAATACCGCTTTGTATTAACGACTGTATTTTCTCAAATTGAATTTTATTAATTACAGGGCCAATATGATCTCCTGATTTAGATGGTAAATCTACGCCTATCTTTTTAGCCTCATCTGCAGCTTCCTCAACAGCTTTTTCATAAATTGATTTTTCAACTAACATTCGTGTAGGTGCATCACATGATTGACCAGAATTACTCATTATGTTCCTTACACCATCTCTAACAGCATTAGGGTATGCATCAGCAAAAATAATATTACCTCCCTTACCACCAAGTTCTAGACAAACTCTTTTAATTGTATCAGCTGCATTTTTTGAAATTAATTTACCTGCTCTAGTTGAACCAGTAAAAGAAACCATGTCAATGTCAGGATGACTGGATATTTGAGATCCAACGCCTGCTCCATCTCCATTTACTAAATTAAAAACACCTGCAGGAAAACCTGCTTCATGTATCATTTCAGCAAATAACAAACCAGACAGAGGTGCCATTTCAGATGGTTTTAAAATCATGGTACAGCCAGTGGCAAAAGCCGGTATTACTTTAAGAGCTATTTGGTTAATAGGCCAATTCCATGGTGTGATAAGACCACACACACCAATAGGTTCATAAACTATATAATTATCGGAACTTTCATCAAATTTTGTTTCAAATTCAAATTTTTTTAATCTCAATATGAAATCTTCAATATGTGACTCTCCAGAGGCTGTTTGTGCAGATGAAGCCCAATCTAAGGGAGCACCAAGTTCAGTTGAAATGGCTTGGGCCATCTCATTAAATCTTCTCTTGTAAATCTTTAAGAGTTTTTCAAGTAAAGTTATTCTTTCCTTTACAGAGGTATTTTTCCATGAAGTAAAAGCATTTTTTGCCGCTACTACAGCCTTGTTAGTGTCATCTTCATTACCTAAAGATATAGTTACATAAGGTTCTTCTGTAGCTGGATTGATTACATTAAAATCTGAGTTTTTTGATGGAGATACCCATTCACCATTTATATAAAATTTTCTTTTATCAAGCATATTTCAGATTATAACCATAAATAAACAGTTGGTCGATTTATTATATTTCATATTTATTTTTCAAGAGATCCATCTTGAACATATTTTAAAATACGAACCACTTGTTCATTATTAGACACTACAGCAGAAGCTGCTGCATCTACCTCTTTTAAAGCATGTTGATGATCATCACTATGTATAATAATAATTGATTTGTTTAGAGCCGAAGCATATCCAGCATCAAAAGCAGCATTCCATTGTTTGTATTTTTCGCCAAATTTTACAATTACTACATCGCTATCCTTTATAGCTTTTTTTGTACGAATAGAATTAATATTGGCACCTTTATTATCTTTCCAAAAATTTTTATCTTCAGGTCCTAATATTTCTACTCCACAATTATCAGAATTTTCATGATTGGTTACAGGAGAGAAAAATTGAGTCTTCAAATTAGCTGAATTACACAATTGAATTAAATCTTCACGCCAATTAGTGTGAATTTCTCCAGCTAAATAAACTTTAATCATAGTTATAAGTGGTGAGCCCAGCAGGATTCGAACCTGCGACACCCTGATTAAAAGTCAGGTGCTCTACCGGCTGAGCTATGGGCCCGTGTAGAATAATTGTGAACATTTCAAATTTTTGCCAAGAAATCAAGGACTGGTTTTGGTACACTTTTGGAAATATCCCCACCCAACTTGTGTATCTCTTTTATAAATCTTGATGATATAAAATGATATTTTTCTGAAGACATTAAAAAAATAGTTTCAATATCTTTATCGATTGATCTATTCATACCAGTCATTAAAAACTCATACTCAAAATCTGAAACAGCTCTTAAACCTCGAATAATCAATGAAGCATTTTTTGATTTTACATAGTGTACTAGTAAATTATCAAATTTTTCTACTTTAATTTTTGATAAATCTTTTTCTGGAAGAGATGAGATTGATTGATTGATTAAATTTAATCTATCATCAATAGATATTAGGTGATTTTTAGACTTATTATTTGAAACAGCTATAACTAATTCATCAACTACACTTAAACTCCTTTGAATAATATCAAGATGTCCATAAGTGATTGGATCGAATGAACCGGGATATATACCAATTTTTGACATTTTAATCTTCTAACCTTGCTACAGAGACAATTTTTTCATTTGCATCTACTTTAAATACAGAGACACCTTGGGAAACTCTTCCAACTACTCTGATATTATCTCCAACATTACACCTTAATAATTTACCAGTATCTGAAATTAAAGCTATATTATCATCCAAATTTACTTTTAATGATTGAATAACTCTTCCATTTTTAGGGGTAACAGTAATATTAGTAACTCCCGATCCACCTCTATTAGTAATTCTGTATTCATAAGCAGAACTTAACTTACCATAACCATTTTCGGTAATTGATAAGAGATATTCTTCTGTATTTGCAAGTTCTTTAAATTTATTGTTTATTTTTGATATATCTTTTTTAGCCTCATTTTTTGCTTTTAAATAGGACTCTCTAACATCTATAGATATTTTATTATGAAGTAAACTGCATACAGATACAACTTTATCATCTTTAGCTAGTTTAATTCCCCTTACACCTGCAGAGCCTAATCCTGAAAACTCTCTTAAATCTTTTGTAGCAAATCTGATTGATTTACCATTTGTTGTTGCAAGCTGTACATCATCATTTTCTATAACAGAAATTACACCAATTAACCTATCTCCTGTTTTAAGTTTAATAGCAGTCTTACCTGTTCTAGATAATTTTCTTGAACCACTCATTGCTACATCTTTTAGTTTATTTTTTCTTATGTTCCCAAGGCTAGTAGCAAAAACTAAATTATAATTCTCAAAATCATCAATATCTTTTGGCAATGTGAGAATAGAAGAAATTTTTTCGTTTTTTGTTATTGGAATAAGATTGACTATTGCTTTTCCCCTCGATGTAGGTGTGCCAGCAGGTAATTCATAGGCTTTCATAGAATAAACTTTTCCAACTGAAGTAAAAAATAATATTGTATCACGAGTAGTGGCTGCAAATACTTGTTCAAGAAAATCTTCATCTCGTGTAGTCATAGCTTTTTTACCTTTACCACCTCTTTTTTGAACTTTGTAAGAGGATTTTAGAACTCTTTTTATATAACCTTGATGGGAAACTGTGACTACAACATCCTCTTCTATTATTAGATCTTCCGTATCTATGTCTTCAATATCTTGTTTTTGAATTTCAGTTTTTCGAACTGTAGAAAAATTATCTTTAATTTCTGTCAATTCACTTTTTAATACTTTTAAAAGTTGCTTATCTGAGTTTAATATTTTGAGATATGTATTAATATCTTCTACAAGTGATTTTAAATTATTAAATAAATCATCTCTTTCTAAAGCTGTTAACTTTTGAAGTCTTAATTCTAGAATAGCCTTAGCTTGTTCCTCATCTAACAGAATCTTAGATCCAGATAATTTAAAAGAAGGGTTTATTAACCTAATGTATTGAGTAACATTGGATTTTAGTGTCCATTTTGTTGATAATAATTTTTCTTTAGCCTCTAATGGAGTTTTAGATTTTTTAATAAGGGTAATTACTGCATCAATATTATTAACAGCAATTGATAATCCAATTAAAATGTTAGCTTTTTCTCTTGCTTTGTTAAGTTTATATACAGTTCTTTTTGTAATAACATCTTTTCTAAAATTAATAAAATAAGTGAGGCCATCTTTTAAATTAAGCGTTAAAGGCTTAGTCTCTTTCAATGCAAGCATATTACTGCTGAATGAGGTTTTTAAGGGAGTATATTGAAATAGCTGATTTTTTATTATTTCAGGCACAGCAGATGATTTTAATTCAACTACAATTCTAACGCCCTCTTTATTCGACTCATCACGAATATCGTTTATACCCTCTATTGTTTTATTGTTAACTACGTCAGCAATACGCTCTAAAAGTTTTGACTTATTTTGCAAGTAAGGAATTTCTGTAATTATAATTGCATTTCTACTCTTAATTTTTTCTTCATGAAGTTTAGATAAGACTGTAACGCTTCCCCTACCTGTTTCATACATTGAGCTTAGACCAGCAGAACCAGATATAATTCCTCCAGTTGGAAAATCTGGCCCTTTTACTATCTTATGAAGTTGTTTAGAAGTTGTATCTGGTTCATCTACTAGAAGTAAAGTAGCGTCTATAATTTCTCCAAGATTATGAGGAGGAATATTTGTTGCCATTCCTACTGCAATACCACTGGCACCATTTACAAAAATATTTGGAAATCTTGATGGTAAAACTTTAGGTTCTGTTAATGTCTCATCGTAATTTGCTCTAAGTTGAACTGTTTCATACTCTAATTCTTCTAACATAAAAGATGAGATTTTATCTAATCTAGCTTCGGTGTAACGCATAGCTGCAGCAGGATCTCCGTCCATAGAACCATAATTTCCCTGACCATCTATTAAGGGGAGACGCATTGTAAAATCTTGTGCCATTCTAACCATAGACTCATATATTGCAGAGTCACCATGAGGGTGATATTTACCCATAACATCTCCAACTATTCTTGCAGATTTTTTATAAGGTTTGTTGTGATGGTATGAAGACTCATACATAGAGTAAAGTATTCTTCTATGAACTGGTTTTAATCCATCCCTTACGTCGGGTAAAGCTCTAGAGACTATGACACTCATAGCGTAATCTAAATAACTTTTTTCTAATTCATCTGTAATATCTATGTTTGGATATATTTTAGTATCCAAAACATCTAACTGTTTTGCTTTAGTTTTTTTCTTTTTAGCCAATGATTTTTTTAAAAAGGAATGTCATCATCGAGTTGTTCAGCTGTAGATGTTTCTGAACCACCCATTGCTTCATCTGCTGCTGAGTCTAATTGATTACTATTATTTTCATCACTAACAGATGATTGAGAACGAGTATCTAACATCGTTAATACTCCAGAATAATTTGGAATAACTACTTCAGTTGTGTATTTATCAACACCATTATTATCAGTCCATTTCCTTGTTTGAAGTTGACCTTCTATGTATATCTTTGAACCTTTCCTTAAATATTTTTCACAAATATCGGCTAACTTATCATTAAAAACAACAACTCTGTGCCATTCAGTCTTATCCTCTAACTGTTGAGTGTCTTTGTTTCGGTATTTCGTAGAGGTAGCAATTGAAAAACTCGCAAGTCTCGATCCAGCTGTTGTAGCTCTAATATCAGGATCTTTACCTAAGTTGCCTAGAAGAATTACTTTATTTACTGATCCAGCCATGAATATTTTTATTAAAAGGTAATATTAATATATATTAAAAGCCCTTTAATTGATATCTAATTTAATGGATAAACATACACCACTTACTCACATTATTGTTCATAATGCCCATGAACATAATTTAAAAAATATAAATTTAAATTTACCAAAAAACAAACTCGTTGTA
The DNA here is from genome assembly GCA_902530745.1 of uncultured Alphaproteobacteria bacterium. Classification (GTDB taxonomy): domain Bacteria; phylum Pseudomonadota; class Alphaproteobacteria; order HIMB59; family HIMB59; genus HIMB59. The sequence goes on along the minus strand of CACABO010000008.1, from coordinate 54,180 downwards.
ATAACTGGTGTGAGTGGGTCTGGCAAATCAACATTAGCCTTCGATACAATTTATGCTGAAGGACAGAGGAAGTATATCGAATCACTAAGTGCTTATGCCCGTCAGTTTTTAGATATGATGGATAAACCCAAGGTTGATAAAATAGAAGGTTTATCTCCTGCTATTTCAATTGATCAAAAAACAACTTCTAAAAACCCTAGATCAACTGTAGGAACAGTAACTGAAATTTATGATTATCTAAGGGTTCTATTCTCAAGAGTTGGTGTACCCTACTCACCCGCAACTGGAAAACCAATCAAAGGCTTAACTAGCTCAGAAATGATAGATGAAGTTAAGTTAAAATTTAATTCAAAAAAAATAATGATTATGTCTCCATTAATTAAAGGGAGAAAAGGAGAGTATAAAAAACTCTTTGAGGAATATTTTAAAAAAGGTTACGAGAGATTTTTTATTAATAACAAACTTTATCAAAAAGAAGAACTACCTGAATTAAGTAAAAACTTTAAACATTCTATAAGTGTTGTAATTGATAGAATAGTACCTTCAAAAGATAATAGAGATAGATTAGCAAATAGTATTGAAATTAGTTTAAAAGAAAGTGAAGGAAGTGTAGAGGTATTTAACATTGATGATAATGAAATAATTACATTGTCTGATAAATTCATGTGTCCCGTAAGCGGATTTAGTATTGATGAGATAGAACCCAGATTATTTAGTTTTAATAATCCATATGGAGCTTGTAAAACATGTGACGGTCTTGGTGAGATAGATACATTTGATGAAGATATATTGATACCAGATAAAAATTTATCATTTAATGAAGGAGCAATAAATTTTTGGTCAGAAAGATCAAAATCAAGAATATTTCCAAAGCTAAAAAAAATGTTTAATGCAAAAAAATTAGAAAATATTATTTGGTCTAAAATACCTAAATCTTTTCAAAATGAGGTTCTTTATGGTGGAAGACAATTTGATGGTTTAATAAATATCATGGACGATATCTATGATGGCTCTTCAAGTTGGTGGAGGCAATGGGAGCTTGAAAAATTTAGAAACTCAAAAACTTGTAATGACTGTAATGGAAAAAGACTTAATGAAAAAGCACTGTGTGTTAAGATTAATAATATAACTATTTCTGACTTTACTTCCCTAAGCATAGCTAATTCTTTAAAGTGGATTAATGAATTTGAAAATGAATTAAATGATCAGGAAAAACTAATAGCAGCTCCATTAAAAAAAGAAATCTTTTCTAGATTAAATTTTTTAAATGAAGTTGGTTTGAATTACTTAAGTTTATCGAGAAAAAGTTCTACTCTATCTGGTGGAGAGTCTCAAAGAATTCGATTAGCAAGTCAAATTGGGTCTGGCTTAACTGGAGTTACATATGTATTAGATGAACCTTCAATAGGACTTCATCAAAGAGATAATCAAAAACTTATAAATACTCTCAAGAATTTAAGAGATTTAGGTAACACAATAATAGTCGTTGAGCATGATGAGGATATTATAAGAGAGGCAGATTATGTAGTTGATATCGGTAAGCATGCGGGTATCAATGGTGGATCTATTGTAGCTAACGGAGAATTCAACAAAATACTAAATAGTAAAGATAGTTTAACTAGTAGCTATATAAGGGGTTTAATTGGTAGGTATCCACCCACTCTTAATAAAAATCCATCAAAACAATTTATTGAAATTAAAAAGGCAAATGGGAATAATTTAAAAGATGTGAGTGTAAAATTTCCTTTAAGTAAGTTTATAACTATTACTGGTGTTTCTGGAAGTGGAAAGTCAACATTAATTAATGAAACTTTGTATGGAGCTACTAATAACAGAATTTATGAAAAAATTATAAAAACACTCCCTTATGAGGACATTAAAGGTATAGAAAATATTGATAAAGTTATAAATATCGATCAATCACCGATTGGAAGAACACCTAGATCAAACCCAGCTACTTATGTTGGGCTTTTTACACCTATAAGAGAATGGTTTGCAAATTTACCAGAAGCTAAAGTTAAAGGTTTTAAACCTGGTAGATTTTCATTTAATGTTAAAGGAGGTAGGTGTGAGAGTTGTGAGGGTGATGGATTAAAAAAAATTGAAATGCATTTTTTAGCACCTGTATATGTTAAATGTGAAGTTTGTAACGGAAAAAGATATAATAAGGAAACATTAAGTATTCAATATAATAAAAAAAATATTAATGATATATTATCAATGACAGTAGATGATGCTGAAGAATTTTTTATTAATAATCCACAAGTATATTCAAAGCTTAAAACACTAAAAGATGTTGGTTTAGGGTATATTTCTATTGGTCAATCAGCAACAACACTATCCGGTGGAGAAGCTCAAAGGATTAAACTTTCTAAAGAATTATCGAAACGTCAAACTGGAAAAACACTTTATATTTTAGACGAACCTACAACTGGACTTCATTTTGATGATATAAAAAAACTTTTAGAGATACTTCATAAATTAGTGTCTTACGGAAATACTGTAATTGTAATAGAACACAACTTAGATGTTATTAACACGAGTGATTGGATTATAGATTTAGGACCTGAGGGTGGAGAAAAAGGTGGGAATATTTTATTTGAAGGTAAACCAAAGGATCTAATTAAGAATAAAAATAATCAAACAGGTATTTATTTAAGAAAATATCAAGAGTCTCTTGCTTTAAGCACTGCTTCATAATTTAAATCCCCCACTATTCCAAGCACAAGAAATAAAGAGGAAAAAGTTCCAATCAAAACCCCAAAAATAAAAACTATTGGCATTTCAGTTAAATTGACAGGTGCAAGAAAAACTAGACATAATAATGCCAAAATAGTTGTGAAACTTGTCAATATAGTTCTTCGAAGATTTAATTTAATTGAGTTGTTAACATTAGTTTCAAAATTATCTTTATTTTCCTCGTTTGAAGTTAAACTTCTAAGTCGATCAAATAGAACTATAGTATCGTTTATGCTGTAACCTGCAATTAGTAGCAAAGCTGCAATCATTGTTAAATTAAATTCAATATTAAATAATGACATAAAGCCTATAGCTACAAAAACGTCATGTAATAATGCGAATATACCTGATGCTGCAAACTGCCAATCAAACCTTATCCAAACATAAACAGCTATTACCAACAAAGAAGATGCTAAAGCATAAATAGAATTTTTTATAAGTTCTTCACTAAAAGTTGGTTCTATATACTCAGAGAGTAATATTTCAATATCCGGGTTTTGATTAATTAGATTTTTTATTTCTTCAATAAAAACAGGATTATTATCACCTGACTCTATTCTGATACTGAAAACATCACTGCCAACCTCTCTTTTAATTAAGACTTCTCTGTCAGAGTCTATAAAATCAAAGTATTCATTAAGCTGATTAGTTGTTAAGTTTGATTTTACCTCAAAGTTCAATCCACCTTTAAAATCAATTCCTAAATTCAATCCTTTAAAAAAAATAATAATAATTGTTAGTATTATAAGAGTAAGGGAGACTAAATAAGATTTATTTTTAAAAGAGTAAAAATTAATCATCTTTGAAGTCCAAGGTATTTTATTGAAGTTATATTAATAAATAATTTTAGTATTATGTAAGTAACTATTAGAGAGGATATAATTCCAATAATTAAAGAAATTGAAAAACCTCTAATAGGCCCAAAACCAAAAGCAAATAAAAAAATAGCTGCAAATAATGTTGTTAAATTAGAGTCAAGAATAGTTACATAGGCAGAATTGAAACCATGATTTTTAGGATCTTCGATATTATGTTTAAAATTTTCTCGAATTCTTTCAAATATTAAAACATTTGCATCTACACACATTCCTATTGTTAATACTATTCCAATAACACCAGGTAGAGTTAATGTTGTGTTTAATAAGGACATCATTGCAAAAAGTAAAGACAGACAACTAATAATTGTGATAACTGTAAAAAATCCTGAAATTTTATAATAAATAATCATAAAAAGAGTAATAGCTATAAGAGCTATTATTGATGCTATCACTCCCTTCTCTACGCCTTCTTGTCCAAGAGTCGGGCCTATTTGTTTTTCTTGAATTATTTTTATTTGAGTTGGTAAAGATCCAGACTTTAAAATGATTGCAAGATTATTTGCGGTTTCATTTGTAAAACCACCAGATATTTGACCACTACCGCCAGTAATTGACTCTCTTATAACGGGAGCAGTAATTAAAGAACCATCAAGAACTATTGCAAATCTAGAACCAACATTTTCAGATGTCATTTTCGCAAAAAGATCTGAACCTTCTTTATTAAAAGAAAAAGCAACGACTGGTTCATTTTGATTATATTGAAGTGACGCATCTTGAATAAAATCACCAGTTATATTTGGAATTTCTTGAACTCTAACTTGCTCACCTGTTTCTTCATTTATAAAAGTCTTAGAACCAACTATATTATTTTTTTCTAGGTGCAATGTTAATTTAGCTGTTTTAGAGATTACTTCTTTGACGTTATTATCTAAATCACCAGGTATTTCTAATAAAATTTTATTTAAACCTACTTTTTGTATAGATAATTCTTTATTACCAAGAAAATCAACTCTTGACCTTACAATTTCAACTGCATTTAAAGTCATATCTGACAATGATTTATTAAAACTTTGTTTAGAAAAAATATAACTATTTTCCTTATCTGATTTTTCATTAATTTCTAAACCTAAATTTTGTATAACAATATTTGTAAGAGCATCTAAATTTTGGTTTTTAGATATTACAATTTCTCCATTATCTATATCAGATGAAATAGAATAAGTATTTTCAATATATTGAGATGTTTTAACTAAAAGATTATTAAGATATTCTTCTTCATTTAATTCTAATAAATATGAAAACCCTCCCTGAATATCTAATCCAAAATTAATTTTGCTATCAGATGTTTGACTTTCAAAATTAGGTTTAATAAAGATATAGCTTCCTATTAACAGTAATAAAGATACCCATAATCTCCACTGTTTAAAAATAATCATTATGTTATTTTAGTTTATTAAGCTATTTAGCTGCTATATCAGCTATCATACCCTTAGCTACTTTGACTTGTACGTTATCTGCTATTTCTACAGAGAGAGTGCCATCATCATTTACATAATGGATGTTGCCTATAATTCCGCCTTGGGTCACAACTCGATCACCTTTTTTTAAATTTGCAATCATATTTTTGTGATCTTTTAATTTCTTTTGTTGGGGCCTAATAAGTAAGAAGTAGAAAACGACAAAAATTAATATAAGTGGTAGAATTCCTGCAAGTTGTTCCATGATTTAAATCCTTTAAATTAATAAAATAAGCACTAAAATCTCACAATCATCAATGAAGTCAACATAAAATTGAAAAATAAATATTTACTGTGCTGGAATAGATCAAAAAATTCTTTAGATAAAATACCATTCAATAAAGTCCTTGATTTAAAGCTTTTGTATGGTGTTGATCAACAAATAAAAAAAATAGAGGAAAATACAAAAAACTTTTTAGAGGGTTTAGCTTTTAATCATGGTCTTTTATGGGGTGTACGTGGTAGTGGCAAAAGTAGTATTATAAGAGGTATATTAAAAAATTATGCTCATAAATATGATAAATTTGAAACATTAGAAATTAATAGTGAAGATTTATCAGATTTACCAAATATTTTTTTAAATTATAAGTTCGACAAAAAAATCATAATATTTATTGACGATCTATCATTTGAACAAAACGATAGAAGATATATTCAATTTAAATCGTTTCTTGAAGGATCTTTTTACAACTCAAACTACGAATTTCTAGTATATGTCACAAGTAACAGAAGGCATTTAATGAAGAGAGATATGTTAGATAATGAGAGATCATCTGCTATATCTCAAGATGAGGGGATTGAAGAAAAATTATCTTTATCTGATCGATTTGGATTATGGATTAGTTTTCATAACTTAAGTAAGAAAGACTTTATCTTAATAATTAAAAATTATTGTAAATTTTATAAAATAGAATTTGATAATGAGATTGAAAATAGTGCACTCAAATGGATCTTTTCAAGAGGAAATAGAACAGGTAGGTCTGCTTACCAATTTTTTAAATATTATTGTTCTAGTAAGAATATAATTATTTAGAGATTTTATCTAAATTCCCCATGTATGGTTTCAGGACCTGTGGAATACTAATACTGCCATCCTCATTTTGATAGTTTTCCAAAATTGCAATTAATGTTCTCCCAACCGCTAAACCAGATCCATTTAAAGTGTGAACAAATTTATTTTGATCTAAGTCTTTATAACGAGCATTCATTCTCCTAGCTTGAAAAGAATTACAATTACTGCAGGAAGATATCTCTCTATATTTTCCCTCACCAGGTAACCACACTTCAATATCATAAGTTTTTTCTGCTGAAAAGCCCATATCACCAGAGGATAATAAAATAATTTGATAAGGAATTTTTAAATCATCTAAAATAGAAGTTGCACAATTTAACATTCTTTCCAACTCTTTTTCTGATTCATCCTCTTTAGTTATGCTTACTAATTCGACTTTAGAAAATTGATGTTGTCTTATCATTCCCCTTGTATCTCTTCCAGCTGCTCCAGCTTCAGATCTGTAACATGGTGTCCAAGCTGTGTACCTCAGGGGCAAATTTTTATCAGATACTATTGTATCTAATACTAAATTAGTCAAAGGTACCTCAGCAGTAGGTATCAACCAATGATTTGTGTTAGTTTTAAATAAATCTTCTGAAAATTTTGGCAATTGCCCTGTTCCATAAGCTGCAGCATCTCTAACTAAATTAGGTGGATTAATTTCTGTGTAATCAAATTCATTTGTGTGTTTATCCAACATAAAATTAGCTATAGCTCTTTCTAATTGAGCTATCTTTTTCTTTAAATATACAAACCTTGTACCTGACACTTTTCCAGCTTGCTCAAAATCAATCATTTCTAAATTCTCTCCAAGTTCATAGTGGGATTTCGGTGTAAAACTAAATGAAGGAATTTTTCCGACTTGTTTTATTAATTTGTTTGAGGTTTCATCTTTTCCCACAGGTACATCTTTATGTGGGAGGTTTGGCAGACTAGATAAATTATTTTTTAATTGCTCATCTATTATTGAAATATCGTTTTCTAGTTCATCTATCTTGTTTTTAATTAATTGTACCTTTTTTTGTAAATCAGCTTTATCACTGTCGTTAAGATTTGCAAAAGAAGATGATAAATTCTTTCTCTCTGCTCTTAATTCTTGAGATTTAGTTAAAATGTCTCTTTTTTTCTTATCAAGAGATATAATTTCATTTGATTTTGGATCAATAAATCTCTTTTTTAACAATTCATCAAATAATTCAGGATTTTCTCTTATAAAAGTAATATCATGCATGACAATTTCTATTAATTATTCTCATCCTTATTAATCTGTCGCTTAGCCATAAATTTAGATACAAAGATAGATATTTCATACAAAATTATTATAGGTAACGCTAGAGAAATTTGTGAAAATGGATCAGGTGGTGTAACTATTGCAGCAAATACAAATGACAAAACAATTGCATACTTTCTAAATGAAATTAATTGACTTATAGTGAGCACACCAAATTTAACAAGTAAAAGTAAAATAACAGGTAATTGAAAAGCAAGTCCAAAAGCAAAAATAAATGTCATCATAAGTGACAAATATTCATTCATTTTTGCTTGAAGAGTAATATTGATACCGTCCGCTTGTGAGGTTTGAAAACTTAAAAAAAACTTCCAAGCTATGGGTGATATTACGTAATAGACAACAGCGGCACCTAAAATAAACAAAAATGGGATAGCAATTAAAGTTGGTAATGAAATTTGTTTTTCTTTTTTAAGTAATCCTGGGGATACAAAAGACCAAATCTGAATAGTAAAAAAAGGAAATGAAATAAAAGCAGCTGTAAAAAAAGCAACTTTAACGTTTGTTAAAAAAGCCTCTTGAAGAGCTGTATAAATTAATCCATTGCCATCTCCTAAGATTGAAGTTAGCGGTTTAGCAAGGAATTCAAATATTGATTGAGAAAAATAAAAAGAAAATATAAATGCAATAATGAAAAAAATTATGACATAAATTAGTTTTTGTCTTAGTTCCTTTATATGATCGAAGAAATTCATTGAACTTTCAACTTCGGTCATTTTTTTCGCCTTTCATTATTTCATCATTACTTTTTTCAATAAATTCGTCTAATTCTTTTCCTTCTTTTATAATTGACTCTTTTGTATCTAAAATATCCTTTTTAATATCTTTCACCTCCTCTAAATGAGATATCTCATTTACAGTAGATTTAAACTCTCTAGAAATTTTTCCTAGGCCTGAGGTTATTCCTTTAATAAATTTAATAACAGTTGGTATTTCCTTAGGTCCTACGACTATTACAGTTATGATTAGGATGATGGATATCTCCATCCAACCTAAAGAAAACATTACTGGTCCTTATTTTGATTGTCTTTATTGTCTTGATCTGGGTTAGCAGGTTTTTCATCTTCAGCCATGTTGCTCTTGAAAGACTTAATTCCTTTTGCCATATCTGCCATTAAAGATGGTATTTTACCTTTTCCAAATAATAAAAGAACGATAATTAAAACAATTATCCAATGCCATATGCTAAATGTACCCATTTTTGTAATCTACTACATAATTAATGTCTTATCTAGGAAAAATAAATACGTGGTTTAGATCTAGTGAAAAAGAAACTGAACTAGCAGGAGCAGGTAAAAACTCTCCAATTAACTTGCTATGTATGTGGTGTTTTTTATTATTGCTATCATTCACTGTCATATGAATCATAGCGCTATTTCCAAGAAATTTAGAGTCAACAACAACTCCTGAGTTAGGACTTGTCAAGGGAGACTTTTCAACATTCAATTTAATAGCCTCAGGTCTAACTACTACATTTACTTGTTGGTTATCTTTAAAGTCTTTTGTATCTAGTATACCTAAAGGAGTTTCGCATTTATTATTTAAAATCTTTGTCTTAAAAATATTAACCTCTCCAAACAAAGACGCAACATAAACATTAGAAGGATTAAAGTATATTTCACGAGGTTTTCCTATCTGAACTATTCTTCCCTTTTCCATTACAATAATGACATTGCTAAGAAACATAGCCTCTTCGGCATTGTGTGTTACTACAATAGCAGAGGAGTCCAAGCTATTGATTAAGTGCAGTGTGTCATCAATAATTTCCTTTTTTAAATTAGTATCTAAATCAGAAAAAGGTTCATCTAAAAGTAATAGACGTGGTTGAACAGCTATTGACCTTGCTAATGCTACTCTTTGCTGTTCTCCTCCACTAAGAGCATGAGGATATTTATCAAGAAAATTTTCAACTTTCGCTAATTGTATTACTTGTTCAATCAACTGTTTTTTATTCACTTTAGTGCTTGCTGCAAAACTAATATTTTCTTTTACGTTCATATGAGGAAATAATGCAAAGTCTTGAAAAACGTAAGAGATTGATCTTTGCTCTGGGGGAGTATTAAATTTTTCATTTGCGACTAATTTACCCTCAAAAGATATTTGCCCCTTTTGAATTTCTTCCAAACCAGCTATTAATCGAATTAAAGTAGTTTTTCCACAGCCGGAGGGACCCAAAATGGAAACAATCGAGTTATGCTCTATTGAAAAACTAAGTTTATTTATAGCATTTATCTCACCGAAAGAATGGTGAAGATCTCTCACATCAAGTATCATTATTTTGCGTTAATTGACTTTTTGAAAACTCATCAAGAGTTTCTGCTTGATCGTCATCATCTATGAAGGCTTCATCCTTATTTAGATCATCTGAAACCTCTTGGATATTCATTGAAGCAAAATTTTCATCCAATATTCCAGAGTTTTTCATTTCCTCTATTCCAGGAAGATTATCTAGTGTGCCTAAACCAAAATGTAAAAGGAAGTCTTCAGTAGTACCCCAAAGAATAGGTCTACCTGGAACTTCTTTTCGACCTCCTGGTGCTATCCAGCCAAACTCCATTAATTGATCAAATATTCCTTGCCCTATCACAACTCCTCTAATACTTTCAATTTCTGATTTTGTTATAGGTTGATGATAAACAACTATAGCCAATGTCTCTATTGCTTGTTTTGAAAGTCTCTTTTGTATTTCTTTTTTTTCATGAAAGATCTCACTGACTTCTGTGTTTGTTAAGAAAATCCACTTATTTGATATTTTTTTTAAATTTATACCTCTATGTTGATAAGCAGTCTCTAAATTAGACATGACCTCAGAAATATCCTCATGAATATCCAATCTTTTTTTAATTTCATTTTCTGAAACTGGCTTACTTGATGCAAATATTAAAGCTTCAATTTTTTGTGAAGTTTCACTCATCTTTTTTTAAATATATATCAGAAAATGGCAATGATTGCTTAATTACTATTTTTTTTTCTTCATTTTTATCTTCTTTTGCCATGTGAAGGCTGGCATTAAATGTGCTAGAAAAAAATGATTTATTCAAAATATCCGATTTTAAATTATCAGGTAGTAAACTCTTCAATGTGAACCAATCTTGGTTAGATAGAATTTCCTTAGAAATTACGTTTTGACCATCCTTGATCGTAAATAATTTAGTAGAGCTAAACTTTAAAGTATATTGTTGATTTCTTTTATGAATATTTGCATAAGCTTTTAAAAGATCAATGAGCTTGTCTTTAATTACAAAGTTTTTTTCAATTTTTAATTTATGTTTTTGTGTATTTGGAAAGAATTCCTGTTTGAATTTAGGAAGCTCGAATAACTTAATACTATTTTTATTTACAAGTTCTAATATCGTTAATCGATTTGTAAGAAATCTTGTTACTTTTTTAACATCCTCTTCTTTGTCTTTATTTACTAGGTATTTGGATTTTAAAAAAACCATTATAGCAGCCATTAGTAAATATTCTGATGCTATCTCTATGCTAACCTTTTTTAAATCTACAATAAAAGCAATATATTGGTTACAAAGACTAAGTATTGGTAGATTTTTTAAATCAAATTTATTTTTATGAACAAGTTCTAAAAGAACATCTAAAGGTCCATTGTAGTCTTTAATATCTATATTTAGGTTAGAATCCATTAATTTTTAACAATTGATTATACAATTCATGATAGTGATTAATATTAATAGATTTAAAGACTAATTTTTTCTTATATTGTTGAAGTTTATTGGATTTATAAACATTTACATAATTATTTGAAAAATTAAACGAATTTACAATTTCACTATATTTATCCAAATCAGAGCTACAATCTAAAATAACATCTAATTTAGATAAGTTAGCTAACTTAATAGCATCCTTTATATTATAAATATTAGCATTCATTTCTAGATCATCAGATATAATTAAACCTTTGAACCCAATTTTTTTTCTAATGATATTATCAATAATATAACTTGAAAAAGTAGCTATGTTATTTTTATCCCACGACAGATATTTAATATGTGCAGTCATTGCTAAAGGTATTTTATTAAAATATTTAAATATTTTAATGTGGTCTTGAAGAGAAGATTTACTTAATTTTGTTATTGGCAAAGTTAAATGTGAGTCTTTATTTGTTACACCATGACCCGGGATATGTTTCATTATTGGAATTAGTCCAAAGTAACTTAAATTATCTATTAATATTTTCTGCAAAATTATATTGACATTAATATTTGGTCCAAAAGTTCTTTTTTTAATCATTAAGATTGTATTTTTAATTGGTAAATCTAGGACTGGAACAGTGTTAATATCAAAATTTAGTTTTTTTAGATAATACGATGTTATGAAGGATTTCAAAAAAACTAACTGCTTTGATAAAGAAGGGTATCTTAAATAAATTTTATAAAGCTCAAAATTATCTAAAAAATTAAATTCTTTAAATTTTTTAAATCTATTTACGATTCCACCCTCTTGATCAATAAATATTAATGTATTTTTACTTAGTAATTTAATTGACTCATTTAACTTTGATATTTGCAGAATATTACTGATATTTCTTGTAAAAATTATTACCCCAAAAGGTTTTATCTTCGAAATAAAATTTTTTTCTTGTTTAGATAAAGAAATACTTTTAATGGATATAATTATAGGAAAGTTCATTTTATAAAATCAAATTCATCAGCAGTAATAGTTATAAAATTATCAAAAAAAATATACTTCAAGTAATTATCAAAAAACAGATAGGAAAATAATAAAATCAGAATTAAAAAAAAAATAATTATTACTATTTTAAGATTTTTCACATTTGTAATTTAGGCTTTATGCCTAAAATTTTTAACCCTTCGTCTAAGACATTTTGATAATTATGTAATAACTTAATTAGATTAGAGGAAATATTATTCTCATTATCTAAAAATTTTACTGATGGTTTATTTTTTGAAGAGGACCATAATGTATGGAAATATGAAGACAAACTCTCTAAGTAGTGTGCTATTAAGTGAACTTCTTTTTTTAAATATGCAGATTTTACCACATTATCCCACTCCAATAATTTTTTATATAAGTTTTTTAATTCTGAAGTAATTATAACGGGTGTATCAACAACTTTATTTACCTTATTTAAAATGGATTGTGTTCTAGCATAAGAATACTGAATATAATAAATGGGATTTTCCTTGTTCTCTCTCTTAATTAAATCTATGTCTAAATCCATGTGAGTATCATTTTTTCTGTAAGACATAAAATATCTAAAATTATCAATTCCTATTTCATCTATTAAATTTTTTAGTTCAAAAATGTTACCCTCTCTTTTTGAGAGTTTTTGTATTTTATTATCGCGTTTTAAATTAACAATTTGACAAAAAACAACTGAAAAATCAATTTTTGGATGTAAAGAAGTTATCGCTGATGACAATCTTTTGAGATATCCTAAATGATCTGCGCCCCATATATTTATTAATTTATTAAATCCTCTTTGAAATTTATCTTCATGATAAGCAATATCATTTGCAAAATAAGTGGGAGTGCCATCATTTTTAGTTAACGCTCTATCTTCATCATCCTCAAAAAGAGTTGATTTAAATATTGTTAGCTGATTATCTTTTAAAGTGCCCGTAAAATCTTTAGGGGCATTTAATTGACCTTCATATGTTAGATCTTTTTGCTTAAATTTTTCAAGAATTATCGGGAGATGACCCTTATCCATAATGGTTGTTTCATATGAAATTTGATCGAATTTAATCCCTGCTGTGCCAAGTGTTTGAAGCGTCTGATTGACAAGATTTTCAATAGCATAATTTACTATATTGTTTTTCTCATCAAAACTTAGCTTATTATCAAATATTGGTTTAAATTTTTCGTAACAGTTCTTTGCTATATCATTAATGTAATCACCTTTGTAAAATTGTTTTTCATTAAGATTTAGATTATATGTATGTGAAATCGAATAAAGTATTGAAGATAGAAATTCATTAATTTGATTACCTGTGTTATTTACATAATATTCTCGAGTTACAGGATGTCCAAAATACTCAAATAAATTAGATAAAACATCCCCAACAACTGCACCTCTTCCGTGTGCTAAGTGTAATGGGCCTGTTGGATTTGCAGACACAAATTCGATATTTACCTTTTCATTTTCTGTAAATTCTTTTTCATAATTAAATAATTGAGGATTAAAACTTTCATCCTTAAGAAAAAAATTTATAAAGCCAGGTCCAGCAATTTGTACTTTTTCAAAATTATTTAAATTAATAGCCTTTAAAATAATGTCTGCTAATTGATTTGGATTTTTTCCAAATATTTTTGCAAATTTTAGAGCAGCATTAGTTGTAAAATCTCCTTTTTTGTCAAAAAGTGTTTCAACTTCTACATCTTCAAAATTAATACTAACGTTCTTATCAATTTTAATTAATATTTCAAAAAGAGATTTTTTTAATTTATGTAACATATTTTTTATAGAAATTTATAGCATACTGATCTGTCATACCACATACATAATCGACTATTATTTGTTGCTTATCTGTATCATATTGTAATTTTTCTTTCCATTTAGATGGAAGCATAGAGGTATCATTATTTAATAATTTAATTATAGATACTAAAATTTTTTCAGCTTGCGTTCTATTTTTATATACAAAATCAGATGTGTAAAAAAATTCGAATAGAAAATTTTTAAGAAATTTTACTTTATCTAATACTGGAGGACTAAACTTAACCAAAAAATTTGTGTTTATTATAACATCTTCAATCGATCTTATTTGTGAATTATTAGAAAGAGTATTTTCAGTTTCGTTAAGAAGATCCAAAATTAAGTAGTTCATAATGGATCTTGAAAAGTAATTTCTTGCAATACTTTTATCTAAGTTTGCAATGTATGAAAAATCTATAAAATTAAATTGTTCTTTATTTTCAGCTAAACTTGATATTGTCAGAATACCTGATCTTAAAGCGTCATCGAAATCATGAGCTATGTAAGCTATATCATCAGACAAGGAAGCTATTTGAGCCTCTAAAGAGGGATTCTTATTTAAATCAAATTTAAAATTTTTTGATAAGTCGTAGTTTTTATTTGTTTCTAGTATTTTTCCATTATGCTTTATTAAACCATCTATTGTTTCCCAAGTTAAATTTAAACCATCAAAATTTATATATCTCTTTTCTAATAATGTAATTTGTCTAAAAGATTGATAATTATGGTTAAAATTTGCATCTAATTCTTGAGTAATTATTTCTTCGCCCACATGACCAAAAGGACTATGACCTAAATCATGAGATAGCGCTATACATTCAGTGAGATCTTCATTTAAAGACAATTTTCTACTTATAGATCTTGCTATTTGAGATACCTCAAGAGTATGTGTTAGTCTATTTCTATAATAATCACCTTTTTCAAACATAAATACTTGTGTTTTATCTTTTAGTTTTCTAAAGGCTGTTGAATGATAAATTCTGTCTCTATCTCTTTCGTAAAGTGATCGATGATCATTTATTTCATCGTAAAGTCTTCCTTTTGAATTTTCTGGTAAAGCTGATAAATTACTGAACATATGGGAAGTATTAATATAACAGATAAAGCTATAAATAAAATTCAAGAAGTTCTAAAAGATCAAAATATGAAATATTTTAGAATCAGAGTCAAAGGTGGTGGATGTTCTGGATTCCAGTACGTATTTAAAAGTGAAAATGTAATTAATGAAACCAAAGATCATGTATTTAATTTTAAAGATTTACAAATTTTGATCGATAAAAATTCTATGACTTTCATAAATGAGTCTGAATTAGATTATAAAGATGAATTGATAGGCTCTAGTTTCTCTATTTCAAATCCTAATGCTAAAAATTCTTGTGGCTGTGGCACATCATTTAGCGTTTAATTGTGAAAATAATTAGTTGGAATGTAAATTCTTTAAGAGCTCGAGAACCACTTATAGAAAAAATAATAAAAACAGAAACTCCAGATATATTTTGCTTACAAGAACTGAAGATATTAGATAAAGAATACGTAGAAAATTTTTTTAATCAATTTTCATTGAAAACAGTGGCTGAAACTCAAAAAAGCTATAATGGGGTAAGTGTTTCTTGTAAAAGTGAGATTGTATTAAATGAAAAACCTTTAAAGAAGTTAAATATAACACAAGCAAGAAACAATACAGTTATTATAAAAGATAAAAATTTAGCAATCCTCAATTGTTATTTCCCTAATGGAAATCCTATAGATACAGACAAATTTACAAATAAACTTGAATGGATGAAATTACTTTATAGAGAAATAGAAATACTTAAAAAAGAACATGAAGTTTTATTAATGGGAGATTTTAATATTATTCCAGATGATGAAGATGCTCATGATATTAAAAAATATAAAAATGATGCTCTAGCACAACCTGAGTCTAGAAAAGAATTTTATAAATTAATAAATCTAGATCTAATTGATGTGTTTAAGACTACTCCAAAAAAACAAAGTTATACTTTTTTTGACTATAAAACTTACAAATTTGGAAAAGAGGAAGGAATAAGAATAGACTTCTTTCTTTTATCTCCATTTTTGAAAAGTAAAATAATGAAACTAAAAGTATTAAAAGAATACCGTGATATGGATAGACCCTCTGATCATTGCCCTATTCTCATAGATTTAAATATCTGAATAAGTCTTTTTTTCTAATTTACCACCAGGGTGTGTAACTGCCCCTAGGTTTGCTGGTCCAACAGTTTTCATATATTTCCATAAAGTACCTGACATAAACTCTGGTTCTTTATTAACCCATTTAATTTTTCTATCGGATAACGTTTTTTCGTCTACATTCAAATTTAGTATATTTTTCTCTGCATCAATTTCTATTTCATCGCCATCTTCAACTAACGCTATAGGCCCACAATCATAAGCCTCTGGACCTACATGGCCGATACAAAAACCTCGTGTACCTCCAGAGAACCTTCCGTCAGTAATTAAAGCTACCTCTTCGCCAAGATCTTGTCCATAAAGGGCACTAGTGGTAGATAGCATTTCTCTCATACCTGGTCCTCCTTTTGGGCCCTCGTATCTTATAATCACAACATGACCAGGTTTAATTTTACCATTTAAGACAGCGTCTAGAGCATGTTCTTCTCTATCAAAGCAAATTGCCTTTCCTTTGAACTGTAATTTTTTAAGTCCAGCTATTTTTACAATCGCACCATCAGGAGCAAGTGAACCTTTCAAACCTACCACGCCACCTGTTTTAGTAATTGGGCTACTGACAGGATAAACAACATCTTGATTTTTTGGTAACTCCACATCTTTTACATTTTCAGCTAACGTTTTTCCAGTAACAGTCATGCATGATCCATCAATCAACCCGCCATCAATGAGTGCTTTAATTAGAACAGGAACGCCACCAACTTCATATAAATCTTTAGCTACATATTTCCCCCCAGGGGCTAAATTACCTATATAAGGTGTTGATTGGAAAATATTACAGACATCTTCCAAAGTAAATTCAATACCAGCTTCATGAGCCATAGCAGGTAGATGTAAACCTGCGTTGGTTGATCCACCTGATGCTGAAACAACCACAGCCGCATTTATTAATGATTGTTTTGTAACAATATCCCTAGGTCTCAAGTTTTTTTCAATTAATTCCATAACTACTTTTCCACTTTCATAAGCATATTTATCTCTACTTTCATAAGGAGCTGGTGTCATAGCAGAACCTGGAAGAGCTAAACCAATAGTCTCTGAAACGCATGCCATGGTATTTGCAGTAAACTGTCCGCCACAGGATCCAGCAGATGGACAGGCAACACACTCAATGTCATGGAGTTCTTGATCTGAAATCTTTCCTGTTGAATGTTTTCCAACAGCTTCAAAAACATCTACTATTGTTACGTCCTTATCCTTATAAACACCTGGTAATATAGATCCACCGTACATAAATACAGATGGCACATTAAGTCTTAGCATTGCCATCATTAAACCTGGCAAAGATTTATCACACCCAGCTAAACCAACTAAGGCATCATAACAGTGCCCTCTTACAGAAAGTTCAGTTGAGTCAGCTATAATCTCCCTACTAGTTAAAGAAGATTTCATTCCCTCATGACCCATAGCAATACCATCAGTAACAGTAATGGTGGTAAATTCTCTTGGTGTACCTTTTGCATCCCACACACCTTTTTTGGCTGATTGAGCTTGGCGAGAAAGTGAAATATTGCAAGGGGCAGACTCATTCCATGTGGTTACTACACCGACAAAAGGTTGTTTAATCTGTTCTTCGGTAATGCCCATAGCATAATAAAAAGCTCTATGTGGTGCACTTTTAGGACCTACAGAAACATGTCTACTTGGTAATTTGCTTTTATCAACCATTATTGAATATTAATTAATATACTATCAATTTTAGACAATTCCATATTAATTGAACTTTGTCTCTCTTTATTTTGATCAATGAGATCTTTTGGAGCTTTTGATACAAAATTTTCATTTGATAAATTTTTATCAATCGTATTTTTTTCTTTTTCCAAAGAGCTTTTATTTTCTTGAAGTTTTTCTTTGATTTTAGATTTATCAATTTGGCTAGTGGAAATTTCAAAATCAAACTCTTTAAAAGGTAAAGTAACACTATTGTCTTTATGGGATGATGAAAGTTTTTTTCTTGTTAAAAATTCAAATGTTTTTTTATTATCTTCTAAAATTGTTTGAATTAATTGGTTTTTAGAAAAAATTTCTACAGTATCTTCTTTTTTGATTTCAAAAAGTTTTTCCATTGACCTGTATTCCTCTATAAAATCAATAAATAATTTTGTTTTAGATACATGTTCAATCTCTGTTTTTAGATCAACATAGTCCCACTGATGACTCATCAAGATATCTTTATTATTTTTACTCCACAATTTTTCAGTGATAAAAGGAATCACTGGATGTAAAAGTTGCAATAAAGAATTAAATACTAAATGAAAAGTTTGTTTGGTTTCATCTCTAAATTGATTGTCGTCTAAAAGATTTTTAGAAAGTTCAATATACCAGTCACAAAAAGTATGCCATGTAAAATGATATAGTTGATTAGCTACTTCATGAAAATAGTACTTCTCATAATTTTCTTGAACTTTTTTATATAACTCTTGAAACTCATTTATAATCCAAACATTAAAAATATGGTTAGGGTTAACTTTGCCATTATCTGTAAATGGATAAATTCCTTTAAATTCAGCAAACTTATAGGCATTGGTGATTTTAGTAACGAAGTTTCTATAACCTGCTATACGTTGCTCACTTAATCTTACATCCCTTCCAGGTGTATTTAATGATGTTAGAGTAAAGCGAAGTGTATCTGCACCATACTTGTCGATTATTTCTAAAGGATCTATGACATTACCTTTTGATTTTGACATTTTTTGACCTTTTTCATCACGAACGAGAGCATGAACATAAACAGTTTTAAAAGGTGTTTCTGACATAAATTTATTACCCATCATCATCATGCGGGCAACCCAGAAAAAGATGATATCAAAACCCGTAACTAGTACAGAATTAGGGTAAAATGTATCTAATGTTTGTTCTTTGTTGGGCCATCCCAATGTAGAGAAAGGCCAAAGAGCTGAGGAGAACCAGGTGTCTAAGACGTCTTGATCTCTTTTTAAAATTATTTTATCCGCTTTATAAAAGTCTACAGCTAAATTTTTCGCTTCTTCTTCAGTTTCTGCACAAAATTCTTTTCCATCAGGGCCATACCAAACTGGAATTTGATGTCCCCACCATATTTGTCGAGAAATACACCATGGTCTTATATTTTCCATCCATTGAAAGTATGTTTTCTCCCAATTTGAGGGAAAAAATTTTGTATCACCATCTTTTACAACTTTCATTGCCTGTTTTGCTAATTCTTCAGCATTACAAAACCACTGATGAGTTAAAAAAGGTTCGACAACAGTGTTAGAGCGATCACCATATGGTATTGTAGTTTTATAATCTTCAATTTTTTCTAAAAAACCTTTTTCTTTTAGCAATTGAACAACTTTTTTTCTTGCCTCAAATCGATCTAAACCCTGAAATTCTTTTGGACAATTTTCGTTCAATGATCCGTCCTCGTTTAGAATATTTAATAGTTCTAAGTTGTGCCTTTTACCGATTTCAAAATCGTTAAAATCGTGTGCTGGGGTAATTTTAACTGCACCACTTCCCATTTCCGGATCAGAATATTCATCAAATATAAGTGGAATAGATCTTGATGTTAAAGGAATAGTAAAAGTTTCTTTTTTTAATGAAGTATATCTACTGTCATTGGGGTTAACTGCTATAGCAACATCACCAAAAATTGTTTCTGGCCTAACTGTTGCAACAGTTATACTCCCAGAATTAGAGCTCGGATATTTTATATAGTAAATTTGGGTGCTTACATCCGTAGGAACAACTTCTAAATCAGAAATAGCTGTTTTAAATTTGGTATCCCAATTAACAAGAGCTTGATCTTTATATATCAACCCCTCTGTATATAATTTAACAAAAACCTTTCTAACTGCAGATGACAATCCGTCATCCATCGTAAATCTTTCCCTTGACCAATCACATGAACTACCAAGCCTTTTTAATTGATTTATGATTGTGGAACCCGAATATTCTTTCCACTCCCATATTTTTTCAATGAATTCTTCTCTTGTGAGATCTTTACGATAAATATTTTTCTCAGCTAAGTTTCTTTCCACAACCATTTGTGTCGCTATGCCTGCATGGTCTGTTCCAGGTTGCCAAAGAGTATTAAATCCATTCATTCGGTGATATCTTGTTAAAATATCCTGAATAGTGTTATTAAGTGCATGTCCCATATGCAACGACCCTGTTACATTTGGGGGAGGTATACAAATAGAAAAGTTTTTATCAAAATTGTATTTAGGTTTAAAACATTCTTTGTCTAACCAAAGCTGATAAATTTCATTTTCATATTCTTTTTTATTTTGAAATTCATCCATTTGCTAAAAAACAAATGGTTCGGATTGAACATATTTATAAATATAAGAAGAAGAGGCTTCATCTATAACAAACTTATTCGATTTGCCTCCTACTTTTATATATTTAACAATCTTATGTTTAAAATCTTGGTTATCAATAATACAAACTATCTCTGCATTATCAGATGCATTTTTAATTATGTTTATGGGCTCTTCATCAAGTGAACCATTAATAATAATCTTTTGGTATTTTTTAATATTTGGCTTTTTGTTATTGAAAAATTCCTCTATCGTTAAATCTAATAAAGAGGCATTGAATAAACCGTCTTTCATACTATTTTTGAAAACTTCAGTCATTTGCATAGAAGACTCTATACAGTCAATACTAGAGGAAAATTTATTTATAATAGATGTTGATGTACCAAATCCAGAACCAATTTCTAAAATACACTCATCATCAATCTCTCCCAAAGCTTGTAATAAATGAAATGATGTTAAAGGAGGTAGAATAAAGCGACCATCATCTAAAAATATAATCTTATCAGAGTAAGCCAAATGTTTATAAGATTTTGGATACAAGTTTTCTCTTGGAAATAATTCAATTTTTTCAATTAAAGATGAGTTTTTTATACGATTAGCTCTTAGTTGATTAAGAACCATATTTGTTCTTGCTTGTTCAAAATTCATTATAAAGTTTGATTTATAACAAAATTAATTGTTTTTCATAGATCATATTCGCCTCATATAAAATAATAATGTAAATTAAACTATGAAATTTTTTAGTGTTTTTATTTTAATTACCTTTTCTTCATTATCCTATGCTCATCAACCTGTAATAAATGACTCAAACCCAAATAAACCTAATGAGGCATATCAAATAGAAAAACCAGAAATATCAAAAGCAATATACTCTAAATTAAATGGTGATCCACATTATTACTTGATAAATTCTGATCAGAAATTTAATTTTTATGTTGGTATTACTGTTCCAAAAATTGATGATTGTAATACATTTAGAAAGTTCTCATTTAGTATTTTAGAAGGTAAAGACCTTGAGTTAAGTGTTATCGAGGAAGTTGATGGTCAAAATTTTGAGTGGTGGGAATGGTATGAGCCTTATGGTAAAAAATGGTATTGGATAGGACCACAAATAGGTGAAGATTTTAAAAGTACAGTAACTTACGAACCAGGTTCATACTACATTAAAGTTTTCAATGAAATTAATATGGGTAATTACGTTCTTGCAACTGGAGATATAGAAAAATTTGGACCTACTGTTATTGCTAAACTGCCATTAATAATGCCAAAGGTTAATAAATTTTGGGACAATGAACATTGTGTTAAATAAAGTTTTCATAATATTCACAAATTATAAAATACAAAATCCAATTAATTTGATAAGATAGAATCACCTAGAGGATAGGTTTAAGGATGGAGGTTAAAAAGATGAAGCCACCAAAGTAAGTAATTTAAGTCATTACTTAACAAAATTTTCTCATTATCTATTGCTTCTCTTACCTTTTAACATAACTAATCCTAATAAATTTTATTATTTATATTGCTGTAATCTTTGAACAACTCTTGAATTTTTTATTTTAATTTTTATTAAATTTAAGGATTTAAATTTTCAATATAATTTAAGCGACCCAATATTTCATCTCTGTCCATATAATAACCTTGAAGGTGCCTTTCTCCAGAATTGGCATCATATTCTTTTCTACCATGTAACACTCTTCGATTATTAAAACTAAAAATATCTCCGGCTTGCATACGAAAGTTAATTTCAAACCTCTGGTCATGAAGTAAGCTTAAAAGTTTTCTGTATGCTGAGTAAAAATGATCCATTTGATCAGGATGGCAGTCCATAACTCCCATGTAAGCAACGCTGAACCTAATATCATTATAATCATTATTGTGATCGAGAGTTATTATAGGTTTATGCATTACTCTAATTGTATTAGTTGTGTAGTCTCTATTTACAAATTTTACAGACGTATTAAGTAGTACGTCATAATCATTTGGGTGATTATTTTTTAAATAATCAATTACCTTAAAACCATCTACAGCAACTGACTCACCCCCAGTAGCATTATTTATTAAGCAGTGAAGAAACTGATATCCTGGAGCTATCTCATAATATGGTAAATCAATATGATTTCTTAGGCCTGCAGCAGTATAAGCTGAATTATTAGGGTTAGGTATATCAATGACCTCGAATGGTGTTTTAAAAAAAGTTTCTCGAGTGTGACTTATATTTTTCAGGATATCAAAACCAGAATTTACATCTGTTGGAGAATTTTTAACAATTGAAATACCAAAAAAATGTAGTTGCTGTAACCACTTTTTTAAACCATCATCACTACTAATTATTTCGCTGTAATCTATTTGAATATCAGTAAATGTATCTTGCATGGATTTATCCCAAATCCTATATGGTGAAACGTACTCTCGACTGTGTTTTAAAGAATAACAATTATGTCTCAACCAATCTCTCTCATAAACACTTTTATGCCCTCCCTCACTCCATTCAATCTCAAGATTACCTTCACTATTTAGAGAGTAATTTTTAGGATGAATATCTTCAGATACATCAAGCAAATTAAAAGTTCGTTCACGAGCTGTTGGATGCACTTCAGAGGGACAATTATCTCTCAACCATAAGAAATTATATTTACTTTTAAAACCATCGCTCCAATCGACCAAAATAGACTTGTTATTTTTATCGATTGTTTTAATTGAAAAATTTTCGCTCATATTAAAATTTATTAAATGTTTTATTCCAATTAGGAAAATTATTTCTTTGATATTTATTCAAAGTTTTCATAATTTCAATCAAAAAAATATCTCTTTGCACCTCTAGATCTTTAATAGTGTATTTTCCTGCCTGTTTTTTTGTGCCTGAAATCATTAATTTTTTTAGTTTTGCATCAAGTTTTGGCGCCTTTAATTTAGTCCAAGGTAATTTAAGAGCAGGTCCAAACTGCTCTAACATGTGTTTCATACCAGTTTGCCCTCCTGCAAGATGAAAAGTTAGACAAACGCCCATAAAAGACCATCGTAATCCAGGTCCATAAACAATCGCATCGTCAACATCTTTAGTCGAAGCAATGCCATCTTTAATTATGTGAAGTGCCTCTCTCCAAAGAGCCTCCTGTAAGCGATCAGATATATAGCCCTCAATTTCTTTTTTTACAATCAAAGGCTTCATTCCTATTTCCTCGTAAAACTTCTTAGCTCTGGTAATTGTGTTTTTCTTTGTTTGCTTTCCTGATACCAATTCGACAAGAGGTAATAAATATACAGGGTTAAATGGATGTCCTATACAAACTCTTTCTGGATAATTACATAAAGATTGAATTCTTGTAGGCAAAAGTCCTGATGAACTAGACGCAATGATTATATTTTTTGGCAATAATTTATCTATATCTTTGAGAAGTTTCTTCTTTAACTTTTCATTCTCTGGAGCATTTTCTTGGACAAAGGTGGTTGAATGAAGAGACTCTCTGAGATCAGAATAAATTTTCAAATTACTAAGTTTTGCATTTTTATTTAAACCTAATCTTTGAAGGTTCTTTAAAGCTGTTTTGGTATTTGATAATAGTTGCTTTCTTGCCTTAACACTTGGGTCATAAGCATTAACTATTAGACCACATGCTAGCATTCTAGCAGCCCATCCAGCGCCAATGACGCCAGCACCGACTATCGTGACAATCTTTTTTTTAATCAACTTTTAAAAATATATTAACTCATAAATATTAAATTATGATATTTTTTTTGTATGATTATATACATTTGTAAGTTTCTTCATCTTATATCTCTGTTTATTGCTGGAGGAGGAGGTATTGGTAGTACTGTTATACAATCTATATATAAAAAAGAAGGTAAAGTTCCTGAGCCTCATTTGGCTAAAGGTTTTAAGGTTTTAGCATTTTTATCTTTATTAGCTATCATTACAATGTGGGTTACTGGAATTATTTTGTTATTGGCAATATATGGCTCATTTAATTTAGGTTGGGCTTTTCATATGAAATTATTTGGAGCTAGCTTAATTTTAATAACAGCTATATTCATAAATATGCATTTATATGTATCAGCTAGAAAAAGCCTATCCCCCAATCAAAAATATATTAAAAATTCTGGGTCTTTGTCTAGATTAGGCTTGATTCTTGCCATAGCTGGTGCAATAGGATCATTTGTCTGACCTTATTTATTTTTTTTTAGTTTATGGTATTTTTTGTAAATGAAAGTTGACTTAGACAAATGGCATCATTGTGACGTTGATAAAGAAGAATTTGTAAAGCTTCTTAAGAAGTCGGATTATCAAGGTTTTAAACATATGTTTATTTTCTTTGGGTCTTTAATTGTATTCGGTGTTTTAGCTTATATGACATGGGGGACTTGGTGGTCTTTATTATTTTTTTTAATTTATGGAAATATATGGAATTGCGCAGATCCTATTTGGCACGAAACAGGACATAAAACAGCTTTTAAAACGAACTATTGGAATAACTTTTTTTATCAAATTGGAAGTTATATGAATGGATTTGAACCAATAAGATGGAGATGGTCACATTTTCGTCATCATGGTTATACTTACTTTGATGATCCACTTGATTTTGAAATAGCAATTAGAAGACCAACTGATGTTTTTTACTTTTTCAGTTTATTCATACCTTTCTTTGACTTTATTAATTTTAAAAAAACAACTCAATACGAGACTATTCTTCATGCTTTAGGCAAAAAAACAGAAGTAATGAAACAAGTAATTCCTGAAAGAGAACATCAAAAATGCATAAACTCTTCAAGATTACATGTTGGTATTTGGATCTTATTAATTTTAATGTCAATTGCTTTTCAGTCTTGGTTGCCGGTTTTATATTTTTTACTTCCAAACTTTTATGGGATAACACTCAAAAGACTTTTTGGATTAACTCAACATACTGGGCTTAAAGATAATATCAAAGATCATAGATATAGTACTAGGACAATGCATTTAAACCCGATCTTCAGTTTTTTATATTGGCAGATGGAATATCATATTGAACATCATATGTTCCCTACTGTGCCATCGCATAATTTGCCTAAACTGCACAAATTAGTTAAAGATCAGATGCCTCCTGCAAAAAAAGGTTTATGGGGAGCATACTCTGAAATCATCCCTACTATTTTAAAACAAGCAAAAAACCCTTCATATGAATTACAAGTAGCCGTTCCATCTAATAACAATGGCTAAAAGAACTACCGTTTTTGATCTATGGAGTCAAAAAGGGAAAAAGAAGTGGCCTCAAACTCATATAGATACAGCAAAAGAGGCAGAAGCTGCCTATGAAGCAGGAATTGAAATAATTTCCTGTGAACCCGATCATCATTTCAAGGATGTAAGAAAAGTTGCTCCAACAGCATTTTTATCTGTTGGTCTTAAACATGGGTTGGTGAGTTCTCCTCAAGAGGCAATAAAAAAAGGTTTTGAAATAATGGAAATGGGTGCTGATGCTATATATTGTTCGCACTCTATTAACTTTATTGAGGCAATGGCAAAGGAAGGAATTCCTATAACAGCTCACGTTGGTTTGGTGCCTAACCTCTCAACTTGGACCAATTTTAGAGCAGTGGGCAAAACTGCAGAAGAAGCATTAAAAGTCTATCAAAACGTCAAAGATCTTGAAAGTGCAGGTGCAGCATGTGTAGAAGTAGAAGTAGTTCCTGTTGAATTAGCAGATTATATTACAAAAAATACAAGAATGATTACCATGGGAATGGGCTGTGGAGATGTTTGTGATACGCAGTATCTTTTTTGTAATGACATACTTGGTACTAATAAAGGTCATTACCCAAGACATGCAAAAAAATATGTAGATATATTATCTAAAGAAGATGAGTTACAAAAGATAAGGATTGAAGGGTTTAAAATGTTTGTTGATGACGTTAAGAATGGACAATATCCTGAAGATAAAAATTTAATAAAAATGGAAGAGAAAGAACTAGATAATTTTTTAAATAAAATTAAATAAGATGAAAAAAAACTTTTTCAGAAAAGTTGCTTTTGGTTTAAGTCCCAATGAAAAAATAAACGAAGATCCCTTAAATTGGGCTAAACAACAATTTGATACTGTTCCAAAATTTGTTTGGGAAAAAAAACTTCCTAATCTTGAAGAACAACAAGACAGATATGGCAAATGGGTTTATGAAGACCGTAAAGTTTTAAGAGAAAAATATAAAAATGACCGACTAGCTTATGAAAAAGAAAAAGATAATTTAAGAGTAATTACAGGAGAGAAATTTTTTGAGCCATTAGAGTTATCTGTGAGACATTCTACGGCCCTAGCTTCAAACTCACCAGCATTTGAGAGAATGTGGCATTTTTGGGGTAACTTTTTTGCGATTAGTGAAAAGGATTTTTTAGCAAGTTTTTCTACAGGTGTTTATCAGCGAGAGATTATTCGACCTAATATGGTAAATACTTTTGAAGATTTAATTTATTCAGTGACTACATCATGGTGCATGCTTCATCATCTTGATAACGCTGAGAATATTGGACCTAACTCAATAGAAGGTTTGAGGGAGAATTCAGATAGTGATAATGAAAAAGTAGGTCTCAATGAAAATCATGCAAGAGAATTACTAGAACTGCATACACTCTCACCTGATGGGAAATACTCTCAAAAAGATGTAATCGAGATGGCAAAGGTTATGACAGGTTGGCGACACTTATGGAATAATAAAAAATTAGAGGCAGGTCCTATTAAATTTCAACCTGAATATCATGAACAAGGACCATATAAAATTTTAGGAAAAATTTACGACATCAAAGATTTTAATACTGTTAATCAAGGAAAAGAGTTAGGAATAGTAATTAAAGATCTAGCTAACCACCCAGCTACTATTAGGCATGTAGCAAGAAAGCTATGCCAGCATTATATTTGTGATGAACCAACAGAGGAAATGATTGCAAGTATTGTTAAAAAATGGAAACAAAATGATGGCAATTTAATTGAAGTTCACAAATCAACTATGGAGGCAGTATTTGATTATGGTTCAAATTATCAAAAATTTTCAATGCCAGAATTGTGGCTTTTACAAAACTCAAGGATGTTAGGACTAAATTATATTTATTTGTTTCCCAAAGGTTTTGAGTTTAATGGATCTAGACCTAGTAGAAGTCATAGGTTGGTTAAGGATATACTGTGGGAAATTGGTCATCCCATTTATCGAGCTAAACAACCTAATGGTTTTATTGATCTTGAAGATGAATGGCTGTCACCTGAATTAATTATTCGTAGACTAGCGGCTGCTAGAAGATTTGCTGACATCACCAAACCTAATGTAAGCTATGATCAGGATTATTTTTTTAATGTAATTGAAAAGAATTTTGATCAACCGGAAAATTTACTAAATTTAATGAAAGATCCAGTATTTTATGCTGATCGATTTGCTATTTTTGCAAATAGTCCTGAGGTAATGAGAGTATGAATTGTACTAGAAGAAGTTTTTTAAAAGGTAGTTTAGCAACTATTTTCTTTTCAAATTTTAATATCCCACTTTATGGGTCTATTTCAAATCCTAAAAAAAATCTTGTAATTATAAGTCTCAGAGGCGGAATGGACGGTTTAACTGCTGTACCCGTTAATGACATCCTTATCAACAAATATAGATCTGATTTAATTTTAAACAATAAATTAAAACTTAATTCAGATTTTTCTTTGCATCCTAAATTAAAAACACTTCATAATTTATGGTCTCAAAATTTAGCAGCTGTTATTCATGCAACAAATGTACCCTACACAGGAAGATCTCATTTTGATGGACAAAATATAATGGAAACAGGTGCCTTAAAAGCTTACACCAAAAAAACAGGTTGGTTAGGAAGGGGAATGAAATCATCAGGTCTATATGGTTCAAGTCTCGCCTTAAGTTTACCAATGCCACTTTTACTGAGAGGAGTTGAGGGAAATAACAATTATTTTCCTACTTGGATGCACCTTCCAAAAAGAGAGGTTATTGAAAAAATAACAAGAGCTTATGATGGAATTGAGCATGACAAACTTCAGGAGGTTTACAATGTTATAATGAATAGACCTCTTACTATGCAAGGTGGAGATGAATCTCTAGATAGCCTATCAAAAAGAACAGCTAAAATTTTAAAAGATCCTCTTGGTCCAAAAGTGGCTGTTTTTGATATTGAGGGCTTTGATACACATACAGCTCAAGGGACGGACAATGGTGAACATGCAGATAATCTTCATGATATAGATTTAATTATTAAAAACCTCCATACTGGTATGGGAAGTGACTTTAATAACACATTAATATTGACGCTCACAGAATTTGGAAGAACAGTAGAACAAAATGGCGGAAACGGAACAGAACATGGTTATGGTTCAGCTATTTTAATGGCAGGAGGACTATTGAAAAAATCTCAAGTTTTTACTGATTGGCCAGGTTTAAAAAAAAATAGTTTATTTGAAGGAAGAGATCTTAACAGCACTATTGATGCCAGATCAATATATGCTTCTGCCATGTCTAGTGTATTTGATACTGATTTTGAAAAAATAAAAAGAGAAGTTTTTTGGGAACAAAATATAAAAAATTATTCTGAAAATTTATTCAAAGCATAAGTTAAATTGAGTCTAAATATAACTCAATATCCAACTCAGTAACAGCACTTGCAACTTTATTATACTCCATTTCCTTTATAGCGATAAAAGCTTTATGGAGTTCAGATCCTAAAGTTTCTTTTAAGAATAATGATTTTTTAGATAAATTAATTGAAGAGTTCCAATCTGTTGGAATTTTATTCTTACTAGATGATTTTTTTAAATATGAATTACCAGTAGTCTGTTTGTCAGCATTTATTTTATTAGTCAATCCTTTTTTAATTGCTGAAACAACTGTTAATGCAACTAAATATGGATTTGCATCCACACCAGAAACTCTGTGTTCAATTCTTCTATTATGAGAGTTGCTGGTGGGTATTCTAAAAGCCACAGATCTATTATCTATACCCCAATTGGGTCTAGTGGGAGCATAAGAGCCTAATACAAATCTTCTCCAACTATTTGCATTTGGAGCAAATATTAACATGCTCTCACCCATATATTTTGAAAGCCCTCCAAGAGCATAATTAAGTTTCTTACTAATTTTTTCTTTATTCTTCTCAGCAAAAATATTTTTGCCTTTTTTGTCATACAATGAAATATGAAAGTGCATACCAGAACCAGTTATATTCTCCATCGGTTTTGCCATAAAGCATGCTGTCACACCATGCGCTCTTGCTTGTGCTCTAATAATTCTCTTTAATCTTAAAATATCATCAGCTGCTTTCAATAATGAGCTTTGATGTTTAAGAGTAAGTTCATATTGACCAGGTGCGTATTCTGAAATGATAGTTTCAGCATCTACTTTTGCAAGTTTTGTGGCTTCATATATATCATCTATTAGTGGCATCATACCATGAAGGTGATCAACTGAATAAACATCTGTTTTTTTAATTGAAGCTTTTTTTCCAATTATAGATTTTGCTGGCTTAAGTTTTCCATACTCATCCAGTTCATTTGAAACTAGAAAAAATTCTAATTCAAATGCTCCAAAACAAGAGATACCATCTTTTTTTAATTCTTGTATTTTATTTTCCAAAACATTTCGTGGGTCAGTTAATAGTTTATTACCTTCAATATCATACATGTTCATGAATAATTCACCTCTTGGTGGTTTGCTGTTATGCAATAACTTAAGAGATGATGGTATAGGCCAAGCTTTTATGTCACCATCACCTTGCTCTAAAATTAATCCTGTTTCAGGTGTATCCTCACCAGTAATATCCATTCCAAGTAATGAAAGAGGAAATTGCCTACCTGACTTATACAAATTTAATAACTCGTTTCTTCTTATTATTTTTCCACGACCTACACCATTACAATCATGCATTACAATATCGAATGATTTTACTTGTGTATTTCTCTTCAGAAAATTTTGTGCTTCAGATAAATAATTTTTAGTTTTCATGACAAATATTTATAATATAAAAATATTAATATAAACTTTATGTCTAAACTACAGTTAATCTATTTCAATCTTTATGCATTTTATATGCATTAAGAGGAAAAATTGAATTGAACTAATTTATAAAAAAGTGCTATAAAAATTGACAAATGGCCCGCTGGCAGATTGGTTATGCAGAGGACTGCAAATCCTTGTAGCTCGGTTCGATTCCGGGGTGGGCCTCCACTACTTCATTTCATCAATTATTTTTTTTAAGGTTCTTGATGTAAGATCTAGAATTCTTTTTCCTTTATCTGCAGAGGATTTTGTAGGATTGCCAATTATACCTGTCTTGGACAAATCTTTTGTATTCCAAGCTCTTTTAATTGTTCTTTCATAAGAAATTATTTTTTTAGATTTAAAGTCAGATGAGAGTTTGTTTCTTTTAATTTTATTTAATTTTATCAATTCTGGATAAAGGTGGAGCATTATTGATGTTTCAAATTCACCTCCATGATATCCATAAAGTAATTCCTTTTTTGGAATAATTTTTTCAAAACCTTTAAATAAAAAATAATGTGCCTTAACAATATCGACAGCTTTATATCTACTTTTAATTTCTTTAGCAGCTATATCTAAGTGACTAATTTGTCCGCCATGACTATTTAAGAAGATAAATTTTTTATATCTACGAATACATAACTCACCAACTATGCTGATAATATAATCAATATAATTTGTAGATTTCGAGGATAGAGTGCCCTCGAAGCTATTATGCTCACTCGCTGAACCTATAGAGATGTTTGGTAGAATTAAATATTTATTAAGTTTGGGATATTTTTTAACAAAAGTATTTAAAATTCCATCTAATATCAATTTATCAGTACCTGATGGAAGGTGTTCTCCATGTTGTTCTACAGATGAAAATGGAAGAATAAGTATTTTATTTTTACCTAATTTACTAATATCTGCTGATGTTAAATCGGACCAAAACTTTGATAGCATAAGTGATATTTAACATTTATATAATTATTATGGAAACTTATTCTCTATGGCTTAAAAATGAAAATAAACCGATTATTAAGAAAAAAATACTTAGCTATAAAAAAAATTCTAAAACTGTTCTTGTAAAAACTCTTTATTCAGGAATTAGTAAGGGTACTGAGAGATTAGTAGCATCTGGTAATATTAGCAAAGATCAGTTCGATATAATGAAATCTCCTTTTCAAGAGGGATCTTTTTCTTTTCCAATTAAATACGGTTACATTAATATTGGTAAAATTGTTGAAGGCCCAAAAAAATATTTAAATAAAAATACATTCTGCCTTTACCCTCATCAATCACTATTTAAGATTGATATAAATAATGTGAATATTTTAAAGGGTAATGGTGATATTCGAAAATATTTACTAACAGCAAATATGGAAACAGCTATTAATATCTTTTGGGATACTCAAGCAAAATTAAATAACAAAATATTGATAATAGGGATGGGCTCTGTTGGTATTTTAACTGCCTACTATTATAAATTACTAAAATTTAAAAATGTCTTTATTACTGACATAAATATTAAAAAGAAGAAATTTGCTAATATTTTAGGACTAAAATTTATAAATTTTAAAAAAATTAAAGATTTAGATGTTATAATTAATACAACATCTAATTATGATGTATTAAACCAATCACTAAAAAAATTGAATTTAGAGGGAAAATTTATTGAGGCTAGTTGGTATGGAAATAGAAAAGGTCAAATAAATTTAGGAGGTAATTTTCACTCAAAGAGATTAAAAATTATTGGTTCTCAAGTTTCAAATATTCCAAAGTATTTATCAAAAAAATATGATTATAAAAAAAGATTGAATTTAGCAATTAATGCTTTATCTAATAACCAACTTCTTAAATTAATAAACACTGAAAGTGACTTTAAGGATCTAGAGAAAGATTATATTTCAATATTAAATAATCCAGAAAGCATAATGCATGCTATAAAGTATTAAAATGTATTCAATTACTGTTCGAAATAATATTTTAATTGCACATTCTCTCCCGGGTGAGGTTTTTGGACCAGCACAGAATATGCATGGAGCGACCTACATAGTTGATGCTGAGTTTTATGCAAAAGAGATTAACAAATATAACATTATTATGGATCTCGGAGTTGTAACAGAAATTCTCTCTGACGTATTAAAATTTTATAGTTATAAAAATTTAGACGAAGTTGAAGAATTTAAAAATATAATTACCTCTACGGAATTTCTTGCTAAAGATATTTTTGATAGAATATGCACTAAATTACAAAAAGATTACATAGAAGATTTTAACAAGTTGCATAAAATTAAAATTATTTTAACTGAGTCAAATGTAGCTTGGGCTTCTTATGAACAAGAGATCAGTAATACACAATAAATCTTATTATTTTATTTATCCAGGTGATATTAATACCAAAACAGGCGGTTACATTTATGAAAAAAATATATTAAAAAGAGCAAAAAAAATTAAATTTAATTTAAATGCTATCAAACTAGCTAACAGCTTTCCCTTTCCTAAAGAAAATGACTTAAAAAATCTAAAAAAAACTTTAGAAAAATTACCTGATAATGCAGTACTAATTTTTGATGGATTAGTTTTTGAGTGTATTGATAGTATAATAAACTTTTTAGATAGATTTGTAGTAATAGCTCTTATACACCACCCTCTTTATCTAGAATTTAATGGTAATCAAAGTCAATTTTTTCTTAAGAACGCTAAAAAATTATATAAGAAAACGAAAAAAATAATTGTCACTTCAAGTGATACAAAACAACTAATTTTTGAAAAATTTAAAATTAATAAGCGAAAAATTCATGTTGTTGAGCCTGGAATAGAAAAATTAAAAAAATATAAATTAAAAAGGGATAAAAATATAAATTTACTATCTGTAGGAAGTATTATTGAGAGAAAAAATTATCATTATCTGTTAAACGAATTAAGATACATGGATAAAATAAAATTAAATATTGTAGGAGATATAACTAGAGAGAGTAAATACTATAATAGATTACTTAAAATTATAAGTGATTATAGATTAAGTAAAAAAGTTAAGTTTCATAGTAATGTATCGACTAATATATTATCAAAACTATATTCTAAGTGTGACTTCTATGTCTCAGTAAGTAAATATGAAGGTTTTGGTATGTCACTTGCTAATGCCCTACAACTCAAAAAAATGATTATTACATATAAAACTAAAACAATTATAAGTACTCTAAAAAGGGATGGAATTATCTACTTAAATAATTTCAAAGAAAAAAGTTTATCAAAATTAATTACTAAAAATGCATTTAATTCAGATTTATCGAAAAAATTATCACAAAATAAGAGAAAATTTTTAACACCAATACAATCTGGGGATCTTTTTATCAAGATAATAAAAAATGCATAAATTTAATAATGATTGGCTATTTCTTCGAGAGAAAATTGATAAAGTTTCAAGAAATAAAAAAATTATAGAAAAAATAAATAAATATTTTCAAGAGTACAAAATATTGTCTATCGCTGATTTAGGTTGTGGAACAGGTTCCAACTATAGATATCTGTACCCTAAACTTAAAAAAAGGCAATCATGGGATATGATAGACATATCATTTGAGTCAATTAAAGAATTTAAGAAAAAAACAAACAATAATAATAAAATTATAAATATAAATTATAAAAAATTTGATTTAATCAAAAATATAAAAAGTTTTAAATTTGAAAAATACGATATTATTACAGGATCTGCGTATTTAGATATAATGCCAAAAAATTGGTATTTAGGATTTAAAAAACAAAATCTAAATACAAAAGTTATATATTTTTCGATTAATTATGATGGATTTTTTAAATTTTACCCAAAACATAAAGATGATCAATACGTTTTAAATCTATTTAATAAAGATCAGGAGTCAGATAAAGGTATTGGGCAAAAAGCAGTTGGTAAAAACTGTAGTCAAATAATTAATAAATTGTTTTCTAAGTCACACAAAACATTTGTTTTTGACTCGAGTTGGGATGTATCAAAGAATAAAAAATTTCAAAATATATTTTTAGATTTTTGTGAAAATGTACTTGAAAAAAATAAGATATCATTAGATAGATGGTTAGATTTTAGAAGGGAAAATATTAAAAAAAATCAATCAAAATTATTTCTAAGAAATAAAGATTTTTTAGCTTTAAAACTCTAAACTTACTATCATTTCTTCGCCAAATTTATAAATTTTATTTTTTGTTCTAATAACTTTTTTTAAATTTGTTATAGGTTTAATATTTATAGAATTAATACCAGAACCAATAATTGTTGGTGCTATTATAAATTGCATAATGTCTAATAATTTATTCTCAAGAAATTTAGATATAGTTTTGGAACCACCTTCTACTAATACGTACTTAAAACCTAAATTATTCATATGTTTGTATATAAGATTTGTAAAATTTCTTTCAGGTAATTTATAAATTTCTGAATTATTTAAATTCTTTTTAATATTAGAGTGTGTAAATATGATATTTGAAAAACCATCTTTAAATATTTTATAGTTATTTGTTAATTTTAGAGACGGATCTATGATAATCCTCTGAGGATTTGAGCCATTAATTGCTCTTGTAGTTAGCAAGGGATTATCTTTTTTTATTGTATTTACACCAACAATAACTGCATCACAAACTGAACGAAGGCTATGAAGGTATGAAATACTATTTTTATCATTAATGTAATGAGAATTACCGTTTAAAAGTGCAATTTTACCGTCTAAGCTTTGCCCAATTTGACCGATATAGAATTTTTTTTTTATCATCAATATTGGTAACAAAATTTGTGCTATTTCATTTATTTTTTTTTCAATCTTACAATTAAAATTAACACCATTTTTATCAATTAAAATATGATTGGTTTTAGAATGTTGACTAAGTACAAACGATTTGTTAATTAAATCAATTCTTAAGATATTTGATTTTTTTTGTTTTTTTACAAATTCAAATAGTGAAGAAATATTATGCTTTGTTATCATTTTTCATCTGTATCAAGTACTATTGAGTATATATATAGTCTATGAGTTTAAAATCAAATTTTGGCACATTTATTGATAGGGCTATCAATGAGCTTAGAACCGGAAGACCAATAGTTATCAAAGAAAATAAAAATTATTGGATGTTCTTTAATATTGAACATTCGGACAATAAAATTCTAAATCAATTCAATCAATACCTACAAAAAGACAAATATCTTTTAATCACAAAACAAAAAGCAAAATCAATATTTGAAAATAAAGTATCAACAAATATTTATTTAAAAATAAATAAAAAAATATCAAATAAATCTTTATTAAGTTTATTCATTAACCCTTTATCTGATCAGAATAAAATATTATTTAAAGATGAGCCTTATATCAAAAGTAAAGACTTCCATAATGTCTGCTTAGATATAGCCAAAAATGCGAAGGTAATACCATCACTTGTATTTAAAAAAATTAATTCTAAATATTATAAAAATATTGATAATCTAATATTACAACTTGGTCTATTAAGATTTAACCATAAAGAGTTAAAAAATCAGAATAAATTTATAACTAATAGTATCAGATTAGTTTCAAGTGCAAATGTGCCCTTACCTAATGTTGCATCTACTACTTTTAATATTTTTAAGTCATATATTGGTGCTAGAAGACATATCGCGATCATAATTAAACCAAAAAATTTAAAACAACCAACAAACCTTAGAATTCACTCAGCTTGTTTTACTGGAGATATATTTCACTCTAGAAAATGTGATTGCGGAGAACAATTAAATAACTCTTTAAACTATATGGTTAAAAATAAAGGAGGTATTATCCTTTATTTAGATCAAGAAGGGAGAGGTATAGGACTAGCAAATAAAATGAGGGCATATTCTCTTCAATCAAAAGGCTTGGATACTATTGATGCTGATCACAACATAGGTTTTTTAGATGATGAAAGAGATTTTAATATTGCCGCTAAGATACTTAAGTTATTAAAAGTAAATAAAGTCAATATTATCACAAATAATTTTACAAAAGTCTCTTCTCTTAAAAAAGCTGGTATTAAAATTGCCAAGCAAATAAATACAAAACCTACAATTAACAAATTTAATAAGAATTATTTTAAGACAAGAGTAAAAAAAACAGGCTACGGTTTTAAAAATTTAGACTAAAAATTTAGTCAAAGTCCCCTCGTTCTAATCTATCTTCGTATTCATTGGAGGACTCAGAAATAGTACTAAGCTGTTTTTTAGTCATAACTTTTAGAGTTTTTTTTATAGCAAGTTGGTAAGTATGTAGCTTTTCAACAATATTTCTTTCGCTGGTGTTTCTCATCATTTGACTTAGGGCTCTATTTAGCTCAGTAAGCCTGCCTAACAACGTATTATCGTCATCATTATCATCATCGTAATACATTATTTAATATTATAATAATTTTGGAGATCATAAATAAAATAATAAAATAAATAACCTAATAATTTATTTTTTTTTTCTATAAAATAATAATCCAATTATAATAATCCCAATACCTATAATCATCAGAAGCTCACCTGCATTCCAAAACCATATTAAGAATTCCATTGGATTATTTTTCTATGTCTTCATCAAATATTTCATCTACTGGAACTTGTATACTATTGACCAGTTGATTTGTTTTTGCTGCAAGAGCTACAATATTTAAAAATTCTGAATGTTCGTCTTCAGTCATCCCAAGTTTTTTTGCTGCAGCTGTGTGTGAATGTGTGCAATACGAGCAATTATTTGTTATAGAGACTGCCATATAAATCATCTCTTTAGTTTTATTAGGAATTATGGTTTGTTTAACCATTAAATCTTTAACATCACTCCAAACATTTTTTAGTAATTGAGGGTCGAATGCTAAATATTTCCAAAAATTACCTATATAAGTTGTGTTTCTTGATTGTTTAATATCTTCATAGACTTCCTTTATAATTGGATGATTATTATCATCAGTTCTTTTAATTGTGCTCACCAGTAGTCCCTTTCTTTATAATAATTGATATATAGTTATTTAATCATAATATCCCTCTTGTTTTGATTAATTTTATAAATAAAAATTCAAATTTATTAATATTTGGCTTTTTAATAGCATTCGCATCAGGATTTGGACAAACATTTTTTATCTCCCTTTTTAGTGAAGATTTTAGAGGAACATTTAATTTAAGTAATACTCAATTTGGCAGTCTGTATTCAATAGCTACAATTTTAAGTGCGTTAACTATTATATGGGCTGGTAAACTTATAGATACAGTCTCCCTCAAGAAATATACTTTAGCTATTGTATTAGGTCTTTCAATAACATGTTTTTTTGCAAGTATTGTGTTTAATGTAATTCTTCTTTTTTTCGTAATTTATTTTTTAAGACTTTTTGGACAAGGTCTCATGGGACACACTTCTAGAACAACTGTGGCAAGATACTTTAAAGCTAATAGAGGAAAAGCATTAGCTATATCTGGATTTGGATTTTCTTTTGGTGAGATGATTTATCCATTTGTTGTAGTTACTTTAATATTAACTTTTGGCTGGAGAGTTACCTGGTTTAGTTCATCTATATTTATAATAATATTTTTTGGGGTATTTTTTTACTACCTATTAAATAAAAAAAATTTTCAAAGTGAAACTGGGTTTGAGAATGAAGATATACAAAATTCATTTTCCTGGAGAAGAAGAGATGTTTTAAAAGATCTTAAATTTTATCTTTATTTACCCCTTACATTATTAATGTCATTTACAGTGACTGGTTTTTTATTTCATCAAGTTTTTATTGGGCAATTAAATAATTGGACAATGCTAGATATTGCGCAAAGTTTTATTTTTTATGCAATCTGTGGAATTGGTGGTTCTTTAGTTTCTGGTTTGTTAGTCGATAAATTTTCTGGTAGGAGTGTAATCACATTTCACTTAATTCCCATGGCTTTAATATTTATTGTGATGTTATTTTCAAATCATGTATTTGTGTTATATCTTTACATGGCAGGCCTTGGATTATCAAATGGCTTTACTGAAAATTTGTCTAATTCTTTGTGGGCAGAAATGTATGGAGTCAAAAACCTAGGTGCAATAAGGGCTCTTTTAACATTTTTTGGTGTTTTATCCTCAGCGGCCTCCCCTTTCTTATACGGTTTGATATTGGATAAGACAAATTCTATTAACACCTTAATTTATATGAGCCTTGCCTTAATAATTATTTTCTCTTCAATGAGCTTTATAGCTAATAAAATTAAATAAAATAACCTTTTTTAAATGCCTCAATAGCTATCAAAGCACATCCTTTGGCATCTGATAATGCATCGTGATGATTTAAAGGAATTCTTAAATTTTTACATACTGTGTTTAGTTTGTTGTTTTCAAATTCCCAATATTTTCTTGCAATTGCAACAGTATCTTTAAATTCCTGTTTAGGTAGTTCAATGTTATAAAAATAACAACAGGAGTGCAGGACAGATCGATCAAAAGGTGCATTATGTGCAAAAAAGTAATCAACAGCTGATAATTCGCTCTTAATTTGTCGCCACACTTTATCAAATGTTTTAGCTTTTTTTAACATATCCCATGTTAAACCATGAATATCTGTGAAATGAACTTCAGGTTTAGGTGGTCTTATTAAATGAGCGACTTTTTTTATAATTTTAGTTTTATTAAATATTACATATCCAATAGCGCATGCCGATGTTCTCTCACTAGTGGCTGTTTCAAAATCTATAGCTGCAAATAATTGCATTAAAATAATTGATCAATTTGATTTTGATATTTTTTTTGTACTTCATGTCTCCTAACTTTCATTGTCGGTGTCATTAGGTTATTTTCAATACTAAAAGGCTCATCAATAAAGATAAACTTTTTTATTTTTTCTGGTTGAGTTAAGTCTTTGTTTAATTCATCAATGTATCTTTGAATATCTTCATCGCTAGATTTACTTTCTGAGCTTAATACTAATAATGCTGCTATATAATTTTTTTGTTCACCAAAGACACAGGCTTGTTCTATCTCAGGAGATAAAGTTAATAGATTTTCAATCTTAGATGGCGCAATATTATCACCTCCTAAAGAAACTATTATATCCTTTTTACGATCAGTTATTTTTAGATAATTGTCCTCATCAAATTCACCAATATCTCCCGTATGGAGCCAACCATCTTTTATTGTTTGCTCAGTGGCTTCTTTATTATTCCAATAGCCCAGCATAAGGTTCTCACCTTTAACTAATATTTCACCATCTTTTGCTAATTTAACTTCAACTCCAGGAAATATAGGACCGACTGTATCAACTTTTACCTTATTTAATAAATTGCAGCTTACAACTGGTGAAGTTTCTGTTAGGCCATAACCTTGTAAAGTCTTTAAACCAAGTGCATTAAGCGCTTCACCTACTTGGCCATCAAGAGGTCCTCCACCAGATATAAAAGCCTCTAATCTGCCACCAAAATTATTTTTTACTTTTTTTCTGACTAATTTATCTAATATTAGGTTAATTATATTTTCACTAAAACTTAATTTAATATTTTTAAATTTTTTTGTTCCTAACTGGATAGTCTTATTAAATAAGTTTTGTTTGAGTTTAGATTGATTTTTAAGATTGATCTTCATTTTTGCATGTAGATTATTATAAAATCTTGGAACAGCAGTCATGATATGGGGTTGTGCTATTTTTACTGTAGGCAGAAGTGTTTCAATACTTTTATTATAAAATACTTTTGCTTCTAAAATAATTTGAACAAATTGAACTGCATGTTCATATGAATGAGATAAAGGTAACCAAGTAAGAAAGGTTAAATCTGGATTCTTTATAGTTTTAAGAAGTTCATATGCTCCTTCACAATTACTTAATATGCCCCCGTGACTTAAAATAACACCTTTCGGTAATCCTTGTGTACCTGAGGTGTAAATAATGCAAGCTGGATCTGTGCGCTTAATATCTTTAATTTTTTCTCTGTTATTATCATTATTGTCATCTGTTAAGTCATTTAAAAATACTAAATTTGAAATTGAATTATTTTCAAAATAATCAAAACATAAGATAAATTTAAAATTATATTTAATTTTTTCACTGGCAGTTAAAATTGTCTGAAGTAAATTTTTATTTGAAACTATTAAACCCACAGGTTGAGAGTCATTTAAGATATGCTCAAAATCTCTTGATGTATAAGTTGTATAGTTGGGAACACAAATAAGTTTATTAGACATTATAGCGATATCAGAGGCCATCCATTCAGGTCTATTTTCTGAAACCAATAAAACTCTCTCTAAATCACTTAAATATTTGTTTGCTAAAAAATTATGTATTTTTTTTGTTAGATTTTTTGTCTCTAACCAACTCATTGAAACAACTTGATTGTTTGAGTCAAGTTTTAGTAAGTGTTGATTATTTTCGTTCTTATCTGCTTGATAATAAAATAGTTCTGGAAGATTATTAAATTTATTCATAATTAATTATAGATTCATAAAATTCATCCATCTTATTCATTAAATTTTCATCATAAGTTACTAAATGTTCATTCTCATCAACGAAATAACTACTTTTAGGTGAATTTGCTAATTCGTACATTTTTTCACCCATTCTAAATGGGACAATATCATCCCCTGTGGCGTGCATAATAAATATAGGAGAAATAACGTTTTTAATCTTTTTATCACTTAAATACTTATCTTTAAGCATGATTGAAACAGGAAGGTATGGATAATGAAATTTAGCTGCATCAATCATTGAAGTAAATGGCGCCTCCAAGATCAAACCCTTAAAATTATTATTTTGAGCTATTTCTATACTAACAGCAGTTCCTAAAGACTCTCCGTAAATAATTATGTCCTTTTTGAAGATATTTTTTTCTTCAAGCCATTTTATAGCACTTTTAGCGTCATCATATAA
The DNA here is from genome assembly GCA_902530745.1 of uncultured Alphaproteobacteria bacterium. Taxonomy (GTDB): domain Bacteria; phylum Pseudomonadota; class Alphaproteobacteria; order HIMB59; family HIMB59; genus HIMB59. Next base: position 12,981 of record CACABO010000008.1, on the reverse strand, counting down.
ACCATCCTCAGTTGGTTCACCATCATTACCGCTGTATGATCTCCAAGAAATAAGTAGAATATTTTGGTCATATTTTGATAACTTGTTAATTTTATAAAATCTATTTTCAATGGGACCAGCATTACCGTGAAACATTAGTAATGTAGTTTTAGTATTAGATGGATGTTTATAAAAAATTGACCTTAATTTTATATTTGAGCTATTTTCAATAAATACTTGTTCCACAGGGATGATTAGTAATTCATCATCATAATTATCAATTTGAGGGACGTAAAGAAGAGATCTTTGTTTTGTATAGACATAAAAGATAATTAAAAGGTATAAAAATAGTAATATTAAGATAATCTTAATTGTTAATGAGTAATTCATTTAATTCTGTAAATAAACTTATCAAAATATCCTTGGGCAGATAGAGGAAATTTTTTTAATTTAGAGAAATTAATTTTTGATTTTTTATATTTGTAAAAAATATGGCCGATAGAGGGTATATTTTTATTTAAAGTACCTGTTGATATTGATATATGGTCATCAGAAGATCTTTTCTGAAAAAACAATGAACTTCCACATATTGAACAAAAACCTCTTTTATAATGTTTACTAGAAATAAACCATTTAAGAGTTTTTTTACTTTTAAAATATAGATTTTCTTTTTTTACTTTTGTATAAGAACTAAATTCAGCATTTGATATTTGACACATTTTACAATGACAAAAAACTGAATATCTGCATTCATTCTTAATCTCAAAGCTAATTTTTTTGCAAAGACACGAGCCTTTAATTTTTTTCATTTATTCATCATTTTATGCTTTGCTAAAGATATGCCATTTTTTATTTTAAAATCATATGACTCTTCAAATGATGATAATTGCCAACCAGAAAGTCTATTTTTTAATTCAGAAATATTATTTATTTTCCATTCATTTGTAGTATTTTCGTCTTTCCATATCGCTTTTTCTTCAGAAGTTCTAGCACAGCCATAACAGTATCCGGTAGATGGATCAGTTTTGCATATTGATATACAAGGTGAAATAATTTTTTCCATGAACATATTATATTCAAATAAACCCTAATATCATTGAAAATTATTTTTAAATTTGAATTAAAAAATGCTAATTGAAAAATTAAAAAATTATTGTACTTTGTTGCAACGTTCCGCAGTAGCTCAGCGGTAGAGCATTCGGCTGTTAACCGACAGGTCGTAGGTTCGAATCCTACCTGCGGAGCCAGTTTTTTATGAACTCCAAACATTTTTTATCAACTTTGTGTCTCATTGTAGCATCAATAATTTGGGGTACTGCATTTGTGGCTCAAACTACAGGAATGGAATTTATTGGTCCACTGACGTTTACAAATATGCGTTTTTTAATTGGTGGATTAATAGTTTTACCTTTTGTTTTTAATGAAATTAACAAAATAAAAAATCTTAAAAATAAAAAAAAATTTATTTTTGTAGTTCTGTTAACTGGTTTAAGTTTATTATTAGGAACTTATCTTCAACAATATGCTTTACAGTATACTAAAGTAGGAAATGCTGCTTTCTTAACTATACTGTATGTTCCATTTGTTCCTATTATATCGAGATTATTTTTAAAAAAGAAAATACACTGGAGTATTTGGTTATCTGTATCAATATGTCTTATAGGCTCCTATTACTTAACTCTTGAAAATAGTTTTGAAGCACAATTTGCTGACATACTTGTAATTGTATGTGCTTTATTTTTTGCAGTACACTGTATTTTAATTGATGAATACTTTGAAATTATAAATGCACCATTTACTTTGGCATCATCTCAATTTCTATTATGTTTTTTTTATAGTTTGCCATTTATATTCATTTTTGAAAATCCTACTATAGATGGGATATCAAAAGAAATCTTTGAGCTTTTATATGTGGGTGTTATGTCAAGTGGGATTGCTTATACTTTGCAAGTTTTTGGTCAAAGGTATGTAAAACCTTCTACAGCAGCAATTACATTTTCTCTTGAAGGAGTATTTGGATCGTTAGCAGCATGGGTTATTCTTTCTCAATTTTTGACAAATGTTCAGATTTTTGGTTGTTTTTTAATACTTATTGGTGTGCTTGTGGCTCAACTTTTACCCTTAATAAACAAAGAAGCAGCCTTAAATAGGTTTTATAGTGAATAAATAATCCTACTTTTTATCTAACAAATAAAATAAAATTCCCAATATGAGTGAGGATAGTAAATTTTTTTTAAAAGACAGTGATGTGCCAAAACAGTGGTACAACCTGGGAGCGGATTTAAAAGAGCCTATGAGCCCACCATTAAATCCAGGAACAAAACAGCCAATAGGTCCAGATGACTTAGCACCTTTATTTCCAATGGAATTAATAATGCAAGAAGTCACCCAAGAGAGATATATTGATATACCGGGACCAGTTTTAGAGGCTTACAGTCGTTGGAGATCTACGCCTCTGGTAAGGGCTAGAGCTTTAGAGAAAGCATTAGATACACCAGCCAGAATTTATTACAAATACGAAGGAGCAAGTCCTTCAGGTAGCCATAAACCGAATACAGCATTAGCTCAGGCTTTTTATAACAAAGAGGCAGGTGTAAAAAAAATTGCAACCGAGACCGGTGCGGGTCAATGGGGAACTGCATTAAGCTATGCTGGAGCCGTATTTGGAATAGAGATAAAAGTATTCATGGTAAGAGTAAGCTATGATCAAAAACCTTACAGAAGAGCTATAATTGAAAGTTATGGTGGTAGTGTTGTAGCTAGCCCATCAAATGAAACAAATTCAGGTAGAGCCATTCTTGAAAAGGATCCAAATAGTTCAGGCTCGCTTGGCATAGCAATCTCAGAAGCAGCAGAAGTTGCTGCTACAAATGATGACACAAAATATGCATTAGGTAGTGTTCTTAATCATGTTTTAATGCATCAATCTATTATTGGGCAAGAGGCACTACTACAAATGGAAATGGCTAATGATTATCCTGATATTGTTATAGGGTGCACTGGCGGAGGAAGTAATTTCTCAGGTTTATGTAATCCTTTTTTAGGAAAAAAATTTAGAGGAGAACAAAATGTACATGCTATTGCAGTTGAGCCATCTTCTTGTCCTTCTTTAACAAAAGGTAAATATTCCTATGACTTTGGTGACACTCTAAAATCTGCACCATTGTTAAAGATGCATACGTTAGGTTCTGATTTTATGCCATCACCAACTCATGTAGGTGGACTAAGATATCATGGAATGTCTCCAATGCTATCACACTTGGTTCATAATGGTCATATGGAACCACGAGCTTATGGTCAAAAGGAGTGCTTAGAAGCCGGTATACAATTTGCCAGGACTGAGGGCATTATGCCTGCACCTGAAGCTACTCACGCGATTAAAGGTGCTGTTGATGAGGCTCTTAAGTGTAAAGCCGAGGGCAAATCTAAAGCTATTTTGTTCAATCTTTGTGGGCATGGTCATTTTGATATGCAAGCATATATGGATTATTTCTCAGGCAATCTTGCTGAAGATAAATTCGATACTGAAGCTTTTGAAGAGTCTATGGCATCAATACCTGCTGTAAATTAATTTACATTAGGTAGATCATCAAAATTTGATGTGTATGCGGGACTTAAGTTTTGTCGTCTGGTTATATAAAACTTTTCGTAGTTTTCCTTGGCAACACAAATAGTCCCGCTTCCATATCTGTTATTTAGATTATCAAATACCTTGTTCACCCTATTTTTTTTTAAAATACTCTCTTCTGATTGATGAAAGAATAAATCTCTATTGTATTCTCCCTCTGGAGTTAAATCTGAGAGTAAAACGCCTGCCTTTTTATATTTTATTTCTGGCCGATAAATAAATTTTAATGCCTTTACAGCAAATTTAATCGTCTCAAATAAGTCATTTGAGGGAGATATAAAATCGTAAGTCCTAGCTGCTTGGTATTGTTTATTATTGTTGTTAAATTTATTTGAACGAATAAATGTAGTAATTTTTTTTGCCTGCAAACCATCAGATCTAATCTTTTCTGAGGCTCTAGTAGCATAAGATATTATTCTTTTCTCTAAATCATGGAAACTTGTTACGTAGCTTTCGAAAGATCTTGATACTCGACATTGTTTTTTTGGCTCAGATCTCTCTACTATGGGTATACATATTTCACCATGTAGTTCTCTATAGGTTCTCTCTCCCACTACTCCTAGGTGTTGCCTAACCCACCTTGGGTCTGTTTTGTATAGATCGTATGCGGTGTAGATACTATTTTTTTGGAGAAATTTCTCTATCCTGGCTCCTATTCCCCAAATATCACCCACTCCTAATACCTTCAAGGATATTTCTATTTGTTTTTGATTTATAATTTCTACTACTTGGGATCCTAGCTCATCTTTTTTAGCTAGATGGTTTGCTACTTTTGATAAAGTTTTATTATTAGCTATTCCTATGCTTACAGGTATACCTACCCACTTCTTTATTATATTTTTTATTCCTTCTGCCCTTGAAATAAAACTTCTCTCTGAATATTTATTTAATATTAAAAAAGCTTCATCTATAGAATAAACTTCTAATTTATCACAATGCTCTTTTAATACTCCCATTACCCTAGATGAAATATTTCCATATAAACTGTAATTTGATGAAAACACATGTACTGGATATTTTTTTATTATTTGCTTTATCTCAAAGAAAGGTACTCCCATCTTAATTCCTAATTTCTTAGCTTCGGAACTTCTAGCTATCACACATCCATCATTATTCGATAGAACTACGATAGGTTTTTTACTTAAATCAGGTTTAAAGATAGTCTCACATGAGGCATAAAATGAATTACAATCTACTAGGGCTACTATATTCATTATTTGATAAATTGATGAATGGCACTGGTAACAACTCCCCATATTTCTAATTCTACGTACTCTGATATTAATATATTTTTATACAATGGGTTCTCAGCTTTTAGGATAGCAGAGCCATCTGTCTTGATAATTAGTCTTTTGACAGTTAAGCTTCCCTCAAATATAGCTATTACTATATCTCTACTTTTAGCTTCTAAACTCCTATCCACAACTAATATGTCGCCATCATTAATTCCGGAATCTACCATGGAGTCACCACTAGCTCTCATTAGAAAAGTTGATAGGTGATTTTTGATCAATAGTTCTGATAAGCTTAGATTATTTTCTATATAATCATCAGCTGGGGATGGAAATCCAGCTGAAATCTTAGACAAAACATAGGGTACAGACTCTAGGTTGTTGTCCTTATCAGTCTTTACTTGGGTATTTTTGTTCATATTTTGTTCTTTTATAAACTATAATAGATCCTAAAGGAATAAAAAAAATTATAATAAAGCTTATTATTCGTCGCTATGTGAATTTATTTTTTGGTTAACAATAGCAAGTTGCTCACACAAAGACTTAGTATGGGAAATAAATACGTATAAAACCAAATAAAGAGATATAAAAATTAAAATAAAATCTAAATTAATTAAATTGGGTGTTTTTAGAAAAATCTTATTAATAAGTACAGAACCTATAAAACTAGTAACAAAGGGTGCCAATCTTGAAAAAATAAGGAAATTACGAATTAGTATATTCCTTTGGCTGTATAAATTTGTGTTATCTTCCATAAATATAAACTAAGGTAAATATATTAGAAAATGAGTAAAATTAAAGCAATCAATATTAGCAATCTTGGTGGAGAAAATACTTTTTATATAAATCAAGCAATCTTAAAAAAAAATAAGGGAATTGTTAATGACAGATATTATGGAAATTTTAAGAATAGTTACGAACAGATAACTTTTATAGAGTCTGAAAAAATCGATGATTTTAATAATAAAATAAAAAAAAATTTAGATTATAAAGATTTTAGAAGAAATATTATTACATCAGGTATTAACTTGAACAAATTATTAAATAAAAAAATACAAATTAATAATGTAGTTTTTAAAATACATGAATTATGTCAACCGTGTAAATATCTTCAAAATAAATTAGAAGTAAAAAATCTAGTTAAACTTTTAGCTTTCAAAAGTGGAGTGCGTGCAGAAATATTGATATCTGGGGAGATTTCAATAAATGATCAAATTAAGATAATAAAATAGTTACTCCCAAATATCAAAAAAATTTCTTGCTTTACCAGGAGTTAATATAGAGAGAGGATTAAATATAAAGTCTGTTTTGTTACCATTTTTTTTAACTTTAAAATCAGCAGCCAAAAGACTTTCTTCAACATTTTTTCCAAATAACTCACTTAAAAAAGGTACATTTTTAAAATTTTTTTCAAATAAATATAATGGGCCATAAGTGCCGTTTACTGTTGCAGTTTTTTCAGTAGGATTAGCCTCTCCTTTAAAAGAAAAGGCAACTGTTCCGCCTAACATCATCGCGTGATCAAAACTGAAAACCTTACCTTTTTTCTGAACAGGTACTTCTAGATAATTAAATTCATCTTGAGAATTTTGTAAAACTGAAAAAACATCCAACATTCTAGATGTAAAAAGTAAATTGTAAAATTTTGAATTTTTATCAATACTAAAATCTTTAACTTTGATATTCACATCGTAATCATTGAATTTTCTAAAAGACCCCTTTCCGATTAAAGCTCCACCATTCATATTTTTAGATATTTTTTGAGCATAAAAAAATTGTCCAGCATTTTTTGAAAATAAATAAATTTGTTTATTTCCATCTAATTGTGGAAGAATTGATAATTCAAATTCTTTTTTACTGTCGTAGAACATCATTGACTCAAAACCTTTATCATAAATAAAATTAAGTTTATTAGAAAAAAGAGAGTATTCATTTGAAATTATCATTTCAGATATTTCCCAATTGAAATTAATTTTCTTTGATAATTTTTTATTTTTTTGTGGTTTAGGAAAAAATTTTTTAAAATTATCAAATGATATCTGATCAGTATTTAAAAGAATATAAATCTCATTATTATGGTAATTTATTATTCCAAAGTTTCTCTGACCATTAATTTTTAAGTCAAATTTAATTTCTTTTATTTGATTACTTTCAAAATCAATTTGTAATAAATTATCTCCTTTCTGAAAACTAAAATCGTAAGCAAATATTTTATATGGTAAAATTAATAGAACTAAAATTTTTAAAAAATAAGATTTATACATCTATTAATGTTGACTCTAAAAATTCAGATATTTCTCCATCAAGAACATTTTCAGCATTAGATGTCTGATAATTTGTTCTAAGATCTTTGACCATTTTATATGGATGAAGGACATAAGATCTTATCTGATTTCCCCATCCAATTTGCTTTTTATTAGTCTCTTCCCTTTTTTTTTCTTCATTTTTTTTTTCTAATTCTATCTCATATAATCTCGATTTTAACATCTTCATTGCAGTGTCTTTATTACGATGTTGTGATCGTTCACTTTGGCTTTGCACAACAATATTATATTTTAAATGTGTTATTCTTACTGCACTGTCAGTAGTGTTAATATGTTGACCTCCTGCACCTGAAGCTCTAAATGTATCAATTCTTAAATCTTTGTTATTGATTTCTATTTCAATATCCTTCTCTATTTCAGGATATACCCAAACGCTGGAAAAACTTGTATGTCTTCTCTTATTCGAGTCAAAAGGAGAAATTCTTACTAACCTGTGAATACCCGACTCATTCTTTAAATAACCATAACTTTTAAAGCCAGATATTATCATTGTTAAATTTTTGAGACCAGCCTCCTCTCCTCTTTGATAGTCTATAATTTTATATTTGTATTCATTTTTTTCTGCAAAACGCTGGTACATTCTAGACAACATTTCAGCCCAATCTTGACTTTCAGTACCTCCTGCTCCAGCATGTATTTCAATAAAAGCATTACAATCATCAGTTTCTTTGTTTAAAAGAGATTTAATTTTAATTTTCTCACATTGTTTTTTTAAATTATTAATATTTTCAACTAACTCATTTATTTCTTTATCATTTAGAGACTCATAAATTTGGATAAACTCTTTAAATTCTTTAAACTGATTAAAAATAAAATTAAAATCATTTATTAAATTTTTATTTTGTTTTAATTTTTCTTGAGATTTATTAATTAAGTTAATTTTACTCCAATTTTCTTGGTCAGTAATTATTTCGTTTAAGGTTTCAATTTCTTTAATTTTTTTTTCGTAGTCAAAGACTCCTCCTTGTAATATTTATTAAGGAGTCTATTTCATTGACTAAATTTAATAATTCGTATTTATCCATTAATTTATTCCGCCAATACTTTCAATTTTTTTTATATTATCATATATTTCTAACTGTTCTTTTGTAAAATAGTCAATAATTGTATTTTGTCCATCAGAAATCTCACCATTATTTTTGTGAACTTTCTTAATAATTAAGTCACTAGGTAATATGAATTTATCATTTGTATTTTTATTATATAAAAGATAGTTCTCAATTATTGTTTTAAAGATAGGTAAAGCAACAGAGGAGCCCGTTTCCCTATATCCTATTGATTTAGGTTTATCGTAACCAACATAAACTCCAATTACATATCTAGGAGTTAGTCCAAAAAACCATAAATCTTTACTTTCATTAGTGGTGCCTGTTTTTCCTGCAATTGGATAATCAATTTTATTTAAAGATTTACCAGTGCCTCTCTCAATAGCTCCTTCTAGTATATTTAGTATTTGAAAAGATGTTTGTGGGGATATGACTTTTTCTTTTTGTGACTCAATCAATGGCATTCTGTATGACCTGTCATCAATTGTAAACGAGCAATAATTACATTTAAAATATTCATTGTTAACAATTAATTCACCTTCGTTTGAAACGACTTTTTTTATTATAGATGGCTCGACTATATAACCTCCATTTAAAAAGATTGAGTAAGATTTAGCCAAATTTAAAAGATTATTTTCTACTGCACCAAGAAGGGTTGAGTAGACGTCAGAATTGATATTTTTATTATAAAAATTTATTTTATCTAAAAATTCATTTACTGAATTCAACCCTAAATCTAGACCTATTTTTAATGTTACAAGGTTATTTGAAGTCTCTAAGGCTCTTCTAAATGTTAATTCTCCATAAGATTTGTTAGAATAATTTTGAGGTACCCATACAGGAAGATTATTACCTTGATCCAATAAAATATTTGAGTCCAATATTAGTGTATTTGGTAAAAATTTTTTAGTTTCTAGAGCATGAGCATATATAAATGGTTTAATTGATGATCCTGGTTGTCTATATGCCTGAGTAACTCTATTAAAATTGCTAATATCATAATTAACACCACCAACCATAGAAACTATATTTCCATTAAAAGGATCCATGATAATTACAGATCCATTTATTTCATGTAACTGAACTGCATAAAAATTATTATCTATGTTAGTAACAAAAATATAGTCATCTATACTTAAATATGTATCTGGTGAAATCATTTTAGGTCCATAGAGATTATTTTCATTATTTAAATTAACTATTTCATCTGAATTAATTATGGATAATTTTGTTTTATTTAGATTTTTACTAATAACTTTAGCAATATGCCAGTGATTATTCTTATATTTTAATATATCTTCCAAGTTTTTATAGCTACCAGACCATTTTTTATATTTTCTCTCAAATAAGGCTAAATTATCCAATAAGGATTTTTCTGATATTTTTTGAAGAGTTTGATCAATCGTAGATTGAATATAAAATGAATTTTCATTAAATGAATTTGCATTCAAATAATTAAGTATAAAGTCTGTCTTATAATCTGATTTATATTTCTTATTATTTTTTTCATAAAGCTTTATCTCTAAATTCGAATAATAATCAAATTGATCCGAAGTTATAAATTTATTTAATTCCATTTGTTTTAAAACATAATTTCTTCTATCTAATGCTCTATTATAATTTTTTTTTGGATCATAATTATTTGGACCTTTGGGTAAGGCTGCAAGATATGCATATTCATGTATATCCAGGTCAAATATTGACTTATTAAAATAATTAAAAGATGCAGAGGCTACTCCATACGAGCGTCTTCCAAAATATATTTCATTTAAGTAAAGTTCTATAATAAATTCTTTTGAATATTCTTGTTCAATTCTCAGTGATAAAATTAATTCTTTAATTTTCCTCGTAATAGTTTGATCTCGATTAAGTAGAATATTTTTAACTAATTGTTGAGTAATAGTTGATGCCCCTACATAGTTATTATTATTTTTTGAATAAATATTTTTTATATTAATTATAAATGCATTAATTATCCCTTTGATATCAAATCCTTGATGTTGAAAAAAAGTTTTATCTTCAGCAGATATAATTGCATTAATCATATATTTGGGAATGTCCTGATAATCTAAGTAAAATCTATCTCTATTGCCTACATGATACATGAGCTCATATTTTTCATCATAAATTTTTGTTATTTCATTTGGAAAATATTGAGATATATTGTGGTCAGGTAAATCTTGATTAATATTCCACAGAAAGAGAATCATTATGGAAATACCCAATATAAAAAGTATGAATATATACTGCAAATATTTTAAAAGTTTCATTCTACAAATTAGCTCATTAAATAATAATTTATTATATCAAAAGGATTCAAAAACATGTCTAAAAGAATTTTCATTGATGGTAACATCAATAGTGAACTATGTGTTATTGCGGCAGATGGTCAAGAAATCAACTATTTTGACTACTCAGATGATTTAGCAACAAGCAAGAAAAATAATATATATTTAGGAACTGTATCAAGGGTAGAGCCCTCATTACAAGCCGCTTTTATTGATTTTGGATCAGAAAAAAAAGCTTTTTTACCTTTTGATGAAATTCACCCAAGTTATTTTAAAATACCTCATAATGAAAAAGTTGTTCATAACAAAAAAGAAAATGCCAAAGAAGTAGATGATGATAAAGATGATAAAAAACATTTTCTTTCATTTTATAGAAAATACAAAATTCAAGATGTCATAAAAAAAGATCAAGTTTTATTAATTCAAATAGTAAAAGAAGAAAGGGGAACTAAAGGTGCTGCCATTACAACATTCATTTCTTTACCAGGAAGATATAGTGTTTTGTTACCAAATAATTCATCAACAGGAGGTGTATCAAAAAAAATATCTAATCCAAATGACCGAAAAAGATTAAAAAAATTACATGATAACTTTAATTTACCAGACGGAATGTCACTTATAATAAGAACAAATGCTATTTCTGCAGAGGACGATCATATAATTGCTGATTTTGATTATCTAAGAAAATTATGGACAACTATTAGGGAAGACACTTTAAAATCAAAGGCACCTAAACTAATAATAGAACTAGATACGCCTATAATTAAAATTGCAAGAGACTTTAATCAAAGAGCAATTGAAGAAATTATTTTTAATGATTTAAAAACTATAAAACTTTATAAGAAATTAGAAAAAAATTTTAGTTTGAAGTCTGATAAAAAGATAACTCATTATAAAGGTAAATTACCTTTATTTGAAAATTATGGAATAAAAAATCCAATTAATACTCTAACTGAAGAAAATATTTATCTAAAATCTGGTGGTTATTTAGTTATTAATCCCACAGAAGCCTTGACTAGTATTGATATTAATTCTGGACGTTCTACCTCTGAAAAGAATATAGAAATAACTGCATTAAATACAAATTTAGAAGCAAGTGAAGAAATATTTAAGCAAGTTCAACTGAGGAATATAGCTGGTCTAATTGTTATTGATTTTATCGATATGAACATACATTCAAATAATTTGAAAGTAGAGAGAAAAGTAAAAGAACTGTTTTATAAAGATAAATCAAGAGTCCAAATTACTAAAATTTCACAATTTGGGCTAATGGAAATATCAAGACAAAGAATTGGTCAAAGTATTTATGAAACATTTTATAAAAAATGTGAATGTTGTGATGGTAATGGTTTTAAAAAAACAAATTCAATAGTAGTTAATAATATAATTTCAAATCTAAAAAGCATATATGCAGTTGGTAATGAAGAAGATATTGATTTATTGATTGATGAAGAATTTTTAAAGGAAAACTCAAAAAATCTTAAGGATAAAATTAAATCAATAGAACTTCCATTTAATGTAAATTTGATTAATAAATATTTACCTAAAGAGATATTTGAATTTAATAAGGATTTGATAATTAAAATTAAAAATAATACTAATGAAATCATTGAGATGAATAAAAATGAGGTTACGAATATAGAAAAATCATATCGTAGAAAAATCAAAAAAAAAACTGTTGATAAAAAAAATTAAGTTACTCATTCTATTATTTTTTTTATTTAATTTTAGCTATACGCACAGTTATGAAATCATTAGAGACCCAATATTTGAAAATTATTTTATTAAATTTTCTAATGAATTAGATTTAAAAAAAATAGATACTTATTTAGTTAAAAATAATAATGCTAATGCTTTTGTATTAAATAATAATATATATTTTACGACAAGTTTATTAAAATTAATAAAAAATGAAGATACATTAAAAGCAATATTTTTACATGAATATGCCCATGTAATAAATAATCATTTTCAAACTAAAAAAATTAAAATTAAACAAACAAATAGTAATAGTAATATTTTAAATTTATTTGCAGTAGGATTAGCTGTAATTACAGGTAGCTCTAATATTGGTTTAGGAACTAGCATTACATTAAATAATAATTTGGTGAATGATATATCTAAACACTCAATTAACTTTGAAATTGAAGCAGATAATTTCATGATAAATCAAATAAAAGAAAATAATATTAATACATCAGAATTAATAACTTTTTTAAATGAAATGGAAAAAGAAAATATAAGTTATTTTAAAACACACCCAAGTGCTATTGATAGAATTAATAATTTAAAATACATAAAAAATTCAGTTAATAATAACTCTTACGAATTTGATTGGATTAAAGCTAAATACTCAAAAGACTCTAAAAATAGATTATTTAATCAATTTTTTATTAATCTTGAAAAAGGAATTTATAATCAAAACGAAAAACTCAAAGGAATAAATTATAGTTTAGTTCAGTATGAAGCTTACAAAAATGGATT
>CACABO010000007.1 GCA_902530745.1 uncultured Alphaproteobacteria bacterium | reverse complement strand
ACCAATTTTAATATTGTTTAATTTAGCATATTTAATTACCTCTAAAACACCCTCTCTCGGATTAATAATATTAGAATTTAAATATCTGTTAAAATTTTGAGTTTTTAGTTCTCTAATTTTTTTTGAGTCTACTGTGTTCTGATTAATATTAGCAAAATATTCAACTCTATTTCTTCCCCCTGACTTTTTAAGTAAATTTTTGTAATTATTTTTATCCCAATACCAATCTAGTCCTATTTCCTTAAATGCTTGATTAAATGACTGTCTTTGAATATCAGACGTTTCTACTAAAGTTCCTATAGATCCAAAAATTATTGCCTTCATAAAATTATCTTAACTTTGATAATTACTAATTTTATTTAGCAGTCCAACCACCGTCTACCACTATCGACGACCCTGTAATCATTGATGAACCATTTGATGCCAGATATACAACCGCAGTAGCTACATCACTTTCAGTAGCTAATCTACCAAGAGGTATATTTTTTAAAGTTTCTTTTTTAAATTTTTTATTAATAAAAAACTTTTTTACCATTGGAGTTTCAACAAATGTTGGACAAACAGAATTTACACGAATATTTTTTGAAGCTAAATCCAGAGCCATTCCTTTAGTCAACCCTTCAATGCCAAATTTTGTCATGTTGTAAGTACTTCTATTTGGTGCTCCAACTTTGCCTAGCTGGGAGGACATATTAATGATACTTCCTCCATTTGTTTTTCTATTTTTAGACTTTAACATCTTTCTGGATGCTAATTGTGCCACATGAAAAGAAGCTTTCAAATTTAAATCAACCATATAATCCATATCTTCTTTTTTAATTTTGTTAAAAAACTCAGGTATATTTGTTCCCGCATTATTTACTAAAATATCTAATCTATTAATTTTTGAAAAAACATCAGTTATTTGATCAAAATTAAATAAATCACAAACATAAAATTCACATTTTCTTTTTAATTTGTTTATTTCTTTTTTAACTCTAATTAGATCTTTTTCAGTGCGACTTAAAATTATTAAATCTGCACCTGCTTCTGCTAGAGCAATAGCTGAAGCTTTTCCAATACCTTTTCCCGCACCTGTCACAAGTGCTATTTTTTTCTTGAGACTTAAACTTTTTAAATACATCACTTAGGTTTTATTTTAGATACTGGTTTTCCATAGGCTACATTAATACCGCCATATCTTCTTGCTCTAACATTACATTGTTCGGCATGACCTATAAAACCCTCTAAATATGATAATCTTGATCCATATTCTGCAATTTTTGTAGCTGCTTCATCAGTTGTGATTTTTTGATAAGTATGAGTTTTTATAAATTTACCAACCCATAAACCTCCTGTGTATCTTCCAGCTTTTTTTGTTGGTAAAGTATGGTTTGTTCCTATTACTTTATCTCCATTCGCAACATTTGTTCTTGCACCCAAAAAAAGTGCTCCATAAGATGTCATATTTTTTAAAAACCATTCATCTCTATCTGTCATAACTTGAACATGCTCTGAAGCTATTTCATTAGCTTTCATTAACATCTCATCATAACTTTCACATAAAATTATTTCACCATAATCTTTCCAGCTAACACCAGCAGTATCTTTTGTTGGTAAAATTTTGAGCAGTCTATCTATTTCTTTTATTGTTTCTGTTGCTAAATCTCTTGAATTAGTAATCATTATTGCAGGTGAATTATAACCATGTTCTGCTTGTCCAAGGAGATCTGTAGCACATATCTCTGCATCTACAGTATCATCGCAGATAATCATTGTTTCAGTAGGACCAGCAAATAAATCGATCCCAACCTTACCAAATAATTGTCTTTTTGCTTCCGCAACGTACGCGTTTCCAGGACCAACAATCATATCTACTGGTTCTATGGTTTCAGTTCCAATAGCCATAGCTCCAACACCCTGCATTCCACCTAAAACGTATATTTCATGTGCTCCTCCCATTTTCATAGCTGTAACTACAGCAGCATTTGGTTTTCCTTGATAGGGTGGTGTTGTTGCTATTATTCTAGGAACTCCAGCAACTGAAGCAGTGACTACAGACATATGAGCTGATGCCACCATTGGAAATTTTCCAGCAGGAACATAACAGCCAACAGATTGAACAGGTATATTTTTATGTCCAAGAACTACACCTGGTTGAGTTTCCACTTCAATTTCACTTAAACTTTTTAATTGTGCCTCAGCAAACGATCGAACTTGTTTTTGTGCAAATCTAATATCCTCTTTATCATTATCAGAAACTTCATCCACTAATTTATTTATTTCATCTTCAGATAATCTAAATGAACTAGGTGAGTATTTATCAAATTTCTCTGATAATTCTCTTACATAGCTATCTCCCTTTAACTCAATTTCCTTTAAAGTGTCCTCAACAACTGCTTTAACTTTATTGTTTTCTTTAGCTCTTTGTTTTTCATTTAAGCTTTTTTTGATAAATTCAACAGTCATTTTTATTTCTTATGAACTAATTTGAGCACATCTATTCCTAATTGAAATAAAATATGGACAATATCTATTGGTACCCAATTTTCCCTAATAAGACCTTCATTATGTAAATAAAAATCCATCACTCTCATAGTAACTAATTTATAAGTAGGTTCATATCCGAGCCAATCACTTGAACCGTGTGTTGCTTGAATACTGTGCCAACCACCTGTCATAGAGTAATTGCCATCACCTATTTCAATGTAATGACCAATTTTCCAATAATTTCTCTCTTTAAACGTTAATCTAAATGGTAGCTGATGATGCTCAATAAAACCTTTTAAACCTCTAGCAGTGCCTATACCACATGGTCCGTACCACATCATTTTCGGATGCCAATAATCTTTTTGAGGGTGGTTAATTAATTTCTGTCTTACACTATCTTTAGTAGCTCCAGTATCAGTTTCTGGTTTTATATCTAAACTTCTTTGCATCGTAAGGCCCTGATCAAGAGTTCTAGCTGATAGATCTGTATCTAGATTTTCAAAGGTTGTTCCGTCACCAGTAATGGGTCCTGGCCACATTTCTTCTACACCCAAAGATGAATTAATTGGCCAAAAACCTGCTTGCCTTATAAAATCCATAATATCAATTAACACATGAGAATTGATTATTTTTTCATTTTCTATTTGATGAACCTCACATATTCGTAAATGAATAGTTTTACCATTGGAGGGAACTCCTAACCATGGATTGACAAAAGTGCCAGTCAAATGACCAACAGTTGAGACATAAACCCTATCTTGAAAACTCCCTCCAATTATTAAATTATCTCTTCTCTCTAAGTCTGGAAAAGAATTCAGTAAAGGTTTCCAAAGGGTATTAATTATTTCATCAATGCCTTTTATGTGATTTACAGGGTGGAATGCATAGATTTCAGCATCCTCATGATATGCATTCTTTATATTTTGACTTAAATCACTATCTTTGGACTCAGAAATTTTTTTGAGAAGATTTCTAATTTTTTTTTTATTTAATATATTTTCTTTAGGGTCCAAATTTATAATTTTTGCCCCACTTTTAATCGGAATACCGGTATCAAAATTTTTAATTTCGCTCAAGTTATATTGCCTCACCTATCTAATATCAATAAATATTACTTTGATTAACTTTATAATTTAAATAATATTTAACAAAATGATAAAATTTAAAATCTAATTAATGACGCAGGATATCAACAGTCGTTTGGTAAAGTTTAATGAGCTTGTTCCTAGTAAAGTTCCTTTTGTAGAAGGGAAACTTAAAGGGCATCAAGATAGACTGAACTATTCTATAGTTGGCCCTGGAGTGAGCGAGGATACCAAGCAAAACGTCAAGATAGCTGAAGAACATGGTTTCAATATCGGTGCAGTAAGTGCCGCTCCAATGAACGGATCGGGACTCCATAGCCACACTACTGCAGAAGTATTTTTGATATTTTCAGGCTCTTGGCGCTTTTATTGGGGCACAGATGGTAAAGAGGGCGAAGTAGTTTTAAACAAAGGAGATGTTGCTTCATTTCCCACTAATATGTTTCGAGGATTTCAAAATGTTAGTGACGAAAATGCATTAATATTTGTTGTTCTAGGAGAAAATGATCCGGGCGTGATAACGTGGACACCAAAAGTTTTAGAAAAAGCAAAAGAGTCTGGAATGGTTTTATTAAATGATAATACCTTAGTTGATCTTGATAAGAATAAAATTCCAGATGGAAAAGTTGCCCTTGAACCTATTAAAGAAAAAGATCTAGACTCTTTTGATCATTACACTTCTGAAGAAATCGAAAAATATGTAATACGTTATGAAAATAAGGATAGATATTTAAAAGATGATGAGCATTATGACTCTAATTCAATTTTAAATTACCTTGACCATTTTAATGTTCATAACAAAGATTTTGAGCCAAACATAGACCATAACACAGGTTTTGGTTTGACGATGTTAAAAGGTAATAATGCTCATATTCATCCGTACACATTAAAAGAGTCTGAAGTTTATTTATGTTTAGAAGGTGAATGGGAGGTAACCTGCAATGATCAAAAAACCATAATTGGACCAAACGACTCTTTCTCGTCTCCCAGAGGATCAAATAGAAGTTTAAAAAATATTAGTAATCAAGAGGGAAGTATCTTTATTATACGACAAAAAAACCTCTAATAATGAAAGGTTTTGATAATAAATTTTTAGATCTACCAGATTATATATTTAAAATAACATATCAAATTTGGGAAAATAAAGATGTTGAGTCAATTAGAGACTATTATGCTGAGGGTATTCCAGTTAGATCTCCAGACGGTGTAATATATGGCCTTGATGCTGTAGTGAAGGCTACTTATGCCACTTTGAATGAATTTCCAGATCGACAGTTATTAGGTGAAGATGTTATTTGGATTGGTAATGAAGAACATGGATATTTATCATCACATAGAATTTTATCTAAGGCGACGCATTTAAATGATGGTATTTATGGAAAAGCTACTGGTAAAACTCTCAAGTATCGAGTAATAGCTGATTGTGCTTGCAAGAATAACAAGGTTTACGATGAATGGCTTGTAAGAGACCAGGGTGCTATTGTGAGGCAGTTAAACATTGATCCTAAAAAACATGCAGCAAATGTAATTGAAAATCAAGGCGGTAAAGATAAATGCCCAGCTCCCTTTAATAACAATACCTCACATGAAGTAAAATATATACAAATACCGATCTCAACAAATAATACCGGAATAGATTATGCTAACATTTTAAAGGAAATATTTAATAATAATTTTAACATAATAGATAAAGTTTATGATCGATCAGTCAATCAAGAACAGCCTGGAGGCACAAAAGCATTAGGGGTAGATGAGGTAAAGAGTTTTTGGTCTTCACTAAGATCTATGTTTCCGGATTCAATTTTTAGAGTTGAACATGTAAGCTATTTAGAGGAAAAAAATGAGTATAAAAAGGCATCCATTAGATGGTCATTAGAGGGAATTCATTCAGGACCCGGATTATTTTCTGATCCTAGTAATGCAAATGTTCATATAATGGGAATATCTCAGGCTGAATTTGGTCCAAGAGGGATCAAAAATGAGTGGGTTCTGTTTGATGAAACAATAATTTGGAAACAAATTTTATTAAAAACTGGATAACAATTGAAACTACTAACAAAAACAGAAAAGAAAATAATTGAATACATTAGAAATTTTGACACTCCAACTATCTCAAATTCACTAGAATTATTAGATCCAACTCTACGATCAAAAGGACACACACAAAAAACAATGCATTGTCTAAATCCGAGTTTAAAACCAATTATTGGTTTTGCCAAAACAGCGATTATTACATCCAGAAAAAAGAAAAATACAAATATAATAAAAAATAGAGATAAATATTACGAGTATATGTTCGAAGGAAACTACCCTAAGATTTGTGTTATCGAGGATAAGGATAAGACAAATACAATTGGTGCATGGTGGGGTGAACTTAATGCATCTATACATTTAAATTTTGGATTTGTTGGAGCTATAACAAACGGAGCAATGAGAGATTTACAGGAGATAAATAGAAAGTTTCAAATATTAAGTGGTGAAATAAGAGTAGGGCATGGATACAATCAAATTCATAAAATTAATTGCAATGTTGATATTTTTAATATGAAAGTAAGACCTGACGACCTTATTCATGCAGACATACACGGTGCTGTTATAATAAAAAGAGACTTTTTAATTGAATTACCATTGGCCATTAAAAAAATGATAAAAAAAGAAAAAATAATTTTTGATTTCTTAAGAAAAAATAAAAAATTTTCGAAAAAACAATTCTTAGATAAGTATAAACAATTTATCAATTCATAATTATTATGGCATCTAAAATTTTGACAACACACGTTGGGAGCTTACCAAGATCCAAAGAACTATCAGAATATCTCTTTGCCAAGGATAAGGGTGAAGAATACAACAAAAAATTATTTGGAAATATTTTAAGCTCAAATGTTGAACAAATTGTAAAAAGACAACTTGAAGTTGGGTTAGATTTCATAAGTGACGGTGAGATGAGCAAGATTAGTTATGCCACTTATATTAAGGATAGAATTGATGGTTTTTCAGGAGAAAGTGAACGAAGAGCACCTGCCGATTTAGACGATTTTCCAGATTATAAGGAAAAGTTAGCTATTAGTGGTGGAACACCTACTTACTCAAGACCATGTTGCACCAATGAATTAAAAATAAAAGATAATTTTTCTTTGTTAAATGATATTGAAAATTTTAGCAACGCCTTAAAAAAGTATGATCATGCAAAAGCATTTATGAATGCAGCATCACCGGGTGTTATTAATGTTTTTATGCCAAATAAATTTTATGCTAGTGATGATGAATACTTAAATAAACTCTCTAGTATTATGGCAAATGAATACGAACAAATTACTAATGCAAATATTCATGTTCAATTAGACTGTCCAGATTTAGCCCTAGCTAGGCATATGAATTTTAAAGATCTATCTGAGGAGGATTTTTTAAAAAAAGCTGAAATGCAAATTGAGTGTTTAAATTATGCTTTAATAAATGTTGATATTGAAAAAACAAGAATGCATATTTGTTGGGGCAATTATGAGGGACCACATACTCATGATATTGCTCTTAAAAAAATATTACCTATAATTTTAAAATCAAAAATTAAATATTTTTTAATTGAGTCATCTAATCCTCGTCACGCACATGAGTGGAAAGTCTTTGAAGAAATAAAATTACCAAAAGATAAAGTGTTAGTACCTGGTGTAATTGACTCTACATCTAATTTTGTAGAACACCCAGAAGTAGTAGCTGAAAGATTAATAAAGTATTCAACAGTAGTACCTAAAGATCAATTAATGGCTGGGACTGATTGTGGTTTTAGTACTTTTGCAGGTTTTGGAAAAATTGATGAAAATATTTGTTATGAAAAGCTTAATGCATTAGTGGAGGGTACTAAACTCGCTTCTAAATTTATTTAGAATTTTCATTTTTATTTCTCTCAAGTAAATCAATACCCACACATTTTAAAAAATGAAGATGATCAATCAATATCCAATTTTCTGCTATTTTATCTCCATCTCTTCTATAAAGGTCAACAACTCTCATCTCCCCTATAAGATCTGTGTCTTGTTTGAAACCCATGTAATTACCTTTTGGTTTCATTTTTAAATTTGGCCAACCAAACCACCCACCATAATTGCCCTCTGAGTTTTCAAGTATATGTCCGGAGAAATCAATAAAATCTAGATTATCCTCAAAAGGGCCCGTGTGACCTTTTAAATAACCTTCATAGGTATATGATGCACCAATACCCCCAGGTCCCCACCATATCATGTCCTCATGCCAGTCTTTATGTAGATCTTGAATTGTTGTCCTCAACCCCTCACCAATTAATCGATTTGCCATTCTCATTATAAGGTCAAGAGTTTTCTTTCCTTCTATTTCACTTTGTTTATCAAAACATAAACCCTGATGTGTTTTAGGCCCTGGATTAAAGCCAATCATCCCCGTTGACTCTGGGACAACTGATAAATTTAAATGTTGCATAAATTTTAAAATGTCTAAAAAAAAAGCACCTTCTTGTATTTTGTTATTCTCTACTTTATAAAACTCGCAATACCATAACATTACAGTTTTAAAATTTGGTTGAATGTCAAAAAAAGGAAAATTAAAACTTCCAAGCAAATGTCCCATATTCACAACCCATTTTGAAGAATGATTGTCAACTAAATTTGTGCCAGCATAAAAGATATCCATTCTTCTTTGGATAGGCTTAAACGATTTTTTTATAGGAAACCAAAATTTTGTTGCAAATTCTTCAATGCCTATTATTTCGTTAAAAGGATGCGTACATTTCATATTAAAATTATTAGATGTGTACTTAGAAATTATTTCAATTAAGTTATTTTCACTAGCATTATCAACTTCATTTATAAAGTTTAATACTAATGATTTTTCTTTCTGAAAATCAGACATTAGTCTAATTATAATACAAAAGAAAAGATAATAGTATTCATTTATAATAAATTATTGCTTTGAATTTTATTTAATAGTATTAGTAAATTTATTCATGAAAAAAACTCTAATTAAAGATTTAAAACCAATCCCTTTAAAAGATCATCATATGCCAAAAAATTTTAATATCTCTCTTAAATCTTATGGTGGAGGTGGTAATGCTAAATCTTTAAATCCAAACCCTAAAAATTTACCATTTCAGTCAATGCGAGGATTTGAAAAACAATATAAAAATATAATTGATTATATTGTCAGAATTACTTACAGCATATGGGAAGAAAAAAATATTGGCTATATATACGATACTTATAGCCCAAAATGTCGTGTTTGGGATGAACTTGGATTACAATTCGGATCTGAAAAAATTGTCTCTGATACAGTTCATACTAATAACGCCTTCCCGAATATTCGATTATATGCTGATGAGGTTATATGGGCAGGAAACGACAAAACAAGTTTTCATACTTCACACAGAACTATAATTACAGGCACTAATACGGGTTATAGCAATTTTGCCAAACCAACAGGTAAATCAGTTAGGTTGTTCTGTATTGCAAACTGTGTAGCAAAAAATAATGAAATATATTACGAAAATGTTGTTTATGATACTGCAGGTTTAATAAAACAATTAGGCTTAGACTTAAATGAAGTAGCAAAACAAATTGCTAATAAAGGAAATATTGGTCCATTTGCTCCTGATTTTAGAAATTCAAAACCCAAAAGAAATATTAAAAAGTTAAAGCCTATAAGTTTCGCTATACCTGATAAAATAAAAAACATTAGAGAATTTGTGCATGCAGTTTTTGATACTATTTGGAATAGAAGAAATTTTTTTGCTATTGATAGCGTTTACACAAAAAATATTAAATTTGAAGGCTCAACTAGTCGAAAATTTATTGGAATACCTAAGCTTAAACATTTTATTATCTCATTAATTGCATCATTTCCTGATCTTGCACTTAGTGTTGAAGATCTATATTGGATGGGAAATAGTACAGATGGTTATTTAGTATCAATTCGTTGGGGTGCTGTGGGAACTCATAAAGGAAATGGAATTTATGGTAAACCATCTAATAAAGAGTGTTATCTCTGGGGTATTACACAATGGGAAATTAAAAATAATAAAATTGTAAAAGAATGGACTGGTTTCAATGAATTGGCAATTCTAATACAAATTTTAGGAGAAAAAAAATGAATTTAAATGAAAGTAAAATACTATTGCAAAATATGTACGATGCCTTGAATGCACAAGATTTAGAGGCACAGCATAAATATTGGAATGATGATATGATTTGGCATGGACCTCCAGGTTTTGGTGATATACACGGTATTGAAAATTTTAAATATAAGGTTCTTAAACCTTTTTATGAAGCGTTTCCAGACTATCATGTAAAAAATGATATTGTTGTCGCAGAAGGTGAATGGATAAGTGCGACAGGTTATTTAACTGGAACTCATAGCGGTACTTATCTAGGAGTAAAACCAACTGGAAAGGCAATTAAAATGCAGTTTTCTGACTTTTGGACAATTAAAAATGGTAAATTTATGGATAATTATGTAATGGTCGACAACCATGGTGTTTTTGAACAAATGGGTCTTAGTTTTAAATAAAAGAGAATATCATAATAATTCCCGCGACCATTTCTCTTACATTTAAATTTTATTTTATTTAGTATAGTTTTTAAAAATAATATTATTAACTAAAAGAAGAGGAAATAAATGAAAAAACTAATAATAGCTCTATTGATCTCTTTTGCATCTACTAGTGTTTTTGCGGGTAGCCATTCACCTTGTGGTGTAACAAGCGGTTCAATAAATATTTTAGCTAACGAATTTACTACATACAGAATTTTTATGGATGAAGTAAAAAGTTGCGCTGGACCAGATGCGGATTTTAATGTCACGCACTCTGTTGACCATAATAAATTACAAGTAGCTGCTCTATCAGCAAACCCTGCTGAATTTTCAGCAAAGTTAGTTACTAATGGTTCAATTACACCTTTAATGAATGACGGTTTAATTCGTCCACTAGATGATTTAGTTGCAAAATATGGGTCAAACTTAAATGATAACCAAAAGATTACAATTGATGGTAAGATTTATGCTGTAGCCTTTATGGCTAACGCACAACATCTTTGGTACAGAGAGAGTATTCTTAACGATTTAGGTATAGCTGTTCCTTCTACTTATGAAGAAGTAATTGCTGCTGCTGAAAAAATTAAAGCAGCCGGAGTAATGGAAAATCCATATGCAGGAGCTTTCAAATCGGGATGGAATCTTGGTCAAGAGTTTGTAAATATGTATCTTGGTCATGGTGGTGAGTTTTTTAAATCAGGCTCTGCACAACCTAACGTGAACAATGAAAAAGGTGTTGCAGCACTTAATGTTATTAAAAAATTAACTGAGCTAAGTAATCCTGACTTTTTAACACAAGATACTAATGCTGTTAAAGAAGAATGGGAGTCTGGTAATGTTGCATTAATGCATGTTTGGAACTCAGGTGCAGCTTCTTTACTTGATGACGAAGGTGATCAAAATATCAAAGCTGATACACGATTAGCGCCTTCACCAACTGTGGGTGGTGGAAACAAGCCAGCAACTACTCTGTGGTGGGATGGAATTGCAATTGCAACAAATACATCTGATGAAAACGCAGAGGCTTCATTTAGAGCTTTGGTTGGAGCCGCTTCATCAACTGATTTAGCTAATAATAATCCTAATGCAACTGTGTGGTTAATTAAAGGTTACACACCTGGTGATACAGCAGGGCCTGTTGTTGATGCAGCAAGTAGAGGCACAACACCTTACCCTAGTTTTCCACATATGAGCTTAATGCACGGTGCTTTAAGTACAGAACTTGTGGAATTTCTACAAGGTAATGAGTCAGCTGAAAAAGCATTAGCTGATGTTGAAGCTGCTTACATAGCCAAGGCTACTGAGCAGGGTTTTTTATAAAACATAGCTATATTAAATTTGATAGAGTGGTCCATTGATATGGTCCACTCTTTTTTTTAAGTAATTAAATGCCTCATAAAACTTTCTTTTGGTTTATTCTACCCACAGGCCTAGCTATGATTTTATTTATTGGTCTACCTATTGTATCTAGCTTTTTTCAATCATTACATATTGAAACTGAGCAGATCTTAATGGAAGTTGAAAATTGTGATCCTTTTGGATGTAAAACAAATGTACGCGTTGATGTTGAGGCGACTGAAAAATTAAGACAGGAAAATCCTTTAGGGAGGTTTAATGGGTTTGGTACCTATACTGACAGAAATCATCTAGCATTTGATGAAATAGGGGAAGCTTGGAATACATCATCATCAATGATTGAATTTAAAGATATTGTTTTAAATCTTCCTTTTTATAAAGCTCTTTTATTTACCCTAACTTTTTGTTTCGCTGTTACACCTCCAGTAATAATATTAGGTTTTATCGTGGCTTTGAGTGTGAACACTTTATCTAAAATCATCAAAGGCTTCATAGTTTTTGGAACAATTCTACCTATGATTGTAACTCCCTTAATTGGATCTCTAGTTTTGTTTTGGATGATTGACTCTCAAGGTATAATTGGCGCTTCTATTCAAATTTTATTTGATGACCCCAATCTATCTTTGAAAGCATCCAGTAATTTAACATGGATTACTCTAATAATTTATGGGATATGGCATAACACTCCATTTGCTTTTGTTGTTTTTTATGCAGCGCTTCAAACAGTTCCTCAAGACCCAATAGAGGCTGCTTACATAGATGGAGCATCTAGATATCAAAGAGTGCGTTATATAGTTATTCCTCACCTTTATCCTGTAGCGACATTTATAATGTTAATATGCCTAATGGATAATTTTAGGGTTTTCGAACCCATAATTGGGTTTTCTGCAGAGGGTGTTGCTCAATCTTTATCATGGATGATTTATCAAGATTTAAGAAATGAAAATAAAATGCTCTTTGGATCTGCAGGTGCAACATCTATGCTTACCATAATTGGAATAGCATTTTTACTTACACCAGTTTTAATAAGAACATGGAAAGAATTTAGGACTGAAAGATAAATGGATACAAAATTAAATAAGTACTCGAAACAGCTTATTATTTTCAATAGCATTTTTATTTTATTTTGGCTCACTATCTCAATTTTCCCCTTTCTTTGGACTTTATGGGGTTCTTTCAAAGTAAAAGCAGATTTTTTTTCAAGAGCTGAGTGGACATATGCTTTAACGGGTTTCAATACATTGATTGAAACAGGTGCAACTACAACTGTAAAAGCTTATGTAGAGTCATGGTTTGAAGGTGAGTTTTGGAGAGCTTCATTGAATACTATGATTGTCACTGTATCAGTAGTATCAATCTCATTATTTCTTGGAACATTAGGTGCTTATGCTTTGTCAAGATCAACATATAAATATACCTTTTATATTTTAATAGCTGCTTTGATATTTAGAGCTATGCCTCACATTACTTTAGTCTCAGGATATTTATTTCCTTTTTTTCAATTAAATATATGGGGAATTTTACCTACCACTATTATTGTGTTAGTTGCCATTAATCAACCTTTTACTTTGTGGCTTCTTTATTCTTTTTTTAAGACTGTTCCAAAAGAATTAGATGAAAGCGCATTAATTGATGGATGTTCTTATTTTCAAGCCTTTCGTTATATTATTATGCCAGTCATGTGGCCCGGAGTTGTGACAGCAGGCTTGTTCAGTATGATGTTAGCATATAATGATTTTACTGTTACTGCATTATTGCTTAATCAACAAAACTATACAATGGTTCCAAAAATAAATGCATTTTTAGGAACTATTGAGCATGGTGGAAACTACATGTGGGCAGTATCTAGTGTTGTTTCTGCTACCGCCCCTTTGTTCATGATTATATGGTTTTTTCAGCGTCAACTTATAAGTGGCCTTACTGCTGGAGCTGTAAAAGGCTGATAAATATTTAATAAAAATATCTAAATCTAAATTATAAAACAAATTTACTTTATTATATCTGTTGAATGAAATTTTAATAAAATCTTTTTAAATGATATTATTTAAATATGTCTGAAATTAACTCTAAATTATACTTTATCCAATATACTCTTAAAAAGTTAACTGGAAAAATGCTAAGTTTAGATGAGATTAATGATACCTACTTTAGGTTGTTTACGAAGTTACAATACAAAAAAACAGTTATGATTGCAGGATCCCAAGGGTCAGGTAAATCGACATTATCTTTAATAATTAAAAAGTATTTTCAAAAATTTTATTCAAAGAATGTTGTTATATTGAGTATTGATGATTTCTATTTATCTTCTTATCAAAGAAAAAAATTAGCTAAAAAATTTAAGACAAATTTATTCGAAATCAGAGGTGTGCCTGGTACTCATAATTTTAAATTGCTATATGAAACTATTGATCAATTGAGGGGTAAGAAATTCCCTGTATATTCACCCACATTTGACAAGGTAACTGATAATACAAAAAAATATAAAAGAAAAATTAGTAGAGCTGATTTAATCATTTTAGAGGGATGGTGTGTTGGCTCAAAAACAATTGATACTAAATATTTAAATCAAAATATTAATGAGTTAGAAAAAAATAAAGACCAAAACTTAATTTGGAGAACAGCTTATAATAATTTCTTAGATGATTATCAAAAAATTTTTAATAAGTTTAATTATTATATTTTTATTAAGTTACCAAATTGGGAAAATGTTATTAATTGGAAATATAAACAAGAGTTGGCCCTTCGCTCTTTAAGTAACGATAATAAACTTAAAAAGAGACTTTATAAATTTATTCAATATTATGAGAAATTATCTAAATGGATGTCTATAACCACTCCCAGTTATTGTAATGTTTTAATATCTTTAGATAAAAATCAATCTATTAAGAATATTACATATAAATGAAAAGATATCTTATTTTTACTGATCTCGATGGAACTCTTCTAAATCATGATAATTATTCATTTGGAAATAATAAAAAATTGATCTCTACAATAATCAATAACAAAAATGAAATTATCTTTAACACTAGTAAAACATTCAGTGAATGTAAAAAATTACTTAAAGAATTGAAATTATCAACTATGCCCTTTAGTACTGAAAATGGAGCAGTTTTATATTTTCCTAAAATTAGATTTGATAAAATTAAAAACTCATCTTCTTTTGAAAAATATTGGAGAGTAAGAATTGCCAAATTATCTTCAAAGGTTTGGCATCAATTTTTAAAACAGAAACAAAAAAAATATAATTTTTTAATTGCTCAGGATCTCTCACCAAATATTTTAAAAAGATACACAAAATTGAATAATACAAATATGATGTTGGATCGTGTGGCAAGTCAAATTATTCTTTGGGATGATAATCTAACAAACTTAAAATTATTCAAAAAAGAGCTCAAATTTGAAAAAGATGGAATTTTTATAAAAGGTAGTAGGTTCATGCAAATTTCTTCAGTATGCAACAAAAGAATAGCTAAAAAGCTAATATCTCATGTTTATGATATTCAATTTCGTGATAAATACACAATGAATAGTATTGCTTTGGGCGATAGTAGAAATGATATTGACATGTTAAATTCTTGTAAATACTCCTGCCTTATTAAAAATCCTTCTGGAGCATATCCAAAATTGCGCTCTAATAAAAAAAATGTTTTTAAATCATCAAAGTTAGCACCTGACGGTTGGAGTCAAGTCCTGTATAAATTAAATAAAACATTAGATAATAAGATTTTTTAACCATGCCTGACTTTCATCAAAATGGCGTAATAGCTACTCTTCATAATTTTAATTCGAAACCTATAGAGGAAATAGAAAAAGAACTTTTAGACTTTTCAAAAGTCTCACCCATGACTTTAATTCTCCCTTCTTTGTATTCAGAATTAGAAAAGCCAGCTTTAACCTATATTGTGAATACTTTAAAAAAAGTTAAATACATAAAAAATATTGTTATTGGTTTAGATCAAGCCAATAAACAAGAATTTATAAAAGCTAAAAAATTTTTTTCAGTGCTGCCTCAAAAAAAATATATTCTTTGGAATGATGGACCTAAATTAAAAAAAATAGATCAACATTTATCTAAAATGGATCTTTCTCCTGCTGAAAAGGGGAAAGGAAGAAATATTTGGTACTGCATGGGATTTGTAATTTCTCTAAAAGAGTCGGGATCTGTTGCAATGCATGATTGTGATATAGTCACCTATGATAAAAATTTAGTAGCGAAACTATTTTACCCTGTTGCTAACCCAAAATTTTCATTTGATTTTTGTAAGGGTTTTTATCCTAGGGTTGCTCAAAAATCTATGAATGGAAGAGTGACAAGGTTACTAGTTACGCCTTTAGTTAAATCCTTACAGAAAATGGTTGGATTTAATGAATATTTAAATTTCTTAGATATATTCAAATATCCTCTGGCTGGTGAATTTTCATTTAAATATAGTTTATTGAATGACATAAGAATCCCACATGATTGGGGCCTAGAGATAGGAATACTCTCTGAAATGTATAGGAACTTTGCTAATAATAAAATTTGCCAAGTTGATATAGCAGATACCTATGAACATAAACATCAAGAGGTCTCAAAAAATAATCGGCAAAAGGGTTTATCTAAAATGACCATAGATATTTCTAAAGCTTTATTTAGAAAATTAGCTACACAAGGTCATGTATTTTCTAATGAGAAGTTTAGAACACTAAAAGCAACATACTATCGATTAGCGCTAGATATGGTTCAGATTTATAAAACAGATGCAGAGATGAATGGATTAAACTTTGATGTCCATAAAGAAGAGGAAATGGTTGAGCTCTTTGCACAAAATATTATTGAAGCAGGAAAAATATTCTTAGACTCACCAAGTGAAAATCCAAATATACCAACGTGGAGAAGAGTCGATAGTGCTGACCCAACTATTTTAAAATCTTTTAATGATGCCGTCATGGAAGATAACTCCTAAAGTGCAAGAAGAATTAAAAAATAATCTAAACATACATTTTCAAATAATTTACAAGGATATATTAGATCAAAATGAAATTTTAAAACTAATTAATAGAGTTCTTGATTTATTTCAAAATAAAGATCTAGGTATTTCTGAACCTAATTGGTCTCAAAAAGATGTTTTCTTAATTACGTATGGTGACTCAATATATGAAGAAAAAAATAATAAATTAAAAACTCTAAGCAAGTTCTTAGATAAGTATTGTAAAAAACAATTCAATAATTTACACATTCTACCTTTTTTTCCTTACAGTTCAGATGATGGATTTTCTATAACTGATTATGAAGAAGTAAGGTCCGATTTAGGTGATTGGAGAGATATCAAATCACTATCAAAAAATTTTAGGATAATGAGTGATATTGTTATTAATCATGCATCTATTGAAAGTAAATATTTTAAATCTTTTATTGAAAATAAAACTGAAACACAAAATTTTTTTATAAAACTTAAAAACAAACAAGGTTATGACCAAGTCGTTCGCCCTAGAAGCTCAGATCTTTTTAGAGAATTTGAAATTAATAAAGAAATTTATTATTTATGGTGTACTTTCAGCCATGATCAAGTTGACTTTAATTTTAAAAATCCTGAGGTTTTATTTTTCTTCATTAAGTTAATTCATTTATATCTTAAAAATGGTGTTAGAGTATTTAGGTTAGATGCCATTGCTTTCCTTTGGAAAGAACATGACACCAACTGTCTAAACTTACCGCAGACTCATGAAGTTGTGAAATTAATGAGAACACTTTTGAATGCATTTAGTAAAAATACTTTACTTATAACTGAAACAAATTTACCTAATTTAGAAAATCTTAGTTATTTCGGTGAAAACGATGAAGCAAATGCTGTATACAACTTTGCACTACCACCCTTGCTACTATGGACTCTTGTGATGGGAGATAGCACAGCTCTTCGTAAATGGTCTATGGGCATGCCTCCTGCGAAAGATCATACATCTTATTTCAATTTCATAGCCTCTCATGATGGTATTGGCCTGAGACCGACAGAGGGAATTTTAACAGAAAAAGAGAGAAATAACTTAGTAGATATCATGACTGATTTTGGAGCAAAAACTACCAAAAGAAAAAAAACAGATAACACCGAGACTGTTTATGAAATAAATATCTCACTCATCGATGCTATGAAAGGAACATTTCAAGGAAGTGATCATTTGCAAATTGAAAGATTTATTTGTTGCCATGCAATAATGCTAGGACTTGAGGGCATACCAGCATTTTACATACATAGTATTTTGGGCTCTACAAATGACTATGAAAAGCTAGAGCAAACAAAAAATCATAGATCTATAAATAGAAGATCTTGGAAGTATGATGAAATTGATGGATTACTTGCAAATACTGATACTTTTAATTCAAAAATTTATAATCAATTATCAAAATTAATTGAAATTAGAAAAAACCAATCTGCATTTCATCCAAATGCTACACAATTTACATTTAATTTAGGTAAGAACTTTTTTGGTTTTTGGAGACAGAGTCATGATAAAAGACAGTCGATATTTTGTGTAAGTAATGTAACTAATGTATTCCAATATTTAGATTTGTCAGAATTAAATCTAATAGCATCAAATGAATGGTGGGATTTAATCTCTAATGAGATAATTATTGATATCAAATCAACAATTACTCTAAAGGCTTACCAAACTCTATGGATTACTAACTATTGATAAACTTATTTATATTTAAGATTCTCTAATACTAATGAAAAATATTTTTATCTTATTATTTTTAATACCAAGTCTTTCATTTTCTTTAACTTTCAAAGATGGAAAAATAGTTGAGGAGAATAAATTTGAATTTGATAAAAATTCTACCACCGTTATTCCAAAGTATTTTTTTGCACATGTATTGAATTCAAATACATGCACCATAAAAGGAGTTCATGGTGATGGAAGCTATGGAGAAAAATATAGTGAATTAGATCTTGACCTTACAAACGAGAAAAATTTTAACTATTTGATGAAGCTAACTGAATACGATTGGCAAAAAGAGCATGAAGATAGATCAAACAGCCTTTCCGTTAATCATGAAAAACATACATCAAGATTAGCCTTGTTACATGGATCTATTATTAATGCAATTATTTCTAATAATATGGAGCTACAATCAGATTCAATTACTCAAATTATGACAGCTTGGGCAGAGTCTGGTGTTTTTTTAAACACTATGACTTTAGAAGATATTAATAAACTCAAAGAAGAAGGTAAAACACCTAAAAGTTGTTATGGCGGCTCAAAAGGAGATACAAAAGCTAAATGCTTACCACATAAAGTTCACGAAGCTCAAATATATGGTGCTAGTTTTATAATTAACTCATATCTGGTTAAAGACCAGTTCTCAAAAGAACAATTTATCTTAATTGATAAATACATTCAAAAATTATACGAAAAATATATTTTTCCTTGGGCTGATAAACATTTAAACGATGATCGTGGTTTTATCCAAATGGCAGATGGTACAATTTCTGTTATAGCTTATTTAGCATGGAAAAATAAATTAGAAGAAGTAGATTTTTGGTTTGATAGAGGTATTAAAAAAGCTAGTAAGGTAATTTATGAAGATGGCTACATTCATAATAATAGTTTCAGAGGTGTTCGCGATGTCTGGTATCACTCACAAGGTGTAAATAATCTTTTAGGTTTATTGGCTATAACAGAAGTATGGAATTACAATAAGTTTCCTGCAGAGTTAAAACAAAGAATTTTTAAAACTATAGATGTTCTTAATTTAGGTCTTACAGATGTTGAAAAGTACAGAGAACGAAAAGATCCAAGCGGTCTAAAGAATTTTTCAACTGATCAAAAAGATGCCGCTTATCATGTTCATCAAATGGCTATTTCTTTAGATTGGTTAATTGAAAATTTTTCAGACAGAGACCCAACACATGTCAGAAATAATTATATGTGGAAAGCAAAAAAATCTCAGTATTTTGTTGATAGAAATTTTGGTTTTGAGCCAAAGTGTATGAATTGAGACTTTTTGTAATACTTTCAATATAAAAATTATGATATGTTTAAATTATGACCGATCCAAAAACATATAAGTTTAACACTAAAACTTTACATAGTGGGCATCAGCCAGATAAAAATTTTGGCTCCCGTGCCGTTCCAATTTATCAAACAACATCATACTTATTCCAAGATGCAGATCACGCAGCTGCTTTATTTAATCTAGAGGAGGGTGGACATATCTATAGCAGAATATCCAACCCAACTATATCTGTTCTTGAAGAAAGAGTTGCAGCTTTAGAAGGTGGTTCTGCTGCTCTAGCCACTGCCTCTGGTATGAGCGCAATGATGCTAGCTCTTTTAAATATTTGTAGTGCAGGAGATCATATTGTTTCCTCATCACAATTGTACGGAGGTTCTTTTAATTTACTGAGACTAACTTTAAAAAGATTTGGTATTGAAACAACTTTTGTTAAGCCAAGAGACACAGAGGGTTTCAAAAAAGCAATTCAACCAAATACAAAATGTATATGGGGTGAGTTGATTGGTAATCCTGGAATTGAAATTATGGATTTACCTGAAATTTCAAAAATAGCAAAAGACGCAGGTATTCCTTTAATGGTTGATGGAACATTTAACACACCATATTTGTGTAATCTCTTTGAATTAGGTGCAGATATAATTACACACTCTCTAACAAAATGGATGGCAGGTCATGGCACTTCTATGGGTGGTATAATTGTTGAAAAGGGTGACTTTGATTGGACTAAGGGAGATAAGTTTCCAACAATGACTGAACCATATGATGGTTATCACGGTCTTTCTTTTGCAGAAGAATTTGGTCCAGCAGCATTTACTATGAGAGCAAGGGCAGAGGGCATGAGAGACTTTGGTCCATGTATGAGTCCAACAAATGCATTTAATATTTTAATAGGAATAGAAACTCTTTCAGTGAGAATGGAAAAGCATTTATCCAATACTAAAATAATGGTTGATTACTTAAGTAACAACCCAAGTGTTTCTTGGGTAAACCATCCAAGCTTACCGGATCACCCTGATCATAAAGTTGCTGCAAAATTAATGCCTAAGGGTGCCGGCTCAATGATAGCGTTTGGAATTAAAGGGGGCAAAGAGGCTGGTCACGCATTTATAAACTCTTTAAAACTAACATCACATTTAGCTAACGTCGGCGACGCAAAATCACTAGTCATTCATCCAGCATCCGCAACTCACTCTCAAATGGATAAAAAATCATTAGAGTTGGCAGGTCTAACTGAAGATATGATACGTTTTTCTGTTGGCTTGGAAGACATGGATGACATTATTAATGACTTTGAAAATGGTTTCAGAGCATCTCAAAAGCCAAGACTTGTAGCTTCTAAATGAAGCTTAAAGTTAACGGAAAAGAGGCATATTACACATCTAGTGGAAGAGAAATAGATAAAAATCAACCCTCGATTGTATTTGTTCATGGTAGTGGTCTGAGCCATGTCACATGGGTGCTTCAAACAAGATACTTTGCATTTCATGGTTACAATACAATTGCAGTAGATCTACCCGGTCATGGTGACTCAGAGGGACCACCATTAAAAACTATCGAGGAGATGGCTGATTGGGTTGCAGACCTATTAACATCTTTGGGTATTGATAAAGCCTCGTACGTCGGTCATTCACAGGGATGTTTGGTGGGATTAGAATTTGCACAAAGACATCCTGAGAAATTAGATTTACTTGCACTAATCAATGGATCTATGTCAATGAAAATGAACACTGAACTTTTAGACTTAGCATTGAATAAAGATCAAAAAGCAGTTGATCTTATGATGGATTGGGTGCATGGCCCTTTAGGGCATAAAGGTGGCCATCCTGTTCCAGGATTAAGCCATTTAGGTATGGGTGGTCAGCTAGTATCTTCAAATAATGACGGAACTCTTGGTGCAGACTTTAATGCTTGCGATAAATACACTAATGGTGAAGCTGCTGCTAAAAGCATTAAACACCCAACTTTATGTATCGTAGGTAAACATGATAAAATGACTCCTAAAAAAGTGGGTCTAGAATTAGCTTCAAATATAGAGGGATCCAAAACAGTTGTTCTAGAAGAGTCTGGACATATGTCTATTTTAGAAACGGCGAGTGAAACTAAAAATATTTTAAAGAATTTCTTTAAAGAAAATAGTCGTGCTTCATAAAGGATCTTGTCACTGTAAAGCTATTGAGTTTGAGATTGACTCTGATCTTGAAAAAATAATGCAATGCAATTGCTCCATTTGTATTAGAAAAAATGCAAAAATGATAATGGTTCCTAAATCTAATTTTAAACTTTTAAAGGGAAAAGAAGATCTATCTTTATATCAGTTTAATCTAAACTTAGCTGAACATTTTTTTTGCAAGCATTGCGGGATATACACTCACCACAATAGAAGAACTGATCCAAACGGAATGGGTATTAATCTAGGGTGTTTAGATGATGTAGATCCACTAGACTACGAAGCTGGTCTCAATGACGGAAGAAAACTATCCTAGTCAGATCTTGATTTTAATATAAAAAAAACTAATATTGGACATGGCTCAAGTTAAAGAATATTTAACGTTTGATGACGTTTTATTAAAACCCCAAGCATCAACTATTCTCCCTAATAACGTCGATATTTCAACAAATCTAACAAAAGATATAAAACTAAATATTCCTATCATATCAGCAGCAATGGACACTGTAACAGAGTCCAAAATGGCAATATCAATGTCTCAAAATGGCGGTTTAGGAGTAATTCACAAAAATTATGATATTGAGACGCAAAGTTATGAAGTTAAAAAAGTAAAAAGATACGAAGCTGGGATTGTCTATAATCCAATAACAATGAGTCCTAATAATACAATTGAAGATGTTTTAAATGTCATGGAAAAACAAAATATATCTGGTTTTCCAGTGGTCGATAAAGCAAATAAACTTCAGGGAATTATTACTAATAGAGATGTTCGATTTGTAATTAATAAAAAAACAAAAGTTAAAGATTTAATGACTAAAAAAGTAATTTCTATTACTCAAACTCAATCAAAAGGAATGTCTTCATTTGGTCTTGCAAAAAAATTATTACAAGAAAATAGAATAGAGAAACTAGTTGTAACTGATAATAACAATAAATGTATTGGTTTAATTACTGTTAAGGATATTCAAAGAGGAGAGAAGTTTCCCTATTCTGTTAAAGATAAAAATGGACAATTATTAGTTGGTGCTGCAATAGGAAGTAAGCCTAATGACTTACAAAGAGCTATAGAATTAGATAAGGCTGGTGTTGATATTTTATTCATTGACACTGCTCATGGTCATTCATCAGCAGTATTAGAGTCTTTTAAAAAAATTAGAAAAAAAATAAATTTACCTTTTGTTGTAGGAAATATTGCTACACCTGAAGCTGCAAAAGATTTAATTAAATTAGGTGCAGATGCAATTAAGGTTGGCATAGGCCCAGGTTCGATCTGTACTACTAGAATTGTTGCAGGTGTTGGAGTACCTCAATTTACTGCCATTCAAGATATTGCTACAATAACCAATAAAAATAAAATTCCAATGATCTCTGATGGAGGGATACGTTATTCTGGTGATATTGTAAAAGCGCTTGCAGCTGGAGCCAACTGTATCATGGCAGGCTCTTTATTTGCTGGAACAGATGAGTCACCTGGAGAAGTTTTTCTATTTCAAGGAAGATCTTATAAGTCCTATCGTGGAATGGGCTCTCTGGGAGCTATGGCCAGAGGTTCAGCAGATCGATATTTTCAAGACGAAATTAATGAAGCCATCAAATTAGTTCCTGAGGGTATTGAGGGAAGAATTCCCTATAAAGGTCAAGTATCTAACGTTTTATTTCAATTGACAGGAGGTTTGAGGTCTGGAATGGGTTATACGGGCTCTAAGAACCTTACTATTCTCAAAAAAAATGCAAAATTCGTCCGTTTGACCAATTCTGGTATTAATGAAAGTCACGTTCATGGTGTCCAAGTAACAAAAGAAGCTCCAAATTATCGCTCAAATTGAGTAAATCAGTATTAATTATAGATTTTGGATCTCAATATACACATTTAATTGGAAGGAAAATTCGTGAGCTTGGAGTTTATGCAGAGATTTATCCTCCAAAGTATCTCAACAATGTAACAAATATTTTAAACCATTCAGTTTTAATATTATCAGGGGGTCCTGACTCAGTTTTAAATAAAAATGCACCTAAAATTGATATTCCTTTAGATCAAATACCTATTCCAGTTTTAGGTATTTGTTATGGCTTTCAATATATTTCAAAAGAATTTGATGGTGTTATAGAAAAAAGTAATCAAAGAGAATACGGAAAAACAATAATAAAGATATCAAAGTGTGATTTATTTAAGAACACTAACTCTGAGCAACAAGTATGGATGTCTCATGGAGATAGTTTAACAAAAATTCCAAAAGGTTTTAAAATTCTTGCTAAAACTAAAAATAAAATACCAGCAGCTATTTTTAAAAAAAATATTTATGCAATACAATTTCATTGTGAGGTTACACACTCTGAATTTGGCAATCAAATTTTAAAGAATTTTTTATTTAATATTTGTAACCTAAAAGAAAATTGGAAAAATAATGATTTACACCAAACTATTGGTAGATATTTAAGAATTAATGTTAAAGAAAAAAAACCGAACATAGTGTGTGCTGTGTCAGGTGGTGTTGACTCTACAGTTTTGGCATTTGCTATATCAAAATATCTTAAATTAGATAACGTTCACTTTATATTTGTAAATAATGGATTGCTTAGAAAGTATGATATTAAAAATATAAAATCTGTATTTAAATCCTTCAATTTAAAATTAAATATAATCAATGCAGAGCATATATTCTTAAAAAAACTAAAAAATGTTACTGATCCAGAACTAAAAAGAAAGATAATTGGGGGTTTATTTATAGAGGTATTCTCAAAGTATATTAGAAAATTATCGCAAAAAGATTTCTATCTCGCACAAGGAACTCTATATACAGATATTATAGAAAGTCGCTCTTACCATGGTGGAAAGAGTGTGACTATCAAATCACATCATAATGTTGGTGGTTTACCAAAAGACCTTAAATTTGACGTTATAGAGCCTTTTAAAGAGCTTTTTAAGGACGAAGTTAGAAGATTAGGTCTATTCTACAAATTAGATCAGAGATTTGTTAATCGCCATCCTTTTCCTGGGCCAGGACTTGGTATCCGTTGTATTGGAAAGGTTAATAGACAAAGACTAGACACTTTAAGAGAAATAGATGAAATTTTTATTAATTTTCTCATCGAAAAGGATTTGTACAACAAATCATGGCAAGCTTTTGCAGTTTTACTTCCTGTTAAATCTGTAGGTGTGATGGGTGATGAGAGAACTTATGAGGAGACTTGTGTCTTAAGATGTATTAATTCAGTTGATGGAATGACAGCAGATGTTTCACAGATTGATATAGAAACTTTATCTGAAGTAGCAACTCATATAATTAATAAAGTACCTAGAGTAAACAAAGTCCTCTATGACATAACTAGTAAGCCTCCATCTACTATTGAGTGGGAATGAATTTAGATATTACAAAATTATCAATTGATGAATTAAAAACATTTAAGAAATTTAATAGAGAATTTTTACCAAAAATTAAAAAATTAGATTTTAATTTTGCTGATATGAAAAAAGGAGAATTAATGCTCATATCAACCCCAAAAGATATTATAAAATTTATTAAAAAAACTCCCTCTACCAAAAAGTATAACTTTAAAGATATTAGACTAAAGTTGGCTAAAAAAAGTAAAGCGGACAATACTTGTCCTGTAACTTTTGGTATATTTCTAAGATTGGCAATAGATTATTCACTTATAGAAACAAAATATTTAAAACTTGAATGCCCCAACTTTCCTTTTTGGAGAGTTGAATACGATAAAAAAAGTAATGTTTATAAGAAAATAAGAAATTTTGATAATCTACTTAAGAAATATGATGGTCATTAAACTTACACAAAACTTACACAATTTAAAAAATGGCTTCAAAATAGTTGATAAACAATGATATTTTTAGCATCTACTATTGAATGGGAATAAAGAAATGAAATATTTCCTTGTAGTTTTTTTGTTTATTTTTAGTTTTGCTAAAGCTGATAAGATTTTACCATTTCAGGCAGGTCAGGGATTTGATGAGAAATATTTATGGGGAGAGGCTAATAGTGATAAAAAAAAATGGCTCATCCCTAAAAAAATTCTTAAAGATCAATTTCTTGCTAAATTATTAGCTTATGATAAATCACAACCTTGGTTTACTCTGCACGATTTTATAGCGACTGGTGATTTTAATAGAGACGGTGTGCAGGATTATATTGTAACAGTTCTTAATCTTGATAAGAATTTTAAACAAAAGTTAGATCCAAATCTTGGCATATATGTTTGTAAAGCTGACAAAAACGCTGGCGCTTGTTTAGCAGAAGCCGGAGTAACTCAACACAATTATCAAATTATTCTTGGTCAATCAAAAACAGGTAGAGCTAAAGGTAATGAATCTTTTTGGGGTACAGGTCTCATACAAGACAATTTACCTTTTATTCAAAGTGGAACAGCTCAACCCCTTGTCGCGGACTTTAATGGCGATGGGTGGGATGACATATATTTGGCAGCAGCAGTAAATGATTTTGGAACAGGTTGTGGGGGTTATCACTCGTATTTTTTATCACAACCCGAAGGTTTTTTAAAAGAGTCAAGTGCTACGCATATTAATGGAGCAGACTATAATAAAAAGTTCAAAAGATTTTGTAATTTTTCACACCGAGCTGATGCGGGTGATTTTGATAAAGACGGTGACATGGATATCATTCTTGCCAGTGTTGATTGGAAAGGAAGCAACGGTGAAATGCTATGTCTAATCAATGACGGTAAAGGCATGATGAAAAGTACCGTTTGTGCAAATCAGTTCGGTTTCTTAGCAAGGCATGCTGACTTCAATGGAGACGGCCATATAGATATACTGTCTGGGGGACATAGCTCTGATTGCTTCAATTATCACAACAATTGGGCAGGTCATAATACTAAAAATAAAGAAAGACATAATATCAGAATTCTATGGGGTGATGGTTCCAACAAATGGAACACTAAAAACTCAAAAGAAATAAAGAATGTGGGGTATCACACTAAGACTAAAGATAAAATTCCACTTTGTAATCCAGTCGGAACTATGATTGCAGATGTTGATAACGATGGAGATATGGACATTGTTGGTTCCACTATTGGTCTAAATTATGTTGGTGGTTATTTAATTACTTATCTAAATGATGGTGATGGTAATTTCTCTATATATTGGCAACATTCAATTCATAGTGTAACAAAATTTAACAAAGAAAATTGGCCAAAGTCTGAAGTTGGTCATAATGAAAATGGTTGGTATCTCTCAATACATCCACTAGATGTTAATTTTGATGGACATTTTGATTTTATGGTAAATGGGCATCATTTTGTTAAAGGTAATAACGATGTTTACATAAATAATGGACAAGGATTATTTACCAAAATAGGCAATAAAGAGTTGATGGAATATGCAAAATTGTTTTAGTTTTAATATAATTAACTAATATATTTCTTTTTTATACTTCAGATATTGATAAAAAAAACTATTTTATAATTGTGAAAGATAAATTTAATAGAATAGAACGTTTGCCTCCTTATATCTTTGGCGAGATAAATAAACTCAAAGCTAAACTTAGAAAAAATGGGAAAGATATAATTGATTTTGGCATGGGTAATCCTGATATGCCTACACCAAAACACATTAGAGACAAACTAAAAGAAGTTACAGATAAACCTGGGACTGGAAGATATTCAGTCAGTAAAGGAATACCTGGGCTAAGAAAAGCTCAAGCAAAATATTATCAAAAAAGATTTGGTGTAAAATTAAATCCTGATAGCGAAGTTATTGTAACATTGGGCTCAAAAGAGGGCTTAGCTAACTTAGCTCAAGCAATATCAACACCTGGAGACATTATTATTTCTCCCAACCCCTCATATCCCATACATCCTTATGGATTTATTA
Organism: uncultured Alphaproteobacteria bacterium; assembly: GCA_902530745.1. Taxonomy (GTDB): domain Bacteria; phylum Pseudomonadota; class Alphaproteobacteria; order HIMB59; family HIMB59; genus HIMB59. The sequence goes on along the minus strand of CACABO010000007.1, from coordinate 39,889 downwards.
TAGCAGGTGCATCATTAAGACATTTACAGACAATGAAAGACGGAGTTTTTGATCCTGAAACTTATCTTGAAAGATTAGATCGATCTATAAGAAATAGCACTCCATCTCCAGTAGCTCTAATTGTATCGTTTCCATCTAATCCAACAGCTCAGGTAGTTGACTTAAATTTTTATAAAGAAATAGTTAAGATGGCTTTGAAGTATAATGTTTATGTTTTATCAGATCTTGCTTATGCTGAGATATACTTTGATAAGAAACCACCTCCGTCAATTCTCCAAGTAAATAGAGCTAAAGAAATTGCTGTTGAATTTACTTCTATGTCAAAAACTTACGCTATGGCTGGTTGGAGAATAGGTTTTGCCGTTGGAAATAAAAAACTAATTGAAGCCTTAACAAAAATTAAATCTTATTTAGACTATGGTGCTTATACACCAGTACAAGTTGCAGCAGCAACAGCACTAAATGGTCCTCAAACGTGTGTCTCAAGTATTCGAGCAACTTATAGAAGCAGGCGAGATGTTTTAGTTGAGTCTATGTCAAGGTCTGGGTGGGATATACCTAGTCCTTCAGCTAGTATGTTTGCATGGGCGCCAATCCCCAAAAAGTACCAAAATAAAGGATCTCTAAAATTTGCAAAAGATTTAATGATTAAAGCTGATGTAGCTGTTTCTCCTGGCATTGCTTTTGGTGAATATGGCGAGGGTTTTGTTCGGATAGGACTGGTTGAAAACGAGCAAAGAATTCGTCAGGCAGCTAAAAATGTACGTAATCTAAAGCTTTAGTATTATTTTTACTCATATTTCAAATCAAATAAAATATTGCTTATATTCTTGATAATTATATAAAACCAACCTTAAGATGATTAACACAAAAAAAATAGGCTCTGTTCTCAAAAACATCAATAATATTGATGAATTGAGTATTTCAGATGTAATTGAATGTAATCAAGGTCAATTAATTGCTGTTAAAGTAATTTCAGTCAATCCTAATTATAATAAATTGGAGTTAGTCTCTGGAAGAATTACTGAATTAACTGAGGGAGATGTTATTGTTGGTGCATTGGGTAATAGAATTGCTTCTTCAGGGATGACAGGTTCTGTCCCAACTGAATTAAATAAACACGATAAAATTCACATTTTAAATTTAGGTGGAGTAATTGGTAATTGTAAAGATTTTAATATTCTTCTGGGACCAGCTACAGAATGTGAAGTCCTTGGATCGATTGTAGATTATAGTAACAAACAATTGAATCTAGTTGATTATTCAAAAATTAAAGAAATGAAAATTAAAAACAAAGTACCATCTATTGCAGTCATAGGAACGGGTATTGACTCTGGTAAAACTACTGTTACATCCTTTATAATCAAAACTCTTAGTAATTATTTTAAGAAAATTAATGCATGTAAACTAGCAGGTACCGCTTCACAAAAAGATTTATATTCTTATGAGGATAATGGTGCCTATAAAACATCAGATTTTGTAGATTACGGTCTGCCGAGTACCTGTATGAATGATAAAAAAACCATACAAAGTTGTTCAGCATCAATTATTAGCAATATGTCTGAGGACGCTGAGATAATTTTAATGGAATTAGGTGATGGTTATCATGGCGATTATGGAACTAAAGAAATAATTCAAAATACTGATATTACAGAGTCAATTGAAGTAATTGTAATTTGCGCTTATGACGTATCAGGAGCAGTAAATATTATAGAAAATTTAAAATCAAATAATTTAGACAGCAAATTACTGATAATAAGTGGTCCTGTAACTAATAATGTATCTGCTTATAAGCAATCAATTGATAAATTTTCTATACCTAATTCAGATTTTTTAAATATTTATAATTCAACTAACCATGTCAATGTTTTCGCTAAGATAATTAATAGGATTAACAATGATTAAAGTAGGAATAATTGGAGCAAATGGTTATTTAGGTATCGAGCTAATTAGAATTCTCTCTGTGCATCCTGAAGTTAAATTATCAAAAATATTTCAAAGAGAAATGGAAATAGATGAGGAATTTCCACATTTACAGTCATTAAATCTGAAAGATTTACAGACATCTAATCTTGATGAATTTAAAAATCTCGATTGTGTTTTTTTATCATTACCTCATGGTTCAGCCCATGAATATGTCAAAGAATTATTATCAAAAGTTAAAATTATAGACCTTAGTTCTGATTTTAGGATTTCTAATCAAGAGGATTATAACAAATATTACAAAACAAATTTTGATGCTGATATTCAAAATAAATTTCAATATGGATTTATTGAAAATTCAATTGATGACATAAAAAAATCTTCTAACATATCCAACCCTGGCTGTTTTGCACTAACAGCTCAACTATCTTTATTACCATTTCAATCTATAATTAAAAAAGTATCTATTACTGCTATAACTGGATCAAGTGGTGGTGGTAAAAATCCCTCAAATAAAAATCATCATTCGACAAGATCTAAAGATATTTTTTCATACAATATAAATTCACATCGACATTTAGGAGAAATTTATCAATCTTTTCCTAATTTAAAGGAGACTCTGTCATTTGTTCCATTGTCGGGACCTTTCTCCAGAGGTATATATCTAACAAGTCACATAGAAACATTTGAAGATGTAACTCATGAGTCTTTAAATTTAAGCTTAGTTGATTGTTTTAAATCTTCTCCTTTTATAAGAATACAAAATAATACTAAGCTCTCTAATGTAGTAGGTTCAAATTATTGTGATATTTCATTGTCTTTCAAAGATCAGAGGCACTTTGTTGTAGAGGCTTGTTTAGATAATTTAGTAAAGGGTGCTTCAGGTAACGCTGTTGAATGTATGAATATAATTTTTGATCTTGATCAATCATTAGGATTGAAACAAATGATACCGTTATATCTATAATGAAAAATCAAAGTTTTTATCAATCAATATTACAAAATTCCATACTTGTCATTAAAGTTAGTGGTAAAATTTGCGATAATGAAGGTAGTATAGATAATGTTATAAGCGACATAAAAGAATTATTAAACTCTATTTCGAAGTTAAAAGTTGTTTTAATCTTTGGATTTGGACGACAGCTAGATAACTATATGATCAATGTACATGGTATTGAGCCAAAAAAAATAAATGGTAGAAGAGTAACATCTCCTACAGACATAGAGGCTGCCAAAAAAATATCTGGCCAAATTTTAATAGATATTTTTAGCTTGAGTTCACGATATAATATCAGAAATTTTCCAATTCCTATTTCAAAGAAAGACTTTATTGCAGCAAAACGAAGAGATGTAGTTGATGACATTGATTACGGCCAAGTCGGAGACATCGTTTCAGTTGATGCATTACAAATTAAAAACTTATTTAAAGAACATGATATGATAATTATGCCAAGTTTAGTTTTAGATAAAAATACATCCGAAGTATTAAATGTTAATGCTGACACCATTGCTACTGAATTAGCAATAAACCTCTCAGCTAGTAAGCTAATTTTTATCTCTGATGTTCCTTTTATCAAAGATACACAAGGAGAAAGAATTTCTGCAGTTGATGAAAATGTGGCAAGAAAACTATTTGATGAGAAAATCATTTCTAATGGGATGATTGTAAAAGTCGAAAACTCATTAAAAGCTCTAAATCAAGGTGTTCAAAAAATTCATATTATAAGTGGCGAAATAAAAAATGCTCTTATAAATGAGTTAGAGACAGAAGAGGGTATTGGTACTGTATTTCAAAAACAATCTTTAGATTATTGAAATTACAACGATTGAGTTATTATCTTTATTGCCTTTCTTATTTCTCCAGTTGAAACAGTCAAAGGAGGTGTAAGACGAATTATATTCCCTTGAATTAGAGTTGAAATAAGACCATTTTTTGACATTTTTTCATATGTTTTTAATGCGATTTTATTATCTTTAAACTCTACACCAGCCATAAGACCCAAACATCTTGTATCAACTATTTTATCTTTGTGTAAAAGGTGCATTTTTTTTATTTGAGAAGATAATAAATTACCATTAATCAGTACTTTATTTAAAAAACTTTTATTATTTATGGTTCTAAAAACGTTATATGAAACTCTTGTCTGAAGCATACCACCTCCAAAAGTTGAGCCATGAAAACCAGTAGAAATAATTTTGGATATATATTTTTTAACTATAGTAGCACCTATGGGAATGCCTGAACCTAGGCCTTTTGCAGAGGTTATGATATCTGGATTGACACCGTAATGTTTGTAAGCAAATATTTTACCAGTTCGACCTATACCACCTTGTATTTCATCCCCAATAAGCAAAATTTTCTTATTTTTACATATCCCTTTTATAGCTTTTGCAAAATTCTTACTGCAAATATTTATGCCTCCGTCTCCCTGAACAAATTCAATTATGATTGCTACCGTTTTTTTATTTACTAATTTTTTGAGATGAGAGACATCATTAAACTTGCAAAACTTAACTTTTCCAGGAACAGGACCAATATTCGATTTATATTTTTTATTACTACCGACGGATAAAGCCCCAATTGTTCTCCCATGAAAAGAGGAGGTCATTGCGATAATCTCATCTTTACCATTTTTACTACCATAATTTCTCGCAATTTTTAGAGCAGCCTCTATACTTTCGGCACCAGAGTTAGAAAAGAATACATCTCCTTTATTGGAATTATCAGATAGTAACTTAGATAATTTTGTTTTAAACTCATGAATTTGTGAACCTGACAGATGAGTAATTCCTGTTTTAAGTTGAGCTTTAAGGCTGTTTTTAATTATAGGATGATTATATCCAAGAGAATTAACAGCAACCCCTGCAGAGAAATCTAATAATTTTCTTTTATCAGAGGTGTATAAATAACAACCATTGCCCTTTACCACTCTGAAATTACTAAACTTGTAAGTTTTTAATAAGTTATTCATGTTTTTTTTTACGTATATTTTTAAAAAAAAAGTAAATTTTGATTGTCAAAATCTCCACTGGCTTATTTTATTCATAAGAAAATCTCTAAAAGCTATTAATTTTAAACTTCCTTTTAGATTTTCATGATAAACCATATGAACATCGTAACTTGGTCCTTCTATATCTGGTAATACTTTAACAAGATGGGCTTTATGTTGAGCCATATAATCAGGTAATGCGGCCAAACCTGCACCAGTTTCAACGGCTACTAATAAACCATATAGATTATTAATTGTAATATGAGGTCTTCTATTTTTTTGGTTTTTTTTAACACCAGTCTTCAGTATCCAATTAGTGTCAGAAAGGGGAGATGGTTTTCCAATGCCATATGTAATTAATCTATGACTATTAAGTTCTGATCTTCTCAAAGGCATACCCATTTCATTTATGTAATTTGCTGATCCGTAAATATGGTATTTGATTGTTGCTATGTGCTTTGAAACTAAATCTAGATGTCTTGGTTTTCTCATCCATAAACCAATATCATAATCTTGGCGAAGCATATCTTGCTCATCCTCAGAATAGTTTAGTTTAAGATTAATTTCTGGGTATTCATGAATAAATTCATTGATTCTTGGGCTAAGCCACATCGATCCAAAAGCAACTGTAGTATTAATAGAGAGGTTACCAGTGGGTACTGACTTATATTCAACTATCTTTTTTTCTATAGAATTTAAATCAGCAAAAATTTTTTCAGTTTCTTCAAAGAGATAGGAACCTTGCTCTGTCAGAGTTATACCTTTTGTGTGTCTTTTAAATAGTTTGGTTTTTAAACTATGCTCAAGAGATTGAATTTGTCTAGTAATAGCAGATTGACTAAGGTGAATTGTATCCATAGCTCTAGAGATGCTTCCTGCTGTAGCTACGTGATAAAATGTTTTAAGTCTATCCCAATCCATTAATAATTGTATTTAGATCCCCGTTTAATATCAGAATATCTATTAAATAATATTTTTTTGAAGATTTCAAATCTAATAAAATGTTATGAGCATCATTTAATTCATTCTTACTTTCAATTAGTTGTGTAATATCTATTTTTTGGGCTTTATATAAAATTTCATTACCTTGTAATTTTAATTCTAAGCTATCAATTATTTTTTCTTGGTTGTTTATTTTATTTAAATAAAAATCATAATTATTCCAAGACTCTAAGTAAGTATTAAGTAAGTCTCTCTTTAGGTCTTTATGTTCTAATAATTTTTTTTGATAATTATATTCCTCAATATCAAAATTATTTTCATCTTTAAATCCATCATAAATAGGAACGCTTAGAGATAGTGACAAGGATGAGGATCTTCTATGATCAATTGCTGCAGAATAATTTTCACTCTCACTTAGGGAATATGTTAGGTTAACAGAAGGTCTCAAATCTTTTTTGCTCATCTCTAGTTCAGGCAAATATGTATTTTCAATAAAAGAGAGATATTGGCCATAAGAGGAATTCATCAATTCTGAAAATAATTTCTTATTAATTTGTGTATTAGATATGTCTATCACATAATCAAAATTTACATCTTCATCAAAAATATCTAGATCAAGTAACTTACTAACTTGAAGCATTAAATTATCTATTTTTCTATCATAATCTAAAGACACAGATTGTGCCTCTAATAGTTCATTCTCTAAATCTAATACCTCTGTTTTTGTAATTCTGTTTGCTTTAAATAATATTTCAGCCTCTAAAACTTTTTTTCTATAAAATTCTAAATTCAGTTGTTGATTTTTCTTTTTAAAAATCAATGTTTGTAAATTACTATAACCGTTTAAGAGTTCTTTGATTAATAACTCTTTTTGATACTCTCTAAGATAGTCAAATGCTTGATTTCTAGTTTGCGTAGTAATTAAATTTAACTGACTAAACCCACCATTATAGAGGTTAACCGTAGCACTTAATGTATGTATATCTGCGTTTACAGTAGAAGTAGAGTCAGTGCTAGTTGTACTGTTTGAAATAGAAAATGAATAATCAATTTCTGGTATGTAGAGTGTATCAGCTAATTCTAAATTTTTATCGTCGATTAGATTATCATACTTAAATTTAGAATTTTTTTCGTTTTTTTCGATAAGAATTTTTATTAAATCAGTTATTTCATAGGATAAAATACCTTTTGAAAAAAACAGAAAGAATGTACTTAGAAATATTATTTTGATTTTTGCCATTCACTCTCCAAATTATTCAAATTCCATTTCAATTTTTTTTTATTCATTGTTTTTTCCATTTTTTTAAATCTTTTCTCAAATTTCCTATTAGAGTCCCTAATAACTGTTTCAGCATCTAGGCCTAATTTTCTCGATAAATTAATACAAGAAAACAATAAATCTCCTAATTCTTCTTTAATTTTTCTTTTATTTTTAAGTCTTATTTCTTTTGAAAGTTCATTTAATTCTTCTTTCACTTTCTTCAACGTACCATTTGCATTTTTCCAATCAAATCCCTCTTTCGCAGCTCTTTTTTGAAGTTTAAGTGAACGAGTAACAGCAGGCAGGTTTACACTTACACCATCTAAAACAGACTTAGCACCTTTCTTTTTTCTTTCAAATTTTTTTTGTGTTTCCCAAAAATCATTAACATCTTGAACGGTTTTAATTGACTCATCGCGCATAAAGATATGAGGATGACGAGATTTCATTTTTTTTACACTCGTATCAATGACATCATCAATTGAAAATTTCTTTTTTTCAGCAGCAATAACTGAGTGATAAATAACTTGTAGTAATAAATCTCCAAGCTCTCCTTCTAGCTCTTTGTTATTATTTAACTCAATTGCTTCGATAACTTCATAAGCTTCCTCTAAAGTATACTTTGCTAATGATTTGGAAGTTTGTTGTATGTCCCATGGACATCCATTTTTTGGATTTCTTAGTCTCTTAACAACATTAATTAAATCATTTAATTTGTTCTTTTTTTTTACCATGCTAATGCCTGTGCCTGAAATATTTGACTCTTATAACTTCTAATATCAGCATATGCATCATAAATTTTATCTTGTTTTCTAGCACATAAAATAAAACCTTCGCTCCAGTCTGTAGTTTTAAGACATTTATGCCCTTTTTTATTTAATTGCGAAATAAATGGCGAAAGTCTCTCTTCTAATAATAATTGTTTCAAATTTGGATCATGTGGATGAAAAAAAGCAGGTAAGTGCTCTGATGAAACTCTTGGTTCATTTAATGCTTGGTCAATAGACTTACTCGCAAATATATAATTCATTAAAAATTGTGCTTGCCATTGATCTTGAGCGTCACCACCCATTGTCCCGCAACTTAAGATCTCTCTTTTTTTTTGATTGATAATTAAAGTAGGACTTAATGTTGTCCTTGGTTGTTGTTCAGGTGATATAAAATTTATGTGACCTGGTTTTGATAGATAAAACGTCATCAATCTATTACCTAAGGGAAATCCTAATTCATTAATCACTTCATTAGATCTTATCCATCCACCACTCGGTGTACACGAAATAGCATTATTATCTTTATCTATAATACTTATATGAACTGTGCCAGCTCCCCATGGTTTAATATCATTTTCAATTGGAAGTAATGATTTCTTGGATAGGGGGTTTCCTGGAATTATAGAGCCAATTGCCTTCTCTTTAATTAATTGCATTCTTTTATTAAGGTAAGAGTCATTTAATAGGTGATTGGCTTTGACTTTTGAGTTGTACTTTCCAGTGAAATACATCTCTCTGTCAGCAAAAGTTAATTTTAAAATTTCTGTAAATTTATGAATATCACTAGCTGAATTAAGTGATTTAATTTTTTGTTTGTTGAGCATCTTCAACATCATTAAACTAGTTAATCCCTGTCCCCAGAAATTAGTTTTGTGAACTTGATAATCACCATATTTTTCTGAAATTGTTTTTTCAAATTTCACATTAAAGTTTTCAAAATCCTCTTTTGAAAGAAGCCCTTCATTTTTTTGTGAATATTTTAAAATTGAATTTGCAACATCACCTTTGTAAAAAGCATCATGTAATTTATTAAATTTATTATTTCGAGATCCTATGATTTTTTTTTCGTAATTACCTAGATAATCTATTAAGTTTGCGTAAGCCAAATTTCTAAATAAACTTCCTACTTTTGGAATTTTATCATTTTTTAAATACAGTTTTGCAGAATTTTTCCACTCTTTTATAAATTTACCTTTTAGACTTTTTAACCCAAATTTATTTTGGTTTATTATTCCAGTGTGTAAAGGATATCCTTCTTTTGCGTATTCTTTAGCATATTTAGAAATAGTCCTAAAATCTAGTTTGCCATATAATTGCAATATTCTAAAAATACTAGAAAATGCTGCTGGAACTCCAGCACATAAAATTCCCTCATCAGGAACTTCTTTGTATCCTCTTGTAACTAAATTTAAAAAATTAAATTTTTTTGGAGATATAGTATTACCATTTAAGACAAGTGGATTTTGGTTTTTGGGCTTTAAAATCATTACTCCTTCACCTCCCATGCCAAACATTTGAGGATTTACAAGGCCTTCAACTAACATAGCTCCAGCTGCAGCATCAAAGGCATTACCTTTATCATCATTTAAAATATTATGTGCAGTAATTGATGATAAATTTGAATGAGTTGCTATAGCACCGTTTGTTCCAGAATAACTCGGTATAAAACTGTTAGAGCTATTATCTTCTATTCTATAAGATCTATTCATTACAAATAATAATTTTACGACATTCCATAAATTATTTCTTTTTTAAATGATTGCATTATAAAGTTATATATGACCTGGAAGTTAATATCAAAATCTTCATACTCACAATTACTTGGAGAGTTAGAAACAAAATTAGAAAATAATCAACATAAGTATAGAATGACAGTTTCTGAGAAGCATTTAAATTCTGGAAACTTTGCACATGGCGGCTTTTTAATGTCTTTTTTGGATAATGTTATGGGCAATGCTGCATATAAGTCGTTTGGTAATAGACCATGTGTAACAATATCAATGAATACTCACTTTACTTTTTCTGCACAAAAAGGAGATGAGCTTATTGGAATTCCTACTATAGAGAGAATGACAAAAACACTTTGTTTTGTTAAATGCCAAGTATTGTCAAATAATGAAATTATTGTTTCAGGAAATGGTATTTGGAAGTTAGTTAAAACATCATCTATGAAAACTGTAAAAGACAAAAAATTAGATGACGATGGTGGTTGGTAATAATTTAATTAATTATAATTAATATTGAAAATACAAATATCAGAAATTAATGCATGTAAGGCGCTTTTTTTCTCTATTTCTTTTTTTGTAGGACTATGGGCTATTAGAATCCCTGATATAAAAGATCAAATAAACGTTGACTATAGTGGCATGGGATATCTTTTTGTAATTTTTTCTATTGGCTCTGTGTTGACAATGATAGCGATGCCAAAAATAATGCAACTCTATCCATCAAAAAAAATATCTCTTTTATCTGGATTTCTAATTTGTATTTTATGGTTGCTCATACCTTTTGCCTATTCATTCAAATTAATGGCAATACTTAGTCTTATCTTTGGTGTTTGTTATGGACTTTTTGAAGTAATTCTTAATGTTCAAGCCACTTCTTTAGAAAAAAAACTAAATATACCAATGATGTCAGGCTTTCACGCATTTTGGAGTATTGGACTATTATCTGGATCGTTGTTAACAAGTTTATTCTTAGAGTTTAATATTAGTTTTTTTATAAATTCTCTTGTTTATGTTGTATTTTTAGCTCCATTAATTTTTTTTAGTAGTTTAACTATAGAAAATAATAAATCAGATCCCTTATCTTTTTTTTCAATTTTTTTTAGTTGGCCCTTATTTCTTATAATTTTGGTTGTATTAGCTATCACAGCAGTTTTTTTGGAAGGGGGAACAGACTCCTGGGGGTCTTTATACATGAGAGATTATATTAATGCAGACGGTTTCAATATTGGACTTGCTGCAATAGCCTTTAATGGAAGTATGGTTTTTGGAAGACTAATAGGTGATAAATTAAAACAAATATTTGGAATTTATAATTTTCTTGTTTTCTCAGTTGTAGGTTCATTAGTTGGTTCGTTAGTAATTGCATTTAGTAGTTCTTTACTTTTTGCTATAATTGGATTTATCATAGCTGGTTTTTGTGTTTCTTCTGTTATTCCAATTTGTTACACGTATGGGTCCTCTATTAAAGGTGTTGACCCTACTATTGGTATTTCAATTATTACAATAGGCACATATGGGGTTTTCATGATAGCACCTCCTACCTTAGGTTATGTTGCAGATATGATAGGTATAGAATTTGTATACACGCCTATGTTTATACTTTTTTTTATAGTAAGCATCATCGTAATTTTACAAAAGAAATTATTCAAAAACTAATTTCTTTTTAAAATTAATATATTTCCAAATAGCACAAGGAACGATCCAATGTATAAATTTAAGTTCCAGATCATACCCTCAAATATTGTAGAAATAATTAGAGCTATAAGTGGCATAATTATTGCAATGTATGCTGCATCATTGGCACCTATATTTTTTATTACTGAAAGATAAAGAATAAAACCGAATACACTTCCAAAAACAGATAAATAAAGTAAAGATATAATATATCTGTAACTAAAATCAAAATTTAATTCAGTGCCAGTTACTAAAAGATAAATTAATAGTGTTATTGAGCCATACAACATCCCATATCCTGTAACTGCAACAACATTCAATTTAATTTTAGAGGTATGCTCTGAAATTAAGTTACCAATAGATGCAAAATATGTTGCCAATACACCAAGTAAAATCCCAATACTTGTGCTTTTTGATAATTCAAAATTGATAATTTCATCATAAAATATGAAAAGTAATCCTAACGTTCCAATAAAACCTCCAACCAAAGTCATTATTTTTGGAAATTTACTTTTAAAAATAATATTATTAAAAACATTCATAAATAATATTGATGAAAAACATAAAGCAACAAATCCACTTATTAAATGAACTGTAGATAGATAAAACAGCACATAATTTATATTAAATAATGATATACCCAGAGCAGATATAAAAAAATGCTCCTTCAGAGTAAATTTAAGATTTATTTTCTTTAATATACAAAATATTAAAATTATTATTGATGATAAAAAAAAACGGTAAAAAACTGATGTCATTGGATCAACAATACCAAGTTGAAATTTAATAATATACCAGGTAGGCCCCCAAACTATTAGTGTTGAAATAAATAAAAATATTGTATTGTTCAATTATGCCTTCTTTTGATGTTGTCTCGTCACCTGATATTCAAGAAATTGATAATGCCATCAATAATACTAAAAGAGAAGTTGATAATAGATTTGACTTTAAGAATACTAATTCAACAATCGAACGAAACGATTTTTCTATTACAATAGAGACAACGGACAATACTAAATTAACTCAATTTAATGATATTTTAAAAAATAATATTGTAAGAAGAAAAATAGACCCAAAATTTATTCACCTAAAATCAACTGAAACAGCTTCTGGAAACAGAGTAAGACAATTTATTGATATTATGAATGGAATATCAAAAGAGGACTCAAAAAAAATAACAAATCTTGTTAAATCATCAAAAGCAAAGGTTCAAGCTTCAATTAATGGAGATGAAGTAAGAATTACTGGAAAGAAAAGAGATGATCTACAATCAATGATCGAATTATTAAAATCAAGTGATATTAAAATTCCTTTACAGTTTCAAAATTTCAGAGATTAATTACTTCCATAGTCGTAAAATCAATTAATCGCACAGTCGTAATTGTTTTTAGAAATTTAATACAATCCTCTGTTTTTACTTGAATTGTTTTAGTATTGTCTAATGGGTGAAAATTGCATAATTCATAATCATTGATTTTTTTATCTAAGTAAAAACTTACATCCTTATTTACATTATTTATTAAAGAGTAGGGACTAACAGAGCCTGGTTTGACTCCAAGTTTATCATATAAATATTCTGCACTTCCAAAAGAGAGATTACCTTGGCACTGTATAGTGTTTTTAATAATTTTTAGGTCTACTTCAGTGCTATCTAAGCATGAGAGTAAGTAAAAATTTCTCTTTTTGTCCCTCAAAAAAAGATTTTTTGTATGCGCGCCTTGCATATTCAAATCTGATTTTAGTTTGCTAGACTCCTCAACAGTAAAAAAAGCCTCGTGTTCAAAAAGTTTATATTCAATTTTTTGATCATAAAGTGCGGCTAATAAACTTTTTGCTTCTAATTTCATTTTTATTTATAAAGTGTTATCTTATTTATATAAAAATATGAAAAAAAAAATTAATAGAAGAAATTTTATTAAAAAAGCCTCAATTCCTGTACTGGGTGCTGCCGCACTCTCTAGTTTTAATGTAAACGCAAGCACAATAACAGAGTTGAATATGGTTACATCATGGCCAGAGAATTTTCCTGGTATAGGTTTAGGTGCAAACAGGTTGGCTCAGCGAATTGAGAACTTATCCAATAAAAGAATAAAAGTTAATGTTTACTCAGCTGGTGAATTAGTCCCACCGTTTGGGGTGTTTGATGCAGTGTCATCTGGAACAGCTGATTTATATCACTCAGCAGAGTTTTATTGGGGAGGAAAGAACAAAGCCTATCCTTTTTTTGCTGCTGTTCCTTTTGGAATGACTGCAGAGGAATTTAATTCATGGATATATTCTGGCAATGGTCAATTATTATGGGATGAATTAGGTTCTAATTTTAACATTAAACATTTTTTAGTTGGTAATACTGGATCTACATTATTTGGTTGGTTCAAAAACGAATTAAACAGTCTAGAGGATGTTTCTAAACTTAAAATAAGAAGTCCTGGTATGGGAGGAGATTTATTAAAGACTATGGGGGCAACTTCTATAAATATACCAGGAGGTGAAATTCTTCAGTCTTTAGCAAGTGGAGCTATAGACGCTGCAGATTGGTCAAATCCAGTTATGGATTTAGCTTTTGGTTTTTATAAAGTAACAAATTATTGTTATTATCCAGATTTTAAAAAACCTACAGTTTCTATTTCATTAGGAATGAATTTAGATAAATGGAACTCTTTTGATAATGAAGCTAAGAGCATCATCGAGTATGCTTGTCAGTCAGAAAATCAAGAAATGTTGTCTGATTTTATGTATAAAGAGGTTGTGGCTATAGAAAAATTGAAGTCACTTGGTGTAGAATTCAGGCAACTACCTAACGATATTGTTATTGAAGCCAAAAAAAATATCAATGGTGTTTTAGATAATTATACTGATACCTCTCTTGGGAAAAAAATTAGGGATGATTATTTTCAATTTTTAGGTTTAAGAACTTCATATAAGGACTTTGACATTTCTAACTACTTGAATTTTAGAAAAATTTAATAGTGTGCGGAAGATATTCGCTAAATCTTAAAGACAATCACTCCTCTTTTAAGATGGAAACTATAAATAACTTCAAATCAATATTTGATTATAAAAATGAAGATATTTGCCCTACCAATAAAGCACCTATTGTCTTTAATCTAAACTCTAAATTTGTATTTAAACAATCAAGTTGGGGTTTGTCATTTGATTGGCTTCCGAAAGGAAATACACTTTTCAATATTCGATCAGAGACAGTACACGAAAAATCTTTTAGTAATAGCCTCATTGCAAATAATCGCTGTTTGGTACCTTTTAGTAGTTATTTTGAATGGTTGAAAACACCAGAATTGAAAGAAAAATATAAACTATTTACCAAAACACCAGTCAGTTTTTTTGCAGGTGTATATAAATTGATAGAAGATACCGTTTATTTTTCAATTTTAACTAAATCCTCTTTGGAAAATATAGAATTTATTCACAATAGAAATCCAGTCATTATTAATAAAAATAATGTAAGAAAATGGTTTTCAGACAATTATGAAGAGCTACTAGGATCTTCAGAAGTCATAAATTATGAGTTATCGAAATAGTTATTTTCTAAATTTAAAGAAGGATAAAAGCTTTTCGATACCAGAAAAATGTTCCTCTAGTCTAGAATAAACTTTATCTATTTTGTTGATATGACCGTCTAATCTTTCATAGAGATTATCGATTTTCTTATCAAGTTTGTTCAGCTTACTGTTTAGCTGTTTTATGCTATCGGATTCACTTGTTTTAGACTGCTTTTTTAACTTAATAACTTTGTTCATAAATCAAATATATTAAATTTCTGATTTGTTTGAAGTATGACAAAACAACGCTTTAGGTAAATCTTAAATCAACTTCAGGTATCCAGTTTTTAAGCTTTTCAATACGATTTTTGGGGGAAGGGTGCGTAGATAAAAACTCTGGTGGTGTGTTTCCTTTTTGCACTTCAGCCATTCGCTGCCAGACTTTATATGACTCATGATTGTCGTATTTGGCCATAGTCATAAAGGCCAAGCCTAAATAATCAGCCTCCGATTCTTGTAATCTGTTAAAAGGTAAAGATAGACCTAAATTTACTAAATAATCATCAGCTGAGGTACTCGAAAGGGCGCCCTCTAAGGCAATATCCAAGATAGTAGTGCCAACATTTATTGCTAATGCTTGGCTGGCCCTTTCAACACTATGGCGAGCAACCGCATGTGCAATTTCATGACCCATTATTGAGGCCAAACCATCATTATTAGCGGCAACATCTAAGATCCCTGTGTAAAAAGCTATTTTACCACCAGGCATACACCAAGCATTAAGTGTTTCCTTCTCATCAATTAATATGAATTCCCAATTATAGTTTTTTATCGAGTCTGATTGACCCATTTTTAAAAAATACTCTTCTACAGACTCCGTAACTCTGAAACCAACCTCTCTTAAAGCTCTAAAATTTTGCCCAGACTCTATTAAATTTTCTTGTTTTTTGACTTGTTCGTAAGCTTGAAGAGCTTGTTTGTTTATACTTTCATCTGAAATAATAGAGAGTTGTTTACGATTTGTAATAGCTACCTCAGTACAAGAAGGTAAAAATAAAGGTGCACAACACGCACATGATAATTTTTTAATAAAATCTCGTCTTTTAAGAATCATGGTATTAATATAATCAAAAAGATATTCTTATGACAACCTGTTATATTAATGGAAAATATAAACCTCTAAATCAATCGTATGTCAGTGTAACAGACAGAGGTTTTCAATTCTCTGATGGGGTTTATGAGGTTATTGCTGTATTTAAAGGTGAATTAGTAGATTTAAATCTTCATATAAACAGATTGTTTGTTTCTTTAAAAAAAATGAACATGAAAACTAAATTCAATAGAAATCAAATAATTAATATCACCAATAAAATCAAAAAATTAAATAAATTAAAAATGGGTATAATTTACATCCAAATTACAAGAGGGGATCAAAACCCAAGGGAACACAAATACCCTGATAAACTTAAGCCTAATATTATTATTTATTCAATTAATAAAAACTTTGAATATTTAAATAAGTTAGCACTAAAAGGTGTAAAAACATCTCTTTACCCAGATATAAGGTGGCATAGGTCAGATATTAAAAGTATTTCTCTATTGGGTAATGTTTTAGCTGCAAATCATGCGAAAGAGAATAAATCACATGAAGCAGTATTATTTGATAATAGAAATATGATAACTGAGGGCAATTCCTCAAGTATTTGGATTATTAAAAAAAATAAATGTATTACACACCCACTTAACTTTAGAATTTTAAAGGGTTGTACAAGGCATAAATTAATATCTATATTAAAAAAAAATAAATTTAAATTTGAGGAAAAAAAATTTTCCATTAAATCCCTTCTTGATGCAGATGAAGCATTCATGACAAGTGCTACTAATTTTGTAATGCCCATAGTTAAAGTTGATAAATTTACTATTTCAAACGGTAAGCCCGGTCTAAATACATTGAAGTTTCGTAATTTATTTATCAACGCAATATGATCTTTAGACTTTTTCTTTTCTTATTATTGTTACCTATTACAGCTTACGCAAAAATTAATACAATTTACCTAGCTGGTGGGTGTTTCTGGTGTGTTGAGGAGGTTTATGAAAAATTAAAAGGTGTAATTGACGTTCGATCTGGCTATTCAGGAGGTCATGTTGAAAATCCAACTTATCAAGAGGTTGTCAAGGGTGATACAGGTCATATAGAAGTGGCTGAAATTATTTTTGACTCAGATATTGTTAGTTTAGATAAGATCATCAGGGTTTTTTTTGTAAATATTGATCCTTTTGATGGTGCTGGTCAATTTTGTGATAAAGGTTATTCATATAAAAGCGCTCTTTTCAGCAATGATCGAATTGTTATAGATAAATTTAACTTTTACATAGATAAAATTCAGGAAAATCATAAAAAGAAGGTAGAAACATTGATCTTACCTTTTAAAAACTTTTATGTTGCAGAGGATTATCATCAGGATTATTACAAAAAAAATCCAATAAGATATACATATTACAAGTACAGTTGTGGAAGAGAGCAGAGGATTAAACAATTAAAAATTAATTTAGGATGATTAAACTCTTATTGTTATTTTCAATTGTAGCTATATGTATCTTTGTTTTTTTTGGCAATCAATTATCGTCTCGTTATAAAAAATATTTAATTATTTCATTAATAGTAATTCTAGGATGTTTTTTAATTTTTTCAGGAAAATTAAATTTTTTACCTGTTGCTTTAGCTCCTGCTTTACTTTTTTTTCGAAGGATCTCATCATTACTAACTATATTAAACTTGTTTTCGCGATCTTCTTTTGGAAGTAAGTTCAAACCAAAAATTAATACTAAGTATTTACAAATTGAAATTGTGTTACAATCACGTCAAGCTACAATTCATATTATAGAGGGAGTTTTTAAAGGCCGTTCTTTTTCCTCCCTATCTCAAAATGAGGTATCGAAGCTCTTAGAGGAACTAAAAATAAATGATCCTCGTGGATTTAATATTTTAAATGTAATTATTAGTCAAAATAAACAATCAACATCCTCTTCAGACAAATCACAAATGACAGAGGAGGAAGCGCTATCAGTTTTGGGTCTTAAAAAAGGAGCTTCTGATGATGATATTAAAAAATCATATTATGACTTAATGAAGAAGTTCCATCCTGACAAAGATGGTAATAATTATTTATCTAATTTAATAACTGAAGCAAAAAATAAGCTTTTAAATAGTTAATTTTAATCTATAAGACATCTATCTCAATGAACGATATTAAGAA
Organism: uncultured Alphaproteobacteria bacterium; assembly: GCA_902530745.1. GTDB lineage: Bacteria > Pseudomonadota > Alphaproteobacteria > HIMB59 > HIMB59 > HIMB59. The sequence continues at coordinate 21,845 of CACABO010000007.1, read as the reverse complement.
TCTTGCAATCATTGCTCATGTTGATCATGGGAAAACTACTCTTATTGATAATTTATTGAAGCAATGTGGAATTTTTAGAGATAATCAAGAAATATCAGAAAGAATTATGGACTCTAATGATTTAGAAAAAGAGAGAGGCATAACTATTTTAGCAAAGCCTACTTCTATAATTTTTCAAGATACTCGAATAAATATAATCGATACACCTGGACATGCAGATTTTGGTGGTGAAGTAGAACGTGTCTTATCAATGGTTGATGGTGTTATCTTGCTTATTGACTCTTCAGAAGGTCCAATGCCTCAGACAAAATTTGTTTTAGGAAAGGCATTAAAACAAGGACTTAAGCCGATAGTAGTAATCAATAAAATCGATAAATCTGACTCAAGACCGGATGATGTGTTAAACGAAGTTTTTGATTTATTTGTCTCACTTGATGCAAATACTCAACAATTAGATTTTCCAGTTTTATATGCATCAGGTAGAAGTGGATGGTGTGTTAATGATTTGTCAGATGATAGATCCAGCCTAACGCCTCTGTTAAATAAAATTATCAGTCATGTACCATCACCAGATGTTGATAATACTAGACCTTTTGCAATGTTATCAACACTTTTAGACTATGATCCATACTTAGGAAGATGTCTAATTGGAAGAGTAGAGCAGGGATCTGCAAAAATAAACGACAGCGTTCATGCTTTAAACTTATCTGGTAAAATCATTGAAACTGGAAGACTTACTAAACTTTTAAAATTTGAGGGAACTAAAAAAATAACTGTTAACTCAGTTAACACTGGAGATATAGTTTGCATAGCAGGTTTATCAATCACATCAGTATCAGACACCATTTGTTCAACTGATATAAAAACACCAATAAAATCTACACCAATAGATCCTCCTACTATGTCAATAAACATTATGGTTAATGACTCACCATTAGCTGGAACTGAAGGTAAAAAAGTAACATCAACTTTAATAAGAAATAGATTAATAGCTGAGGCTGAGACAAACGTTGCTATTACCTTCTCAGAAAATCAAAATAAAGATTCATTTGAAATTGGAGGAAGAGGTGAATTGCAATTAGGTGTTTTAATAGAAACCATGAGACGAGAGGGTTTTGAATTATCTCTTTCTAGACCTAAAGTAGTTTACAAAGATGTAGAGGGGACAAAGTGTGAACCCTATGAAGAGGTAACGATAGATGTAGATGAAGAGTTTTCTAGTATAGTTATTGATAACATGAGTCAAAGAAAAGCTGATATGTTAGATATGAGAAAATCTGGAATTGATAAAACAAGGTTATTATTTATTGCGCCCTCTAGAGGACTAATTGGCTATCAAAGTAAGTTTTTAACAGACACAAGAGGAACTGGTGTATTAAATAGAGTGTTTCACTCGTATAAACCTTTTAAAGGGGAGATTACAGAGAGAAGGGCAGGCGCGTTAATTTCCACAGGAAACGGTAAAGCAATAGCTTATGCTATTTGGAAGCTTCAAGATAGAGGTGTAATGTTTGTTAAACACCAAACACCTGTTTATCAAGGTATGGTAGTCGGTGAGCATACTAGAGATAATGATTTAGAGATAAATGTTCTAAAAGGAAAACAATTAACTAATGTCAGAGCATCTGGGTCTGATGAGGCCGTAAATTTAACTGCCCCTAGGATGATGTCACTTGAGGAAATGATGACCTACATCAATTCTGACGAATTATTGGAGGTTACTCCTAAAAACTTAAGACTAAGAAAAAGGTATCTTGATCCAAACGAGAGAAAAAAATTTTCAAAAGTTGGAAATCTATAAACTTTATTATAATTTATATTAAATATTTATAATAAAATATTGTATTTACTAACTAATTTTTACATTTATTTTATATTACATCTAGAAAGATAAAACAAATAATCTGACTAAATCAAAAATAAAATAAACATAAAATGAGTTATTAACAATAAATATTGAAAATTAATTTGATTTTGAAGGAATTAAATAAATATTCACACATTTTATCTAATTAAATAGCAAATTAGAGCACTAAATTAAGTGATAGTTAAGATTACTTTCCAATAAAACTATCAAAACAGTTTCTCCAATCTGTGATTTCAAAAAAACTATTAAAAAGCATTAAAACTGAACAATATTAGGTAAAAAAGCTTATGTAAATTGCGACACTCACAAAATTTTTGAAATATTTGAATTTTGAGTTAGAATATTATCAATATTTTTTTTAGTAAATCAATAGTCAAATTCATAAAATTACCTAAGGATTTATACTTAATAAAATTTCAATGTACCTAAAAACGCAAAAAAATTGAAAATAGACATTATTTTGCAAGCCATTTTATGGCATCTTCACATCTGTCATCACCCCAAAAAACCTCATTTTCAACGATAAATGTGGGACTTCCAAAAATACCTTTATTTTTAGCCATTTCTGTACTTTTTAAATATTTTTGTTCAATTTCGTCTGTTTGAGCTTGTTTTATTAAACTATCTGAATCAAGTCCAATTTCTTTAAGAGTAGAACTCAAATTTGGTTCTAATCCAGGCTCCAAATGCTCTAAAAACCACTTTTTATAGGTTAAAATAGTATATTCTTTGATCCACCCTTGATCTTTTCCCAAAATTGCAACTTTGTTGGCTAAATCAAACTCTTTAAGTGGGTAGGGAGCAGGAACTTTTGCATTAAATCCATAGAAGTTAGCTCTTCTTTGAACATCCCGCCACATATAATCAATCTTATCTCTTTTTTTTTCAGCCATAAAAGGGACATTCTCCATTTCAATCATTCTTGATCTTACACTGAAAGGAGACCATTCAAATATAACTTCATTTTCAGTCTCTATCTGCGCTAATCTTTGCGTAGAGAGGTAAGTATATGTACTTCCAATTGAGTACCAGAATTCAATTTTTCTCATAGGTTCTACCTTAACTGAAATAATTAAAATTATTATTAAAAATAAGTGATCTGGTCACATCTGTCGCATGTATAAAAGGCCATGAAAAACATGTTTATGCAAATTTACAGTGGAGTCATGGACGCTGACTGGAATCCTCTAAGAAAAATACCTAGTGTTGCCCTGAGACACCTAATTATGCAACTTTTAGCATGGATGTGGTGTATAATTTTTTCACTATATTTTGGCTCTTTTTTGATTTTTGGTATCACAGCTAGCGCACATTTTCTTCTTATTTTTGGAACTTTTATGACTGCGGCTACTTTTGCAACTGCTCCAAAAATTGTAAAATCTAAGTATAATAACAGTAAATAATATATTGTTTTTACTTACTTTTTACATACATCAACTTTAAAAGCACTAGTTAATTCTATAAGCCTTTTTGTTTGAATTTTCACAGAACTATTTGTAGATCCTGCTGCTGGTATAACTATATCAAAGTTATTTAAGGACTTATCGTAATAAATATCTAGTTTATTTGGTAATCCAAAAGGACAAACTCCGCCAATAGGGTGAGAGGTGATTTGCAATGTCTCATTGGCAGTCAGCATTTTTGCCTTTTTTTTGAAGAAATTCTTATATTTTTTATTATCGATTTTTACATTTCCAGAAGTCATTAACAAAATTGGTTTTTCTATAATTAAAGCAATTGTTTTTACTATTTGTCCTTTCTCAACATTATGAGCGTTTGCAGCTTGTTCAACAGTTGCTGTTGACTCTTTAAATTCTGATATCTCTAGGTCAGGGGCGATAATACTAAGGTGTTCTTTTACTGATTTTATTGACATTTACACATCTATTTGTTGCATAATATATATTATAAGAATCTAGAATAAGAATTTAAGTAAAATGTTAATCTAAATCTCAGTAAAAAATTATAAATATTATAAATGAAAAAAATAAGAATATTATTGATTACTATCTTATCTTTTGCGTCAATCAACACATATGCAAGTATGTGTAAAGCTCATTCTTCAAATGACGAAGATAAAACCTCAAGTAAGATGTCTTATAGCACTCCATGTGAAATAAGTGACACTGTTTTAATGGCTTCTTCTGAGGATGTTTGCTTAGCTTTAAAAGAAAAAATTTCTAATCACGACCACGATTAAAAGATAAATTTAACTATATTTCCAGTTTAAGTCCATCATATGCAGGAAAAATATTACTTCCTGATAGTTTTTTGTACTCTGTATCGAAATCAATATGAGCCGTCATATGGCTTAAAAACGTTTTATTTGCATTAACTTTTTGGGCCCAATCGATAACCTCTTTATACGAGGCATGCGAAGGATGCTCGTCATATCTTAAACAGCCAACAAACCAGCACTCAATCCCTTTTATTTTATCCAGATAGTTCTCATCATAAAAAAACTTTATATCTAAATTATAGGCTATTTTATTATCAAAAATGAAGCCATAGGAGTCAATATTTCCATGATTTTGTCTGATAACCTCTATTTTAAAACCCTCTATTTCAACACTATTCACATCAAAAATGTTACCGTTCAAAATTGGTTCATATCCATGAGTAGATGACTTTGTAAATAAATAAGAAAAGCTAGTTTGAAGGGTTTCTAAAGTTAATTTATCGGCATAAATAGGTATTTTTTTTCTATTTATAAGTGAAATAGTCCTTAAATCATTAATTCCATGTATGTGATCAGCATGAGAATGTGTGTAAATAACTGAGCCAACATTATCAATTTTATTGTCTATTAACTGTTTCCTTAAATCAGGGCTAGTATCAATTAGTATTGATTTTCCTGCTTTTTTTAAAAGTATTGAAGGTCGTGTTCTTTGGTTTTTAGGATTTGATTTATCACAATTACCCCATATGTCATGAGATAAAGGGACTCCAAAACTTGAGCCACATCCTAATACATTTATTTCAGTTTTTTCAGTCATTTATTTTAAAAAGATTTTTGTAATTATAAGTACTAATTTCGCATGTATTAATGTAGTCGTTTCCAGTAATTTCACAATATTTTTCAACTATAATTTTTAAATAGCTTGGTTTATTAATCTTACCTCTTAAAGGGTCTGGCGTAAGATAAGGACTATCAGTTTCAAAAATAATTTTTTTAATTGGTAGTATTTTAATTGTATCTCTTAATTTATTTGCATTTTTGAAAGTAATAATGCCCGATAAAGAAAAAAAACAACCTAAATCAATGCATTTTTTTGCAAATTCTTCACTTCCAGTGAAACAATGTATAAGAATATCACCTATTTTTTTTGAGTATTTAGTTAAAATTTTAATCATATCTTCTTCAGCATCTCTCATATGAATTATACAGGGCAAATTATAAACACTAGCTGCATCTAAATGTATCTCTAAGCTCTCTATTTGCTTATTTTTAGGAACATCATAATGATAATCCAAGCCTGTTTCCCCTATTCCAACAATTCTATCTTTAAATTTTTTAATATTTTCATTTAAAAGAGTCTTTATTTCCTCAGGTTTGATATCAAGAGTATTATTTGGATGATGACCTAAAGTGATATCAACAAAATTAAAACCTTTTATTAAATTAATATCTCTCTGAAACTCGTATATATTAGAATTTATACTTAAAATTCGCTCGATGTTATTTTCTAGAGCATCTTTACAGATATCTGATACTGAATTTTTAAGTAATTCATGACCAAAATTTACATGACTGTCTATTAAATTACTCAATTTTAGTAAATAGAGGTTCAGGTTGTCGTATTTTTAGAAATTTTAAGTTAATTACCTCTTTAAAATTATCAAAAATATCTAATTTAATGTTATTAGTATTTTCGAATAAATTGAATACTTCTGACGTTTTTGAAGGCATAAAAGGAACTAAATATTGACTAACCCTGATAATACATAGGCAAATATTAGCTAAAACTTTTTTCATTTGTTCAGGATCTGTTTTTTTTAATACCCAGGGAGCAGATTTATCGACATAATTATTCAAATCGTTCATAAATAAAAATAATTTTTTAAGGTATTCGTCATATTTGTAATTTTCCATATACTCAAACAATTCTTTTTCAGAGTCGTTAATTTGTTTTAAAATTTCAAAATTAAAATTATCTTCAGTTAAATCAATATTTTGTTCTAAATTTTTATAAATAAAACTAAGAATTCTTTGTATTAAATTTCCGTAGTTATTTGCCAATTCACCATTAATTCTATTTTTAATAGCCACCTTTGAAAAATCACCGTCATTGCCAAATGGAACCTCTCTAAAAAGAAAATATCTTACTGAGTCTAGACCGTATACATCAATCAATTCTTTAGGGTCTATTACATTACCAAGACTTTTACTAATTTTTTGACCCTCATTTGTCCACCAACCATGCGCTACGATCTGCTTTGGTGGATCTAACTCTGCAGCCATTAAAAAAGCAGGCCAGAAAATAGCATGAAATCTGATTATATCCTTCCCTACTACATGTATCCCAGGCCAATATTTTTGATATAAATCAGAATTTTTATTTGGATAATCTAAAGCTGAAATATAGTTAGTTAGTGCATCTAACCAAACATAAACAATATGTTTTTCATCTGTAGGGACATCAATTCCCCATTTAAATGTTGTTCTGGAAACGGATAGGTCTTTCAACCCTGACTCAACAAATTTAATTACTTCATTAGATCTAGATTTTGGGACTATGAAATTTGGATTATTTTTATAAAAATCTAACAGTTTGTCTTGCCATTTAGAAAGTCTAAAAAAATATGACTCTTCTTCAACCCAAGATAATTCAGATCCAAAACGGTTATATTTTTTACCATTTTTTTCAACTATTTCATTATCAGCTACAAAAGCTTCATCTCTTACAGAATACCATCCACTATATTTGGACAAATAAATTTCATCTTTTTCCAACAGAACTTTCCATAGATTTTGAACAGACTTTTTATGTCTTTCTTCTGTTGTTCTTATAAAATCATCATTAGATAAATTTAATAAATTACTTAAATCTTTAAAATTTTCTGAAACCATGTCAGTAAATTTTTGAGGATCAATATTTTTTTCTTGAGCAGCTCTTTCAACTTTTTGTCCATGCTCGTCTGTTCCTGTTAGAAAATAAGAATCGAGACCTCTACAATTATGAAATCTTTTTAATATATCAACAGCAATTGAGGTGTAAGCATGTCCAATATGGGGTTTATCGTTCACATAATAAATTGGAGTTGTAAAATAATTTTTAGACATACTTAATAAGATTAGAATTTAATCTTGTAAAATAGATTGAAATTAGGTCATTTGTTAATGTATTGAATTTTAAACTCTCATCTACATCAGTTAAATAATCTGAATGAAGTTTTAATAGGTATTTATAAAGTTTTTTATTATTTAAATTATTTCTTAAATAGTATTTGACTATTTTTAAAAATATTAATGAACATACACTTATTTGATCTCTGTTAAAAAGTTTTATCTTTTCAAAAAAATCAGTACTTTTTAATTCAATGAAGGGGTTAATAATAGAATGTATTAATTCCTCTGAAATATTTTGATTTTGTCTAGCTATGTCTTCATTTAATGAATTGAAATCACTAAAATTTATTTGTGAATTTAGATCTCTGATAACTCTGGCCCTTGAAATTATTGTTTCAGGTAAACTTATTAAGTTTGAAGAACAAAAAATAAAATAGGTTTTGTATGGTATTTCTTCAATAATTTTTAAAAGTCCATTTAAAGCATTAATATTTAAATAATTTACCTCTCTGACAAATATTACTTTATTAAGGTTTAATACATTTGTATGTAGAAACTCTTTTTTCATTTTTCTTATTTGATCAATTGTAATAAATTTTGATTTTTCTTCAGGCTCTAAAATAATAAAACTTGTATCTATTTCATATTGTTTCTCATAGAAATTTTTTAAAATCTCTTCCTCTAAATGTGAAATACTCTCATTATTAGTAGTCTCTAATAAGTAAAAGCCACTGCTCTCAGATTTTATAGTATTTACTACTTTATCAATTTGCATTTTTTCAGATTTAATATGATTTTTTCATGTACTTCATTAGCAGATAGTGATGCATTAATAGTAACAAACTTACGTTCACCTATTTTTATTTTAGATATTTCTTCATAATTTTTTTGAATTCTTGAGAATTGTCCAAAATATTTTTTATCAAATTTATTTGAATATAATCTTTTGTTTTTCCTACTTATTAAATTTTTTTTATCTAACTTCAAATAAAAAGTTATATTTGGAATAAATTTCTTATGAATTAACTTAATTAAACTGATAATAAGTTTTTTTTCTTTAGAATTATATTTTTGATAAGCATAAGTAGAATCAAAAAATCTATCAAATACAATGAAATCGTTCTTTTTAATTGATGATAATAATGCAAATCTAGATGCAAAGAAAAACATTATTAAACTTAAATTATCGAAATTAGATTTTAAAATTACATTTCTTATCTTTTCTAAATCTTTATTACCTCCAGGCTCTCTAGTAAAAGTAGATTTAATATTATTTTTTATAAAATATTTTTTTAAAAGTTTTATCTGTGTCGATTTTCCAGAATATTCGAAACCTTCAAAACTGATTACTTTCATTTTATATGATAATATTTAGTTAGATCCAAGAATGATATAAAAAATAGCTGAAAATATTCTTGAAAAGAAATTCTTTTGCTTAATGTCCTCGCCTGAAAATAAAGGAAATTCAGAACTCTTATCAGCAAAAGATATCTGAAGTTTGGCTATTTGATCACCTTTTTGAATTGGAGTTGCAATAGGCTCCTCTACTACTACATTAACTTTAGCAGAAGATAATTGCGCTTTTGGAATACTCACACTTATATCGTTTAAAGCAACCAGGTCTACTTTGTCGTCTTTACCTAGCCAAGTATTAACTTCTTGAATAACTTCATTTTTTTTAAAAAAATCTACTAATTGAAAATTGTTGAAACCCCAATCCATTAATCTTAGTGACTCCTGGGCTCTTGATTTGGAGGAGTCTAGTCCATTTAGAACAATAATCAGGCGCCTATCCCCTCTTTCAGCAGATCCAACCAAACCGTAGCCAGCTGCTTCTGTATAACCTGTTTTAAAGCCATCAGACCCCTCAAATGTATATAGTAGTGGATTTCTGTTATCTTGTTTGATCCCGCTGTATGTAAAATCACTTAATTTGTACATTTGATATAATTCATAATGATTTTCAATCGTGTATTGAGCTATTTTAGCAAGATCTTCAGCTGTTGTGTAATGATTGTCATCAGGCCAGCCACTGCTATTTGTAAAGTTAGTCCCTGTGAGTCCTATTTTTTTGCCTAAATTATTCATTTCAATAGCAAAAATTTCCTCAGAGCCAGATATACCCTCTGCTAAAGCAATCGAGGCATCATTTCCGCTCTGAACAATAATTCCTAGTAACAAATCATAAACTTTTACTCTTTTGTCTACCTCTATAAACATCTTTGATCCTCCCATTTTCCAAGCCTTTTTACTTACTAAAAACTCTTGATCTAATGATAAAGTACCATTTTTGATTTTTTCAAAGGCTACAAGAGCGGTCATCATCTTGGTCATACTTGATGGATATGTTTTTGCTTTAGAGTTTTTTTCTAAAAGAACTTCGTTTGTTGATAAATCGATTACAAGCGCCGTTTTTGCCAAACTTTCAATAGTAAGAGATTGTTTAGGAAATAGAATAATTATTGCTATAAATAATAAATTAAGGGGTTTTTTTTGCATTCAAATATCCATTTTTAATCAGAAAATCTAACTTAAGATTTATATCACTCTTTAGAAATGGGCCAGCAAAAACCTTAACCCCATCTTCATTTTCTTCATAAAACAATCCTAAATTCTTAATTTTATTAGTTTTAAGCTTTGCTAGATTTATATCTTTATAAATTTCCACTAATATAGTGTTTTGTTTTTTTGAATTTTTAATATCTAGAGTTTTAATTTTCTCATAATCAAGTTTTTCACTGATTTCAGTTTGATCTTGATCTAACTTTTCAAATGAAATTTCTGTATCATCCATCTTTATCTTACTCTCTTCTTTTGAGTCGACAACATTTCTCAGAATTAATGATTCATCTTTTAAATATTCTAAATATACCTTTGTATTTATTGATATTTTATCAATTATTTCTTGACTTAATGAAAGCCTATTTTCAGTATCTAGTTCAATATTTCTGACAATAATACTAGTATCTAAGTTATCGGGATCTGATAATCTTACAACGCTAGGTATAGGTAAATTAGAATGATGAATATTATTCCCCTCTATTCTTGGATCTATTACAAACTTTTCCAAAACACTTAACTCAATGTTATAATCATCAAGTGAAGATATAGTAACATCTGATTTTTTAAAGTAAACTTGGGTTGTGACTTCTTCTTTTTTTATATCATCTACAGTATCAATAGATGTAACTGTACACGATGATAAAATTAGAAAAAACAGTATTTTATAGTAATTATTTAAATTTATCACTTAATAATCCAACTGAAAGACCATAATAGTTTGAGCAATTGTAAGAGAGAATATTTAAATAATTATCGTAGACAATAAAATACCTGAAATCACCCTCTTCCCTACCCATCCTTAACAAATAACTATTAATATCTAAATTATCCAAAGATTTTCCGTTCATTTTTTTAAAATTCATAAGTCTAAATTTACTTAAAGGTAATTGTTTAGACAATTTTTTTACTGCTAAACAACCTTTTTCTCTTTTAATGAATAATTCCGGTTCTAAGGATTTTATATTTGCTGGGGGTATTACTTCCCTACCCCATGTATAATTTGGATCCCATTTGTTAGATCCTACGCCTTGAAGGTATCTTGCAATTGAGGCTAATGAGTCTTCAGTGTCTGTCCAAATATTTTTTTTACCATCATTGTTGAAATCTTGAGCGTAATTTAAAAAACTAGATGGCATAAATTGATTTTGACCCATAGCACCTGCCCATGAACCTTTGAAATCAACAACATTAATGTGACCTTGTTTAAGTATTTCTATGGCATTATAGAGTTCTTTTGTGAAATATCTTCTTCTTCTCTCATCGTAGGACATGGTTAAAAGACTTTCTAGCACAGGATAGTTGCCTGTTATTTCGCCATAAGCTGTTTCTAGACCCCAAATAGAAAGAACAAATCTAGATTGCACATTATAATAATTATCTATTTTTTTAAATAAATTATTGTATTTACTGTAATTATCTAATCCATTTTTTACCCTTAAATTTGAAATTGTTTTTTCAATGTACTCAGAAAAGGTCAATGTAAATTCAGGCTGGCATTTATCATTTTCAATAACTCTTTTATTGACCTCATATGGTGCTATTAATTCAGAAACAAAGCTTTTATCTAGGCCAAATTCACCAGACCTAATTACTATTTCTTCTTTCCAATCATTAAATCCTGAAAAATCATAATTTTGAAGCACATCACAGTTTTTGGGATCATGAGCAATAAGGTTATTTATGAAAAAAAAATTAAAGATTATATAGAGAAAAATTTTAATCATATTCTGATTCCTGCACTATTATATAACCATTATAATCTAATAGTTATTTCTTAAAATTTACCAAATTATATTAGTTACTGTTAAAAAAAGATGATATTTGCTATAAATATTTGATGATTTTAACAAATACAGGAAAAAAATTTGTATATGCCTCTGTCATAATGATGCTACTTTCAATGGTCCTTCCTTGGGACTCACTAGAAGATTATACTTATTCTGAGTCAATGGGTTTGCTCATGAATGTTATTCCTACTGTTATATTTATATGTGCTGTGGCTATTGTTGTTTTAAAGCCATTAGCTTTATTATTATCTAAAATTGGCACAAATATTGTTTTTTTACTACTTTGTTTAATGAATGCTATCGTCTTGTACATGGGAATGCAATATTATCCAGATACCTATACTATTGGTTATTTTTTATTTCCATCATCTGTAATTGTTTTTATGTTAGGGGCTATTTACAGTGTAAATCGAGTTGATGGAACCACTAGTAATTAATTAAATTTATAAAAAAGAATTTATCAATATTATTCCACTCATCAGTAATAACATTAAGTAAAATAATTTTTTAAATAATTTTTCTGAGATAAAACTTCTTATTTTTTTACCTAAAAGGAATCCAATAATTACTGGTAGAGTAACAATTAATGAGGGAACAATTGTATTAATACTAATCAGCTTACTATAAGATAATGATATAAATTGCATACTGCTATATAGTAAAAAAGCTAATCCCATAAATTGCACTGTTTTTTCTTTATTATATTTAAGTGATTGTAATAAGAAAACAAAAGGCATGGTGTAAATACTAGTTAGGCCTATGATAAATCCATTAAGAGATCCAGCTGAAACTTGTATGATTGAATTTTGGTGATTAGGTATAGCAACAACTCTATTTGATAGAGATAATGATGAATTTATAAAAAGTAAAATCGCTATAAATATCAATATTAGATCAGACTCAAGAACTTTTAGTAAAAAGACACCCGGTACTATGATTAATGTTGAAAAAACAAGAAAATATCTAGTATCTCTTATTATGTCTTTTAAATTATTGCCATTTATCATTTGAAAAAAACTTGTAATAATTGTTGGAATTATAACAAGTGCAATAGTCTCTTTTACATCAATAACGAATGAGAGTAAGGATATAACGACTGTTATAAGACCTACACCTAATATCCCTTGAGTTATTCCACCTAAGAAATAGGTGAATAAAATATAAACAACTGTTAATAATGGTAGATTACTATAAATCACTTACAAATATAACATGAGATGCTAAGTAATGTATTTATTAAAAGGTAAATTTATAATTGATTTAAAAATAACCTAATATATACATTTTAGACGCTTTTATCTTTGGAAGGATGGCTGAGCGGTTGAAAGCACCGGTCTTGAAAACCGGCAAAGGGGCAACTCTTTCCTGGGTTCGAATCCCAGTCCTTCCGCCATATAATCTATTTTCAATTTTCAAAATGTATAATTATTATTAATATTTTAATTTAAAAGGAGAAAATATGACTGATTGTGTATGTATAAATCTTTCCTACGCTGTACCAAATGATAAAGCTGCTGAAGCTGAAAATATTTTTAGCACTCATGGAAAATGGATGACTGAATTTTATTCGGATGGAACAGATCATTTGTTAAATGCTTACTTTACCAAAGCACCAGAGTTTAAAGACCCTACTGATCCTAGTAAGGGTGAAACTGGAAACACATTATTTACAATAAATGAACAATTTGCATCTATGGAGAGTGTTCAAAGACATGTCGAAAATGCCAGTAAAAATCATTATTTTCCAGATTTTGCTAAATTACTAGATGACTATGGAAAAGTTTTAAGTATGGGTGGTAGTGTATATGTTTCTATAAGATAAAGTTATAATACTACTTCAAAACCTTCAAATTGTGGGTGGTCTAAGTAAACACTTTTATGTCCACCTGCACTCTTATGAGCTAGTCTAAAAGCCTCAGATTTAGTCCAATTTATAAAATCTTGTTTTGAACTCCACTCACTATGTGAAGCATATAGTGTATATTCTTCATTAGACTCACTTTTGATTAAATTAAATTTCTTAAAACCAGGGACTTGGTTTAAATGAGTATCCCTATTCCTCCAAATATCTTCAAAATGTTTCTCTTCACCTAATTTTACTTTGAATCTATTCATTGCAATAAACATTTATTATCTCCTATGAGCTATTCTGATATAATAATTCTTGTGTTGGTTCCTATTGCAATAGTTACTCTAGAACCGATGGGTATTTGTTCTGCACCTGATTGAACTATTGAAATATCATCATCTGTGTCATCAACATCTACAACATATTGAAATCCTGTATGATCACCTAATGACGAGCCAGCAACATAACCTACTATAGCACCACCTATAGTTCCCACTACAGCTGCAGCATCTCTGCAGTCATCGTCAAAAATACCCTCTCCACATCCTACAACAAAACCAACTAAACCTCCTGTAAGAGCGCCAATACCAGAGCTTTCACCAGTAATTTTGACTGGTTCAGCTGCAACAAGTGTTCCGTATTTAACTGTGTTAACTTTTTGGGTGTCAGATTTTTTTACCCCAGTATTAAAGTCACCACACGCTGTTATCAATGCGAATAATAATAAAAAAGGTAATTTAGGCAGGTCTGTCATATTCAACAAATTTTTTAAGTGAATTTGTGAGAAAATTTTCATAATTATCAATATTATAATTGATATTTTTATTAATATCCAAATATTTTGGATCTAAAATGAAATCAAATGATGGCTCAAAAAAGAAAGGTATTGATACTCGCTCCTCTTGATTAAAAAGAACTCTGTGATTAGTTGCTTTCATTTGACCATTTGTTAAACACTCTAATGCTAAACCTGTATTAATAACGAAGGCATTTGGGTCATGAGGAACATCATACCACTCTAAAGAATGCCTATTTTGAACTTGTAAACCACCTTTTTTGTCCTGATACAAGATAGTCATTATCCCACTATCTACATGGGTTTCACAACCTAGAGCAACACCGTCTTGAGAAGAAACTTCAACAGGTTTATCTTGCTTTGGATAGTAATTAAATCTGAGAGTAGAGAGTGTTTTGGGTCTTTGAAAAGCCTTTTCAGCTAAAGATAAATCTGAGGAAAATGAAGATATGATAGACTTAAATATGGTTATTCCTAAGTTATGAAGATCATCAAAATAATTATTTATCGTAATTTGCCACTCTGGATCTAAAAAAGACATATCGTGATTAACTTCAAATTTTTCCTTTTTTAACAAATCAACCATATTTCGCTTTAAAAGCGGATCTCCTATATCTAAACCCTCTTTACCATTTACAGAACTAGGAAAATAACCCCTATAAACAGTATTAGTATTGGGGTTCCATTTTTTAGGAGCTATTTTTAGTTTTTCTTCGTCTTTTAAGTAAAAAAATTTTTTACAAGTCTTTAAAAGATTATCAATTTTTGAAATTGGAATACCGTGATTTGTAACTGTAAAAAAACCAATTTCTTCAGATGCTTTTTTTATATTCTTTGATACTTGTTTAGCAGCATCACTATTAAGATCTTTTTCAATAATATTAGATAAATCTATATTTGGAATATAATTACTCTGCATCGCCAATTTTAAAATATAGTTTTTTGATATATTTCTGTTTCCTTTTTATAGGAAGTTCATAAAATTCATCTATTGAAATAGGTTCACCTATTTTTTTTTGATTTTCAGTAAGTTC
The DNA here is from genome assembly GCA_902530745.1 of uncultured Alphaproteobacteria bacterium. GTDB lineage: Bacteria > Pseudomonadota > Alphaproteobacteria > HIMB59 > HIMB59 > HIMB59. Next base: position 6,660 of record CACABO010000007.1, on the reverse strand, counting down.
AGCTGTTATAGATTCATAATAGTTTGCCCACTCTGCATTAGTTTTTGGGAGTTGTTGATCTTCCATCATTTTAATCCTAACTTTTTATAGAATAGATTAATAGTGTAAAATAAGTCCTTACTGTCATTATTTTTGATCTGAATAGAACTAGAACTTTGCATTTTAATAATATTTTCTTGTGCCATTTGAATCAAATTATCTAGTATTTTTTGACTTGCTTTTTTAAAAGTAATATCAATAAAGTTTCTTTTTATATTTATTTTTGAAATACCAAGGGTAAGAGATTTAATTTTTATAGTTAGTAAATTAAATAAATTAGTAACTTCAACTGGGTAATTACCATATCGATCATATATCTCGTCTAAAACATTCTTGAGCTCTTGAATATTCTTTGAATTAGTAAATTTACGATAAATAATTAACCTGGAAATATCATCAGATATGTAATTCTTTGGAATGTAATACTCAAAAAATGCATCGAATTCAAATTCATCATAATCATCCTCAGTTTCTGCATTATTATTTTTTTGTCTTTCCACCTCCTCTTTTAACATACTTTGGTAAAGCTCTATTCCAATATCTTTCACATGACCACTTTGCTCATCACCAAGTAAATTACCTGCTCCCCTTATTTCTAAATCCTCATTAGCTAACTGAAAATTTGATCCTAGATTTTCATAGTTAGCTAAAACTTGAAGTTTCTTTAGAGCCGTTTTATTGATTAATTTTTCACTGTCATGAAATAAATAGGCATATGCTCTTTTATTTGAACGACCTACCCTACCTCGCAATTGATATAATTGGGATAAACCAAATAAATTAGAATTAAAAATTATTAGTGTATTTGCATTTTTAATATCTATTCCAGACTCAATAATATTTGTAGAAATAAGGCACTGTATCTCACCTTTTGTAAAAGATATAAACACATCCTCAATATCTTTTTCTTTCATTTTACTGTGACCAACGCCGTAAGAAAGATTTATATTTAATTTTTTAATTTCATTTTCGACAAAAGGAATATGGCTTATTCTTGGTACAACAATAAAAATTTGTCCATTCCTTTCTAATTCATTCTTTATTGCTGAAATAAGAGCAACAGACTCATATTTTTGAACATAAGTTCTTATACTAATTCTATTTGATGGAGGTGTTCCAATAATACTTAAATCTTTTAAGCCTAATAAAGACATCTGAAGTGTTCTAGGGATAGGTGTGGCAGACAATGAAAATAAATGAATAGTTGGGTATTTGTTGATCAAATATTCCTTTTGATCGACACCAAATTTTTGTTCCTCATCTATTACCAGTGTACCTAAATTATTAAATTCTATATCTTTTTTAAAAAGACTATGTGTTGCAATAAGAATTTGAATATCACCAGACTTTAATGAAATTAAAATTTCTTTTTTTTCTTTTGACGAAGTAAATCTTGATAGACATGCAACCTTAATGTTAAAAACTGAAAACCTCTCGCTAAATGTAATAGTGTGTTGCATTGCTAATAATGTGGTGGGAACGATTATTACAAATTGAAAACCTGATAAATATGTTGCACATGCAATTCTTAAAGCCACTTCAGTTTTACCAAATCCTACATCGCCGCATATAAGCCGATTAGATGGTTTATTTTGTTTTAAATCATTTAAAGATTGTTCAATTGAGTTTAATTGGTCCTCAGTTTCAACAAATGGAAATTGTTGATTAAATTTCTCAAGATCAGAATTATTATATTGAAACTCTTTGATGTTTATAGTTGATCTCTTTGCTGCATTTTTTAAAAGTTTATTAGCAAGAAAACGAATTTTCTTCTTAACTGAAGATTTTCTTAAAATCCAATCATTCGTGCCTAATTTATCAAGAAGTAGATTATTATCATCAAAACCATATCTTGAAATATAGTTTAAATTTTCAATTGGTAGTAAAAGCTTGTCGTTACCGCGGTAAATTAATCTTATAAACTCCCTAATTCGATTATTAATTTCAATATTATCAATGGATATGAATCTCCCAATTCCATGCTTTTGATGAACAACTGCATCTCCTAATGAAAGATCATTAAAATTTATTATAGTGTCTAAATTCGTCTTTTTTGTAGTATGAGTGTTTTTATTGAGGTGTACGTTTCCATCAAATAGATAGTCTTTTGAAATTACAGATTTATAGAAATATAAATTATTACCATAATTTGATTCAATATTCTTCTTTTGATAAAATTCGTTTTCTATTGAGGAGGAATTTTTTCCACTATGAAAATATATTTTATTACTCATTTTAGAAAATTCATCTAAAGAGGTATTTGATGTAATTTTTAATGATTTAGGAGAGCTAGATAATATATTTGTAAATTTAAAATTTTTTATTTTGTTATCTTCTAAATAATAATTTGAAAAAGGGATCTCAGGTTGAACTTGATCAAAAATTGATTTAAGAAAATTTAGCTTTTCTTTTAATATTATGTCACTTCTATTAATTGTATAAATGGAATATCCCATAACGATTTCCTCAAAATAACTATCTTTATTACTTGGCTCTAATATCTCAATATTAGGGTTAAATATATCAATCCTCTCTTTCTCATCTCTAAAAGTAAGTTGTGTTTGAGGATTGAATTCTTTTATTGTTTCAATCACATTATCAAAGAATGAAATTCTATAAGGATTATTATTACTGTTATAAATATCTAAAATATCTCCTCTTAGTGAAAATTCGAGTTTATTATAAGCATTTGCTTGGTTTGAATGATTAAATTCAACTAATTTTTCTAAAATTGTATTAGCTTCAATAGTTTGATTTTTAGTTAATGTTAAAAAATGATTAGCATCTTTATTTATTTGAAATTTTTTTAAAAGATTATTGCAAGTTATTATTATTATATCATTATGAGTTAATGTCTGTAATTTTTCTGACCTATCAAGTAAGATGTCAGATGATGAACTTTCAAAACTGAATGGTAAAGAGTCATGTGCTGGAAAATAACATATTTTCTTATGGGGATAATGTATATTTAGAATATTTTCATAGTCTAGAGCTATCTTATCATCTTCACATAATAAAATTGATTTATTGCCAAATTTAGAAATAGGATTTTCCAATATTATTTTGATAAATTTATGATATTAAGGTACTTAATTTTATCATCTTTGATAGACTCATTAAAAAATACGTCAAATATGTATTGCGTTTCATTCTTTAATAAATCATCTAATTGATCAATTAGTGCCTCATCATTAATGTTTTCAAGTTTTGAATAAATTCTCTCAAAAATTACATCTAATTCTTTTATACCTAATGTTTGACATCGATATTTTATTTTTTTTAATTTATCTTTGTAGTTATTATTCATGAACGACAATAGTTTCGATTTTTTATATCAGAATGTAGAAAAACTTAAAGGAATAGGTCCAAAGAAAGCGTCCTATTTTAAAAATCTAAATATAAACACAGTTATTGATATATTTTATAATTTACCGACTAGATCAATAGATCGTACTCAGGATATTGACTTTAAAAATCTTGAAAAAGGACAAACTATCACCACTCTCGTTAAGGTAAAAAAACATCATTTTCCTTTCAATCCTAAACTACCCTATGTAATTGAATGTGAAAAAGGATCTTTAATTATAAACATAATTTATTTCTCAATAAGAGGGAATTTTCTTAGAAAAAAATATCCTGAAAACAAAGAATTAATTATTAGTGGAAAAGTATCATTTTATAAAAGCAATCTTAGTGTAGCACACCCTGATTACATAGAAGAGATAGAAAATGAGGATAAGTTAAGAACTTTTGAAAATATTTATCCTTTAACAAGGGGTATCACGTTAAAAGATATCAGAATAGTTTTAAATGACGCAAAAAATTATTTAAATAAATTTGATGAATGGTTGAACGAAAATATTATTAAAAAATACAATTTTTCAAGTTTCAATGAATCATTAATAAAAATGCATTTTCCCTCTGTTAAAGAAGATATTGATGATAGAGAGAATTTTAGAAAAAGGTTAGCAGTCGATGAATTGGTATCAAATTATTTTGCAATTAGATACTTGAAAGAAAAAACAAAAAGAAAAAATGAGAGTTTAAATCTTAAATTTAATTTACAAGAAAAATTGATAAATAAGCTACCTTTTGAGTTGACAAAAAATCAATATAAAATCATAAACGATATAAATAATTATAATAATACTCAATATAGAGAAACAGTACTATTACAAGGTGATGTAGGTTCAGGTAAAACTATTGTATCCTTACTAACAGCAATCCCTTTTATTCAGAAACATAAACAAGTTGCGTATATGGCGCCTACAGAAATATTAGCTAATCAAATTTACAATAATGTATTAAATCACTTAGATAATGAAGAAGTTAATCCTATATTGCTCACTGGAAGTAGTAAAAATAAAAGTAAAATTTATGAAAAAATAGAAAAGGGTATTTTTAATTTTATTATTGGCACTCATGCTATTTTTCAAGAAAATTTAAATTTCTCATATTTGGCATATGTAATAATCGATGAACAACATCGATTTGGTGTTCAACAAAGACTGTATTTAGCTGAAAAAGGAATAAATACAAATATTCTATTAATGTCTGCCACACCTATTCCAAGAACTCTTGCATTAGCTCAATATGGTGAAATAGAACAGGTAATACTAAAAGAAAAGCCAGCTTTTCAAAAACCGATAATAACTAAAGTATCAAATATTGACAAAATTAAAGATATAGAAATTTTGTTAAAGAAAAAAATTTCAAATGTATCTCAAGTTTACTGGATTTGTCCTTTAGTAGAAGCATCAGAGACTCAAAAGTACAAAGATGTAGAAACACGATTTAAGTCTTTGAAGAAAATATTTGGTTCAGAAGTTGAAATGTTACATGGTAAAATTAAGAGTGATCAAAAAGAAAGAATTATTCAAAATTTTCAAAAAGGAAACATAAAAATATTAGTTGCTACTACTGTAGTAGAGGTAGGTATAGATAATAAAAATGCAAATTATATTGTAATTGAAAATGCAGAAAAATTTGGCTTATCTCAATTACATCAGTTAAGAGGAAGAGTAGGAAGAGGTAACAATCAAGGCTATTGTTTTGCTTTATATGGCAAGAATTTACCTGATAATACGATAAATCGACTAAAAATATTCAAAGAAAACTTAGATGGTTTTAAATTATCCGAAAAAGATCTCGAAATTAGAGGCACTGGTGACATATTAGGATATCGTCAAAGTGGTGACTCATTATTCAAGTTTGTGAATGTTTATCATGATCAAGAACTAATAATAGATGCACTTCAATATGTAAAAAAATTGATTGAAAAAAAAGAGTATGAAAATGAAAAATTTAAGAAAGATATATATAAGTTACTTATGTTTTTTAAGCAGCAAGAAGCAATAAAACTATTATTTAGTTAACTTTTTAATTTTTTTCTTTTTAGGAAGAGCTTTTTTAATTTCCGGTGCTTTGGGTGTAACTAGTCCAGCAGAAATGATGTATTTGATTGCTTGGTCGACAGACATATTAAGTTTGGTACATTTTGATAATGGAACAAACATTAAGAATCCTGTAGTTGGATTAGGTGTAGATGGCATGAAAACATTTATCATCTTTTGATTTTTTCTTTTTGCTATTTCTCCTTTTGTTTCACTAGTTAAAAATGCAAGAGCAAAAATATCTTTTTGAGGATATTCAATAAGAACAACCTCTTTAAAAGCATTAGACTGTGTCGTAGCAAATGTATCAATAATCTGTTTTACTGTATTATAGATTGAGTTTAAGCCAGGTATTTTGGATAAAACAGCATCAACTACTCGATGATAAAGTTTTCCAAAAAAACTTCCTGCTATGGCTCCTAAAATTGTAAAAAATAGAAAAGCAACTATTAAACCAACACCAGGTATTTCAGATGGAATACCAAATTTATTTAAAGGTATGAAAGGTCTAAATATTTTATCTGCAATACCAACGACTACCCAAGCAACATAAATAGATAAAGCTAATGGTGCAACAATTAAAATGCCACTAATAAAATGGTTTTGAATCTTTTTCATTTAAATTAATTTTTTATTTTATCTTCAAACTCAAAAACATTCTTATTGTTAATTTCAAAAGATACTTTTATTGATAGATCTTTTACATCAGGATTATTTTCAATAAATTGATTAAGCTCCTGTTGTGAGCTAATCCCTAGCCTTTTCAGAAATTTTCTAACTTTTAATTGTGTTTCATCATCCATAAAATTGATAATATGGATTTTTTTTCATATTTGAAGGCTTTTAAATAATCAAAAACTATAAATGATTGTAAGGATAGTTTTCAATTCTAAGATAGTTGTAGATATGCCTATTACTACGATTAATCTAGCTAAAAAAGATAGTATTTTATTGCCTTTATATTTTTGAGAACTTCTCCAAACACCAATGCAAGATGTAAAGTAATAGATTAAATTTAGTACAAGATATAATGAAAATGTATAAATAAAATTTTGTATGTGTATTTTTGTAACGAGCAACAGAGGTGCCGAAATAAGGAAATTAACAAGAACATAATAAATCCAATAACTTTTGTATAAAGGTAAATTACCTTTAAAAAGCTCCATGAGATTATTTTCAATTTTAATTATGAAATTCATAATTTAATTCTTCCCCATTGAGTTTTATT
>CACABO010000006.1 GCA_902530745.1 uncultured Alphaproteobacteria bacterium | reverse complement strand
GTTAGCTAATGAGGCAAAAGACTTAGGTTTAATTGATGGCATTGCATCTGAGTCGTCTTTCTTTAAAAGTAAATTTTGAGAAAAGACTAAAATTAAAAAAATAAAACAACCAAAGTCTCTCAAACAAAAACTTGGTCTTGGTATTAATTCTTTAAATAGTGAGGATTTAATTACTAAATTAAAAGAAGAGTTTCTTTTTAACAAATTTGGTATCTGATAAATGACAGCAGAAAGTATGGAAGACTTAGTATCTCTGTGTAAGAGAAGAGGGTTTATTTTTCAATCAAATGACATCTACGGTGGCATGAAAGGTCTCTATGATTTTGGACCTATGGGTGTAGAGCTTAAATTAAATTTAAAATCAGCCTGGTGGAAATCAATAGTCTACGAAAGAGATGATGTTGAGGGATTGGACTCAACTATTTTAACCTCACCTACTGTTTTAAAATATTCAGGCCACGAAGATACATTTTCTGATCCTTTAGTTGATTGCAAGAAATGTAAATCAAGATGGAGAGCAGATCAACTTGAAGACGGAAAATGTCCAAATTGCAAATCAACTGATTTAACTGATCCTAGACCATTTAATTTAATGTTTAAAACAGCTATTGGTCCTGTGGATGACGGGAGTTCATTTGCATATTTGAGACCAGAAACTGCTCAGCAAATATTTGTAAATTTCAAAAATGTTGTCGACTCAACCAGTAGGGTTCCTCCTTTTGGTATAGCTCAAATTGGAAAAGCATTTAGAAATGAAATCACTCCAAGAAACTTTATTTTCAGAGTTAGAGAATTTGAACAGATGGAACTTGAGTATTTTGTTAAACCTGGCTCTGATGAGAGTTGGCATAAATATTGGGTAGATAAACGTTTAAATTGGTGGGCTGATCAAGGTGTCAAATCAGAGAAATTAAAATTACTCGAGGTAGAAAAAAAAGATCTATCACATTACTCCAAAGCAACTTTTGATATTATGTATGACTTTCCACATGGCTTTGAGGAACTTGAGGGTATTGCAAATAGAACTGATTTTGATTTAGGATCACATTCTAAAAATCAAAAAGATTTTAATATTAAAGCTAAAGTTCAAGAAAATAAAAATTCTACAACAAAATTAGCTATTCAAGATTTAGAAAATAATGAATGGTTTATACCATACGTTATTGAGCCCTCAGCAGGTGTTGAAAGGGGTGTTTTGGCAATTTTAAACGAAGCTTATACTTCAGAGGAAGAAAATAAGAGAACATTGTTAAAACTCAAACCTCATTTATCGCCAATTAAAGCTGCAGTCATTCCTCTTAAGAGAAATAATTCTGACTTGGTCAATACAGCAAATAATGTCAAATCAGAGTTACAATCACTTGGTTTAGGAAGAGTTATGGTTGAAAATACAGGAAATATTGGAAAAAATTATCGTAGACATGATGAGATTGGGACACCTTTGTGTGTTACTATTGATTTTGAAACTTTAGAAAATCAAACAGTTACGGTGCGAGATAGAGATACCATGAAGCAAGAAAAAGTATCACTCTCTGAAATAGCAAATTATTACTCTCAATATTTTAAGTAATTTATTTATTAACTCTAGGCTCCCTAAGTATGTAATAATTATTTATTTGTAATAATATTTCTGAATTAGTTGGAAGTTTTTGAGGTTTTTTCTCAAAAACTTTAATTGAAAGTTTTTTTTTATTTAGTTGTCGATGTTTAATCCTCGAAACTACCTCTTGACCTACAAAGCATCCTTTCGAATAGTCTACTAATTCATCATTGACTTCAGATGGAAGTAAAGAGGATTGTTTAAGCAGGTTTGAGTCAATTATTCCAGTTGAAAGTTGATCTAAAATATAATTTTTATCAAATTCTCTTTTATCAACTTTTTCAATACTGAGTTTTACGTCAGATAACAATGCATATTTATTTAAGAATGTAGGCAAATCATTTTGATCATTCGAGCAAACTAATTCATATGACTCGTCTGATTTAGTAATTATTATTTCATATAGAATCTTTCCTTGTGGAGATAGTATATAGCTCTTTAACTCTTCCTTTAATTTAGTTAAGTCATTGGTAATTATATTTTGAAGGAAATCAAATCTTTCTTCTCCAAATACTCTAATTTTTATTGGATTAAGTGTTTCAATTTGCATGTAATATATTATCTATATGTATATATATGCATTTACTATTTATTTCTTCAAATAGAATAGGTGACTCCTTAATTAACCTTCAAGTTTTAAATAAATACATCAGAAAATATAAGAAAAATATTGAGGTAACATTAGTTTCTGGTCCTTTACCAATGCCTATTTATGATGATTATTCTATGATTTCTAGAAGGATTAATCTTACTAAACAAAAATATAATCTACATTGGTTAAAACTCTATAAAGAACTTTCACCACTTAAATTCGATGAAATAGTAGATTTTAGATCCTCGATCATTGGTTATTTTTTGAGAGTAAAAAAAAGAAATATATTCAAAATGAAAAAGGGTAAAAATATCTATGAACAAATCCATCACAGATTTGATACTGATCTAAAAAAAGATTTTAAAATATTGATCGATAGAGTTCGTAATATTTTTCCAAATTCAAATTATGCGTGTTTAGCACCATTTACAAATTGGCCACCAAAAGAATGGCCTTCAGAACAATTTGTTAAAGTAGCAAAATATCTAATTGAAAAAGGCATTGATAAAATATTTATTTTAGGATCAGAAAATGAAAGTTCAAAATTTCATCACTTTGAGTCAGAACTAGGTGATAAAGTAATTAATAGATGTGGTAAGCAACATATCCTCAACGATTATGGTTTACTTCAAAAATCAAGGTTATTTATTGGAAATGACTCATCCATGATGCATATGGCTTCATTGAGTAAAACTCCAACAATTGGTCTTTTTGGTCCCACAAATGATAATATTTATTTTCCTAAAATTTTTGATCATTGTCATCTTGTTAGGTCATCAGAGTCATATGAAAGCCTTGTTAGTAAAACTCAAAACTATACTTTAAATAATTGTTTAATGAATGATGTGCCTTATAATCAAGTAATTGATAAAATAGATAATATTTTAAATGCTCAAAATTTTTAAGCCTTGTGATTTTCATGTACATCTAAGAGAGGGCCAACTTTTAAAATACGTATTAAAAGAAAATAATAAAAATTTTCAAAAAATTTTAGTTATGCCTAATTTAATAAAGCCAATTACTAATAAAAATATTTTATCAAAGTATAGATCCTTCGTTTTAAATAATAATAACAATACTGAAATTCTTTTTACAATCTATTTAAACCAAGACTGCTCTATTATTGATTTAAAAAATATGGTTAATGAAAAATTATTTTTTGCAGCTAAATTATATCCTCTTCATGCCACTACTAATTCTTCATCAGGAGTAAAAGACATCAAAAAAATGTCTAAATATTTCGAATTTTTAGAAAATAATAAAATACCATTATGCTTGCATGGTGAACACATTCATGAAAATGATGATCCTTATGAGCGTGAAAAAAGATTTCTTGATTTTGAGTTATCTTGGTTAGTAAAAAATTTTAAAGGTTTAAAGATAACTTTAGAACATATAACTACTAAAGATTCTGTAGATTTTGTAAAATCGCACAAAAACATTGCAGCTACTATAACAACACATCATTTACTTGAAAATACAAACACTTTTCTTGGAAATTTTTTAAGACCAGAAATATTTTGTAAACCTGTAATTAAAAGTGTAAATCACCAAAAATCATTATTAAATGCTGCTCTTTCTGGCAATTCAAAATTTTTCTTTGGTTCTGACTCAGCTCCACATCTTAAAAATCGCAAATTTAATGAGTTTTGTTGTGCTGGTGTATATTCCACAAAATATTCTGTCTCAAATATATTGGAGCTTTTTTACACCTCAAAAAAGTCAAATAATTTAAATAAATTTTTGACAATTAATGGATGTAAACATTATAACCTTAAGTTTGATAACAGTCTAATTTCATATTCTAGAAAAAAAGATTTCACATTTAAAAAATACTCTAAATTCAAAAATGATAGTTTAATTAACTATTATCACTTTAAAAATTACTGGTCTAAAAACTAGATTAGAACTTTTGTAAAATGGCCCATTTTTCTGCCAGTTTTTGACTCTTTTTTGTGATAATCATGAAAATATTCATTTTCTTTGAATGATTTCTCACGATAGTTATAAATATCGTCTCCTAGAATATTTATCATTTCAGATTTAGATTTTAATGAAGGCTCTACCTTTTCAAGATCACATACTGATCTGATATGAGACTCAAATTGACTAACATTGTATGACTCAATAGTTAAATGTCCTGAGTTGTGAACTCTGGGAGCTATTTCATTTAATAATAATTTTTTTTCTTCATTTATAAAAAATTCTAAACAAAAAGTTCCAACATAGCTTATTTTTTCTGCAAAATTATAAGCATGGTTTGTCGCTTCTTTAATGATCGATTTCTCTGAGTTAGCTGGTGAAAATGATTTGAAAAGAATTTGATTTTTATGAATATTTTCAATTGGTTGATAGGTAAAAATAGTACCATCTTTATACCTGACAGCAATGATAGAGATTTCTTGTTGTAAATTAATTTTTTTTTCCAAAATATACTCATTATTTGGTATGTCAGATATATCTTTATAACTATTAATTACTATTTGGCCCTTACCATCATATCCAAGTTTGCGAGTCTTCAATATTGCAGGAAAAAATTTAGGATCAACTGATTTTAAATCAGATGTATTGTTAATTTCCATATAGGGAACAGTAGGGATATTAATCTTATTTACATAATTTTTTTCAGTTAATCGATCTTGAATAATTTGATTAATTTCAGAACTAGGTGAAATTTTAATCTTATGTTCAATATATGATAAAGTTTTAAAAGGGATATTTTCAAACTCATAAGTCACAAAATCACATTTTTTAATAAAATTATCTATCTCGTGAAAATCATCATACTTTTTTATTAAGAAGTGATTCGCATATTTAATTGCTGGGGAGTCATCAGTATCAGAGTATATAAAAGTTTGAATATTTAATTTACTAGCCACTTGGCATAACATCATACCTAATTGACCTCCACCTAAGATACCGATGATCATTATCTAGGTGTCTTTTTAACTTTTTTTGTTTGAGCCAGTCTCCATTTTACTAAACTTCTTTCAATATTGGGGTCATAATTACTAATAATTGAAGCTGCATATAATGCAGCATTTTTGGCTCCATTTTCACCAATAGCCACAGTTCCAACTGGAATGCCAAAAGGCATCTGAGCTATTGAAAGTAAACTATCTAAGCCTTTTAGTGTTTTTGACTCAATTGGTACCCCGATTACTGGAATATGAGTTATAGCTGCTATCATGCCTGGTAAATGAGCAGACCCACCAGCTCCAGCAATAATAATCTTAATACCTCTGTCATAAGCTTGTTCAGCATACTCATAGAGTCTTTTGGGAGTTCTGTGAGCTGAAACTATTTTTTTTTCATGGACAATCTTTAATTCTTTTAGAATTTTACCCGTATGCCTAAGTGTGGACCAATCGCTTTGGCTTCCCATTACTATTGAGATTTTAGGGATAGATATTTTCATTTTTTTGAAAACTTTTTTTCAGTGATTTTGAAGTAAAGTTTATAAGGCAACACTTTACCAAATTTCATTATAGAATTAAAAGGAAAAGGGAAGGATATTTCAAAACCTTTTTTATATATTTTACTATAAATAATCCTAGCTGCATCTTTAGGCGACATTAAATATGGCATTTTAAATGAATTTACTTTTGTAGCAGGAGTTTCTACAAATCCTGGACAGATAAGTTTTACATTGAGATTATCATGCATTTCAGATTTTATAGCCTCGGCTAGATTAATTAAAGCCGCTTTTGAGGGTCCGTATAAAAAAGATTTTGGGAGACCCTTATATCCAGCTGTGGAGGACATTATTGCCAAGGTATAATTTGAATTTAGCTCGAAATTTTTTTTTATTAGCTCTATTGATAAATAAATACTTAAAACATTGGTATCAAAAGTTGCCTTTGCATTTTCAAAGTTAAAATCATTTAGACTATCGGGGATATAAATACCTGCATTTAAAATAAATGTACTAATATTTGCATTTTTTTTAAATACCTCATCTATAATTAGCTTACTTGAGTCGAAATTTGATAAATCTGTTTTTACAAACTCAAATTTTGGATTATCAATTGTTTCATTTGGTATTTTGGTATCATCTCTTGCTAAGCCTATCACATTCCAGCCTTGTCTGAGGTACTCTTCACATAGTGCGTAACCAATCCCACTACTAGCACCTGTTATAAAAACTACTCTATCTTGTGTATTCTTTGATGAATTTTTTTGCATTAGATATATGAGTACTAATTTTAGACTTGTCCATTTTATTTACAGTATAGTACATCATAGAGAGTCTCTGATTAGTTTTAAAATAATTTTTATTTTTATATATAAAATTCCAATATAAACCATCTAATGTTTGTGTCCAATCCCCCCGACTATAATTACTCATCTTTAATAAGTAATTTGAACCGCATAAATATGGTTTTGTTGCAAAAATACCTCCATCGCTAAACATCCCCATTCCATAGACATTTGGCGTCATAACCCAATCAGATGAGTCAATGAATGTCTCCATAAACCATTTATAAACTTCAGATGGCTTTAATCCAGCTAAGTTCATTATATTACTAATTATCATCAATCTTGGGATATGGTGAACATATCCACTTTTTTTTAAATTTAATATCATGTCATTTAAAATAGGAATGTTTGTTGTACCCTCATACCAATGTTTTGTTAATTTTCTGTCATTTCCAAAAAAGTTACCTTTATTAAAATCTTTATAATAGTGAATATTTAAGTATCTCATAAATTCTCTCCAACCAAAGACTTGTCTAATAAACCCTTCGTAATTATTGATGCCAACTTTAGTATATGAAAAAGAGCTCAATTTATTGAGCACTTGTTCTGGTGTTATTAAACCTATATTTAATGGTGCACTAATTATGCTATGATTAATGTATGGATCACTGGTGCTCACAAAATCTTCGTAATGTCCAAAGTTTTCAAGTTTACTGCTAATAAAATTATCAAGAACTTTAGATGAGTCTTTAAAATTCATTGGAAATATTATTTTCTTTTCCAAATTTCCAAAGTGTTTTGAAAAAAATTTATCAATTAATTTTTTTATTTCCTCAAAATATTTTGACTCAAATGTATAAGATTTAGGACTTTGATAACCTTTAGGAACTCTTTTTCTATTATCCTCATCGAAACTCCACTTATCTCCAATAGGTTTATTGTCTTTTACAAATATTTGAAAACTTTTCCGAACATTGCTATAAAAATTAGCAAGTTGAGGTTTTTTTGTAGTAACCATATCTTTATAATCAGTTCTACTAACAAGGAACATAGGAGATTTATGAAAAATTAGTTCAATTTTGCTATTTTTACAAAATTGCTCAAATTTAATTCTGAATTCTAAGTCTTCTATTTCGAAGATATTAATTTTAGAAATATTTTTTTTACTTAAGAAGCTTTTTAGACCAGCAAAATAGTCTTTGAAATTAGAAATATTTTTATCAAGAGAAATATAATTTACTTTAAAATTATTTTTTTTTAGATAGTCCCTGTATTCCCTCATTGATGCCAAAAAATAATAAATTTTTTGTTTGTGATGTTTAAAATAACTACAAAGGCCCATATCCTCTTGTATAAAAAAATCACATGAGTTTTTAAATTCTGTTAAGTACTTCTTATCAAATAGTTGATTTCCAAGAACTACAAAGCATTCCTTCATTTTGTTTTTATTATTTTGTGATTAAAGTTGATCTTCCACCATCAAGTTGGAAGTTTTGTCCTGTAATCCATGATGATTTTTTAGATACCAAGAAAGAAGCCAAATTACCTATGTCATCACCTGTTCCAAGTCTTGACATAGGGTGAAGTTTTCCAATTCCTTCAGCAACCTTTTCATTAGAAACCATAAAATTTGACATTTTGGAAAAAGATAGGCTAGGAGATATTGTATTAAATCTTATCTTCGGAGCATAGTCTGCGGCTAAAGAATTTGATAAACCAATTAATGCACTTTTTGCAGAGGAGATTGCTGTATGATTTTTAAAACCTCTAATAGCTGCTATTGATGAAAAAAATACTACTGAAGATGAGTCCGACATCTTAATTATGCAATGATTAAGGAAATGAACGATATTATAAAAATTATCATCCATTATTTTTTTAAAATCATCAACAGAGGTGCTTGAGAAAGGTTTTAAGTTTATCGAGCCAATGGCAAAGATTATGCCAGATATTTCGTAGTTAATTGATTTTATGAAACTTTCTGTATTCGTGTAATCATTAATATCTAGAACATTTTTTTCAAAATTACCTTCAACATCACTATCAAATTCGCTTCTTGATATTAGAACTAAATCATTATCATCTTTTAGGTTGTTAACACATGATTTGCCAACAGAACCATTTGCACCAATAACTAGAATTTTACCCATGCAGTTTATACAAAATGTAACCCTAATTAGATTTAATTCTTAAGTATTTGAAGGCTATAACAAGTAGCTGATACAAACAATAAAGTGCCTATTATTTGATGGATAGAACCCAAAGAGACTTGAACATTACTCAAAACAACAAAAACACCAATAAATAACTGAATTAAAACTAGAAATAGCACAATCAGGAAATGGATTTTTTGATATTTATTTTCAATTCCCTTAAAATGTTTAAAGCACATATAAAGAATTGTTAAAAATGATAAATAAGCTAAGGCTCTATGAAAAAAATGTATGAAGACACTGTTATCAAAAAAACCAAAAAGTCGATCCTCAATAAAAATTAAATTTTCAGGAATGTAATTATCTCCCATTTTGGGCCAAGTATTAAATGATTTTCCAGCATCTAAACCAGCCATAAAAGCACCGTAAATTACTGTAAAAAAAATTATTATATTAAAAAAAATAAAAAAAGTTTTATGTGAGCTAAAATTATTTTTATAAATTCCAATATCAAGCCTTTTCAAGAAAAGATAAACAATTAAAGAGAGAATTATTTGAGCTATAATTAAGTGAACGGCAAGTCTTAAATGGCTAACGTATGGATTAACATCTAATCCACTTTTTACCATCCACCATCCGATAATACCTTGTGCCCCTCCAAGAAAAAGAAGGAATGAATATGAGTATAACTCTTCATTAGAAAAGTATTTTTTCAAAGCAAAGTAAATAAAAGGGATGATAAAAATAATTCCTATTAGTCTTCCCAATACTCTATGTCCATATTCCCACCAAAAGATGTATTTAAACTCTGATAGTGTCATATTTATATTTTTTATTTGATATTCAGGATATTGCTTATAGTCTTCAAAAACTTTTAACCAATCTCCATGGGATAAAGGGGGTATTGTTCCCATAAATAATCTCCAATCAACCATGGACAAACCAGACTCAGTTAATCTTGTCAAACCACCAACAATGATCATCAGCAATATAATTGACATGAGACTTACAAGCCAAAGACTTATCTGAAAATTCTCGGATTTATACATCTAATCTAAATTTATAATTTTTTAGAATATATTTAGTATATTAATTTTAGTCGCATTAAGCCTGTCTAACTGATAGATCTTATAGTCTAAATATTTAAAAATTTCAAAATGACATATCATATTAACGTTATAGATCATGAGGGTTCACCTCATAAAATCGAAGCAACAGTTGGTTTTTCAATAATGGAGATTATTAGAGACGCTGGATTAGATATTGAAGCTATATGTGGGGGTTGTTGCGCTTGTGCTACCTGCCATTGTTATGTCGATGAAAATTGGTTAGAAAAAATATCAAAAGCTGATGACGATGAGGAATCTATGCTTGACCAAGCTATGGATATAAAAAAAAATTCAAGACTCTCATGTCAAATTCCATTTACAGAAGAGCTCAATGGTATTACTCTAACATTAGCACCTAAATTTTGACTGATTATAACTCATACAAATCCTGGCCATTTAATGAAGCAAAAAAAATTATAAAACGCTTTGAAAAAAATAATACTAAAGACAAAATAATCTTTGAAACTGGGTACGGTCCATCCGGCTTACCTCATATAGGTACTTTTGGGGAAGTGCTAAGGACAAATATGGTAAGATTTTGTTATGAAAAATTGACTGGTAAAGAGACTGACCTCATAGCATTTTCTGATGATATGGATGGCTTTAGAAAAGTCCCTGATAATATCCCGAACAAAGAAAAATTATCTAACTACCTTGATTACCCTTTGACATCCGTCCCAGATCCTTTTGAGTTGTTTAAGAGTTTTGGTGAACATAATAATTCAAAACTTAAAGATTTTTTAAATAGATTTAATTTGCCTTTTTCTTTTCAAAGTTCAACAGATGCTTATAAATCAGGGTTGTTCAATGAAACAATAAAGAAAATTATAAAAAATTATGATGAAATTATCAATGTAGTTCTTCCGACACTTGGTGAAGAAAGAAGAAAATCTTATAGTCCATTTTTTCCAATTAGTGAAATAACTGGTAAAATATTGCAAGTTCCAATTGAAGAAATTAATAATGAAGAATTTACTGTTTCATATTATGAGGATGGTGTATTGAAATCTAAATCAGTTTTAGATGGCAATTGCAAACTTCAATGGAAAGTTGATTGGGCAATGAGGTGGGCTGCTTTTGGTGTAGATTATGAAATGTGTGGTAAAGATTTAACAGAGAGTTATACCCTATCATCAAAGATATGTAAGATAATCGGTTCTAAGCCTCCTGAAAATTTAATTTATGAGCTATTTCTTGATGAAAATGCTGAAAAAATTAGTAAGTCAAAAGGTAATGGTATAAGCATCGATGATTGGCTTAAATACTCTATTGAAGAGAGTTTGGCCATGTTTATGTATCAAAGACCAACTACTGCAAAGAAACTCTATTTTGATGTAATACCTAAAAACACCGATGAATATTTAACGCACGTTAATAAATTAGAGTCCGATGATCTTAATCCAGATAACCCTGCTTGGCATATTCATAAAGCTGAAAATCCATCATATAAATCAAAAATTAATTATAGTTTAATCCTAAATATTATATCAGTTTGCAAGTCTGAGGACCCTAATGTGATTTTTGGTTTAATAAAAAATTATCAATCTAATTTTAGCAAAGCAGAAACTGATCTTATTAATAGAATGATTGATTGTGGTATTAATTATTTTAGGGATTTTATACAACCAAATTTAAACTTTAAAATTCCAAATTCTGAAGAATTAATTATACTTAAAGAAGTTGTGTCTAAATTAAAAGAAGTAGAGTCTTCGGCTGATGCAGATGAATTTCAAACTGCTATTTTTAGTGTCGGAAAAAATTCTGTATATAAAGAGAATATTAAGGAATTTTTTAAACTCATTTATCAAGTTGTTTTTGGTCAAGAGAATGGACCAAGATTGGGCTCATTTACTAAAATTTATACAAAAGCTAAAACTCTGGAGTTGTTCAACTCGAAGCTAAATGTATAATTTAGCTCATCGTATTCTCAAAAAGTTAGATCCAGAATTATCACATAATATATCTATAAAAGCTCTCAAATTAGGCATTTATCCAAAAATTATTTGTAAAAATACAGAAATCCTTGAACAAACAATATGGGGTAGAACTTTTAAAACTCCTATTGGGTTATCGGCAGGTTTTGACAAAAATGCAGAGGTGATAAATCCAATATTAAATTTAGGATTTAGTTTTACTGAGTTGGGAACAGTTACTCCTTTGCCTCAAAAAGGCAACTCAAAACCCAGAATTCATAGGTTTCCTGCTCAAAAAGCATTAATAAATTCTTTAGGATTTAATAACAAAGGCATGGATGTATTTGAAAGAAATATCAATAACTCAAACCTTAAAGAAAATTTCCAAGATAAAATCATTGGTATAAACATAGGTAACAATAAGGATACCGTAGAAATTTTAGATGATCTCAAAAAGCTTTTCGATAGACTGTATAGGCTTGGTGATTACATTGTGATCAATTTATCTTCACCAAATACACCTGGATTGAGAGATAATCTTAAATCTCAAAATTTTGAAAAGATCGTTACAAATATCCATAGGCTAAGAGATGAGAATAACTCAAAAATCCCTATTTTATTCAAAATATCACCAGATATTTCTGATCAGGATAAAAAGGATATTTCATTGATTTCACTCGCAAATGATGTGGATGGGCTAATACTGACTAATACGACAATTAATAAATCGATGGTTAATGATAAGTTAGAGGGAGGAGTAAGTGGTAGACCATTATTCCTTAAATCAAATGAATTAATAAGAGATTTTTATACTCTGACATCAGGAAAAATTAAAATTATAGGAGTAGGGGGTATTTTTGATGCAAATGATATCTTAACTAAAATGAAATTAGGAGCCTCATTAATTCAGATTTATAGTAGCTTTACATATGAAGGTCCTTACCATGTAAAAAAAATGACATATGATTTGATAAATTTAATTCAACAACAAGGTTTTAGAAGCATCTCCGAGGTAATTGGACAGTACTCTTGAAAAATATTTCATCTTTTAAAAATGTAGTTAGTAAATATAACTATTTTTTATTTGATCAGTGGGGGGTTCTTCATAACGGTCATAAAAAGTTTATAGAAGCAGAAAAATGTTTAGAGTATCTTAAATTAGAAAATAAAAAAATCATTCTTATTTCTAATTCAGCTAGCCCCACTATTCAATCAGAGGCAAATTTAAAAAGATTGGGTTTTAGTGAAAAACTATTTGATTACTGTATTACTAGTGGACAAATAGCATTAAATAACATCAAAAAAGATATATATAAAAAGTTTGGTAGAAAATGTTACCCTTTAGAGCTATCAAAGCAAAAAATTAAGTATTTCAATTTAGATTGCACTAAAAAAGTTGAAAGTGCAAATTTTGCTATGATTGCAGATCTAAAAGATGGATTATCTATTTTAGATTTTGCTGAACATTTAGATAAAATTATGAAGTATAAACTTCCACTACTATGTGCAAACCCAGATTACTTAGTCCATAATAAAAATACTCTTTCTATGAGTGGTGGTACGATAGCAGAGTTATACTCTGATTTAGGAGGGACTGTCTTTAGATATGGAAAACCTTACGAACCAATATATCAGGATATTTTTAAAAAAATGAGGATTACAAATCTTAGTAAGGTATTAGTTATTGGTGACTCATTGTGGCATGACATTGCAGGAGGTAAAAAAATGAAATTAGACTCTCTCTGGATTAAAAATGGAATTCATAAATCTAAATTGAAAAAAAAAGATGAGATCAACCCACTTTTAGAGAAGTACACACCAAAATATGCAATAAGCCATTTAAAACTTTAAGAAACTATTACTTATTGTAAAAAAGGGACTTTTGTATTATAAACTCATCTCATGTCTAGATCTTGCGATATTACTGGAAAAAAACACCAAACTGGTCATAACGTCAGCCATTCTAATATTAAGTCTAAAAGGCGTTTTATGGTTAATTTAAACAGTGTCACTCTATTTAGTGAGTCTTTACAGAGAAAATTTAGACTAAGAATAGCCTCATCTACACTTAGAACTATAGATAAACATGGTGGTTTAGATCAATATCTAAATAAAACAAGCTCACGATCTTTAACTGATAAAGCCTTAAAAATCAAAAAGCAAATCGAAAAAAACGTTAGCAAAAAAGCTAGCTAAATGTTTCAAGAATTATTTTTAAATTTATCAAATAACTTAAATAACTCTTCAGTTATAATTATCTGGTTATTTCAAATTATTTTTTGTTATCTTTCAATTTTACTCTCACTTAAGTTCTTCGGAAAGACAGGTATTTATGTTTATGTAGCGATCGCAATCATATTAGCGAATA
Organism: uncultured Alphaproteobacteria bacterium; assembly: GCA_902530745.1. Lineage (GTDB taxonomy): Bacteria > Pseudomonadota > Alphaproteobacteria > HIMB59 > HIMB59 > HIMB59. The sequence goes on along the minus strand of CACABO010000006.1, from coordinate 55,722 downwards.
TTCAAGTTCTTAAAGTTGTAGACTTTCCTTTCTTTCCTGAACCAATGGCCCTAGGAACTGTTTTGTTTATATCTATATTTCTTTGTACTGACATTTTGAATGAATATTTTGATAAAAAATCTGCAACTAGATGTATATACCTTGGTATTGCAGCATACTTATTTTCAACCGTGCTTATGTTTTTAACAATATCTATGGCCCCAATTAATCCTGATGAGCATCCTGCATGGTCTTGGAGCTATGGTATGCATGAGTCAATTATGACTATTTTCCTCCCACAGTTTCCAATAATAGTTGGAAGTATTTGTGCTTTTTTTATAAGTCAAAAAATTGATATTTTTATATTTTCTTATTTAAAAAAGAAAAATACTAACCTTTGGTTTAGAAATAATGCATCAACAATTGTATCGCAATTTATTGATAATATTATATTTAGCGTTCTTGCATTTAATATCTTATCTTCTAATCCAGTGCCTTTATTTGACCTAATTATTTCTTATGGAATAGGTATTTATTTACTTAGAATTTTATTAAGTCTATTTGACACAATATTTATATATTTAGCGAAGATCTTTTTGCCATCTAAACTTGACTAATTTTTTTCAAGTAAAAAAAAAGTCAAAATTATCAAATGCTCGACTTGGATTAATTAACACAGCTCATGGTAAAATCAATACACCCTCATTTATTTTTTGTGGCACTAAGGCCACTGTCAAATCTGTACTCCCCTCTCAATTAAAATTAGCAAGAACACAAATTATTCTTTCAAACACATACCATTTAATGCTTCAACCTGGTCCAGAGGTCATATCAAAAGAAGGGGGCTTACAGAGTTTTACTGATTGGAATGGGCCTATGATGACTGATAGTGGGGGATATCAAATATTTTCGCTAGGATATGGTTCAGTTTCAGAAGAAATTAAAAGAAAAAACAATAATGCAAAGAGAAAATCTCTTATAAAAATAAACGAGGATGGTGCTTCATTTAGAAATTATATTAATGGTGATAAGGTATTCTTATCACCTGAGAGATCTATTGAATTACAACGTGACTTTGGCGCTGATCTGATTTTTGTCTTAGATGAATGTACGCCCTTTAATGTCTCAAAAAAATATACAGAAAAGTCTATGTACATGAGTCATCGCTGGGCAGAAAGATGTATAAATTCTTTCGACTCAAAATTTAAAAAGTATAACTCAACCTTTGGTTCCTCAGGAAAACAGTCACTATATGGTATAATACAAGGTGGTGTTTATGAGGATTTAAGAAAGATTGCTTGTGAAGAAACATGCTCAAAAAATTTCGATGGACTTGCAATAGGCGGCTCTTTGGGAAGTACAAAAAATCAGATGTACGATATCTTTTCTTTCTGTGAAAATTATATAGATAAATCAAAACCTATTCATATTCTAGGAATTGGAGGACTAGATGATATTTTGCATGGTGTAAGTTCTGGATATGACACATTTGATTGTGTATCACCTACAAGGATTGCTAGACATGGTATTATGATGTCAAAACTAAGTAGTAAAGGAATTAATTTAAACAACTCAAAATTTAAAGACGATCATTCTAGTATTGATGAAGGATGTGAATTACAGGAAATAAATAAATTTTCAAAATCTTATATACATCATTTGTTTAAAGCTAATGAGATGCTCGGTATGACCATTTTATCAATATATAATATTTGGTTTATGAATAAGTTTTTTGAAGAAATAAGATTATCTATAAATGAGGATAGGTTTGAAGAGTATAAGAATAAAATTTTGTTTAATTTAGTCGAATAATGACTCTATTTTTTCAAACATAATTCCACCCAACTCTTCTACATCATGAATGGTAATTGCTTTACTGTAATACTGACCTACGTTATGACCTATACCGATTGCTAATAGTTCAATGTTTGATTTCTCTTCAATCGCAAGAATAGTACTTTTTAGGTGTTTTTCTAAATAATTACTATTGTTTACAGACAGTGTTGAGTCATCTACGGGGGCGCCATCAGATATAACAATTAGTATTTTCCTACTTTCAGGCCTTTTCGAAATTCTAGAACTAGCCCAAAGAAGTGCTTCGCCATCAATATTTTCTTTTAATAGACCCTCTTTTAACATTAGGCCTAAATTTATTTTAGATTTTTTTGAGTTTTGGTCAGCAGATTTATAAATAATATGTCTTAGGTCATTAAGTCTTCCAGGATTTTTCTGCTTTCCATTTTTGAGCCAATGCTCTCTAGTTTTTCCACCTTTCCATGCTTTTGTTGTAAAACCAAGAATTTCAACTTTGATTTTGCATTTTTCTAAAGTAGCGGCTATCATATCAGTTGTTAAAGCAGCTATCATAATAGGTTTTCCTCTCATTGATCCTGAATTATCAATTAACAAAGTTACTGTTGTATCTTCAAATTTAATTTCTTTTTCTTTTTTAAAAGAGAGAGAACTGTTTGAATTAGTTATAACCCTGGTAAGTTTTGAAGTATCTAGAACACCTTCGTCTAAATCAAAATTCCATGACCTATTTTGTTTTGATTGAAGCTTTCGATACAATTTATTTGCTAATCTTGATATTTGCTTTTGATATAAATCGCATTTTTCATCGAGTTGCCTTCTTAGGGCCACTAACTCTTCATGATCACATAGTTTAATTGCTTCTATGATTTCATCATATTGATTAGTAGCTGCTTTATAATTTTGATTAAGGTTTCTATAACTATCGATTGACTTAAATATATCTTCAATTTGTTGGTCTGAAATTTCAATATCAATCTCTTCTCCTTGAACACTAGATTGACTATTATCTGAGTCATTTTCTGGAGTATGCATATTTTCCTCTAATTGGCTTTCTTCAGGTTTTTGGGCTTGATTTTCTTCTTGATTTTGTTGTTGATTAAAATCCTCTTCATCATTTCCCTCATCGAGATCTTTATCATCTGGTTGGCTTTCATCCTCAACCGATGGAAAAATAATTCTGAGTAAATCTACCGATAAATTTAAATATTCTTTTTGGTCTTGAATATTCTGAGATAATTTTTGAAGTGTGTTATAAAATTTTGATATGTTGTCTTTAGAAGTTATATTCTTTAAATGATTATTATTTGATTTCCACACTTTACTGTTTACCAAATCAATGAAAAAATGTGTTAAGGTAAAATAAAATAAATCTTTAGAGTCTTTTTGTTTTTTTGATTTTAATAACTCTAATCTTTTAAACCATTTATTCTCAATGTTTTTTATAATACCTTTGAAGGGTTTTGAGCCATATGTCTCATATCGTAAACGCTCTAAGAAAATTATTTCTTCTCTAATATCAATATTTTTAGATGTTATTTGGTTTAACAGTTTTTCATCATGGTATTTTTTTTTAAGAGCAAATGAGTCTGCTGCACCACGCATATCCTCATAATTAAAAATATTTGAGATTGAGGGAAGGTTTAAAGTATCATCTTTCTCTAAAACAATATTTGAATTTACATTTATTTTTAATTCTTTGTTTTCCGATATGGTTTTATTAACAGAATTGAGTGTATTTGAAATTTGCCCAGGAATATTTAGTTGTTTCTCGGACAATTAGATATCAATTGCAAAGGTTCTTTGGAAATATTCTTTATATATATCTATTTCACTTTCGTCACATTTATTCAAAAAAGTAAACTTCAAAGAGTTTTTAATATCTTTAATAATTTTATAATTTTCTGCCCACATAATTACAGTTCTAGGGCTCATGACAATAGATATATCTTTTTGTTCAAAACCTTTTCTTGTTAAATTTGCCATTTGAACCATAGAAGCTATTATTTTCTTCTCTTCATTGTTTGCAGAAACTTTTTTTGAAATAATTTCTATTTCTTTATCTTCATCAAGGTAGTTTAATTTTGCAACTATATTCCATCTGTCCATTTGACCTTGATTGATCTGATTTGTTCCATGATAAATCCCAGAGGTATCCCCAAGACCTACTGTGTTAGCAGTAGCAAATAGCCTAAAATAAGGATGAGGTGAGAGAACTTTACTTTGGTCAAGAAGAGTTAATTTTCCCTCAGCTTCAAGTATTCTTTGAATGACAAACATTACATCTGGTCGACCTGCATCGTATTCGTCAAAAACTAAAGAAACGTTATTTTGAAATGCCCAAGGAAGGATACCTTCCTGAAATTCTGTTACTTGTTTGTTATCTTTTAAAACTATTGCATCTTTACCAATAAGATCGATTCTCGATACATGACTATCTAAGTTAACTCTTATGCAAGGCCAGTTTAATCTTGCACAAACCTGTTCAATATGAGAGGACTTTCCAGTTCCATGTAAACCTTGTAAAAAAACTCGTTTATTGAATTTTAGACCAAGCAAAATAGCAATCGTCGTACTTTCATCAAATACGTAGTTTGTATCTAATTTAGGGCAATATTCACTAGCTTCATTAAATTTTGGAACTTTTATATCTGTTTGAATTCCAAAGACTTCTTTGGATGATACATCAGAAATTTGTAAATTATCCTTTTTTTTAAGAGCCTCGATTTTATTCATTTTTTGTATCTTTCAATTAAGTAATTATATGCTTCTACTATTTCTCTAAATTTATCAATAACTTTTTTACTATCACCCTTTACATCTGGATGATGCTCTTTAACCAGTTCTTTATACCTTTTCTTTATCAATTTTAAGTCTGTATTTATATCTAATTTTAAAATACTAAGGGATTTTAACAATTTGTTTGATTGAGGCTGAAATCCAGCAGGGTTATCAAATGTGCCCATATCTTCACCATTGATCGTAAAATTATAAAATTTCCTCCCCGATCCAAAAGAGCTTGTGGGTCTTCTCCAGATGGTGTCAAAACGAATATCGTTTTCAATTTCATTTGCATTCATTTTCTTATGGTAATTCCACTTTTTGTTAAACTCTTTAATATGTTCAATACAAAACCACTGATAATTACCTAAATTATCATAGTCTAAAGGTGCTTTATAAACACCTTCCTCTTTACAATTTGGATGATTGCATAAATTTTCTATTTTATTTTTTTTATTCATTTAAGATTTAATTATGAATTTAAATAATATTAAAATCCTTTTACAAGATATTAGTGAATTTGAAATTTTAGAAATTATTAACAACAGTGAAAAACACATAGGACATGCTGGTGTAGAAAATACATCAACCATGTTAACTCATGTAGAGCTTAGAATATTGAATAAAAATAATCTGAAAAAAATAGATATTCATAGAACAATTCATGAAAAATTAGAACCGGTTTTTAAATCTGGCCTACACTCCCTAGAAATAAAAATATCAAATAGATAGCTTAACCTTATTAATTTTGTTAATTGATCTAGAGATTATTTGCAATTTTACATCCTCAATATAGAAAACCTTTCCAACTTTAGGGATTTCTTTTGCTAAATCATGAATTAAACCTGATAATGTCACAAATTGATCAGGTAAGTTGATATCCAAACTTCTATTAATTTCTCTTACACTAGCATTTCCATTAAATAAATAATTATTAGAGTCAATTTTCTCTAGATATGTTTCATCAGTGTCGGTTTCATCGAAAATTTCTCCAATTATTTCTTCAATAATATCCTCCAATGTAATTAAGCCTTGTATTTCTCCATATTCATCTACTATTAAAGCCATATGTTCTCTAGAAGATTTAAAATCAATAAGTTGTTTCATCGCAAGTTTGTTTTGGGGAATAAAAACAGGCTGAAAAGTATTTCTTTTAATACTTTCATTTGACTCCTCTAAAGAGGAGTCTTTTAAAAAATCTCTGATGTCTATAATACCAATCAGATTATTAAAATCGCCCTTTATAACTGGTATTCTTGTGAATGTTGATGAGCTTATAGCTTTAAAATTTTGTTTATAGGGATCATCTAGGTTAATGAATAGAATTTCATTTCTGTGGGTCATTAGCTCATCAACTTTTAATTTTTTCAACTCAAGAATATTACTCATATAATCAGCCTCATATTCACCATCTTTTGAGTATTGTTTTTGCAGTTGAACAGCTCCTTCAAACTCCTCTTCTATAATTTTTGATTGGTCTGCATTTAAATTTAATCCAATTAATTTAATAATTTTGTTAGAAACTTTATTAATGAGATTTACAATTGGTTTAATTAATTTCGTGTAAAAGTAAAAAAACTTAGAAACTTTTAGTGCAAAAGTCATCGGTTTATTAATTGCAAAAATTTTGGGAGTAACTTCTGAAAATATAACAATCATTAATGTCATAAAAATTGTAGCAACTGAAACTCCTAAACCACCAAATTCTGAAACAAGTAATTCTGTCATTAAAGCTGTAGCTAAAATATTAAATAGGTTATTAGCAAGTAAGATTCCCGTAATAAATTCATCTTTAAATTCTTTAATTTTTAAAATGAAATTCGCATTTTTAGCTCCTTTATCTTTTTGTCTGTGAGCTCGCTGTTTCGACACTGCAGTTAAAGCAGTTTCCGAACCAGAGGAAAGGGCTGATAATAAGAGCAAGATAATTATTGCTAAAATTTTTATAATAACAATTAAAGTCATTATTTTATTTGATTTAGAATAGATTTAAGATCTCTAATTGAAATCTTTTTAACAAAACCTCCATTTTTTCCAATTAAAACAATATTAACATCTTCGTTTACAACTTTTTTATCAAATGCAATTTTTTTTATTAATGATGGAATAGTTATTCTATTTACATATTTGTTGTAGTTAATAGGTAAATTGTATTTTTTTAGAATTTCAATTAAATTACCAACTGTTTTAGGATAGTAATTTAATAAACTAGAAATTTTTAATTCTACTATCATACCTAAAGATATCGCCTCTCCATGTTTTAGATTGCCTTTATAAAAATTTGAATTTTCAATAGCATGACCAATTGTGTGTCCAAAGTTCAGAATTGCTCTAGAATTTTTAGATTTTAATTTTTCTCTAAAATCACTGATATATTTAAATTTCGAGAAAATAGATAGTTTGATAATTTTATTTATGTCACCCTTGGATCCCTTAATAAGAAGTTTATGAAGTTGTTTTGAATGAATAAGGCTATATTTTATTATTTCAGCATATCCACATGCAATTTCTCTTTTTGGTAAACTTTTAATAAAATCTGAACATATAAATACTTTTTTTGGAAGATAAAAAGTTCCAATTAAATTTTTACCAAATTTGCTGTTAATTCCTGTCTTACCACCAATTGAACTATCTACCATAGCTAAAAGAGATGTGGGTATCAGTACGTGCTCAACTCCTCTTAATATCGTGGATGCTAAAAAACCTGTGAGGTCTCCTAGTGTTCCACCACCAAATGAGTAAATTATAGTTTTACGTTGAACTCCAATTTTAATTATTTTCTCAATTAAAGACGAATAGTTTTGTAAATTTTTAATTTTTTCATGGCACTTAATAACAAAACATCGTTTAGGAAATTTTTTTATAAGCTTTTTTATTAATCTATTTTTTGCAATATTCCTGTCAAATATTAAAATATCATGATTTGAAATATTATTAATTAATTTTTTTTCTAATTGAACTATTTTTAAAAATTCAATTTCATGTATTTGTTTATCAATAATCTTTCTTATCTTCATTAGTTTAAATGTTCTAATATAATTTCTATAGTTTTTTGAGTATTACTAGTTGCATTAATTGTAAAATCAGATGTTGCATTGTAAATTTCTTTTCTGTCATTGAAAAGTATTTTTATATTTTTCTCGACATTATTTTTTAATAGGGGCCTATTTTTATTACGTGAAGTTCTTTTAATTAAAGTTTTTAAATCACATTTTAAATATATATTAAATGTTTGTTTCAAAAGATCTTTATTTTTTAAAATTATTCCTCCACCAGTAGAAACAACAATATTTTTCTTCAAAATCAATTTTTTGAATATTGATCTCTCTAATTTTCTAAAATACTCTTCACCCTCTTTGTTAAATATGTCTTTAATCCTAGATTGACTTTCTATTTCAATTTGTTCATCAGTATCATAAAAATCAAATTTTAAGTAATCAGATAATGCCCTACCAATCGTAGATTTACCTGATCCAGGCATACCAATGATACATATTTTTTCAAATTTTTTTTTCATCATTGTTATTTGATATGTTTTAAATATATAATATGAAAAACCAATAAATTAATAATAATGAGAAAAATAGCATTACTATCAACGATTATTATACTAATTTTATTAGTTTTTGTTTTAATAAACTCTATAAAAATACCAGCACCAATAAAAGAAAAGGTTTATGACATTCCAATAGATCAGTTCACATGAAATATCTCATTTTTTTTTTGTTATTAATAGCTCTTCCATTAAAGGCAGATAAGGTTAATGAAGAAATCATATTTCAAGAAAAATCATTTTCACAAAACAATATAATTTCATCAATTAAATCAGAAGAAACTCTTCTAAAACTTATAAACTCCACAGAAAATAATAATAATTTTTTTTATTCTTTATTTGACCCTTTAACAAATAATATTATTTATCCTGAATATTCAAATGAAAATGAATTTTTTTTCGAAAAAATAAATTTATTCAATAAAAAAAACTATAGATACCAAATTAACTCAAATTTATTTGAAAAAGTTATTTTTGAAGAATTCCAAAACCCAAACCATAATGAGTCATATTTAGCTTATTTATTCGACTCAAATCAATTTAATGAATTGTGCCAATATTTATTTGAATTGGATAATAATCAAAAAAATTTTGATGATATTTTAGTCTATAATATCTTATGCTTAATAAAAGATAATCAATTTGAGCAGATTAATTTTATAATTGAAATTTATGATCAAAAAGAGTTTGATAAATTAAATACAAAATTTTTGTTAGACTTTCTCAAAAATAATACAATTGAAAACAATTATAACTTAAGTGAATTAGGATTAATTGATAAATATATAGCTTTGATTTCTGATAGTATAAAAGTCAATATAGATGAAATTAATAACACTCTTGAATTAGAGATATATCTCAAATCAAATATAATTGATCTTTATCAAATAAATTACCTTTTTAAGAACAGAGTCATAAACAAATCACAATATTTATCAATGCTAGAAATGCTAAAAGTTAAACCTAAAGAATTAGCTATGTATGAAGAAATGCAAAAAAATATTAACTATAATAAAAAACTAGAAATTTTAGAGAACTATATTCCTTTATTACAATTAGATTTATACGATGTATCCAGATTAGTTAATGATCAATTTAGTGAAATGAGAATCACCTCAAGAAATTTAAATTACATAAATGGTTTAATGCTTTTATCACTATATGAAAATTCAAGTTTTCTAGAAAATTTGTTAATTTTATTGAGAGATGTACCTAACGGTGTAATTGAAAGTAATGATATAGCAACAGCTTTAAAGAATTATTTAATTAAAAATTTCGAAAATAAATACTATGCAGATAACGATCAGAATATAGACAGTCCTTTGATGAAATTTTTATTTTTGAATAGAAATATTAATTTTATAGAAAGTGACAATTTAAAAATAACAGAGACAGATACAATTTCAGTTAATCCAGTTTATTTGGCAAGTTTAGCCGAAAATTTAAATTTGATTGACTCATACATATATTATGTCAATTTGAGTGAAAAATTTTACTCGATAAATGAATTCGATTTATATTTCTTAAATAATTACATCATAGATAATGAATATCTTAAAAATGAATTAATAAAACTAGCCTTCAGAGTACATTTAATTAATTTATGAAATATGAAAAATATAAAGATTTATACATACAATTTTTAATTTCTGAAAAAAATCTTTCAAGAAACTCTGTAAACAATTATTTAGTTGATTTAGATCAATTTTTTAGTAATAAGGACATAAAAGTTGGTAATCTTAATACTAATATTAAATCATATATTACTAATTTAAGAAAAAAAAATTTGAAAATATCGAGTATAAATAGAAAAATATCAACTTTAAAAAATTTTTTGAAGTTCCTCCAAGCTGAAAAAATAATTGGAAAAATTGATTTTCAAGAATTTGAAAGCCTATCAAATTTAAAAAAAATTCCAAAGGCCATATCAAAATTACAAATGGAGCAAATATTCATTAATTTACATAATTCAAAACAGTCTAATAAAGAGCTTTATATTTTAATACTAAAATTAATTTATTTATCAGGATTGAGAATATCAGAGGCACTGAATTTAAAATGGTCTGATATTAACCATCAAGATAATTCTATTTACATCTTTGGAAAAGGTTCTAAAGAAAGAAAAGTATTTATAATTAAAGATTTTTTGGAGCTTTTGAAAAATCTAGTTAAAAAAAATCAATTTGTATTTACATTAAATGATAAAAAAATTTCGGCCAGATCAGTAAATAAATTTCTTGAGAATTGCTACTACGACTCAATAATTAAAGATAAATTATCCTCTCATGTTTTTAGACACTCTTTTGCTACAACTATGTTAGAAAATAACGCTGATATTAGACATATCCAAAAGTTATTAGGTCACTCAAGTATTTCAACCACAGAAATTTATACTAAAGTTGCAAAGTCAATGAAAAAGAGAGTTTTAGACTCTTATCATCCATTAAAAAATAAATTATATTCCTAAAAATGTTTTACTTAGATTTTGAAGAAAAATTGGAAAAATATGATATGGAAATACAATCTTTAATAAAGCTTTCAAAAGAAAGTGATATAGATGTTGATGGAAAAATTAAAGATATTAAGAAAAAAAAACAATCAGAATTAAATAGAATTTACTCTAATTTATCTCCTTGGCAAATTGTCAAACTTGCAAGACACCCTAACAGACCTAAAACAAAAAGTTTTATTAACAGTATTTTTACACAATTTATACCCCTTCATGGTGATAGACTTTATTCTGAAGATAATGCTATCATCTCAGGCTTTGCATTTTTAGATAACTCACCTGTCATCATACTAGGCACTGAAAAGGGTAATGATATGAACACTAGATTAAAACATAATTTCGGTATGGCAAAACCTGAAGGCTATAGAAAGTCTCAAAGAATTATGAAATTAGCCTCAAAATTAAATTTACCTTTAATTTGTTTTGTGGACACATCTGGAGCCTACCCTGGTAAGGATGCTGAGGAAAGAGGACAAGCTGAGGCAATAGCCCAATCAATGAAAGTATCTCTTAATTGCGAAACACCATGTATTTCAATAGTCATAGGCGAGGGTGGATCAGGTGGCGCAATCGCTCTTGCTACAAGTGATATTGTTATAATGCTAAGTAATTCAATTTATTCTGTTATTTCTCCTGAGGGTTGCTCGTCAATACTATGGAAATCTTCTGATTTTGCTGAGACAGCATCTAATTCTCTAAAAATAACAGCAAAGGACTGCCTAGAATTGAAAATTATTGATAAAATTATCGAAGAACCAATTGGAGGAGCTCATAGGCATTTTGATAAGGTATCAAATGATCTTAAGGTTACTTTGATAAAAAGTATTGAGGATCTTAAATTATTATCAAAAGATGAATTGATAAAGAAAAGAAATAATCGATATTTAAATTATATTGTTTGATTAATTACCTCCATGACATTGTTTGTATTTTTTTCCTGATCCACAAGGACAAGGATCATTCCGTCCAATTTTTTTAGTAATGGGTTCAATTTTTTTCTCTTCTTGATTTTCACTCTTTTTTTCAACCCTAATATTGTTTAAGACTAAAACCATTTGCTTTTGTATTTCATATATTAGTTGATTAAATGCACTCAAAGAGGCCTTACGAAATTCATTAACTGGATCTTTCCCTCCATATCCGCTGAGACTAACAGACATGCGTATATTAGTTAACTCTTGGATATGGTTATGCCAATTTTTATCTAAAATAGACAGGCTTACTTGTCTAAGTATAAAAATATAAGCATTTGTATGTTTTGCATAATTTTCATCTTTTATTTTTTTAAATGAAGATAGATAATGATCTTTATTATTATTTTCATCTGCATCAATAAAAGACAATAAGTCTGAAAAATTCTTAATTTCCTCTTTTTCGCCCTCTAATAAATTGGATATAAATTCATCCTCAGTTTCTTGAATAAAATTTATGATATCTTCATTAATTATAGTTTCTCTTTTTGAGTAAATTATATTTCTTTGTTTATCAATAATATTATCAAACTCTAATAATTGCTTTCTAATATCAAAATTATGACCCTCAACTCTTTTCTGCGCTCGTTCAATTGATGAAGTTAACCATTTATGTTCAATAACTTCTCCTTTTTTTAGGCCCAATGTTGAAAGCATAGATTGAAGTTTTTCTGACCCAAAAATTCTCATTAGGTCATCTTCTAAAGAGACAAAAAATATACTTTGTCCAGGATCTCCCTGTCTTCCAGATCTTCCTCTTAATTGGTTATCTATTCTTCTACTTTCATGTCTTTCGGTCCCTAAAATACATAGCCCACCTAAATCGATAACCTTTTGATAATCATTCTCATTAAAATCTTTATCTATTTCTGGATTACCACCTAATCTTATATCTGTACCCCTACCTGCCATATTAGTAGCAACCGTTACTTGTGACGGTTTGCCTGCTAAAGCAATAATTTCAGCCTCATTCTCATGATTTTTTGCATTTAAAACATTGTGAGGAATATTGTTAGTTTTTAATATATCTGAAATAAAATTTGATTTTTCAATTGAAGTTGTACCAACTAATATTGGTTGACCTTTTTCATATTTTTCTTTCACTAAATCTAAAACAGCTTTGTATTTCTCTTCTGGGGTTTTATAAATTTGATCATTTTGATCAATTCTGATCATAGGTTGATGAGTAGGTATTTCTATGACACTTAAACCATATATTTCCAAAAACTCTTCTGACTCAGTCAATGCAGTTCCGGTCATTCCAGATAATTTTTGATATTTTTTGAAATAATTTTGAAAGGTAATACTTGCTAAAGTAATACTCTCTTCCTGTATTTTGAGATTTTCTTTAGCTTCTAAAGATTGATGAAGACCCTCACCAAACCTCCTTCCTTCTGCTAATCTACCCGAAAACTCATCTATGACAATTATTTGTCCATCTTTTACTACATAATCTTTGTCCCTCTCATACAAAAAGCGAGCTTTCAATGATTGATTTATAATTTGATAAGCCTCTAAATTTTCATTGTCGAACAAACTATTCCCTTTTAAAAAATTTATTTTTTTTAGGTTAAATTCTATTTTCTTAATCCCGCTATCTATAAGTAAAACATTTTTTCTTTCTTCATTTATTTCTACATCGTCTCTTGAGAGATCTTCAGTAATTTCATAGCATAATTTAAAAAGCTGAATTGGAGTCTTTACAGGTCCAGAAATACCTAAAGGTGACCTAGACTCATCTATTAGAACTGAGTCGGCTTCATCAATTAATGCTATATGATGCTCATTTTGCATTTTTGGTTGATTTATACCTCTTAAATTGTCTCTAAGGTAATCAAAGCAAAACTCATTATTATTCCCATATACCACGTGTGATTGATAACTTTTTACTTTTTCTTCAATAGTCTGAGTGTTTTGAATACACGCACAGCTGATATTAAGGTATTCAAAAACAGGACCCATCCATAGAGAGTCTCTTTTAGCCAAATAATCATTTACAGTAATTAAATGAACTTTTTTATTTAAAACATAATTTAATATGATTGGAATTGTTGCAACAAGTGTTTTACCTTCTCCTGTTTTCATTTCAGCAACAAACCCATGATAAAGAGCAATACCTCCAATTATTTGAGAGTCATAATGTCTTAGTTTAATAGTTCTTTTTGATACTTCTCTCAATAAAGCACAGACTAGACTTATGTCCTCATCTAACAACTCATCTTTTTGATTAGAAATATAATTTTGTTTTAAGGTTTCAATTTTAAGAGCCATTTCTTCTTTTGATAAGTTTGAAATATTACCTTCTAATTGATTGACTTTATTTAAATATTTATTTGAAATTTCTTTAATTAAGTTAGAATTTTTTTTAGAAGAAAAAAAATTATTAATCTTTTCGAACATTACATTACAAATATACTAAATTCATATTATTTCCATGATGTAAATGTAGCAATCTCTATTTCTAATGGAATATATTTATGATTATCGATTAATTTTGAAAATATTTTATTCGTTAATTTTAAAAAATCTTTTTTAAATCTAGGTTTTTCATTATAAATATTAGAAATCCCAAATTTTCTAAAATCACTTCTTATTTTGCTCAAAGAACTATAGTTTATTTCTAAGTTATCAATCCCTACAACTACATCTTTATATTTGCTTTTATTTAAATCCTCTATCAATTTTGTAGTTTCTAAAAAAGGTCCAAATCTTCTATAAACTCCATCAAAAATCTTTTCATCAATTTCTAAAAAAATATTTTGAAGTGTTTTCATAGAATTTGATGTTATAGTATTGAAGCATAATAAACTGTTATCGTCTAATTTAGATAAAATTTTATTAAATATATCATTGCTATTCAAAAATAATGGTATTTGCAGAGAAAAATTTGATATTACAGCATCAAATTTACCTTCGACTGTACTAATGTCATTGATATTAATGATTTTTGTGTTTTTAAAATTTGATACATCAATACTTAGTTCTTCATCTAAAATAAGACAGTTTTGTATTTTTTTTGACATAAGCTTTAATTTATCACTTATTAAATTTGATCCATTTTTTTCTAGTAAATTATTTTTGTCAAAAAATGCCTTTCTCCTAACATTCCTCTTTTTTAAATTAAATTCATTCATAATGTGTTAATGTAATCTAACATGATATCCAGATTTAATTTAGATCAAAAAAGATTAGCATTTTATGAAAATCCCGAATTATTTCATAAAGAATTTACTGAATTAATTTCCTCAAATAATAATAATGAATTTTTTTATTCTACTGAAGAACCAATTGTAGTTCTAAATAAAGATAAGACTTTAAAATTAACCCTAGTAAAAGATAACAAGGAATTAGAATATATATTATTTTCAAACCATAGCATTTCTATTTTACCTCAAGAAAAAATAAAAATTCATAAAGCGATTAAAGACGTATCAAATTACATTATTTATAAATTAAATAATTAAATGAAGGTTGCACTCATTCAAATTACAGTCGGTTCAAATTTTGATGAAAATTTCGAAAAAACAAAAAAATTTTTACAAGATAGTTTAAACTCAAACCCAGATTTCATTTTACTTCCTGAGTGCTTTCTTTTTTTATCAAGTAAATCAAAAATTGTGATTGAAATGAGCCATGACTCTGTAAAATATTTTAAAAAATTTTCAAAAATAAATAATGTACATTTACTTTTGGGCTCTATTCCTATAACCGAAAATGATAAATTATTTAATCGTTCAATTTTAATTAATCCTGATGGAGATATTATTTCAATTTATGACAAAATTCATATGTTTGACATCACATTAAAAAATGGAGAGTCTTATAAAGAAAGTGATTTTTACTCACCTGGAAGTGAATTAAAAATCACTAAAGTATTGGGCCACTCAGTTGGTCACACTATTTGTTATGATTTAAGGTATCCTAAATTGTATAGAGCTTTGGCAAAAAAAGGTTCACAAATTATTGTTGTCCCTTCAGCTTTTACACACACAACTGGCAAGGCTCATTGGCATTCTCTTATTAAAGCAAGGGCTATT
The DNA here is from genome assembly GCA_902530745.1 of uncultured Alphaproteobacteria bacterium. Taxonomy (GTDB): domain Bacteria; phylum Pseudomonadota; class Alphaproteobacteria; order HIMB59; family HIMB59; genus HIMB59. Next base: position 40,080 of record CACABO010000006.1, on the reverse strand, counting down.
GAGAATGGTGTTTTTATATTGGCACCTAATCAATGGGGAATAAATAATGAAAAAAGAGTAACTTATGGGCATACTTTAATAGTAGACCCTTGGGGAGAGACATTAGCTGAAGCTGAAGATGGTGAAATGATCATTGCTGCTGAACTTGATTTAAATAGAGTCAGAGAATGTCAAAACGCAATACCTGTATTAGATAATGATAGAAATTTTGATTAATATTATTGAAAATTATCATTGAATAACCAAATGTAGATAATGATAAAATTTGATTTAATTTGTGAAAATCAACACATATTTGAAGCTAGTTTTGATGACTCAAACTCTTTTGAAAAACAAAAAAGGAAAAAACAAATTGAATGCCCTTTCTGTAATTCATCAACAATATCAAAATCAGTTATGGCACCAAACATTTCTGATAAATCAACAAGTTCAGCTAAAATAAATCGTGAAAAAAAGAAATTATTTTCAAATTATAATAAACAATTAAATAAAATTAAATCTGAAATAGAAAAAAATTTTACATATGTTGGTAAAAAATTTCCAGAGGAGGCAAGAAAAATTCATTATGGTGAAGCGAAAGATAAACCTATTTATGGAGAGGCAACTGAAAAAGAAAGTCAAGAATTGGTTGATGAGGGTATAGGTTTAGTAAGACTTCCTTTTAGTAAAAAAGAAAAAAATAAAAATTAGTATTTCAAAGTACCAAAGTAATTTACTAAATCAAATTTACTTAGTTTGAAAGATTTAAAAATTGGATTGTATTGTATGCCTTCTATATCCATTAAATTTAAATTATATTTTTGAATAATTGATTGTAATTTAGAGGGAGATAAAAAAAGATTAAAATCGTGGGTTTTTTTTGGAAGTAGCTTTAAGAGATTTTCAGCAATATCAATTGCTAAATATTTTGATAATAAATTCTTATTAAGTGTAGATATAAATATATAAGCATTTTTATTGAGATTTTTAGTTAAGTTTTCAAAAAGTTGATACTTATCTTGTTCTTCTAAATGTTCTAAGAATTCAAACAAAAAAATAACATCAAATTTTTTTTTACAATTTTTTAAAAATTTATTAGCTTCTATATTAATGAGTTTAAAATTTATTTTGTTTTTTATTTTAAAATTATTCTTGATATCAATACCTGAACACTCTGCACCCATAACATAATAATTATTAAGGAATTCGCCAGTTCCACATCCAAGATCTAAAATCTTTTTATTCTTAAAGAATTCATAAATATCTTGACCACTATGATCTCTTAATATTTTTGACATATACTGATGTCTTATAGCCATCATTTGCTCTAATGGTTCGTAATACTTGCTATTATAAGTGTCCATGTTCTTTACATCATAAATGTTAAGAGTATATTACCGTAATTCATGAAAATTAAAGTTTTAAAATTTGGTGGCACATCTGTTGGAAGCATTGAAGCTATAAAAAGATCAGCAGATATTATTCATGATTGGTCAAAAAAATCAAAAATTATAGCTGTGTTATCTGCTATGTCAGGTGAAACTGATCGTTTAATAAATTTAACAAAATCTTTTTCAAAAAATCCAAATCCAATTGATTTTGATAACGCCATTTCATCAGGTGAAAATGTATCTTGCGCGTTAATGTCTATATGTCTCAACAATCAAAAAATTAAAGCTAAATCGCTACTTAGTTGGCAAATACCCATTATAACATCGTCAGAGCATATGAAGTCGAGGATTCTATCTATTAATAAAAAATTTTTATATGATGAATTAAAAAATTTTGATGTTCTAGTAATTCCTGGTTTCCAAGGTATTAACAACAAGGGAGAATTAACTACCTTAGGTAGAGGTGGTTCTGATACTAGTGCTGTTGCTGTTGCAGCAGCGATGGAAACAGAATGTATAATTTATACTGATGTTGAGGGTGTATTTACCACTGATCCAAACATAGTACCTAAAGCAAAAAAAATTAATAAAATTTCATATGAAGAAATGCTTGAATTAGCCTCACAAGGGGCTAAGGTTCTTCAAACTCGTTCTGTTGAGTTAGCTATGAGAAAAAATACTAAATTAAGTGTAAGATCTTCTTTCAAACCTAAAAAAATTGGTACCATGATTACTGACGAAAAAAGTGTTTTAGAAAATAATACTGTGAGTGGAATAACTTACTCCAAAGATGAAGCAAAAATTACACTTTCAAAAGTACAAGATAAACCTGGAGTCTCTTCAAAAATCTTTGGCCCTTTAGCTAAAGGCAATATAAATGTTGATATGATACTCCAAAATATTTCACAAGATGGAAAGTTTGCAAATTTATCTTTTACTTTGCCAAGACTAGACTTAGAAAAAGCATTAAAAATACTAAAAAAAGAGAAATCGATAATTGGATATAAAAAAATTATTTCATCTAATAATATTTCAAAAATTTCAGTGGTTGGAGTAGGGATGAGATCTCATGCTGGAGTTGCCCAAACATTATTTGATACTCTTGGAAAAAATAAAATAAATATTCAAGTTATTACCACTTCAGAAATAAAAATAAGTATTTTAATTCATGAAGATCAAACTGATTTAGCTGTACAAAAATTACATCAAGCCTTCAAACTACATAAATAATTTTTTGGATAAGTTAATTTCAATCAAAGAGGCAAGAATTAAGAAAGGATTATCAATCAATGATTTATCCAAAGCTTTAAAATTAGATATAGAGATAATTCGGCTATTAGATGATAATTTAAAGTTACCTAAAAAATATAGATCTTATCAATCGACTTATAAAAAATCTATATATCGTTATTTAGGTTATGAGATAAAATATAAAAACTTAATCAGTGATATTCCAGTAGATTATACAAAAATTTCATTAACTTATTTCTTTTTATTACTTATTTTTACTATTCTGATTTTAATGTCTTTAAATATATATAATAAATTTAACAATCAAATTTCATTTAAAGAGTTTGAAAAAGATCAAGTTTATAATGATGTTTATAAGATCTCTAATCAATATGATTTGTATGAATTAAGTCATGATGATTTTATAAATAATCTTATCCCGTTAAATAGAGCTAACTATTCGCAAAATTTATCAATTTTTGCAAAACATAATAAGACTATTTTTTACAAAATTCAAAACAATATAAAAAATACTTTACAATTTGGTGAAATTACCAAATCTAATGAACTTATTCTCGATTTAGACAATGATTTTTTTATCGATTTATCTAATATAAATAATATTGATAAGATAATTTACAGAGGTGTAGAAATTAGATTAAATAAGGAATTAAACTCATATTTATTTAATTTTCACATTAAAGATTTAGAGACTTTATTATGAAATATTCTCATTCAATAAAGAGAAAAAAAACAAAAAAAATTCAAATCGGAAATATTTTTGTCGGTGGAGACTCTCCAATTACGGTTCAGACAATGACAAATACCCTTACACATGACATTGATGCAACACTTGAGCAGATATCTCTCATTGAACAAGAGGGATGCGATATAGTCAGAGTTTCAGTTCCTGATGAAAAATCATCAAAAGCATTAAAAAAAATAATTCCTGAAATTAAGATCCCCTTAGTCGCTGATATTCACTTTCATTATAAAAGAGCACTTGAGGCTGCAGAAAATGGAGCACATTGTCTTCGAATTAATCCAGGTAATATTGGCTCTAGGGAGAAAGTAAAAGAGGTTGTTGAAGCTGCCAAGCAGAACAAAATACCTATAAGAATAGGTGTTAATGCTGGAAGTTTAGAAAAATCTATATTAGAAAAATATAAAAGCCCAACCTCTGAGGCATTATTTGAAAGTGCTAAGCTAAATATAAAACTTTTAGAGGATCTAAATTTTGATAATTTTAAGATTAGTGTTAAAGCTTCAAATGTTTTTACAGCAGTAGAGTCATATAGAAAGTTATCTAATTTTTGTGATTATCCTCTTCATTTAGGTATTACTGAAGCAGGAAGTTATTTTAGTGGAACAATAAAATCTTCAATAGGCCTTGGATTGCTTCTTTATGATGGTATTGGCGATACAGTGAGAGTTTCACTTTCAGACCATCCAACTCAAGAGGTCAAAGTAGGGTTTGAAATGTTAAAATCACTAAATTTAAGAGATTATGGTGTAACAATAATATCTTGCCCATCTTGCGCAAGACAGCAATTTGATGTTATTGAGACAGTTAAAAATGTTGAGAAAAAACTTTCTCACATTAAAAAAACCTATAACAGTTTCAATTATTGGATGTGTTGTTAATGGGCCAGGTGAAGCTACAATGACGAACATAGGCATAACAGGTGGTGGAAATAACACACATATGGTATACGTCGATGGAGAAAAAAGCCATAGAATACAAGACGAAGATTTAGTTGAGTACTTAGTTAAAACTATAGAAAATAAAGTTGATCAGATTCATCATTTAAAATGAAAAGAAATATTAGTTTAGTAAAAGGCACACATGATATTCATGGAGCTGAAATGGAGAAGTTTGAATTTATTGTTGAAAAATTTTATTCAATCTGTAGGAATTTCAATTTTAAATCTATACAAACCCCTATTTTGGAACAACAAGATTTATTCTCTAGGACCGTAGGCGAGCAAACCGATATTGTCTCTAAAGAGATGTATTCATTTTTAGATAAAGGAGAAGCGTATATTAGTTTAAGACCTGAGGCCACAAGTAGTCTAGCTAGGTTTGCTGCTTCAAACTATCAATCGGGCTTACTTAAATTAATTACTCACGGTCCAATGTTTAGAAGAGAAAGACCTCAAAAAGGAAGATATAGACAGTTTCATCAAATAAATATTGAATCTATTGGTGAAAAAAGTCCTTATGTAGATTTTGAATTAATTCTAATCGCAAAGTTATTATTTGATGACCTTGGAATTAAAGAAAATAATTATAGGTTATTAATTAATTCATTAGGGTCAAAAGAGGATCAAATCAAATATGCTTATGAATTAAAAAAATATTTAACTGAATTTAAAAAACAGTTATCAGAAATCTCACAATCTAGATTGGATAAAAATCCACTTAGAATTTTGGATAGTAAAGATCCAAAAGACTATGAAATATTAGTAAATGCTCCAAAAATTAGTGAGCATTTATCTGAAGAGAGTAAAAATTATATCAATCAAGTTAAAAAACTTTTAAACGATAATAAAATTAAATTTTTTGAAGACCCAAAATTAGTTAGAGGATTAGATTATTATTCACATACAGCTTTTGAGTTTCAAACAAATGAAGATAAAAGACAAAATGCAATATTAGCTGGCGGTAGGTATGACAATTTAATTAGTATGATTTCTTCTAGAGATATACCAGGAGTTGGTTGGGCAGCTGGTATAGAAAGATTAATGGATTTGATATCTATAAAAGATGAAAAGTCAGAATTAGATAAAAAGATATTATTTGCTGTCCAAGATGAGTCTTATTTAAATAATAATAGAATTTTAAAACAAATTTACAGTTTAAGATATAATCATGAAGTTAGAGTTAGTAAAAATATAAAAAAACTTTTTAGTTATGCAGATAAAAACAATTTCAATTTTATTCTTCTTATTGGTGAAGAAGAGATCAAAAATAAAAAAATTATTTTAAAAGATTTAAAAAATAAAAATCAAAAATCTTTTGAAATTTCCAAATTCGAGCTTAAAAATGAAATTAGATAAACAAATCATTGATTTAAAAAACAAATTTAATCAATTAAATGAGAAACTTTTAAATTCTCAAAACTTAAAAAATGAGGAAATTATTCAAATAAATAAAGATTTGTCAAAATTGGAGCCAATTATTGCTCTAACTGACACCATTAAAAACTTAGATAAGGAAATCAAAGGCTATAAAGAAATACTTGAAAATGAAAATGATGAAGAGCTTCGAAATTTAGCAAAACAAGAATTACCTCTGTATGAAAAAGATTTAGATATTAAAAATAAAGAATTACTAATAGCTCTACTGCCTAAAGATGAGGCTGATGATAAAAATGTAATATTAGAAATAAGGGCTGGTACCGGAGGAGATGAGGCTGCATTATTTGCTGGAGATTTATATAGAATGTATGAGCGATATTCGTCATTAAAAAGTTGGAAGTTTCAGCCAATGGAGAAGAGCGAGACTGGATTGAAGGGTATAAAAGAAGCAATAATAGAAATTAAAGGAGATGGTGTATTTAAATTTTTAAAAAATGAGTCTGGTGTCCACAGAGTTCAACGCATACCAGAAACTGAGTCTGGGGGAAGGATTCACACCTCGGCTGCAACTGTTGCTGTTTTGCCAGAAGCTGAGGACGTTGACTTAGATATAAAAGATACTGATTTAAGAATAGACGTTTATAGGTCAGGAGGGGCGGGAGGCCAATCGGTAAATACAACAGATAGTGCTGTAAGAATTACACATTTACCTACAAATATAGTAGTAACTCAACAAGACGAAAGATCTCAACATAAAAATAAAGCTAAAGCGTTAAAAATTTTACGATCTAGATTATATGAAGTTGAAAGAATTAAGAAACAAGAAGAGGTTTCATCTAATAGAAAAAACCAAGTTGGTTCAGGAGATAGATCTGAGAGAATTAGAACATATAATTTTCCACAGGGCAGAGTATCAGATCATAGAATTAACTTAACGCTCTATAAATTAGACCAGTTTTTAACTGGCGAGGCATTAGATGAAATGATATCAGCTTTGTCAGCCAGTGAACAAGCCGAAAAATTAAGTCAACTTAATGCTAATTAATAATTATTTAAGTAAATTAGATATAAAAAAAATGTTACTTAAAAATTTAAAATCAATTTCTGGATCTCAAGCTGAGCAAGAGTCCCAAATAATGATTTCTTATTCATCTAATAGTGAAAATAATTTAGATATTAATAATAGTGAAGTTGATCAAGAATTAATTAATAAGATCCTAAATGAAAGAGTAAAAGGAAAGCCATTAGCAAAAATAATCAACGAAAAAGGTTTTTGGAAAAAAATTTTCTATACAGATGATTACACTTTAGATCCAAGAGCTGACTCTGAAATATTAGTTGAACAAATATTAATTGATTGTAAAAAAAATAAAAATCAAAAACACTTGAAGTTGCTTGATTTGTGTTGTGGGACTGGGTGCCTCGGAATTTCTATTTTAGATGAGCTAGATAATGCATTTTGTGATTTCATTGATGTTTCCAAACATGCTCTTACTGCTTGCAAAAAAAATATAATAAAATTTAAACAGCAACAAAAAACAAAAATATTCCACTCGAATTTATTTGAAAATTATCCAATAAATAGACTGAAATATATTGATTTCATTGTTTGTAACCCACCGTATATACCAACAAGAAATTATTTAAATTTAAATAAAGAGACTTTGCACGATCCAAGAATTTCACTTGATGGTGGAAAATTAGGCATGGATTATTATGTTAAAATTATTAATTTTTTAATTAGCGTAAAGTTTGAAGGGTTTGTTTATTTTGAAATTGATCCAATTATCACTAAAAATATGTATAAATTATTATTAGAAAAAGGTGTAAAAATAGTTTATAAAAAAACTGATTATCTTAATTTAGACAGACTGATAAAGATAAAATTCCCTAAACACTAATTGATGGGCTTTTTTAGAGATAATCAACTAAAAATTAATGAAAAATTTTGTAAAAAGAAAGCCTTACGGCGGTCAAAGAAAAATAAACTCATCAAGATCTGGTGTTGCTGACTCTCCATATCTGCAAGCTAATGGAAATTCCAACGGATTTAAAAGAAACGGAAAAAACCCTAAAGATCAATATAACGATTATCTTAACAAAGCAAAAGATGCCAAGGGACAGGGTGATGATGTATTAGAGCAGTTTTACCTGCAACACGCTGAACACTATTTTAGACAAACAGACAACTCAAATAGAGGTTTTGTTGCCAGAAAAATTATAAGTAAAGACAAAATTGATAATAATGACAGCGATTTGAATAAAGATAATAAGGCAGAGCGTAACTCAACTTCTGATTTTGATGACTTAGCTAGTCAGTTAGCTTAATTTATTTTATTTTTATAAATATTAACTTCTTCATCTATTTTAGAGACTAATATTTGAAATTCATTTAGTTGTTGTTCGTTAAGCTTCCTTCCTGAGGGTAATTTAAGTGTAGCTGGGTTTATTTGTTTTCCATTAACAATAATTTCATAATGTAAATGAGGTCCAGTTGATTTTCCTGTTGAACCTACATAACCAATTACATCACCTTGTTTCACTCTTACACCACTTGATATCCCTTTTTTATAACCATTAAGATGCGCGTAAGCTGTTTTATAAGTACTATCGTGACGAATTCTAATATATTTTCCATATCCTCCATTTCTACCTACGTACTCTACAATACCATTCCCAGCAGCGAAAATTGGAGTTCCTGTTGGGGCAGCAAAATCTACTCCTTTATGCAATTTATTATAACCGGAGATAGGATGTTTTCTCATACCATAACTGGAACTCAGCCTTGCACCATTTATTGGAGTTTTCATTAAGCTTTTTGTCATTCCTTTACCTTTTTCGTCAAAATATTCGCTGAATTCTCCATTATTATAAAGATAGTAAATTAATGGAGTGCCTCTTGATGAAAGCATTAGGTATTTTGGATCTTCGATTTGAATTATCTTACCATCATTGTTTACCTTTTTGACAAACAGCATTTCAAAATTATCACCCTCATAAATATCTCTCTGAAAATCAACATCAAAACTGTAAATCCTGATAATCTCATTAATTACTATTTCAGACAACCCTTGATCTTTCATTGCTTTATATAAACTTGTTTTAATTTTCCCAGTCACAAAAATTTCTTCGGAATTCAAGGGAATTTCATTAATTTCATAAATAAAATTATCATTTAGGTAAGATATGATTAATTCTTTAGTATCAGAATATTTATAAATTAGGTCAAAAGTATTTAAACCCTCAGCATCATATTCGCTGAATATTTTTACAGTATCCCCAATATATAGTTTAGAAAAATCATAATATTCTTTTCCGTTGAGTATAACTAAGTCTATGTCTCTTCCTCTTAAGCCTCCTTTTTTTAAAACTTTTGCAAAATTATCTCCCTTGGAAACTATGATTTCATCGAAATTATTTAATTCATTGACTATCTCATTTTCAATTGGTTTGTACTCGTCTGGTGTTTCTAAATCAATTTTATCTTCTTTTTTGTTTAAATCTTCATCAAAAATATTTGATAAATTTTCAAGTGTTATACTTTCAAAATAATTTTTTGATTTTTCTTTGTCAAATATCGGGTCGTCTAGACTTTCAATGCTTATGATTTCATAATATTTTTGAAATTTTTTTTTATCAAAATAATTAATATTTACATCATCATAAATATAAGCATATTCATTGTTTATTTTTACGAAGTCAGAATAGCTTATATAAAAGCAAAAAAAGCTGATGAAAGCCAATAAAGTTGATAGTGATGCTTTTATTGTAAAACTATTTGTCCTTGCCATTTATTTCTTTATAAAGAAGTAAAATTAATCAGTTGTTATCATAATGGAAAAATCTAAACAAATACTAGTAAATATATTTCAAGAAACTAGTAAAATTTTTTGGATTTTATTTAAAGTTATTTTACCCGTTATCGTTATTATTAGAGCCCTCGAGCTTATTGGAGTAATCCCTTTTTTAGCTAAATTCCTAGAGCCAATAACAAGCTTTATTGGCATTGATGGTTCATTAGGGCTAGTTTGGATGGCAGCTATATTTGTAAACATTTATGCAGGTTTGGCTGCTTTTGCATCCCTCCAAGCGATATTTGATTACACAATAGCTGAAACCACAATATTAGGATTAATTATACTTATAGCACATAGTTTACCAATTGAAGTGGCTATTGCAAAAAAATCAAGAATTTCATGGGTATTTAATTTAACTTTTAGATTTGTGAATGCAGTAGTAGCTGGAAAAATATTAAATTTTATATTCACTAAATATAATTTATTTAACGAACCTAATAATTCTATCTTACAAGTCCCGATTGAAGCAGTCTCAAACATTGATTGGGCTATTCTACAACTTCAAAATTTTTTCCTAATTTTTTTAATAATATTTTTTATTATATCGACAATTAATATCCTCAAAGCAATCGGTATTTGGAAATTCATAATTAATACTTTGAAAATTCCTTTATCCTATTTAGGAATGTCCGAGAAAGTAGCTAATATAATTTTAATTGGCTTAACGTTGGGGATTTCATTTGGTGGAGGTTTTTTAATTGAAGAGTCCAGAAAAAATAATATTTCAAAGAAAGATATTTTACTGTCTTTATCTTTTTTAAGTTTATGTCATAGCATAATTGAGGATACAATATTAATTTTGTTACTAGGTAGTCATATTTCTGGTATTTTATTTTTTAGATTTTTTTACACCGTTATTATAATTCTTATAATGAAATTTATATTAGAAACAAAAATGCAAAATTTTATATTGAGTAGACTTACAGATGGATAATTATATTCAATTCCCTCGCTACTCAATTTACTTGATACCTAATAAATTATTTATTGATCAAGTTGACAATTTACTTTTAAAGTATGATGTCAAATTTGATAGTCTTGAATTATCTAAGTATGGCCTTCATTATACTGTCAAAGCTCCTTTTTATTTAAGTCATCTTTATAGTGAGAAAGAACTTATTAACTCATTTCAAGAATATTTTTTATCTAATCAGAATAAATCTTATAAAGATGAATTTAACGTTTTAGGTTTAAAGAAAATTAAAAATGTTTTTGCTCTAGAAATTAACTCAAATGAAAAATTCAATTTTTTGTGCAATGATATAATGAGACATTTCGATTTATTTAGAAAAACACTTAACCAACAAGAAATACAAAAAGATCTAAAGCGTTTCAGTAATTTATCCTCTTTAGAAATGGAATATTATTTTATATGGGGATATCCTTATTTATTTGAGTTTAGCAATCACCATATCTCAGTATCAGATATCACAAAAGAGATTATATTTGACAATTCAATCAAATCTTTGAATTACTCTAGTATCAGTTTAATGAAACAAGATAGCTTAAATGGTAAATTTATTTCTATATGTAAATGTGATTAGTCTTAATGCTAAAATTATTTACACTGCAGTAATAGTTAAATAAGATATTTTGCACATGGGTATTTATGTTAAAAAAAAGAGATTTAATTTTTTAAATGTTTTTTTGATTTTTTTATTTTTAATTATTGTTCTTACAACTTTATATTTTTTTAAAATTTTTTCAGAAAAAAGTAATTTTGATTTATCAAATATTACAGATTCGCAGTTTGAAGAAGAGCCAAATCAAATTATAGAGTCAGATCTTAGCTCTTATTTAAAAAAAGAAGATATAAATTTTGATGAGTATTTTACCAAAAAGGAATTTGACAAAAACATCAAAAAATTTATAGAGGAAAATCCAGATTATATCTTAGGTGTTCTTAGAGAGTATCAATTAGAGCAGAATAAATTAGAGCAAGAAAAAACTAATCAAAAAAATATCTCAAGTATAAAAAATTTAAACCTCGCATATCATCCTATGTACTTGGGTGACTCAAATTCTGCAAAAGTTATATATGAATTTGTTGATTATAATTGTGGTTATTGTCAAAAATTCCATCAAGAATTAATAAATGTAATGAAAAATAATTCATTAAAACTTGTTATTATACAGATGCCAATTTTAGGGAATTTTTCGGAGGAGTTGACAAAGTTGGCACTAGCTTCCTCCTTGCAAGGGCAATTTAAGGTTGTCCATAATTATTTATATTCTACTGAGAGAAAATCAAAAATGGAGGATATTTTGGCTGACTTATTTCTAAGAGGTGTTGATCTTGACATACTAAAGAATGATTTAGACTCACAAGAGGTATCAGATTTTTTATCTATTCATAGAGGTTATGCTGATGAATTTAAATTTACTGGAACACCTGCAACTATAATTGGAAATCAAATAATTCCAGGCTTTATCGATGCTGATAAAATTACTGAGATTTTGGAAAATGAATTTTCCTGAACTTAATGAAAATCAGTAATTTTTCAAAGATTTCATCAAATATTTTTGGATCTCGTGTAACCGGATTTATTAGAGACATACTTTTTGCAAATTATTTAGGTGCAAATTTGATGTCAGATGCATTCCTTTTTGCTTATAGATTACCAAATTTATTTAGAAGAATTTTTGCTGAGGGTTCAATGAATAGTGTATTTATTCCTTTGTATGTAAACCAAGAAAAAATAAATTCAAAATCAGCAAATGATTTTATATGGATAGTTTTCAACTTTTTTTTTGTAATTACCTTATTTTTATCTTTTTTTATATTTTTTTTAAGTGAGCAAGTCATATCAATTTTAGCACCAGGCTTTTTATTAAATAAAAGTCAATTTTTATTAGCAAATCAGTTATTGGTTATAACTTTTCCTTTTTTGATATTTGTAACTCTATCATCAGTGTTGAGCTCAGTTTTGAACGTGAAAGGAAAATTTTTTTTACCTTCCTTCTTATCAGTAATTCTAAACATTTTTATGATTATTTCTTTGGTGTCATTCAAGTCTAACTCTCATTTTGCACTCGCTTGGTCAATGATAATAGCTGGTTTCACTCAATTGATCCTTTTATTTATCAACTTAAGCACAATAAAAATATTTTGGGGTATTGGTTTAAAGAGCATAAAAGTCTTGTCTGAAGAGCTTAAAAAATTCTTTGGAAGATTTCTCTATTCTTTACTGGGTTCTGGTATTGTTCAGTTAAATATTTTTATCTCAATGTTATTTGCTTCTTTAGTGGGCGGGGGTGCTATAAGCCAAATTTACTATGCTGATAGAATTATTGACTTACCATTTGCTCTTATTGCAGTAGCTATGTCTTTTACACTTTTACCTTATTTGAGTAAAAATATTTCAGATGAGAGTAAAAACTCTAAAGCTTTTAACGAAACAGTAATATTTTGCTTTCTTTTTGCTATCCCAAGCTCATTCGGTATTTTTATTCTGAGTGAAGATATTATAAGAGCATTATTTGGTAGGGGTGAATTTAATAATGAGGATGTGTTAATTACATCTAAGATTTTACTAGTCTACTCTTTTTCATTGCCAGGATATATGCTCGCTCGAATTTTTAATCAAGTATTTTACTCTTATGAAAAAGTTGAGTATCCCGTTAAAGCAGCTGTCCCAACATTTGTATGTAATTTTATTTTATGTTTTCTTCTTTATAGACCTCTGGGTGTTTTGGGTTTAGCTATATCAGGTGCTGTGAGTATATGGCTAAATTTATTTATTCAAATTTTTTACTTAAGAAAAAATTTTAGAGGTTTTTATAAAAAATTATTAATTTTTGATTTTAAGAAACTATTAAAGATTTTATTTAGTGCAATTATTATGGTGACTTCAATATTAATATTTAAAAAAATTTTGGATTTGAACATTTATGTAGATTTATTCATTCAAATACTTATTGGTTTAATAATATATTTTTTGATTTTAAATTGGCTTAAATTAAACGAAATAAAACTTGTGTTTCAATTAAATAAATTTAATTAGGAATTTTATTTACTAATTTTCAATATAATTTAAAAGTATTTATCCCTGTTTTTATGGGCGTGTAGCTCAGTTGGTTAGAGTACTTGCTCGACACGCAAGGGGTCACAGGTTCGAATCCTGTCACGCCCACCATTTACTTTCTAAATTGATGGTGTATGGTTTAGTTGAATGAAAAAATATTTATTAAGTTTTTTAATTTTTTTACTTTCATCAAACATAACTATAAATGCAAATAGTTATTCTATTTTTGGAGGTACCTATGATTATGATGATGATAATACAACGAATTTGTTTGGTCTTAATTATCATATGTCTGATAATGAAATAGATTTGATAAATATTTTAACAATTAACCCAGTAATTGGAGGTTTCATAACAGCTGAAAATGCTTCAATGTTTTACAGTGGGTTTGAAACAAATATTGGAGCAGACTCTATTTATTTTAATCTCTCTTCATCAGTTGGCATTTACAACAATGGAGATGGCAAAGATTTAGGAAATGATTTGCAATTTAAATCAGAGATTAACATTTTTTATAAAATATCAAAAGAATCCAGGTTTGGATTAGGTTCGCATCACATTTCTAATGCAGGTTTAGCCACAGTAAATCCAGGCACAAATAATTATTACCTTATTTACAATAGAAATTTCTAAATTTTTTCATAAATATCCAATTGTTAATTTACAAAATTCGTTTATTTTTATGATTAATGACTAAAAACTTTTTAGCTTATTTATTATTCTCGATCTTAATTGTAATAATTCTTGTAATTGGGTACGAGGAAATAAAAATTTACTTTGATGCAAATCCATATATTAATGGAATAATACTTCTTACACTTATAATTGGTTTTCTTCTATACTCTTTTAAGATATTCACTTTAAGCTCAGAGTTTAGATTCATGAACTCTGTAGCATTTGGAAAATTAAAATTAAACGACTCATCTATAAACAACTATCCAATAACAAAATCTATTGCGAATAATCTTGGTATAACAACTACCTCCAAAAGTATAACTAAAACACTTGATGAGATACTAGATGATCTTTTATCTACTGTTGAAAGTGGAAGTGACATATCAAAATATCTTATCAACTTAGCTATATTCTTAGGACTCATTGGGACTTTTTATGGATTACTATTAACAATAGGAAGTGTTTCAAACGTCATTGATAGTTTATCAATTGAAGAACAAGACTTTGGGTTATTTTTTAACAATCTAAAAGATGGACTAAAGTCACCTTTATCTGGAATGACAATAGCCTTTAGCTCATCTTTGTTTGGTTTAGTAACTTCTTTAATTTTAGGACTTTATGAAATAATCACTAGAGGCATTAAGCAGAATTATTATGAATTTTGTGAAAATCAAATTCGACTTTTTTATAGATCTAGCCCGAATACAAATAAATTTAATCAGAATTCTAATAGCACCAACTTATCTCAAAATATTGTTTCTAAGCTTGATGATTTGGTTGATGGTATGAAAAATTATAATGATGATTTAAGGAAAGATGTTATTACAGAACTTAAGTCTGTAAGCAAGTCTATCAAAGACTTAGACAAAAAGTGAGTTATCTCTCTAAAACTCAAAGTTCAGATAATGGAAATATAATTTGGCCTGGATTTGTAGATGTATTGGCATCTACGTTGATGGTTATAATTTTTATAGTTTTACTATTCACAGTTGCCCAAGTTTATTTGGGAGATCTTGTAGTAGGAAAAAATGAACAAATACAGAGTTTGGAAAAAACAATTGTTATTCAAGACGAAACTATTGTGGAACAAGATGTAACACTCACAGATAAAGAGATTGAATTAATTGACAGACAAAATCTTATTGAAAAACTTGATGAAGAGATATCAATTAAACAATCTCAAATTTTAGCTCAAGATACGATTATTCAAGACCAAGCACTTGATATAGATAAACTAAATACGATAATTGCAAAAATTACTGATGAATTATCTTTATCTTTAGCTGACAGAGAAACCCTTCAAGAAAATCTTTCTGAATTAAATAAGCAACAAGAAATATTAAAATCAGATTTAATAAAACTTGGTGGAGAAAACAGTAAGCTAGTTGGCCAAATTGGCGAGTCACAAAATAGAATTGAAAATCTTCTAGAATCATTAAGTTCCTCTGAGAATATAAATCAAGAATTACAAAACAAATTATCTACTCTACAGGAGGAGTCAGCAATACAATCAAGTGATCTAAATGAGGCTCTAAATTTGATATCTAATTTAGCCTTGGATATTGAGATACTTAGTAATGAAATTAATCTCTTAAATAATTTACTAGAGTCAAAAGAAGCAGAAATAGCTAAAAATGAGATAGAACTCGGAGAGTTAGGAGATAGATTAAATAGAGTACTTACAAGTGAATTATTCAAATTACAAAAGTATAAATCAGAATTTTTTGGCAAGTTATCTGAAGCTTTAGCTGATAGAGACGATATCCAAATTAAAGGGGATAGATTTATTTTTCAATCTGAGATCTTATTTGACTCTGGTAGTGCAAATATACAAGAAGAAGGTAGGATAGCACTATCTCTTATTACGAAAACAATTATAGAAGTTGCGGAGTCAATACCATCTGATTTAAATTGGATCTTACAAATAGACGGTCACACTGATAAGATTCCTATTTCTACCTCTCAATTTCCATCAAATTGGGAACTATCTCACGCTAGAGCGCTTGAGGTCGTAAAATTTCTTATTCAACAAGGTATCCCTGCTAACAAATTGTCAGCAAATGGTTACGGCGAATATCAACCTATTAATACAGGAGATACTAAAGATGATCTCAAAGAAAATAGAAGAATTGAATTAAAAATTACTCAAAAGTAAATTTATTCAATCCACATTTTGATAATCTTATCTGGATCATCTACCAGACCGTTTTTTATAGGATCGCCTTTTTTGATTGCATCAACAAACTCCATTCCTTCGATTACCTCGCCCCAAACAGTATATTGTCCGTCTAAGTGTGGAGTATCGCCGAAACAAATAAAAAATTGACTATCAGCACTATTTGGATCTTGTGCACGTGCCATACTTAAAGTTCCTCTTTTATGTGGCATATCATTAAATTCTGCTTCAATATTGTTACCAGAACCACCTGTACCCGCTCTTCTTAAATCATAGTTATCTGAATTCGAATTACCAAACTGAACATCTCCTGTTTGGGCCATAAAACCATCTATTACTCTGTGAAAAACTACCCCATCGTAACTGCCTTTGGCAACTAGATCAGTTATTTGTTTAACATGTTTTGGAGCCTTATCTTCAAAGGTCTTTATTTTGACGATTCCGTCTTTAAGTTGTAAATTAATAACATCCTCCTTAGAATATAAATTGCTAGAAAATAGTAAAAATGAAATTGAAAATATTAATTTAATCAAACTCATTGAATAAAATTAACATAGTTTACAGACAATAAAATTTATTTATTTGATAAATCTGTCGCTATTGATTTTATTTTTTTTCTTAGCGAATTAAGCCCATTAGATCTTGATTGACCTAGATGATTAGAAAGACCAATTTCTTCAAAAAAAGATAAGGGATTATTTATTATAGTTTCAGGAGTCTCTTCATTATAAGAAAAATAAACTAAATAAAACAAACCTTTTACAATTACAGAGTCACTTGAACCAGAAAGTTTAATTTTTCCATCAATAAATTTTGGCACCATCCATAGATTTGATGTACATCCTTGAACACGATATTCCTCAGTTTTATATTTATCCTCAAGATCAGGGAGTTTTTTTCCTAAATCTATCAGGTATTGGTATTTATCTTCCCAATTATCAAAAAATGAGAAATCTTCCTTAATTTTGTTGATTTTTTCATGAATTAACATAGATTTTTGCCTTATTATTAATAACTAATACATTAAATTATGAAAATTAAAAGTTCTCTTAAAACAGCTAAAACCAGAGATAAAAATAATCAACTGGTTAGAAGAAAGGGTAGGTTATATGTAATCAACAAAACCAACCCAAGAATGAAAGCCAGACAAGGCTAAAATCAATCCAGATACTTCTCAACTTCTAATGCTGCCATACATCCCATACCTGCAGCTGTAACGGCTTGTCTATAAATTTTATCTTTTACATCCCCTGCAGCAAATACTCCTTCAACTGAGGTTTTTGTACTATCTGGATCTGTAATAATGTATCCACCGTCATCCATTTTTAGTTGACCTTTAAACAATTGTGTTGCTGGATCATGCCCTATCGCAATAAATACACCATCTATTTTGAGATTTGAAATTTTATTATCTTGTTTATTTAACAAGTCTATTGACTCTAAATCATCATTTCCATTAAACTTAGTTACTTCACTATTCCAAATAAACTCTATTTTAGAATTTTGTTTTAATCGATCTTGTAATATTTTTTCAGCTCTTAGTTTATCTCTTCTGTGAACAAGATAAACTTTTGTTGCAAATTTAGTTAAAAATAATGCTTCCTCAGCTGCACTATTTCCACCACCAATAACAGCAACCTCTTTATCTTTAAAGAAAAAACCATCACAAGTTGCACAAGCAGATAGTCCATGACCTTGAAATTTAGCCTCATCATCTAAACCAAGCCATCTCGCTTGTGCTCCTGTGCTAATTATTACAGTTTTGGTATTTAGAGTTGTGCCATTATCTAAATTTAATTTTTTAATTTTTTCGTTTAAAAAAACTTCTGTTACTTGTGAATTGATTATTTCAGTACCAACATGTGCTGCCTGCTTTTGCATTTGTTCCATTAACCATGGCCCTTGGATAGGATCTTCATACCCTGGATAGTTTTCCACATCAGTTGTTATGGTTAGTTGACCACCAGGCTGAAAGCCACTCACTAAAATAGGCTTTAAATTAGCCCTAGCAGCGTATATTGCAGCAGTATATCCAGCAGGTCCTGAACCTATAATAATAACATTATTAATATCAGCCATCGATTGGCCAACTAGTGGGGAAGGTTACATAATTTATTTGCATGCATCTTCTCTCAACCTTAATTTCTTTTTTTTCGAGTCCGTGCCAAGTATTATTTCCAGAGGCAAAAAAATAACCAGTGTTATGTTTGTATGGTACTGTTTTAACAAGATTCATGTCAGTATCATAAAAATCTGTTCCAAGTTTTTCTGATTCATCGTAAGTGTTTATAAATAACATCATTGTCATTAATTTCTCTTTGATATCTAAATGTGGTTTTAGCCAAAAACCTTTACGATCTGATATGTACTCAATTCTAATAAAACTATTTGATAAATTTTTTTTGATTTTCTCTTGTATTGACTCAATAACATCTTTATCCCTCAAATCATCAATTAAACCCATACCATTTGATAAGTTTTTTGAATTATCTCTCTCTAAAAAAACTCTAAGTTTTCCATCTATCCCATCTCCACCTGCATCAGCGGCTCTTGTTCCGTCAAAGGATCGAGGTGCATCAGATATATCTACATCATTAAGTTCTTTTATGAGCCCCTCTGTAAAAGGGAAGTCTAGCTCCCAGTGAGGGAAAGGGTCTGAGTATGTAGTACAACGATTTAATATTGATTCCTTAAGCATTATTAGATCTGAACCTTAAATTAGATTGTATCTTATTCAAGATCTTAGTTTTAAGATTTTTGTTATACTCATCAATAGAGATTTCATAAGGTTTTAAATTTTGATTATAAAATTTTGCAAAATTAAGCTTTGTAATTTTATCAAAAAACTTAAGATACCTTTTCGGGCAAAATTTTTCTTCAAACTTAAATAAAAAAGTACCAGCTTCAGAGGATATAGCTTCAGATATCATGGATATTGAGTCCCAAGTTACAACTTGTAAATTACCCTCAGATAGAAGCTCACCATACTTCTTTGGATTAAATAAATCATTAAAGGTAATAACATTTTCATTATCAATTTTTGATAATTCTTCTATAAGCCCCATTGGTGTTCTTCGTGATGGTATAACATTAATTTTGAACTTATTACTTAAAAATCTTATTTCATTTAAAATTTTTTCTTGTGTTTGCTGTTGATATTTAAAATATTTGTTTGGTCCGCCAATAATAAAATTTATTGTATTTTTATTTCTAATATTTTTTTTGAATTTAATATTATGTATGGCTAATAAAGTTGAAATACAATTATCAAAATTTAAATTATCATGTTCTGGGCAAACAATAAGATCAAAAAGCTTATAATTTATTTTTGGGTCTTGTATGTGTATATTAAAAATTAAATCCTTAAACTTTCTTTTTAAATAAACAGACGCTTTGATACTTTTTTTACCACAACTGATAAGAATTGTATTTTTTTCAATCTTTAATAAAGATAAATTACTATATGCAAAACTACTGGTAGGTATTAACTCAATAGGTAAATTTTTGAAAATAGATTTAAGTTTTAAATCATAATTTTCATAAGAGTCAGAGATTAAATTAGCTAATCCCTCTATTTGACTTCTCATACCAGCAGCACCTTCACTGATGGTAATTACTTTGTAGGTATTCAAATTATATTATTTAAATCTTACTGACTTAATTTCGTATGAGGTTATACCTTTTGGTGTTGATACCTCTATATAATCACCCTTCTTCTTTCCAATCAAAGCTCTTGCAATAGGGCTAGTTACAGATATTTTTTTTTGTTCAATGTCAGCTTCCACCTCTCCAACTAACTGATACTTAGACTCTTTATCATTATCTAAGTTTATAATTGAAACAGTAGCTCCAAATTTTACAACCGTTCCTGATAGTTTTGATACATCTATTAGTTCTGCTTGAGCAATAATGCTCTCTATCTCAGCTACTCGTCCTTCAATGAAGCTTTGTTTTTCTCTAGCAGCATGATATTCAGCGTTCTCAGAAAGGTCACCATTACTTCTAGCATCAGCTATGGCCTTAATGATAATTGGCCTTTCAACTGTTTTAAGATGTTTTAGTTCATCGAGGAGTTTCTTTTGCCCCTCTTCTGTCATTGGTATCTTTTCCATTTTATTAGTATATTTATTAAGTTGTAGAAAATATTGAATTTTATGTGTTATTACAAATGAATTTTTACACTAAAAAGAATGATGATTTTGTATAGGTTTTACAGAAATAGGCTTATTTTTCAAAGTAATCAGTGATTTAATTAGTATTTCTGCACTTCTAAGGTTGGTGTAATATGGAATATTAAGATCAACAGACGTTCTCCTTATAGTAAAACTATCAATAATTGCCTGTTTTTTTTCTGTTGTATTAATAACTAAGTCAATCTTATTTTGTTTTATATACTCTACTACATGTGGTGATCCTTCAGCCACCTTGTTAACTAAATTTGAAGAAATTCCCTCTTTCATTAAGAAGTCGTGAGTTCCTTTTGTTGTATATAAATTATAACCATTTTCTATGAAAGATTTAGCTATTTTAGATATACTTTGCTTATCTTCATTTTTAACAGAGATGAATATGTTTTTTAAGTCATTTAGTTTTTGTCCTGCACCAATTTGACTTTTGAAATAAGCTAAATAAAAATCCTCGTCTATACCCATAACCTCACCAGTGCTTTTCATCTCTGGACCAAGTATTACATCGGTGTTTGGGAATTTATTGAATGGAAATACAGCCTCCTTGATTGCAAAGTAAGGTAAAGTATTATTATCAAAATTCTGATACTTTTCAGTTAGAGTTTTACCTACGATTAATTCAGCTGCAATTTTAATGAATGGTATTCCTATTGCTTTAGCAAGAAAAGGAATTGTTCTACTAGCTCTAGGATTTGCTTCAAGTATAAAAATTTCATCGTCTTTGATAGCATATTGAATATTCATTAAACCAAGTATCTTTAATTCATTCACAAGAGAGATACTAAATTTTTTTATATCTGATAAAATATTATCATTTAGAGAAAAGGGAGGTATGCTACAAGCACTATCACCTGAGTGAATACCAGCCTCTTCAATGTGTTCCATAATTCCAGCTATCATGGTATTACCCTTATTATCTCTTAATACATCAACATCTACCTCTTTAGCATTCTGAAGAAACTCATCTATTAGAATCACATTATTTTCTAGTGCCCAATAGTTTTGATCAATATAATCTTGTACATCATCTAAATTAGCCATTTTTTCCATCATTCTTCCTCCCAGGACATATGAGGGCCTTAACAAAATAGGAAACTTAAGCTTAGAGGATTTAGTGACAAGTTCTTTTGTACCTAAAGAGATATCACTCTTTGGTTGTTTTAAACCTACCTTTTGAATTAATTTTTGAAATCTCTCTCTGTCTTCAGATATGTCTATCGCTTCGAAAGATGTGCCTAATATCTTATATCCATATTCTTTAAGTTTATTAGCTATTCTCAAAGGTGTCTGCCCACCAAATTGGACAATAACACCCTCAACAACACCTTTCTCGTTTTCTGTATCAATTATATTTTTAACATATTCAAAGTCCAAAGGCTCAAAATATAGTTTATCTGAAGTATCATAATCAGTTGATACTGTTTCAGGATTACAATTAATCATAATTGTTTCATAACCAAGTTTCTGAAAAGATTTTACAGCTTGAACACAACAATAGTCAAATTCTATACCTTGACCTATTCTATTAGGACCAGAGCCAAGAATAATTATCTTTTTCTTATTCGTTGGTCTAGACTCACAGCTAAATTCATTTGTTTCAGTGATAAAAGTTGAATAAAGATATGCAGTAGAAGAGTCAAATTCATTCCCACAAGTGTCTACTCTTTTAAATACTGTTTTTAAGTTATTTTTTTCCTGAAGGTCGTAAATTTCATTTATACTAATTTTTGTTAAATTGCTTATATGATGATTAGAAAATCCAATTTTTTTGGCAAAAATAAATAAATTTTTTTCTAAACTACTACCTGCCTTTACTAATTGTTGCTCAATTTTTATAATCTCATTTATTTCTCTCAAAAAAAACATATCAATATATGTTAATTCGTTTATTTCAGCTAAAGTTATCTTACGTCTTATAGCTTCTGCAACTATTAACAATCTATCAGGTCTTTGCTTAGTTAGTATATTTTTTAAATTTTCATCTTTAATATTTAATAATTCATGACTTATATTTAAACCAAAATTATCTGACTCTATTGAGTAGAAAGCTTTTAAAAGAGACTCTTTAAAAGTTCTACCTATAGACATAATTTCACCAACTGATTTCATGGCAGTATTTAACTCACTAGGTGTCCCTTGAAATTTTTCAAAATTAAATTTTGGTATTTTGGTCACAATATAGTCTATAACTGGTTCAAAACTTGCTGGAGTTACCTTAGTAATATCATTTTCTAATTCATCTAATGTGTAACCAACTGCTAACAATGCTGCTATTTTAGCGATAGGAAAACCTGTAGCTTTAGAAGCTAGTGCAGATGACCTACTAACTCGCGGATTCATTTCAATAATCAATATCCTTCCATTTTCTGGATTTACTGCAAATTGGACATTTGAACCACCAGTCTCTACTCCAATTTTTCTTAGAATAGCAATACTTTGATTTCTTAGTTTTTGATATTCTTTATCAGTTAATGTAAGTGCTGGAGCTATTGTAATACTATCCCCAGTATGCACTCCCATTGGATCTAAGTTTTCTATTGAACAAACTATTATCGAGTTATCTAAATTATCTCTAACTACCTCAAATTCAAATTCTTTCCATCCAATTAAGGACTCTTCAACAAGAGTTTTTGATACAGGACTTAAATCGATAGCATTTTTGACCTTTGATATAAATTCATCTTTGTCGTATACAATACCACCACCGGTTCCTCCAAGAGTATAAAAAGGTCTTAAAATTAATGGAAAACTTACTTCATTAATTATTTTATTTAGATCAGACTTGTCATCAACTATTATACTAAATGGTGTCTCGAGTCCAATTTCAGACATCGCCTCGGCAAATAATTTTCTATCTTCAGCTACATCGATAGATCTTGGACTAGCACCTAAAATTTTGATTGAACAATTTTCAAAATAATTCTCTTTGTTTAACTCTCTGATAATATTTAGAGCTGTTTGACCTCCCATTGTTGGTAAAATTGCATCGGGTTTCTCTTTATCAATTATTTTTTTTACAATTTCTTTATCAATAGGCTCAATATAAGTTTTATCTGCGAATTCTGGGTCTGTCATTATAGTTGCTGGATTAGAGTTAATTAAAACAACTTCATAACCTTCTTTTTTAAGTGCCTTACATGCTTGACTGCCAGAGTAATCAAATTCACATGCTTGACCTATAATGATAGGACCAGAGCCAATAACCAATATTTTAGATATATCTTTTCTAGCCGGCATTCATTTCAATTAAATTTATAAATTCATCGAAAAGATATCTGCTGTCATGTGGTCCAGGGCTAGACTCTGGATGATATTGAACTGAAAACAAAGGTTGATCATTTGCTCTCATGCCGTCAATAGTTTTATCAAACAATGATTTATGTGTTATTTGAAGATTAGAGGGAAAATTTTCGTCTAAAACTACAAAACCATGATTTTGAGATGTAATTTCAACTTTGTTTGTCTCCAAATTTTTTACTGGGTGATTACCACCTCGATGGCCTTTTTCCATTCGAGCAGTGGAGGCATTAAATGCTAAACTCAATATCTGATGACCAAGGCATATACCAAAAGTGGGTATTTTTTTATTTAGTAATTTATTTAATTCAGGTTTTATATTTTCATATACTTTTTTAGGATCACCTGGACCATTACTTAAAAAAAAACCATCAAAATTCTTATTAATAATATCTTCAGCTTTAAAATTCATATCAAATTCCTCAATCTTACAATTTCTAGAGTATAAGTTTTTCTTAATGTTGTCTTTTGCTCCAAAATTTAAAAAGGCTATTGAGTACTTTTTTTTTCCTATTTCTTGTTTTTCTATATTCAGTTCAGATGTAAAATCTTTAATAACATCATTCTCTTCTAGAGAAAGACTTTGATCTATTTGTTTGCAAATTTGTTCTATTCCTTTGTTTTTAAAATATTCCTCAGAACATAGCATTATATTTTTAGGTCCAAAATTTCTTACAATTTTAGTTACGGTCCTTGTATCTAAATCAAAAAAAGCACAAGAATTTTGACTTATGATCCAATTTGTAAAATTTATTTTTGCTCTCCAATTTGAACTTAATTCAAATAATTCATTACATATTAAACCAGATGCATGTATTTTCCATGACTCGTAATCTTCATTATTACACCCAACAATACCAATCAATGGAAAGGTAAAATTTATAAACTGAGATTTATATGAGGGATCAGTTAATATTTCCTGATACCCCGTCATACTAGTATTAAAGCAAATTTCTGCTATCTTGAATTGATCTTTTGATAAAAACTTACCTTTGAAAATATATTTTTTGTTATAAATTAAATAACCGTTTTGATAATTAAGCTTAGTTTTATTATCTAATACGGTCATATTAAATCATGTGTATTAGTATATTATATAAGAGGAATTTCAAATGAGTTTGGCAAAAAAAATTTGTGATGACGTCAAAAGTGCTTTAAAAGGTGGAGATAAGAAAAAACTTTCAATAGCAAGGTATGTCTATTCTGAGTTAAAAAATTTTCTAATTAAAGAGAATCTAGATAGAGATGTGCTTAAATTATCTGATGAAAATATAATCAAAATTGTTAAGACCCAACTAAAACAAAAAAAAGAGTCTTTAGATTTTGCAACAAAAGCTAAGGATCAAGTTAGAATAAAGGACTTGGAATTTGATATAAATTATCTTAATGACTTTCTTCCGACAATGATGGACGAGAAAAATACAATTGACATTATATCAAACCACATAGAAGAAAATAATTTAGAAAATAAAGACTTTGGAAGAATAATGGGTTTTCTTAAACAAAACTATAATAATAAAATTGATATGAATTTAGCATCAAAAATTATCAAAAATATTTTCAAAGAATGACAGATGATAATATCAAAGAAGTAATAAACAGAACTTCTATTGTTGAGATTATAAATTCATCTGTACCTTTAAAAAAAAAAGGAAGTAATTATTTTGGTTTAAGTCCTTTTAAAAAGGAGAAAACACCATCTTTTTCTGTAAACGAGGAAAAGAAAATATTTCATTGTTTTAGCACAGGAGAACACGGAAATGTTATTGATTTTTTGATTAAAGTTAAAGGATATAGCTTTAAGGATGCTTTATACGAATTAGCTGATAAAGCTGGTATTGAGTTAAGTTTTAAATCATCAAAATTAAATAATACCATCTATGAAATTAATTTATTTGCAAAAGAATTATTTTACAAAAATTTATTAAATTCAAAACTACACCTAGGATATTTACAAAAAAAAAGAAATTTTAACATAGACACAATCCATAAATTTGAATTAGGTTCGTCAGTAAATTCATTTAATCTTCAAAAAAAACTCTTGAATAATTTTGAAGTCAATGACTTGTTATCAGCAGGGATTTTTAGTAGAACTAAAAATCCCAAATTATTTTTTTCTAATAGAATCATGGTTCCAATAATTAATTTGCAAAATAAAACCTTGGGATTTGGAGGAAGAGTAATTAACGATAGCTTACCAAAATATATTAACACAGCTGAAACTAAAATTTTCAAAAAAAAGCAAATACTATTTAATGAAAAAATACTTAATAAACAAAATAATAAAAAAATAATCATAGTGGAGGGTTATTTCGATGTTATTAAATTAGAACAAAGTGGTTTTAAAAACTGTTTAGCTCCGCTAGGTACATCAATAAATCATAAAAAATTAATTGAGATTACTAAAAAAGGTTTTGAGATAATAATTTGCCTTGATGGAGATTTAGCTGGAAGAAATGCCACTATAAGACTAATGAATAATTTACTTAGTGACAAAGATTTTGAGCTTGGAATAAAATTTGTACTTTTGCCAAAAAATTTTGATCCAGATCAATTAATAGAGTCAAATATGTCTGATAAATTAAACAAACTCTTGGATGAACCACTGTCAATCGAGGAGCTTATAGAGAAATATTTAGAAAAATTTAGTAAAAGTAATGATGTTGACAGTCAGTTTAAAGGCTCTAAGGTTCTAAAAAGTTTATTAGACAATATATCAAACATTGATTTAAAAAAAATACTAACTAATCATTTTAATAAAATAAGTTTAATTAAGAAACCAACTAAAAATAACTCAATACCAAATAATCAAAAACTAGATTTTAAATTTGATTTAAAGTCAAAATTTTCAGCAG
The DNA here is from genome assembly GCA_902530745.1 of uncultured Alphaproteobacteria bacterium. Taxonomy (GTDB): domain Bacteria; phylum Pseudomonadota; class Alphaproteobacteria; order HIMB59; family HIMB59; genus HIMB59. Next base: position 13,327 of record CACABO010000006.1, on the reverse strand, counting down.
CACTAATTATATTTTATATTGAGAACACGTCTTACAGAGAAAAAGTCTTTGATTTGATAGCCACAGCTAAATTTGAGGGCAAATTTAGAGAAATCAGAGATATTATTATTAAAAAAACTCTTTTCAAATCAACAACTATTGAGATTTATCAAGAATTAGACCTTAAAGGATTGAATTTTACAAAAAATTTACTATTTTCTAATGAAGTTCGAAGGCTGTGTAGATTTGCATCACCTAAATTTAATGAAGATCCGTACAATGAAATTGAAAAAACTATCAGTTTTATAAATAGTTAAAAATGGTAAAAAAAAAAGTAACTAAAAGTAAAGTTAAAAAAAAGACTACAAAAAATAAAGACCACATATTAAAAAAAGCTAAACTATCCAAAACTAAAAAAAAATCTGAAAAACTATTAAGTCCACTGGAGTCAATTTATAAAGAAAATGAAAATCAACTAATTTCATTAATTACAAAAGATTTTGATAAAGATTTAGCGTTAAAGTCAAAAACGTATGTAAAGTCTTACTCAAAAATTGAGGACTCTATCATCACAGTAAAAGATTTCTTAAATTATATTGAAAATCATGATGAAGATCTTTTTAAATTATTTAAAGCATATTCTTCTTCAGTAGAATCAGACTCAACATCGTCTAACGACGAAACAGAAGAGGAAGAAAAATCAACTGGAGTAAAAAGTGATGACCCTGTCAGAATGTATCTTAAAGAAATGGGCAATGTCGAGCTACTCTCTAGAGAAGGTGAAATAGCAATTGCTAAAAGAATTGAGTCTGGATTAGATAGAATGATGAATTCAATTCTTGAGTGTCCAGCATCAATAGACATTTTAAAAAAATGGATCGAACAAGTTAAAAATAATGAAATAAATTTAAGAGAAATAGTTGATTTTGATGAATATTTTAATGAAGATAACGATCCTTATTCTAATTCGTCCAAAAGAAAAGAAATACAAAAAATAATTAACGATAAAAAGAAAGCCCTTTTAAAAGAAAAGCAGCAATTGTTGAAAGAGCAGGGAATTGAAATTGACAAAGATAAACTCCAAGAAACCTCAAATGAAGAAGATATTGAAAATGAAAGTTTTTCTATTTCTATAATTGAGGAGTTCTATAAACCTGAAATTCTAAAAAAATTAGATAGAGTTCTTGTCTTATCTGAAAACATAACCAAAATAAAAAAAAATAAAAACATTACAAAAATTTCTGACACAAAATCACTCAAAGAGCTAAAAAAATATCAGGATGAAATTCTAAATTACTTTAATGAAATAAAAATCAAACCTCACAAATTAGAAGAGATAATTTCGCATCTTTATTCTATAAATAAGGAGATACAGTCAAAAGAGGTCTCTTTACTAACCCTAGCTACACAAAATAAAATACGTAGAGAAGTTTTTTTAAAACATCACAGTTTAAAGGATACTTATACTCTCTATCAAAAGCACATGATTTCATCTGATGAGTCTTTTAAAGCTTTATTTCAAAAAAATAGTGATAAATTAAAGGTAATTTATAAAGATGTTCTAAGTTTATCTAAAATTGCAAATCAAAATACCATTGAATTTAAAGAGAAAGTAAGAGAGATTCAATCTGGACAAAGGACTGCAAATCAGGCAAAAAAAGAAATGATTGAAGCTAATTTGCGTTTAGTTATCTCAATTGCAAAAAAATATACCAATAGAGGTCTACAATTCTTAGATCTTATTCAAGAGGGAAATATAGGATTAATGAAAGCTGTAGATAAATTTGAATATCGTAGAGGATATAAATTTTCTACTTATGCAACATGGTGGATAAGACAAGCAATTACTAGATCTATTGCTGATCAGGCAAGGACTATTCGTATTCCAGTTCATATGATTGAAACTATAAATAAAATAGTGAGATCAAGTAGGCAATTGATTTTAGAATTAGGAAGAGAACCAACACCTGAAGAATTATCTGTCAGACTAAAAATGCCAATAGAAAAAGTAAGAAAGGTTTTAAAGATAGCTAAAGAGCCAGTAAGTTTAGAGACACCAATTGGTGATGATGATGATAGCTTTCTTGGTGACTTCATTGAAGATAAGAATGCAGTGATACCTGAAGATGCAGTCATGCAATTAAATCTCAGAGAAACAACTACTAAGATACTTTCAACCTTAACTCCTAGAGAAGAAAGAGTTCTTAGAATGAGATTTGGTATTGGCATGTCTTCTGACCACACTCTTGAAGAGGTAGGTCAGCAATTTAGTGTGACTAGAGAGAGAATTAGACAGATTGAAGCAAAAGCTCTAAGAAAATTAAAACATCCAATTAGATCAAAGAAACTTAAATCTTTTATGGATTCCTAAAAGTATCATAAATTTATATTCTTGTTTTTTTTTTATAAGGTTATATTAGTAACGTCTCTAATCATGGGCCTGTAGTTCAGTTGGTTAGAACGCGGTGCTCATAACGCCGTTGTCGCAGGTTCGAGTCCTGCCGGGCCCACCAAAATCCTTAAATATCAATAAATTTTTTAACGCTTAATATCCGTTTTGATTAAAAAAACTATTTGCGTTGCCAAATCGTTGCCAAAAATTATTCCAGTTTTGTACTTTAGTTTGACTAAATCCTCAAGCTTTCTGGAAATTATGCTTTTTATGACTTTGACCATTTTTACTATCCTTTGATTTATTGGCGGCATTTAAAAACTTTTTAAGTTTTTGATTAGGTAATGGTTTTTGATGAAATTGTATATAAGAGCGATGAATAGGTATTCCTAGTTCTCTTATCTCTTTTAGCGTTAATTTTTTCATTGGCATTGTTAACCTCCTTTGGTTTAAACAAGGCAACTAATGTGGGAATTAAGACTCACCGTTTTAGCTGCATTTATATAGCACCCGCAATATTGTGTAATTAAATCAGTGCTTTTAATACTTATAAATAAATTTAAATTTATATCAACACATTATGAAAAAATTAAAGTTTTAATTATCAACTACTTCACAGTTATTAAATTTTTGCTCTTAATTTTTTAGTTTTTGTTAAGTATGATTTAATTATGAATCTGCAGGTTGACAAAAAACAAAATACAAAAATTGCTGAGAAGGCTGCTGAAAACATTACTAGCTCTTATCACTCGTTGTCTAATTTAAAGAAAGATTTATCTAAACTTCACTCCTCTGAAATCAAGGAATTAAAAAAATTAGTTTCAAATATCAAGAAATTATTCAAACGTGGTGATGCTCCAAAAAAAGAATTAGAAGGTATAAGAAAGATTTACAATAAAAAATACAAAGAACACTTACAAAAGATAAATAAAGTATTTAAACTTTAAATTTTATCTTGCCACAATTTTGTATGATGTTTTTTGTTCCAAAAAATATATCTATCTATGGCTCCAAAAGGATTGCTAAATTCTATAATCATATCAATAAAATTGGATTCTAAATCAGAGTTTTCGTTTTTATATTTTTTTAAATCCCTTGCTATAGAATCAAATTCACTTTTTGTGATTAGATTTAAATCAATCTTAATTGCAAATCTTCCCCTTTCATCAACAGTTTTTATAATATTACCTCTTTCATCTTGAGAACTATTAGGTTGGTGTTTCAAATTAATATAAACCCAATGCATTTTCTCCAATTCAGGGTGGATTTTTTTAAATTGAGGGTTAAGAACATTGTATTGTCCATCTTTAGAGATAATACAGGTACAGTTTATTTGATTTGATTTAATATTTTTAGGATTTAACTGAGCTATAAGTGCATACATTTCATTTATTTTATCTAATAAATTTTGCTCTATATATTTTTTTTAGTATTTAGAACACTTTATTAGAATTCCAAAAGCTTTAGTTAAACCTTTTGGAGGGATATTAAAATCTACCTCATCAGAATATTTATTTTCTGTATCCAAATAAATCAAATGGTTAAGAAAAAAATACTCGCTATTAGTGTCAACAAATCCTGTAAATATTTGATAATGTCTCAATCCTATAAATAAATCTTCCTCATAATAATTCATCATTCCTAAATTATAAAAATCCAAAAATATATTTTGTTTTTGTAGTTTAGATGTAAAAAATATTTCTGTTCCAAAGTCTCCACCAAGTAAAATTTTTGAATTATGTTTATTGCTTGCCCATACACCTGACTCTAAAAACCACAGAACAGGTTGTTTATTAGGGTATATTTGAAATAGATACTGAAATAAACCTGTTTCATCTTTGCAATAATAATTTGGTAGTTCTTCAGATAAAATATTTTTACTGAAAAAAATAAATAATATGAGTAAATATTTAATCATAATTTGTTTTCCTCCAACTCAAACTAGGGGTTAATAACAATAGGGTTAAGAGGATTTTCATAAAGTTCTTAAAAAAAATGCTAATCCAGGTATTAATATTAATAACAATAAACCAACTGTAAGTATGATTTTAGTGTTTGGCTTAGGGGCATTTTCGTCATCTTTGGTGTTTTTGAGTTCTACTTTAGGCTCTACCCATTTACCTTCCTCTTTAAGTTTAATTATTTTGTTTTTATTAATCGTATGAACAGTAAACAAAACTACTACTGTTATTAATAATATTGACCCAAAAACAATTACTAAATTTAAAGGATAACCAAACATATCCCTTAAAACAATTATAGAAAATCTTATAAGAACTATTATTGCTAGGGATATTATTAAGCCAAAAATAAATTTCATTTCTATCTAATGATAGCCAACATAGTCAATATTCTCAATATAGATTTCTCTTCTACAATCTAAACAAATATGAACATCAATATGTTTCCATTTCTCTAAAACATCAGAAGCTTCACCACATTTCTCACACTTCTTCTGTTTAGGCTTTAACTCTTCCTCATCAAAATCGCCATTCCACCAACCCACTAATCATCTCTTCTTTCTACTTCAAGTCCCCATACGCCTACATCTGCGCAAGTCCATCCACTTTCATTACAAATTTCCACTTTTTGAACATGGTACGATGCATTTGCCATTGGTGGAAAATCCTTGAACACATTTAAAAATAACCCTAATGCTATTGCCCCTAATAATAGTTTAACTGATAGTTCTAATTTAATTGTCTTCATTGTTTGTCCTCATTTCTATTCTGTCTAATTTTGAATTAATTTTTTCTAATTTTGCTTCTATTCTATCTGTAGCTTTACCAAGATTCCAACCAACGATACCAGTTGCAATAGCAATCCAGATAAATAAACCAAAATGTATTTCTAGTCCGAACATTAAAACCTCCTACATCATCCCCATATCTTGTTTATTTTTAATATCCCTGAATTGTCTTAAATTTTCTAAGTGACAGGCAACTATTAGAAAAAAAATAAATCCCAATATATATGTCATTTGAAAGTACTCCCTTCTGTAAACTTAAATACATGAAAAGTTAATATAGCATTGTTGCCGTAGCGTTGCCAAATATGGCATTGCTAAATATTTAATGCTTATATTCTTTCAAAGTCGCAAATTTTGAACTTGGTGCTCATAACGCCGTTGTCGCAGGTTCGAGTCCCGCCGGGCCCACCATTTGATTATATAATACTATATTTTTTGTATTTCTTTGATTAAAGCTTCTAAGCTTCCCCTATTTTTTCTTAATATTTTGTTAAACTCAGATTTTTTTGTAACAAAATAAGATGTATTTTCGACAATAACATCAATAATTTTAAAAGACGAACCTGTGTCTATTACTTTCCAATAAAGATTTGCGGATGTTTTTTTATCTATAATTTCTGATTTGATAATGTAAATATTGTCTTTTACATCAACATCTCTAAGAGTGATTGAACTTGAAGTACTTGAATTAGCTAGTTTGTATATTGTTGTTATCAGATAATCCGTAAAAACATTTAAATATATTGTTAGCTCATTTTTTGAGCTCTTATTAATGATACTCTCTCCAATTAGGCCATATGCAATTGACTTTACTGCAAAATTTTTATTAACAAAATCTTTGTATTTTTCATAATTTTCACTTTCAGTTCCTTCATTATTATTAATTATCTCTAAAAACTGGTTTGACTCTTTTTCAAACCACTCTGAAACTTCTGAAGCTTGAATAGTTGAAAAGGAAAAAATTATACTAAATATTATTAGAAATATTTTCATATATCTTAGTAAATATAGTTTGAAAAACTATTCAATATAAATTTTCGGCACAGGCAGATTTTGTATATATTCCTCCTCAAGTTGTGCATTTATATTCTGGTAATAAATTGATTTAATCATTTCATATCTATCTGAGGAGGCTTCTCTCACTTTATCAAGTTGTTCGTCTATCTCTACTCTTTCATTTAAGCCACTTCCTATTGCTATATATTCTCTATTTGGAACATTATTTGATATTGGATCTACAAAATACTCTATGACATCTCCACTAAAATCTCTCAAATTACTTGGGCCTATAATTGGTATAACTATATAGGGACCACTTGAAACACCTCCTTTTGCAAGGGTAATTCCTAAATCAGTTTCATTTTTTTCCATTCCTAATCTTGAGGCTACATCAAAGGTACCTAAGCTTGTAAAAGAATTAATGGTAAATCTTCCTAAAGAATTAAAAGACTTAGAGAATTCTCCCTGAAAAATAAAAGAAATAGTTCTTATTGGTTCTTTTAAATTACTAAAAAAATTTGATACACCTTTTTCAACTGGTTCAGGTGCAATGAATTTGTATGTTTTTACTATCGGTCTAATTGCAATGTCATCTATAAAAAAATTAAAATTTAAAACCGCTCTGTTTATAGGCTCTATAGGATCATAAATTTCATCGTAATAAATTCCTGATACAGAAGCATCCTCATTTGCATATGTGTTTATTGTATGTAAAAAAGTAACAAATATTAATAAAAGAATAACTTTCAAATGTTTTTTCATTACTTAAAATCTTGATTCATTATAATACAATCAATTTATGGATCTTAGTAAACTAAATAAAGAACAAAAAATTGCTGTTGAGCACAAAAAAGGACCACTTTTGGTTCTTTCAGGAGCTGGAACAGGGAAAACAAGAGTTTTAACGTCTAGATTCGTTTATATTGTAAAAAATTTAAATGTTAACTCTAATAAAATTATAGCCGTAACCTTTACAAATAAGGCTGCAAATGAAATTAAAGAAAGAGTTAATACTGAACTTCAAAGAAGTATTGATACTCCTTGGATAGGTACTTTTCATTCAATATTTGCAAAATTTCTAAGAAAGCATTCTACTTTAGTAAATTTAAAATCAAATTTTACGATATTAGACATAGAGGATCAAAAGAAACTTCTAAAACAAGTTTTAGATTATTGCAAGATAGATAAAGATATTAATGAGGGTATATATCACAATGAAATTCAGAACTTAAAAGATAATAAAATCCTTTTTAATGAAAACAAAAAGATATGTAAATTTTCATCTATAGAAAGATTAGATGATATCTACTCTTATTATCAGCAAAGATTAATTGAAATAAACGCAGTAGATTTTGGTGATATTCTTTTACATAGTTACAATATACTTTCAAGTAATTTAGATTTAAGGAAATTATATCAAAATTTTATTGAACATATCTTAATAGATGAATTTCAAGACACAAACTTAATCCAGTATGATTTAATTAAATTAGTTTTAAATTCTAATAAAAATTTATTTTGTGTTGGCGATGATGATCAGTCAATTTATGCATGGCGAGGAGCGAATATTGAGAACATCATAAATTTTCCAAAAGAATTTAATTCATCAGTTGTTCGCTTAACAAAAAATTATCGTTCAAATAGCTCTATTTTAGAGGCAGCAGCTTGCATAATAAGTAACAATAAAAATAGATTAGGAAAAGATTTAGTAAGTTTTAATAAAAACATACCTGAACAAAAAATAAGTTTACATTCATTTTACTCTCAAGAAGAGGAGTCATTATGGATATCAGATGACATATCAAGAAAGTTTCAGGATGATAATAGTATTGGGGTTTTAGTGAGATTAACCGCACAAATGAGAAGTATCGAGGATAAATTTATAAAATATGCCTTACCCTATGAAATTATAGGGGGTCCTAGATTCTTTGAGAGAAAAGAAATAAAAGATATTCTTGCATACTTAAAACTCGCTAATAGTTTTAAAGACGATCTATCATTTGAAAGAGTAATTAATCTTCCTAAAAGAGGAGTAGGCGATCAATCAGTAAAATTAATTATTGACAAAGCAAGAGAAAGAAAAATTTCCTTTTTTGAGTCATTAGAGCTTTTGTCTAGAGAAAATAACTTACCGGGGTCTCTTATGATAAAAACTAAACCTTTCATTGATATTATAAAAAAAACATCTGACCTCATAAACAAAACAACTCTTGAAGATATAGGTATTTTTATAATTGAGGAGTCAGGATATTTAAAAATGTTAGAAAATGAAAAAAATAAATTGAAACAAGTAGAAAATGAATCAAGGATTGATAATTTAAAAGAATTTGTGAATGCCCTTTCAGAATTTGAGAATCTGGACGAATTTTTAGAACATGTTGGTTTAGTTAATGAAAATCAAAAAAAAACACACTCTAACTCTGTAAAATTAATGACATTACATGCTGCTAAAGGATTAGAATTTGATCATGTTTATTTACCAGGTTGGGAAGAAGGCATCTTTCCAAGCTCTCGAGCATTAGAGCAAAATTCATCTAAATCTCTTGAAGAGGAGAGGCGACTTGCTTATGTAGGTATTACGAGGGCAAAGTTTGATTTAAATTTGAGTTATGCAACTTCCAGATATACATACGGAATGAATAATTATTCATTACCCTCAAGATTTTTAAATGAAATTTCAAATATTGAAAAAAATATGCCAAATGTTGTAGAGGATAACTCTTCATTTAATCTAACTAAAAAGACTACTTCGGATAACATACAATTAAGTCCTGGAAAAAAAAGAATGTTAGAATTTTTAAGAAAAAATACAAAATGAAATCTCATTTAATTAAAAAATATTTAAAAGACAATAGGATAGATTTTTATCTTATTACAAATAACGATTTACATCTTAATGAAAGTCCAAATTTAGATTTAAAAGATATATATAAATTATTTAAATTTGATTGCACTAAAGGGTATATACTTTTCTTTATAAATAGATTTATTTTTTTTACAGACTCACGTTACACGCTTGCAGCTAAAAAGTTTTTCAAAAATAACTGTGAAATATATGATATAAGTGAAATTACTTTTGTTGACTACCTGATTATGCAAAATAAAAGTTTATCAGGTGTTTTAGACTCAAAATTAATATCAGTAAAAGAATATAAAGAGATAAATTCAAAATTACAAAAAAATAAAATTAATATATATCCACACTCAAAAAACTTTTTCATAAAAAATTATTATCCAAATTTTAATATTTCCTATCCAATGAGTATGCCAAAATATTTAATTCCAAGACCTTATATTAATAATTTAAAAAGGATTAAGACTAATCTGAAAAGTGATGGTATGTTAATTTGGAATAATGCTCAGGTAGCTTATTTACTTAATCTTAGATCGTTTGAACTTTGGAATTCAACCAAGCCTTTTGCAGGTTTATTTATTCCTAATAAAAATATTAAACCTTTTTTAATAACAAATAACCCAAATTTGAAAAAAGTTAGTAAACTAAATGATTTTAATATTTATGGAGAAGAAAAATTTATAAAATTTCTCAAATCATCAAAATTCAAAAATATTGAAACATCTTATGAATTTTTAAATCTTTATATGTATATGAAATTATCTAAATTTTTGAATTTATCTGAAACTAAAATAAATGTATCTAAATATCTAGGTATTAAAACATCTAAAGAAATAAAAAATATTGAGAGTTGTCACATTGAAGATGGCTTAGCAGTAATTAGATTTATAATTGATCTAAAACAAAAAAAAATAAATCCCAAAAATGAATTCCAAGTTTCTGAATATTTATACAATAAAAGAAAAGAAGGTATTAATTTTTTCAGAAACTCCTTTGATTATATCAGTGCATTTGACTCAAATGCTGCTATCGTTCATTACAAACCTCTTTCTGAAAATTCTCATTCTTCAAAAAATAGAAAAATATTACTGATTGACTCCGGTGCTCAATATTTAGAGGGCACTACAGATGTCACAAGAGTAATTAAAATAGGAGCAAAAAATTATTCTAGAATAAAAAATTCTTATACTTATTTACTAAAGTCATTAATAAAAATAGAAAACAAAAAATTTCCAAGAAATATAAGAGCATCTAATGTTGATCTATTTATAAGAAATTACCTATCTAGATTTAAAATATCCTATAGTCATGGGACTGGCCATGGTGTCGGAAACTTTGGTGATGTTCATGAAAAATATCCATCTATTTCTCCCAGATCTATGGATATCTTAACTAATAATAATTTATTTTCTATCGAACCAGGTCATTACGTCGAGGGTAAATATGGTATCAGAATAGAAAACCTTTATGTTACAAAGGTTATTAATAAAAACTTGCAATTAAAAAATGTCACATTAATTCCTTATGATTTAGATCTTATTAACTGGAAATTAATAACAAAATTTGAAAAAATTTATATAAAGCAATATCATAAAAAAATTTTCCAATGTCTTGAAACAAGATTAAATTACAATCAGAAAAATTATTTTATAAAAAGTTTAATTAATAAGATTTAAAAATTCTCTCTCATTTAAAATATTGATTTTTAAATCTTTAGCTTTTTTTAATTTGGAACCAGATTTCTCTCCAAATACAAGTATGTCTAAATTTTTTGATACGTTTGAAGCAATTTTATATCCTTTTTTTTTTGCCAATTCTTTTGCTCGGTCTCTTGATAGTTTTTGAAGAGTTCCTGTGAACAAAATACTTTTATTGAGGCTAGTTTTATTATCTTCATTTTCAATAATCTCAATTATATCAAGTATTTCAAATGACTCGTCAACATTAGCTTTATCTGAAAAATAATTAACAAAAGAACTTATAGCTTTTTCTCCTAAACCATCAATGTTTTCAAGTATTTCTTTTAGATTTTTTGATTTTATAAAATTTTTAAATCTTGTTTTATTTTTAAAATACATAGATATAAGTTCAGAATTATTTTCGCCTAAATATCTTAGGCCAAGAGAAATTAAATATCTAGATAATGACGTTATTTTTGATTTATTTATTGACTCAATAAGATTTAAATAAGATTTTTCTCCAAATCCCTCCAATTTAATTATTTGATCTTTATGATTTTCTAATTTGTAAATATCTAAATTACTGGAAATTAAATTTAGACTAATAAATTTTTCAATCAATTTCTCACCAAGCCCATCAATATTCATTGCTTTCTTAGATACAAAGTATTTGAGAGACTCTAAATTTTGGTATTTGCATTTATTTTTTCCTGCACTGCATCTTTGTACCGCTTCATCCTTAATTTTAATTATTTTAGATCCGCACAAACAATTTTTCGGTATGACAAATTTTTTATTAGATTTTTTTCTTTTTTTTATATCAACTCTAGAAACATAAGGAATTACATCTCCAGCTCTTTTTACCCAAACAAAATCATTAATTCTTATATCTTTTCTGAGAATTTCATCGAAATTATGAAGTGTTGCATTTGATACAATTACACCACCAATATTTATTGCTTTAAGTCTAGCAACAGGTGTTATGGCTCCAGTTCTACCAATTTGTAGATCTATTTTTTTAACTTGTGTCAATGCTTCTTCAGAGCTAAATTTAGCAGCTATTGCCCAACGGGGAAATTTGTTGGTGCTCCCTAACATCCTTTGTAAATCTAAATCACTAATTTTTATTACCATTCCATCAATATCAAAATTAATTGAGGATCTTTTTTTTTCAATGTCTGAAATATAATTATAAACATCTTTTAAATTATTGAATTCCTTAGCATAGCTTGTTTGATCAAAATTATTTCTTTTGCAGAAATTTATGAATTCTTCAAAGTTTAAAAACTCATTTTCAAATGAAAACTTACCATATCCATGAGGTATAAATCTCAAGGGTCGATTTTTTGTAATTTCACTATTTATTTGGCGAAGAGAACCAGAGGCAGCATTCCTAGGGTTTGAAAACTGATTTTTTTTTTCAAATTGTTTATTTAATTTTTCAAAATCATTTCTTAAAAAAAATACTTCGCCCCTTATTTCTATGAGATCAGATTTACAATTATTTAAAATATTGGGTATACCCCTAATTCCCAATACATTTTCTGTAATTTCTTCTCCAACAATACCATCTCCTCTTGTGATAGCCTTAAATAATTTATTATTTTTATATATCAATGATAAAGATACCCCATCTATTTTACAATCTACATTAAATGTATATTTTGAGTCTTTTTTTTTTAAAAAGTTACTTGCTTTATCAAAAAAATCTTCAGTATCGCTTAAATTAAAACTATTTGAGAGAGAAAGCATAGGCTCATAGTGTTTAAATTTTTCAAATTTAGACGAGGGTGATGTACCTACACCCAAATTATCAAATTCTTTAAATCTTGGATTATTAGATAATAAATAATCATACTTTTTCTTTAAATCGTCATACTTAGAATCGTCAATCGATGGATTTGAGTTGTAATATTCTTTATTGTACTTTTTTAACTTATCTCTTAGTTTGATGAAACTCTCTTTGTTTTTCATTAACTTAATTTTGAAGTAAATCTGAAGCTACTTTTTTAGCAGTCTCAGTAATTTTATTACCACTTATTAAACTTGCAATTTCATCAACTCTTGATTGATCGTTTAACTCAATTATTTGACTTGTCATCTGATCATTTTTTATAATTTTCTCAATTTTCCAATGTTTGTGAGCTTTTGAAGCAACTTGGGGTGAGTGAGTTATGGCTATAACTTGATTTTTTTTCGAAATGTTATTAATTTTTTCAGATACATTTGAAGCAATCTTGCCACTTAAACCACTATCTACCTCATCAAAAATAAGGGTTAGATTACTATCATTTTTTGCTGATAATGATTTTATTATCAAAAGCAATCTAGATAGCTCGCCACCTGAGGCTACTTTTTTTATTGAATTAAATTCAGACTTTTTATTTGTTCTGAATAATACATCTAATTCATCATATCCTTTTGAATTATATTCATTTTCTTTTTTTTCATAAAATTTAAACACAATCTCACCTTGTTCAATATTCACAATAGGAAGTTGTTTGTTAATACTCTCCGATATTCTTTTTGACTCTTTTTTTCTTAAATTTGATACTTTTAAGGCCTCCTCTTTGTAGTCATTAAGAGCATAATTATACTTATTAAACATCATTTTTTTTTCTTTTTCAAAATTTTCAAGAGAGTCTATTTCATTCAATATTCCTTCCTTAATTGAA
>CACABO010000005.1 GCA_902530745.1 uncultured Alphaproteobacteria bacterium | reverse complement strand
ATTATTTCATCGGGCGAGATAACGTTTCCAACTGATTTTGACATTTTTCTGCCTTTACCATCTACTACAAAGCCATGCGATAAGATACTTTCAAAAGGTGCTTTATCTCTTGTTCCACAAGACTCAAGTAAAGATGAGTGAAACCAACCTCTATGTTGATCTGAGCCTTCTAGATACATTGATGCTGGCCAATGAAGATCTTCTCTAGCCTCTAATACATATGAGTGCGTTGAACCACTATCAAACCAAACTTCAACGACATCTTTTACCTGTTCAAAATCATTTGGGTCATATTCAGGTGATAAAAATCTTGAGGGCTCAGAATTAAACCAAGCATCGCCACCCTCTGACTCATAAATCTTTGCTATTTTTTCAATAATTTTTTCATCACGTAAGGGATCTCCTGTTTTTTTGTCTACAAATATTGGCAAAGGCACTCCCCATACTCTTTGTCTTGACACACACCAGTCCGGGCGATCCTCTATCATACTTCTTAATCTTTTTTGTCCTTGTTTTGGGAAAAAATTAGTTTCATCAATAGCCTTAAGTGCTTTTATTCTCAGATCATTTGTATCCATTGAGATAAACCATTGAGAAGTATTTTTATATACCAAAGGGGCTTTGGATCTCCAAGAATGAGGGTAGCTATGGACTAAAATTCCTTGTGATATTAAATTATTATTTTTTTCAATTTCATCACAAACATTTTGATCAACTTTAAAAATATGTTGACCTTTAAATACGGGAATATGATCATAATATACTCCACTTTCATTTATTGTCATTGGTAATTCTAAGTCATGTTGTTTACCCAAAATAAAATCATCCATTCCATGAACTGGACAAATGTGAACTATGCCCGTACCTTGTTCAGTGGTTACAAAATCACCATGAAGAATAGGAACCTCAAAGTCATAGCCAGATTCATATAAAGTATGTTTGCAAGAGGTGTTAATTAATTCATGTCCTTTAATAGAAAAATTGACTTTGTATTTCTCAATTTTATTTTCCTTTATAAATGAATCAACCAAATCACTTGCTATAATTACTTTTTTGTCAACATTATCATTTTTAAAATTTAAAGATTTGTATTCAATTTCGTTATGAACAGCTAAAGCTCTGTTACCTGGTATTGTCCAAGGAGTGGTAGTCCAAATGACAATAGAGTGATCATTTAATTTATTGTTACTTGTTTTTGAAATTGGAAAACAAGCATATATTGTTGTTGATTTATGATCATGATATTCAACTTCTGCGTCTGCAAGTGCTGTTTTTTCTATAACAGACCATAAAACTGGTCTGTGTCCTTTGTATATTCCACCGTTTTTTAAAAACTTTCCTAATTCTCTTACTATTTGTGCCTCAGCATGAAAATGCATAGTTGTGTATGGATTATCCCAATCACCAATTACTCCTAATCTTTGGAATTCTTTTTTTTGAATAGATATCCATTTACTCGCAAAATCTCTGCACTGTTTTCTAAATTCAATTACTGGAACATCGTCTTTATTTTTCTTTTTCGCTCTATATTCCTCCTCAATTTTCCATTCAATAGGCAGGCCGTGACAATCCCATCCAGGAACGTAAATAGAGTTTTTATTAAGAAGTTGTTGATATTTTACAATTATATCTTTCAAAATTTTATTAAGAGCATGGCCCATATGAAGATGACCATTTGCATAAGGTGGTCCGTCGTGAAGAATAAATTTTTCTTTAGAGGTGGACTGTTCTCTTAGTTTTTTGTATATGTCATTTTTAAGCCATTCCTTAAGAATTCCAGGCTCCTTTTTTGGCAAGTCTCCTTTCATAGAAAATTCAGTTTTTGGAAGAGTAATAGAGTCTTTAATTTCCATATTTTAGTATTTTCTTTGCTTCAGCAATATCTAAATTAATTTGCTTTAATAATTCTTTTATACCATTAAATTTTTTTTCTTGTCGAATTTGTTTATGAAAGAATAATTCTATATTCTTATCATAAATATCATTATCAAAATCAAACAAATAAGCCTCAACAATTGGCTTTTCTTTATTAAAAGTTGGTCTTACGCCAAAATTAACGATACCAAAATAAGTATTTCCATCAATCTTTGTCTCAACAGCATATACACCATATGGAATGATAATTGTATTTTGAGGGTACTGGATATTAGCTGTAGGAATACCAATTGTACGACCTCTTTGATCGCCTTTAATAACTTTACCAGAAATACTAAAAATTCTTTTCAAATCTTTATTTGCTAATTCAATATTTCCTGAATTAAGATTTTCTCTTATTTTACTTGAAGATATTTTATTATTATTTTGCTCATCGACAATGAGATCAATTTCGTTTAGTTCAATTTTATTTTGCTCACAAAATATTCTTAAAGTCTCTATATTTCCTTTTCTTTGATTTCCATATTGAAAGTCTCTACCTATTAAAATTCTTTTGGCATTAAGTTTACCCAATAAAATTTTGTCTTCGAATTCTAAATGATTTAGTTGAGTAAATTTTTCATTAAAATGTAAGTCAATTAAATAGTCTAAACCTAAACTCCCTAAAATCTCTTTTTTTTTTAATTGAGAATTAATCATAAAATTATTTTGTTTTTGAAAATAAATTTTTGGATGTGGTATGAATGATAAAATAGCAGATTTAAATTTTGATATTTTAGTTTTTTGTAATAAGTTTTTTATTATCTCTCTATGGCCTTTGTGAATACCATCAAAATTACCTATTGTTAAACACAGCTTTTCATCGATATTAATTTCTTCAAAACTACTATTGATATATTTCATAGAGAGAATTAAACAGTGTGATATTTGCTCTTATAATAAATTAGGGGTTTTTTGGAATTAAATTTTATGCAGTTTGTTATTAAGCATATGATGATTGTATGATCACCTGATTTAACTTTTTTTTCAACTTTTGCCTCTAATAGTCCTAAAGACTCTGGAAAGAAAGGAACATTATTATCTGCTATTTTATATTTTGTCTTTACCCATCTCTTCTCTAATGATCCAGCAAATTTATTTGATAAATTAAGTTGAGATTTAGCTAAAAAATTTACATTTAAAGGACTATTTAATTTAAAACTTTTTAAATTTAAATTTTCATTTCCAAGACAAAATAAAAACTTTGGAGGGACAAGAGAAAGGCTCGAGAAAGAGTTAACTGTACAACCAAAAAATTGTTTTCTATTTGTACCATTTGTTACAATCGTAATACCTGTGGAAAACAATGAGAAAACGGCTGTTAAATTTTTAATATTTTTCATAGTTTTAATTGTTGTTGGTAGCGCTGGAGAGACTCGAACTCTCACGAGGTTGCCCTCACCGGATTTTGAATCCGGCGCGTCTACCATTCCGCCACAACGCCTTAAAATAATCTTATTTACTTATATTATTAAGACAAATTAGGCAAATTGATAACTAATTGTATATTTATTTAAATTTAAGAATAATATCTCGATACTTTGGAATACATTTACTTTATGGCGCCCATACTCACTTTTGCAATGACTGCTGCCATTACACCGGGACCTAATAATATAATTCTTTCAACAAACGCTGTTAATTATGGTTTTAAAGCAACAATTCCACTTATGTTAGGTGTCTTTTTTGGATTTTTATCGGTTTTAACTCTTTGCCTTTTAGGAATAGGAGAGATTTATGAAAACTATCCAAATTTTAAGAATTTTATAAAAATAGTAGCCACGATCTTCTTAACTTATCTCGCTTATAAAATTTTTATTTCAACTGAGTTTTCAGACAATAATAATAAAAGAAGATTTACATTTAGAGATATTTATTTTTTTCAATTAATAAATCCTAAAGCTGTAAGTGTTTCGATGTCTAGTTCTGCAATTTTTATACAAAATAAATTCTCATATTTAGAGGAATTTATTTTAATATTTATTTGTTTTATAATTTCAACATCAACTAGTGCTGTAGTTTGGGCTGCTATTGGACACTCATTTAGAAAATATCTTAACGATAAAAGAAAAATTATCTATTTTAATAGAGTCATGGCTCTATTGTTGCTAGGGTGTGTTTTTTATATAATTTTATGAAAGTAAATTTATTTAAATTATTTTTCTTTTTATTAATTAGCTTCTTACTACTAACCCCTATAGCCTTAGTTATAACAAATGGTTTGAGTGCAATTTTTTTAACCAATGAACTTTACTTTAATAGATATTTAATTGGATCTACTAAACTCATAGTAATGGTAAGTATTTTTACAACAATCATCAGTGTGCCATTGGCATGGATAAATACAATGACCGAATTTTGGGGGCGAAAATTTCTACAAATATTTGCAATACTACCCTTAGCAGTTCCTGCCTATATTTCAGCATACTCTTATGCTGAAATTTTGGAGCCAGGTGGTTTTATAACTCTCAAATTTTTGTTTTATGATGGGTTCTCAATAAGAAATAGTATTGTGGCTTCGCTAATAATTTCTTTATCTTTTTTTCCATATGTTTATATCCTAACTAGGATTGCAATCATAAATTTTTCAACAAGATATATAGAGGCTGCAAAAACTCTTGGTAAAAATCCTTATCAATGTTTTTTTAAAATTGGTTTACCCATGGCCCTACCTGGAATAGTTGCGGGACTAGCATTAGTTTTAATGGAAACAGTAAATGATTTTGGTGTTGCAGATTTTTTTGGTTTACAAACACTTTCAGTAGGTGTCTTTCATTATATAGCGATATTAAATGATCTACCTTTAGCCTTCTTATTAGCCTTAATTATTATTTTAGTAATGGGTTTATTATATTTTTTTGAGCAAAAATTAAGAGGTAAAAGAAAATTCAATAATAATACTTATGAAAATATTCAGTGGTCAAAATATAAATTAGGAAAGTTCTTTGGAATAATTGCGCTAATCTTAGGAGTCTTACCTATTTTATTTGGCTTTATTCTGCCTCTTATTTTTGTAATTTATACATTTTTTAATAATTTAAATTTTATTGATTTTAATAACTATTTTACCTCACTATATAATTCGATCGTACTTGGAGTTATTGCTGGAATTGGATGTGTTATAATCTCAGTATTTATTAGTTTTTACTCAAGATTCACCAGTAAAAATCATATTATATATTATAAAAAAATAATAAACATTGGGTATGCAATACCAGGCGTAGTAATAGCTTTAGGAGTGCTTTTCTTTTTATTTTATTTTGATCGATTAACAACATTATCTTTATCTACCACTTTATTGGGCTTGTCCTTAGCTTTAATAATTAGATTAATTGCTCTATCAAATAATTCTTTAGACTCAGGAATGGAAAAAATTGGAAAATCAATTGATGATGCCTCAAGATTAATTGGAAGAAAATCGTCAACAACATATTTTCGAATAATTTTGCCTCAAGTAAAGTTGAGTATATTAGCAGGATTTTTTTTAGTATTTGTCGATACTGTAAAAGAGTTACCTATAACTTTACTACTTAGACCTTTTAATTTTGATACACTTGCTACTAGCCTTTACGAATATTCATCAAATGAAATGTTTGAGTACGGAAGTTTGCATGCTTTAACAATTATTTGTTTTCTTTCTATCGTAATTTATTTGTTCGATAATGTGCTAGAAAAAAGAATGTTGTCAAAGACGAAAAAATAATTATTTAAATTTTTTCATTAACTTTAATGTTTCATCACTAACGTGATGCTCAATACCTTCACTGTCATTTTCTGCAGTCTTTCTGGATACACCTAACTTAATTAAGAAATTATAAACAATTTCATGCTTTTGTTTTGACTGTGTAGCTAATTTTTCTCCCTTTTCTGTCAAAAAAATCGAGCGGTATGGTTCAGATTTTGCTAAATTAAAACTTATTAAACGCTTCAAATTTTTATTAACAGTAGCTTGTGACACACCAAAATGTTGAGCTAAATCAGCATTTTTAACATCACCTTTATTTTTTAAAATTTCTTGAATAGCCTCAACATAATCCTCTAGTATTTCGTTCTTATTTTGACTTCTGATATTTGAAAATTGATATGGCTCACTAGATCTAGTGTTTTTCATAGCCGGTTCAATCTATTTTGTTAACAATTAAAAGTAAAGAATTGTTTGACTAATATTTAGTTATATCTATATTGTTTAGCCTAGTCTAAAAAAATATGACAGAATTAGTATTAGAATTAAGTAGAAAATTTCAATATTTAAGATTTTCAAAAATTTTCCTCTTTATATGTATTCTCCTTCTTTTATTTTCTGAACAGACTAGAAGTATTTTAATTTCATCATCGAGTGACGCCTACATAGCTGTATCTAGCTTTGTTGGAGTGACACTTCTTCTATTCGTTATTCTTGAAAAAAGAAATTTTAATTTACAAAAATTAATTTTACAAAATAAGAAATTTGAAATTCCCATTTGCTCTATGTTAGGAGTTATACCCGGTTGTGGTGGTGCAATAATGGTAATGAGCTTATTCACTAGAAAAGTAGTTTCTTTTGGAGGTGTGCTTGCAGCACTTATTAGTACTATGGGTGATGCAGCTTTTCTACTCATTGCAACAAAACCCCAGGCTGCTTTAATCATACTACCAGTAACTTTTATTGTTGGTATAATATCTGGATATGTTGCTCAACCTTTTACAAAAAATTTTTTACAAAATAAAATTAATAAGAATGTAAATACAACCCATTTACCTAAAAACAAAATATCAAATAAGTTTTATTATATTTGGTTTTTATTTTTAGCACCTGGATTTATTTTGGGAATGTTAAATGCTTTTAACATTGAACTAAACTTTAATTTTATTGGAATTAATGTTGTTGAAGTAATGGCATTTATTTTAGCTATATACTGTGTTTTATTGTGGGTTTTGAATCCATTAACAGATATTCAAATGGCTTCAATACACGAAAACTCCTATAGAAAAGTTGTAGATACAACTTGCTTTGTTACTGTTTGGGTTGTTATTTCATTTGTTGTCTACGAATTAATAGATCTATCAACTAATGGTTTAATATTTGAATCATTAATACTATTTGGTCCCTTTATTCCTCTTATGGCTATACTAATTGGTTTTATTCCTGGCTGTGGTCCTCAAATTATGATCACATCTATGTATGTGAGTGGTCAAATACCTATGTCCGCACAAATAGGAAACTCTATATCTAACGACGGTGATGCACTTTTCCCTGCGATAGCTATATCTGCAAAAGCTGCAATAGTTGCTACACTCTACAGTGCGATTCCAGCTATTATAATTGCTTATCTCTGGTATTACCTTATAGGTTAAATACTAAATATTAATCAATCGATATGATTTGGAAGAATTTACCTATATATGTTGAAAAAAAATCTAAATCAAAATATTCACAATATTTTTTATCTTTAGTCGCTTTTATAGAAAGTGTTTTTTTTCCAATTCCTCCAGATTTAATTTTAATACCAATTGTTTATTTTAACCCAAAAAAGTTTTTAGCAACTGCACTGAATTGTACGGTATTTTCAGTCATTGGTGGCGCTTTTGGATATATCATAGGGTATTTTATTTTTGATATTGTCCAGACTTATTTTGAGATTAGCAAGCAGAGTGAATTTATGAATTTCTATAATGATTGGGGTATTTTTGCAGTTTTTTTGGGTGGTTTTACACCTATACCTTACAAGGTTATAGCTTTAACAAGTGGATATGCTCAATTTAATTTTATCTATTTTATACTACTTTCATTGTTATCCAGGGGGTTGAGATTTTTTATTATTGCTTTTATCATTAAACAATTTGGTAAATTAGGTATGGAAATTTTACAAAAAAATAAACTATTAATATTTATAATCATACCTCTTGGAATAGTCTTTTTTATTTATTTATTTTTTTACCATGATTAAACAAACTAATATTTTACTTCTTGTTTTTTTGTTTTCGCTGGTAGCCATGTCTTTTGCTTTGATATTACAATATGCATATGGTCATAGCCCATGTAAGTTGTGTATATATCAACGAGTTCCATATTATTCAATTTTGGTATTGGGTTTATTGTATTTTTTGATTAAGAGATATTTCAATTTAACTTATATATTACTAACTATCTTGCTTCTTATTGAATTAGGAATTTCCGGTTATCATTCTCTGACAACATTTGGAATTATTGAGTACACTGGATGTGAAGCTGCCGCTCTTCCAAATGATATTACAAAATTAAAAGAAGAATTAATGACTAATACATTAATTACCACATGCTCTGATGCAAACTTACCTTACTTTGGTATTCCATTATCAGTTTATAACTTCTTGTTTTCAATGACTTTTCTGTTATTAATTATTTTCAATGCCTACAAAAAAGAAAAATAAATCACTAAGCGGTGAAGATAAAAAATTAATTGAAGAAATTATAAGAGTTGATCACGCAGGTGAGCATGGAGCAACACAAATATATCGTGGACAACTAGCTATTTTTAAAGAAAACACAGAATTTGGTAAAGAAATTAAGGAGATGGCTGACCAAGAGGAAATCCATAAATCAACTTTTGATGAGTACATAGTAAAAGAGAATGTAAAACCAACCGCTTTATTTCCATTTTGGAATTTAGCAGGTTATGCCCTTGGATTAGGTACTGCATTAATGGGGAAAAAAGCTGCAATGGCATGCACAGTTGCTGTTGAGGAGGTTATTGGTCAACACTACGAGGAACAAGCCAAGGAACTATCAAAAAGAAAATTAAAACCAGATTTATTGAAGACTGTAAAAAAGTTTAGAGAAGATGAGCTAGAGCATCATGATACAGGTGTCGAACACCACGCAGAAATGACAACTGGATATGTACTTTTATCTAAAACAATAAAACAGCTATGCTATACTGCAATAAAAATAACTAAAAAATATTAATCCTTCTCTAAGACACTATCCCAATATAAATAATCTCTCCAACTCGAATGAAGATAATCAGAAGGGAAATTTTTACTTTTTAATCTTAAAGAATATTGAGAGGGTTCTTTAGGTTTTCTTTGCAATTTAAAACCAACTTGACTTAAATCTCTACTTCCTTTGGTCCAATTACAT
Organism: uncultured Alphaproteobacteria bacterium; assembly: GCA_902530745.1. Classification (GTDB taxonomy): domain Bacteria; phylum Pseudomonadota; class Alphaproteobacteria; order HIMB59; family HIMB59; genus HIMB59. The sequence goes on along the minus strand of CACABO010000005.1, from coordinate 70,620 downwards.
TTTGAACATGCAGTCACAACGTTCTCCCAATTTGTCAATCCACCTTTTGAACGAGGTATCAAATGATCGAAAGTTAATTCTTTTGTTGAAAATTTATCATTACAATATTGACATGTGAAATCATCTCTCAAAAAAACATTAAATCTTGTAAATGCAGGTTTATGACTATGTGGTATATAATCTTTAAGTGCGATAATGCTAGGGAGTTTTATTTCAAATGATGGGGATGAAACCTTTTGATCATATTCTTCAACTATATTAACTCTATCAAGAAAAACTGCTTTTACCGTATCCTTCCAACTCCATATGGATAAGGGGAAATAGCTAAGTGGCCGGTAGTCAGCATTTAATACTAAAGATGGGCAATGATTCGAGTTAATCATGATTTTATATTAACATATCCATAAAGAGTATGTTTAATAGTTTATTAATTCCAGTGTTCATACAGTTTGTTAATCTCATCTAAAGCAATTGGGCTAATTGAATGTGCACAGTTATCATCTAAGACTAATTTACTAGAAAATTTTTTTGATTCCAAAAACGAATTTGTCTCAACTGCCCTATTAAATGGCACGACATCGTCCATTTTTCCATGAAAAATTAAAAAACTAGATTTGATTTCAGATATTTTCAAATCATTTAAAATTTCTTTTGGCAATGATCCTGATAATGAAATGATACTGTGAAAATTTAAATTTTTTTGAAGAGCATAATACGTCGCCAACATAGAGCCTTGAGAAAAACCAATGATAGAAATCTGAGTTTCATCAACTGCGTGTTCATGAATAATTTTTTCAATTATGTTTTCAAGATGAAAGAAGGCTGATTTTAGGCCTTCTTGTAATTCTTCAATTGATCTTTCTTTTAATGGAAACCACTGATACCCAAAATAATTGAATTCACAGGGCTCCGGGGCATTAGGAGATATAAACTCAGTTTCTTCTTTTTCCAAAGATATATAATCTTTTAAGGAAATTAGGTCATTTCCATTAGACCCATAACCATGCAAAAATAATACAATTTTCTTCATCAATTCTTCTTAAATTTAATAATTAGACATTTATAGATAATTTGATAACTATTTACCATGTTTTCATCTACAATATTGCCTTTTGTTTTAGTCGTATCCATGATTTTAGCTCTTCTCATGGTTGTAATTGGTGTAATAGCTATGGCCAAAAATGGAAGTTTTAATAAAAAACACAGTAATAAACTTATGCGAATGAGAGTATTGTTTCAAGGTATTGCTGTTTTAGTATTCGCTGCGATAATATATTTATCAAGATAATTTAAATTACTAAAATCATGAATAAGAAAAGTAAAATACTATCAACCACAATTAATAAAAGCACTTCCAGTTTAATGGATGATTTTAATAGCTCAATTGATATTGATAAAAGATTAATTGAAGAGGATATTGCTGTTACAAGTGCACATGTAAAAGCTTTAGTAAAACTAAAAGTTATTTCAAAAAAAGAAGCTCTAACTATTCAAAAAGGATTAAATTCAATATTGAATGATAATAAAAAAGGTAGACTAAAATTTTCGAAAAAAAATGAGGATATTCACATGAATGTAGAGTCTTTCCTCAATAAAAAAATAGGTAATGTAGCTAATAAGATACACACTGGAAGGTCTCGTAATGATCAAGTGGCAACTGATACTAGATTATGGACAATTAAAGCCTCCAAAAATTTACAAGAAGAAATAAAGAATTTAATGAAGTCTATCTTATATCAAGCTCGTGGAAATGAAAAAACTATTATTCCTGGATTTACACATTTGCAAGTGGCACAACCTGTATCTTTGGCTCATCACTTAATCGCATATTTAGAGATGTTTAAAAGAGACTTAAATTATTTTGATTTTTGTATAAATAACAGTGATGAAAATGTATTAGGCAGTGCTGCTTTAGCAGGTAGTAATTATAATTTAGATATAAGTTTACTAAATAAAAGTTTACATTTTTCAAAATCCAAAAATAATTCTATGGATGGTGTAAGTGATCGTGATTTTTGCATGTATTTTCTAAATGCTAGTTCTTTAACTGCGACACATTTAAGTAAATTATCATCTGAGTTAATTTTATGGTCAAGTAATTTCATGAAGTTATTTAATATAAGTAGTGAATATTCTACAGGTAGTTCCATAATGCCTCAAAAAAGAAATCCCGACTCATTAGAACTTGTAAGATCAAAAACGAATAGCATTAGAATTAAGTCAATAGAACTCTCAAATATCGTTTCAAACCTTCCCTTAACTTATTTTAAAGATTTTCAGGAGGATAAAAGGATAATATTTGATTGCTATGATGAGTTAATAAGCTGTATTAAAATTATGGAAAAAGTTATTAAAAAATCTAATTTTGAAAAATCTATTGGAAGAGATTTATGCAATAATTATTTTGCTACAGCTACAGATTTAGCAGACTATCTAGTTATAGAAAAGAAAATACCTTTCAGAGACTCTTATAAAATTATTGCTGATATAGTAAATTATGCTCAGAAAAAAAATAAAAATCTCTCACAAATAAAAATTGATGAATATCAAAAATTTCAAAAATCAATTGATAAAAATATATATAAATACGTTGATATAAATAACAGTCTATCAAGAAAAAAAACACCTATGAGCTCTAATCCAAAAGATGTTTCTAGAGTGATTAAAAAATATATTAAATTTCTCAGAATAAGATGATCAAGTTTTTATTAATAATATTATTACCCATATTTATCATTGGCTGTGGAAACCAAAAACCTAATAAATTACCAGAGGGTGTTGTAGATAAATCTCAATATCCATTTCCTCCTAATGATGACTATGATTACCCTGAGAGCGAATAATGCTGGATAAAATATTAAAAGAGTTTTCTAGTCCTTTTTATCTTTATGATGAAGACAAAATTAAAGATAAAATTAATTTTCTAAATAATTTAGAATTAGAATTTCCTAGAAAATTTAATTTTGCTGTAAAAGCTAATCCTAACCTTGCAATTTTGAACCTTATTCATCGTTGTGGTTTTGGTGCTGAAGTTGTCTCTGCTGGTGAACTATTTAAATCATTGAAAGCCGGGTTTGAACCTGAGGATATTATATTTGATGGGCCAGGAAAAACTGATTTCGATTTAAAGTACGCAATCACGCAGAAAATTCACTCTATAAATGTTGAAAATATTGAGGAAGTTGAATTTATTAATGATTACTCCTTAAGTAAGGGGCTAAAAACAAATATTGGTATCAGAATAAACCCTGACATTGATGGGTCGACCATGGATAAAATTACTACTGGTTTATCAGGAGGTAAATTTGGTATTTCAATTGATCAAATTGACTTTGATACAATCTCTAATTTAGACGGGGTGAACTTAAAAACACTTTCTGTTCATATAGGAAGTCAAATAACTGATTATCAGAAATTACTTGGTTCATATGAAAATCTAATCAAAATTGCAGATGAGCAAAATCTTAAAAATAATATAAATATTGATACTTTAGATTTTGGTGGAGGATTTGCTGTCCTTGATCACTCAGTTGAAGAAATCAATTTTGATAGTTGGAAAAATAATTGTAACAAAATACTTAGTGGTAAAAATTATAATATTATTTTTGAACCTGGAAGATTTATAGTAGCTGATAGCTGTGAACTTATCAGTAAAGTTTTATATATAAAAAATAGTGGCAATAAGAAAATTGTCATTATTGACTGTTCATTTTCTGAATACATTCGTCCAGCTTTGTATGACATAAAGCCTCCAATAAAAGTTTCAAACAACTCAAAGGATGTTGAAATTTATGATATCGCAGGTGGAATTTGTGAGTCTACTGATTATTTTGTAAAAGATATTGAACTCCCCAAGATAAAAGTTGGAGATAATATAGTATTTATGAATGTTGGTGCTTACGGATCCTCTATGTCCTCAACTTATAATAGTCGACCTCGACCTCTAGAGGTATTATTCAACAAAGATGAGTATCGTGTAATCCGATCTCGTGATACCTTAGAAGATCTATGTAAAAATGAGATCATGTAATGATAATATTTTTAAAGCGTGTAAATATTATAATCGCCTTAATTTTATTATTTTTAACTCTTGGTTTAATTAAATTTAAAAATAATTTATCTCATGATCCTGTGAGTAACTTTAATGTTGATGCAATTGTTGTATTAACAGGGGGGAAAGGAGAGAGAATAATTGAGGGTTATAAACAAATTGAAAAATCTAATCAAAATAAATTGTTTATTTCTGGTGTTGATAATACCTTTAATTCAGAAGTTGTATTAGTGAATATTCTTAACTTTGATGAAAACATTGTTGAATGTTGTATTGAGGTTGGATATTTATCAAAAAATACATATGAAAATGCATTAGAAACAAGATATTGGGCCTTAGAAAAAAAAATAAAATCGATTTTATTAATTACTTCAGATTTACATATGCAACGTGCAGAATTTTTATTTAATCAACTATCAGGTTTAAAAGTAACTCCTTATTCTGTAGGTAATAGTGATATAGTCATTCCTTTTGAAAAATTGGTAGAGGAATATATTAAGTTAATTGTCTCAAAATTAGTTTTTATAAAAAAATATGAAATTTAGTTTTTTAATAACATTTTATCTTACAACAGCTATTGTATTAATTATTTCTTTGTTAGGCCTTCCGTTCAAATATGCAAAATTTAGATTTTTTGTGCTTTTCTTCACAAGGAACATGACATTAATTTTAAAACTGTTTGGAATAAATATAGAAGTAATTAATTCTGATTTTGCTCACAAAAAGGGTTATCTATATGCAAGTAAACATCAGTCAATGTTTGAAACAATATACTTTAATGAACTCTTTTATAATCCTGCATATATTTTAAAAAAAGAATTATTGAATATTCCATTATTTGGGACCTACCTTAAAAAATTGGGAATGATTGCTATTGATAGAAAACAAGGAATCCACAGTCTTCGTTATGTAAATCAGCAAACAGCTGAATATTTAGATCATAGACCTGTAATAATTTTTCCCGAGGGAACCAGAACAACCTTTAAGGATCAACCTGATTTAAAACCTGGAATTTATTCTATGTACAAGTCTTTGAACAAGCCAGTTGTACCTATTTCTTTAAATTCTGGAAAATTTTGGCCTAAAAATAATCAAATTCATAAAGGTTCCATAACAGTTGAGTTTAAACAACCAATACCTCCAGGGTTAAGCAAGCAAGAATTTTTAAATAAACTCAAAATGGAAATAAATAGCCTTAATCATTAGGAATAAATTTTCCTGCCTGTCTTGCCTTCACAATTCTATCTCTTACATTTTTGGTCTTCTTTAATTTTGTTAATAAATTCTTAGAGTTTCCCTGATTGAGGGTTTTAGAAAATTTTTTTAATTCACTTATGAAATTATTAGTTAATTTAAGAATTTGGGAATTATTTGCTAAAAATATATCTCTCCACATTTCTGGATCACTTCCTGCTACTCTAGTAAAGTCTCTAAATCCGCCAGCAGAAAATTTTACAAGCTTTGAATTTAGTGAAGATTCTTTTTTCATTGCTGTCAAAACTAATGAATAGGAAATTAAATGAGGCAAATGTGAAGTCAAGCTAAGCACTTTATCATGTTCTTTTGCAGACATAATTTCTATTTTCATATTTAGTGACTTCCAAAACCTAACTATCTTATTGATGTTTGTCTTGGAAGATTTTTTTAAAGGACAAATAATATTATATCTATTTGTAAATAGTCCATCAAATCCGTGTTCCAGTCCAGCTTTTTCAATACCCGCTATTGGGTGTGAGGGAATAAAATTAAATTTATATTTTTTTTGATTATATAATTTTTCTATATTTACTTTTGTTGAGCCCACATCTGTAACAATTGTTTTATCTAAATTAATGTTGCTAAGTTTTTTGAATATAGATTGATACTGGAGCATAGGTACACAAATAATTATGAGATCAATATTTAAATTGTTGATTTCTTGAAGTGATTTCAAAACTATTACATTGTTTAATTTTGATTTTTTAATTCTAATTTTAAGGTTATTGGATTTATCAAAGGCAAAAATATTAACATTTTTGTATTTTTTAATCACTGATCTTGCTATTGATGATCCAATCATTCCAAAACCAATTATGAGAATATTTTTAAACATTAAATTTATTCGCTGTTTTTACAGCCTTTTTCATGTCAGTTTTTGTTCCAATAGTCATTCTTACAAAATTATGTAATCCATATGATGACAATGATCTGACTGTAATTTTATTGGAGTGTAAAAAATCAACAAATTTTTGAGTTATTGATGAGCTTTTAAACTTTAAAAGGATAAAATTAGCCTGAGTATCAATAGTTTCAAATAATTTATTATTTAAGCCTCTGCAAGTAAGAGATTTATTTACAAAATTATTTTTTACAGAGTCATTAATCCATTTTTTATTTTTCAAAGACTCTTGAGCTGCTATGCATGACAATCTTGATACATTAAAAGGCTTTTTATATTGATAGAGTTGAGAAATAAGCTTTGAATTAGCATATCCCCAACCTACTCTTAAGCCACCTAGAGCAAATATTTTTGAAAAAGACCTTGTTATAATCAAATTAGAATATTTTTTAACTAATTGCATTCCATCATCGTATTTTTTATCTCTAATGTATTCACAGTATGCTGAGTCTAAAACAATAATTGTTTTTTTACTTACTTTATTTAAAAATTTAATTAATTCATTTTTGTAAAAAATAGACCCAGTAGGATTATTGGGGTTAGCTAAAAAAACAATTTTTGTTTTGGAGCTAATAATTTTACTCAAATTTTCTAATTTAAATTGAAACTCTTTATCATCATATTTTTTTACTTTGCATCTAAAGTGTTTTGCATAGATTGAATACATAGCAAAAGCATATTTAGTAAAAACGACTTCATCATTGGGTTTTGAAAAAGTAGCATATATCATTTGGAGAACCTCATCTGAGCCTGCACCTAATATAATTTGTTTATTATTTATTTTATAAGTTTTAGCAATTTGATTAATTAGACTCTCTCCATCAAGCTCAGGATAGATATTTGAAAATTTAATATTTTTTTTTATTAATGATTTTACAGATTTAGCTGGACCATAGTTGTTCTCATTTGATGAAAGCCTTACATACCCTTTAAATACTTCTGCTCCACCCTTGTAGGTATTTTTTGGTTGGCTATTTTTCATAATTTTTTTGATAATAAATAAACTATATAAAGAAAATATCATCATTTTATATTGAAAATTAATCCAAAAAGCCTTAAATTCCAGTTTCACCGATTTGATAGCAGCTTGCGGGTGTAAAACAGCTAAAGCGTATCTCCCGCAGTTATCTTTCGAACAGGTTTAAAAAATGAGAGAAATAATCGCAAATACTGAATATCCAGGTTTCTTACTGAAATGCCATGAAGAGCTACCATTGGACTCTGGCAAAAAAATTAAGAATTTTCAAATCGCTTATCAAACATATGGGAGTCTTAATGCTCAAAAAAATAATGCAATTTTGGTTTGTCATGCATTAACTGGTGATCAATTCCCTGCAGAGGAAAACCCTATAACTAAAAAAAATGGTTGGTGGGAATTGATGATTGGACCCGATAAGCCTATTGATACGAATAAATACTTTGTTATCTGCTCGAATGTTCTTGGGGGCTGTGTTGGAACGACAGGTCCTAATGATACTAATCCTGATACCTCTAAAATATATGGTTTAGATTTTCCCACTATAACGATTAGAGATATGGTGAGAGTACAAAAAATACTTGTTGATGAGCTTGGAATATCCAAATTGCTATCTGTCGCTGGTGGTTCAATGGGTGCAATGCAAGTTCTACAATGGGCCGCTACTTATCCGGAGAGTGTGAGATCTATTATGAGCATAGCAGGTTCATTGAAACACTCTGCACAAAATATTGCATTTGACGAGGCAGGAAGGCAATCCATTATGTTAGATCCTAATTGGCAAAATGGAAGATATTTGGAGAGTAATGAAAAACCTGAGAATGGTCTCTCTGTTGCAAGAATGATAGCTCATATTACTTACTTATCAGAGAAAGCTTTTCAAAATAAATTTGGTCGAAATTTACAAGAAAAAAATGATTTATCTTTTGGCTTTGGAATAGACTTTCAGGTCGAAAGTTATCTTCGTTATCAAGGTAGGTCTTTTGTTGATCGATTTGATGCTAATAGCTATCTATATATGACTCGAGCAATGGATTATTTTGATGTGAAAGATGAAATTATTGCAAATAAAAAAACTATAATTGATAATTCGATCCGATTTCTAGTTTTATCATTTACCAGTGATTGGCTATTTCCAACAAAAGAGTCAAGAGAGATAGTATCTTTATTAAATTCTATTGGGTCCAATGTTAGTTTTGCTGAAGTCGTATCAGATAGAGGTCACGATAGTTTTTTATTAGATGAGCCACAATTTTTTAAAGTTGCTAAGGGATTTTTAAAGGGAATAAAATGAGAAAAGACTATGAGATCATTTTAAATTTAATTCCAGAAAACTCAAAGGTGTTGGATATTGGTTGTTCTGATGGAGAGCTAATCACTTACCTAGAAAATAAAGGAATAAGTGCTCAAGGTGTGGAATTAAATCAAGAAAAAGTAATTAAATGTTTGGAAAAAGGACTAGATGTAATACACGGCGATATAAATTTAATAGTTGAAGATTTTCCATTTAATCAATTCGATTATTGTCTTTTGACTCAGACAATTCAGGCAGTTCAAGAACCAGACCAATTACTAAACACACTTAAAAAAGTAAGTAAAAATATCATTGTCAGCTTTAATAATTCAGCACGTCTGAGTAAAATTTCAAATTTTCTTTTAACAGGAAGTTTTGACTCTCTTTTAAAAAAAGCAAATAGTGATCACTGGTATAATACTGATTATATTCACCCATGTAGCATCAAAGATTTTAAAAAATTAGCAACAGATTTAGATCTAAAAATAATTTCAACTTTTGATGTCCTTTCTCAAAAGAAATTTGAAAACGGTAAAATTCCTTCAAATTTATTTTGTAAAGAAGTTCTATTCCATATTACTAATGAACAGTAAAAATATAATTTTTGTCTATAACGCCAAAGGTGGTAAATGGAACTATATTATTGATACAGTCCATAAATATGCCTCCCCGAGCACCTATGATTGCAATTTATGTAAAATTACTCACGACCTGAAAATGCGCGAGACGTGGAAGAAATTTATAGAGGGCTCATCACACAATTTTAAGTTTCTACATTCTGAAGAATTGGAAGAATTTAATCTTTTAAATTACAAAGATGACCTGCCTATATGTCTTGAGGAAAAAGAAGGTAAATACAAATTATTAATAGATAAGAAACAAATGAATGAATTTAAAAATGAATTTGAATTAATCAATATTTTAGAAAAGATATTATAAACCGACTAAACCCAAATAAACTAATCGAAGCGAGCCTATTACTACAAAAATATTAATGATGGTAAAAAAAGAATTATCTGAAAGTTTACTATTCATCCAGTGCCCCAAAATAACTCCTATTACTGCAATTGGTGAAAAAATTAAATAACTATATAACTTCTCAAAGTTTAATATTTCCAAATAAAAATATGGGATTAATTTAAATAAATTTATTAAAGCAATAGAAAAAACTACCCCTGCAACAAACTGCACTTTTTTATTATAAATTGACATAAAATATATATTTAATGGCAATCCTCCAGAGTGAAGTACAAAACTAGTAAACCCCGCTAGTGCTCCCCAAAAAGATTTACTCCCATAAAAGGGTATTTTTTTTAAATTTCTGTTGTCTGCGATTAAGTAATTAAGCAAAACATATAGTAAAGAAATTGATCCAATAAAAATACTTATCATCGATAAATTAATAAATTTAAACAAGATTGTTCCAATAATAACACCTAATAGAGAATATGGTGCAATTGACCATAAAATTTTATATTCAAAATGTTTTTTATTTAAAAACAAAGCAATTACATCACATACAATTAACATTGGCATTAATATAGCTATTGCAGTTAAAGGACCATAAGTTATGGATAATAGGGTTACTGAAATTAAAGCCAATCCACCCCCGGAAAAACCTGATTTTGAAATTGCAAATAAAAGAATAGAAAAAGAAACTATTAAGTAATAACTAATATCTAACAAAAATTTATCCTATAATTTAAAATCTCAATATAAATTAATATTAAGTCGGCACAAAATTTTTAATAGGTATTTTTTTTTGTTTTTTTGAACTCTTTGCGTAAACAATCTTTTTACATACGCAAATCATTAGTCCTCCCATATAAGGAAAAAATAATTTACCTATTTTTTCAATTGTTCGATGTGATTTGTAATTTAAATAATGACTCCATGGAGGAAAGTGTAAAAATGTTTTTCTATAATCAAGAACCAAAAAGTCCTGTATTAGTGATTTAAATTGCTTGTTTGAGTAAGATCTACCAAAACCAAAAGGATTGTTATCATACCGAGTCCATATACCTGACCTTCTGGGAATAATCGATAAAAATAACCCGTTTGGCTTAAGTATTCTCCATATTTCTTCGATACTACTCTGGGGCTTATCAACGAACTCAAGTAAATGAGTGGATATTACCACATCTACTGAACTTGGATCCAAAGGTAAGAAATATTCATTTATTATTTGGTGTTCGAAATCGTATTTCTCTTTGACATTACCATCTAAAAATTCTGGCTGCATAGAGGATATTTGTAAATTTTTATTTTGCTTACTGAGAAAAGAAAGAAAAGGGTTTGTATAACCATATCCACAAATAACACTATCATTTACAGAATTTAAATGGGTGTTTAATTGATGACGTATGTTGCGTTTAACAATAGTGCCTAGTCTTGAATTATAAAAACTATAAATATCGGATGCGTTGATATCCATAGTTGTATTTTAACGAGATTTACATAACATTCTATTTCTTATGCAAAAACCTAATGTGTATTTGTTTCCCCAATTAGATGATAACTATGGATATTTAATTAAAAATCCTCATGAAACAAAAGGAGTGCTAGTTGATCCCTCAGATCTAGATATGTGTTTGACGATACTTGAGCTAAATGATTGCAGTGCTTCTCACATAATCATTACACATCATCACGATGATCACATTAGTGCTGTTGATGAAATTAAATCAAGATTTAAATCTTTAGTCATAGGGTACAAATATGACTCCAAAATACCAAAACCAGATAAAGAAGTTGAAGATCAGGAAATTTTTGAAATACATGGAAATGAATATAAAGTCATACATACTCCTGGGCATACACTTCAACACATAAATTATTTTATGCTAAAACATAATATTTTATTTTCTGGGGATACTCTATTTAGCATTGGATGTGGAAGAATGTTTGAGGGAAATCCTGAAGTTTTTTGGAACAGTTTGTCTAAGTTAAAACAATTACCTGAAGATACAAAAGTATATTGTGGGCATGAATATACGATGGCTAATTTAAAATTTGCCCTAAACATAGACCCTGATAATGAAAAGCTTAATGAATATTATAAATGGGCCTCACACCAAGAAAAAGAGCATCGACCAACAATTCCAACAACTCTCTCAGACCAATTGCTCTGTAATCCATTTTTGAGATGTGACACAGATCAATTTATGAAATTTTTTGACACGCAAGATGCAACAAAGGTATTTGCTAAAATGCGCTCTGCAAAGGATAATTTCTAGAAAATTATTTTAATCTTGGTGTTTTAATGAAATGTGCTAGTTTCAGAATACTTATGAAAGACACTTTTCAATTAGATAGCGATATTGCTGATGCTTTTCAAAAAAAGCAAATGGACAAAGTATGTTCTCTCTACTATGAAGCAGCAAATTACTTCGAAGATAAGGCTGATATTGAAGCAGCATGTTTTTTCTATACACAAGCCTTAGTAATGGCTTTAGAAGAAAATCATGAACTTAAGGAAAAGATTATTTACAAGCTTGAAAAATACGGCAGAAGTAAAGACGCAACTTTAAATTAACTAAAATCTGAATGGAAAAATCTACCATTCAACTTCCTGATACTTGGCTTGAACATTTAAAAGAGGAATTTAATCAAGATTATATGATTAAACTCAAAAGCAAACTTTTAGAATTAAAAAAAAATAAAATTATTTTTTATCCTCCAGGAAAACAAATTTTTAATGCATTTAATTTAACTCCTTTAGACAAGGTGAAGGTAGTGATATTAGGTCAAGATCCTTACCATGGACCTGGCCAAGCTCATGGGCTCAGTTTTTCTGTACCAGAAAATATAAAACCACCGCCCTCACTGTTGAATATTTATAAAGAACTTCAAGATGACTTAAAAAAAGAGGTGAATTACAACAATGGTAATTTAGATAAGTGGGCTAAGCAGGGAGTATTTCTTTTAAACACAACTCTTACAGTAGAAAAATCAAAACCCCTCTCACATCAAAAGTTTGGTTGGGATATTTTTACAGACAAAGTTATCTCAGTGATTAGTAATGAATTAGAAAATATTGTTTTCATATTATGGGGTTCGTTTGCTCAATCAAAGAAAGAGATAATTGATTCGAATAAACATCTTATTTTATCAGCACCGCACCCTTCCCCATTATCGGCTCACCGCGGTTTTTTTGGGAGTAAGCCTTTTTCTAAGACAAATACCTTTCTAAAATCAAAACAAATTGATATGGTTGAATGGTAATGAAGACTGATGTTGAAAATCTCGTAGGGTTTATTGAAAAAGCAGTTATTGCAATAATATTAGTAGCTACTATTACGGCCATTATGTTTGAGATAATGAGAATGATAGAAGTTCAGTATGTAGAGTTAGCTGATCTACTTCTCTTATTTATCTATGTTGAAGTTATTGGGATGGTTCGAGTCTACTATGTTTCCAATCGTGTAAGAATGACATATCCCTTATTTATTGCTATTACCGCTTTATCTCGTCTTATTATACTTCAAGGTAAAGACTCAAACCCAGAGCTTCTTCTGTACGAAGCAGGAGCAATAGTCTTAGTTGCGATTGCGGTCATCATTCTTCGACTTAGGTATGTCCCAATACTTCGTCCTATTGAAGATGTTGATGAAATTAAACCTAGAAGCACAAAAAAGTAATAAAATTGAAAAAAATTGCAGTCATTGGAACTGGGCTTAGTGCGCTTTCTTTAGCTTACCACTTGCCTGCGCTTGATATTACATTCTTTGAGAAATCATGGAAACCAGGCGGAAGAATAAGCACAAGAAAACATGAGCAATATGCTTTTGATCATGGTGCTCATTATTTGAAATTAGATCATGGGGTTATTGGCTTAAATGAATTTTTAAAAAAAATTGACGCTATTAAAATTTTAAAAGGTCAATTTTGTTCAAATATCTCACAAAATTCTCCAATTGAAGATAAAGAGGTCATTGTTGGTAAAGATGGAAATGAATCAATCCCTATAAAGATACATAAATCACTCCACTACCCTACGCATTTTTCAAAACAAATAACCAACATTGAAAGCCATAATAGTGAATATTTCTTAATCGCAGCAGATGAGAAATTTGGACCTTATGATTATGTTTTTTGTAGCATGCCCTTTGAACAATCAAAAAAATTGTTAGATCAATTTATAGATTATAGCGATATTCCTGAAATAGAGTTTGACTCCATTTGGACAGTCATGATTGCATTTAATCAAAGATTGGGAGCTCCGTTTCAATTTGGATATCACTTAACACCTGAAATTAGTTTCTTAATGAATCAAAATTTTAAACACGAATTTTTTAATGAAGAGTGCTGGGTTGTAAATATGAGAGCTGATTGGACAAAAGAGTATTACAACATAGAAAATTATGTTTTAGAGGACTATGTGGTCAATCAAATGAAAAAGTCTTTTCAATCAAAAGCTGATGCTGTTTTTAAGAAGTCACATAGATGGAGATATTCTTATACAAAGAAAAGTCTAAGAGATCAAAATTCTAAAAGATTCATTGAGTCCATAGATCAGCGTCTATATGCTTTTGGGGATTGGTGTGAAGGTCCAAGTATGCAAGATGCTTGGTTATCTGGTAAGATATTAGCTCAGCATTTCAGTGAAATGAGACTAAAAAATTAAATAAAGATTGTGAATAATAAAGATTAGGAAGTTCCTTAATGCGTTTTGTTATAAATTTTTTTCCATTTCAAATAGTCTTGGTCATTTAACATAAATCTCATCAAGTTCTTTACATCATTTTTATCAATATTATATTGCGAATTTATTATTTGGTATGGTATCTCGTCATTATGTGCCAAGAACTTAATATGATCTAATTCATAGGGTGTTAAATATTTCATTAGACTATAAACATCGGACATATACGAAAACTATACAAAAAATGTTATTTAAGTCTAGTTCGTGAAAATGTATTACCTAAAAAATTAATAAAAGAGGATTTTTCTGTATTCTATTTCAAAGCAGCAAAAAAACTATCTGATTTATTGCAATCCCCGTAATAAGTTTTTTTCAAATTTACAGTATCAGGATAAAATATGTTTCTCTCATATCTAAGGATTTTTTTATAAAGGATAAGAGTATTAAATGAGAAGTCTGTTTCAACTCTAAAATGATAGCTTACGTCATCTTCCCCCATGTACTCATATTGTAAATCTTGAAATCTCTCCTTTAGAACAAAGAGATTTTGGTCAAATGAGTATTCAAATTCATTTATATCCTCATTTTTAAATTCAATAATTTGTACTTTTGAGTAATCAATAAGAGATGTTTCTTGACAAGCTAATTTTATACTCTGGCCGAAAGATAAAGTTGGAATAAAAAACAATATAAAAAAAAACCTCATAATTTAATCCATTATGCTTGCTTTAAATCCATACTCTGAGATAGCTTTTTTTCGAAAGAAACCCTCAATTTTTATCATCGTTACAAAATTGTTTGAACATTTAAGAAGAGCTTTAAAAGGTTTAGCAGATCCTTTACAACTTACATCTTTACCATTAGCATCATGTGTTTCACCACAGGCACACTCGTATTTAATAGAACCATATCCATTGAGTCTGAGTAAATGGGCAGCTTGTAAGGGGTTGTTTTTGAGTTTTTCTCTTACTTCCTCTTTATTGTTTAATATCTCCATTAAGGAGTTAATCTTATTTAATCCCCTCTCATTATCCACATAAAAAAAGTAGCTAGTAGTATAAGAGAGATTGTTAAATCTACCCAAAGCGTACCAGTAAACATCTAATTTTAATTTTGAATTGGAATGGCGTTTTCTTCATTCATTAATATAGGTCTACCATCATGTGCGGTGTTTAAGGGTATAATTTTACCTTTATATCTGACACATAAAGTTGGGGCGTTCCTAACTTCTTTTCCTAGGTTCACTTCTAAATCTACAAGTATCAGCTCGGTCTTATCCAATATTTTTAGTATTTTCATTAAAATAATTCTCCAATATTACTTTTTAGTCTCAAAGTAATCTTTGGATCTTAAAAGAATAATTTAGTAATTAATGTCGGTTAAGTGAGAACTAGTTTTCTACGCAGACATCTTTGATAACTGGTGTATTTGTGCACTCAACACATTTAGTGATTTGAACTACACAGCCATCAGCTAATTGAGATACCTCTACTTCTTTGTTACACTTTGAACAAATAGAAGATACGGATAAGTCACACTTTGGACAAGATATTGTTTGTAAATTTTCCATCGCCATATTTTACTGTAATCATACATTTTTAGATGAAAAATGGAATTGATTCCTAAAAATAGGAAATAATCAATAAATTCAGTATTTTTAATTAAATAAATTTATATTTTGTATGCATAAAATAAAAATGTACTTTTAATTTAGATGGACGCAATTAAATATCTAATAAAAAGCCATAAAATGATACCTCATCCTGAGGGCGGCCATTACGTCGAAGTTTACAAAAATAACGATGTTAGTCACATATACTATTTGTTAGAAAAAGGGCAATATTCTCATTGGCATCGCATTAAAAAAAACGAAACAATACACTTTTATACTGGTAGTCCTTTGAGAATATATACATCGAAAAATGGTGAAGAATGTGAAATAATTGAAATAGGATCTAAAGATAGATACATTTATAGCGTCGAAAGTAATATATGGTTTTCTTTAGAGTCGACTGGATTATTTAGTTTAATTGGTTGCACAGTTGCTCCAGCTTTTGAATTTGAGGATTTAGAAATTGCTCCCAAAAATTGGAAACCTAGTAAATTTAGGGGTTATCTCTGAAAAAATTAAAAATTTACATGTAAATGTGGTATTTTTTTAAATTTGTAATTTACACACATAATTAATAAAATTTAGTGTAATAAAATTTTTAATAATCACAAAAAAAACCTCAAAATGGAAAACAAGGATTTAAAAAAATTAATCATGATTTTTTTTAAATTTACCTTAAATTAAAAATTTTTCCTAATTTTTCGACTTTATTGAAAAATTCTTGATTTTATTGATATTTTTTCTATTTTTTTCATAAATTACACATAAATTATTTAATAATTTGTGTATAAATTAAAAATAATATAAGTTCAGAGAAGTGCAAGATATAAAAATCAAACCTTGGGAAGAATTAAAACAAATTCATAAGGAAAAATTTAAAGATGAGTTAGATTACTTATCTTTTTTCCGGGATGTAGTTTTACATGACACCTCAACAAGAGAAAAGTACACCTCTCAAACTAAAGATAGGGTAATTGAGGGAGTAACTTGGGCTAAAGAATTCTCAAAGTTTCATCAAAGATATAAAGACGGCTACTCTTACAAGTTTTCTGAAAATAATACAATTTTGAATATTGGGCACCAAACTACATATTTAATTAAACCCCAATTTGCAGCTTATCATGCGGTCAGAAAAATAATGAGAAATTGGCTAATAAAGAGA
Source organism: uncultured Alphaproteobacteria bacterium (assembly GCA_902530745.1). GTDB lineage: Bacteria > Pseudomonadota > Alphaproteobacteria > HIMB59 > HIMB59 > HIMB59. The sequence goes on along the minus strand of CACABO010000005.1, from coordinate 53,723 downwards.
CTTAAAGATGAGTATGTCAAAAAAAAGCCAGTGATCTACAATCCTCCTAAAAGTCTCAACCAAGGCGAAAGTAACTTTATTACAAGGCGGACAAAAGTTGCTTATTTAGTATATATGGGTGACTTAGCTGTTAGAGATAATTTACTTTACTCTATTAGAGATAATAAAACTCTGGTACCCAAACCAGCTTCGCTATCTTGGTGTGTGTCACAATTTGATGATAAATATATATCTGATGGTATACTAACCTACCCTAAAAATTTAGGCCCCTTAAATGAAAACTTATTGTCAGGATCATTGTCTTTTTAAATGTCAGAAGTAATTAAAGTATTATTATCATCATACGGCTTTGCGATTTTACTATGGGCAGCTTTTATCTATACTCAAAAAAGATTTGGTAAATTAACAAAAAATGTTAGTTCCAAAAGAATATATATAAAATATTTCATTATAATCGTTTTAGGGTACGGGACTTTCTCACTAGTTTTAATTAGCGTTTATAGTGATTGGTTTAAATAATCAAAACTTATGAATAGTGATGATATTGAAACTCAAGATTACATATTTATGAAGTGTCTCCAGAAAAAAACATGCAAAAGACATGTCACAATAAAAACACCAGGTAAACAGATAAATGATAAGTCTTTAATTTCAAAAAACGTGATTAATGCTTTTGACTTGGATGAAATTTCATTTTTAACAGGATTAAATTTCAATATTGTGAGTGATACAGGGGCAAAACTTATAAGAATGAATCTAGCAAATAAAATTATGTGCGAAGATGATCAAAATAATGAAAAGCGATATCTTTGGTATTTGTCTGAGAACGGTGAAAAATATTTAGAGAGAAATTCATACAAGAGCACATGAACATAGAATTAGTGATAAATACATTTTGGTTTTTTTCGATTTTTACAGCAGCTATTTACATCATTAAAAAGAGGTATGTTGGTAAAAAGGAATATTCTATTATAGATAAAGCTTTTAAATTGGGCTTATCTGTATCAATATTTTTAATATTTCTAAGCTTATACTTTTTACTTACAAAATCTTAGTTTCCACCCTCAAGTAAAATAAATTTTTGTGTATCTAGATCAACTCCAGCTTCTGTTCTAAGTTTTATCATTTCAGGAAGTTTTAACATTTCTTGCATTTTATCCATCGACTCTACTTCTATAACCGTATAAATTTCACCATTGTTATCTTTTGGATGTCCATAGGCTAATACATTAAGACCATATTCTTGTCTCAGATTTTCATTTTCTTCAAACATTTGTTTCCAATGTTCATAACCTTTAGTTATTTTAGCATTTGTAATAATTTTCATAGTTATCCTTTCTTTAGGTTATTATAAAATTTATTTAAAAATAATTCATTCAAAAGATATTGATCTCTAAAGTTGGGCTATTAGTATATTTCTATACGGGAGGAATTTATTATGAACTTATGTGTTGTATCTACTTATAACGGAACTAAAGAGGATTACTTAAAATTGTATGAGTCTTTTAAAGATGACATTGCAAAATACACTGATGGATTTGAGATGGGATTTGTCAGAGATGGAAAAGTGATAATTGTAGCAAATGTCACCGATGAGGAAAAATTTTACGCTTTGTTTGAAGATCCAAGATCAAAGGAATTTGATGCTAAATTTAATAATGTAGATGATGTATATAAATTGGAAAAAATGTAATAATACTAATGGTAGTTGTGGGGCCATAGCTCAGCTGGGAGAGCGCTACGCTGGCAGCGTAGAGGTCAGGGGTTCGATCCCCCTTGGCTCCACCAAGGTAAAATTAAAAAATGGAACAAAACTTAGATAAACTTTTTTCAATTAATTTTTTAGGAACATGGCTTATTACTCTAGCCGTAATAGCACTAGTAATATTTGCTAGCTATAAAATATTTAATATTCTTTTTAAATCAGAGATATACTTTAAAAAATCAGCAATTAGCTATTTTTTAATTTTTATTTTTATTTTCGGCTTCTTAATATACTTCTATAGCTAATTATCTAACAAAAATTATTTTATCTTTTGATATGCAAAATAGTCAGGTCAATTAGTCTATAAAATATTTAATTTAATTGTTAATAGAGTGTACTCTTGACTAAGAACTAAATTATTTAGCTCACAACTAAGGAGGTTAATAAATGAGTATAGCAAGAGTAACAACAGTAAAAATGGACTCAAAGGAGGCAGCTGACGAACAAACACAAGGGTACGTACAAAGTGCGCCATCAGAATTCCCACAAGCAAGTCAGTTAATTGGCATTAGAATCGATGAGGTTACATTAATGGCAGTTACAATTTATCCTGATGCTGAAACTATGAAAGCAGCAGATGCTGCACGGGAAAAAAGATTAAATACTAATATAGAAAATAGGGTCTCAGTCGAGACAGTAGTTGGAGAGGTTACATTAGATCATCATAATGACTAATGATGAATGTGATCAGACAAATATAAAAGCCTTTAGACAGATCTAAAGGCTTTATGGTTTTTAGACACCCCATCTCATAGCTGCTGTGTGAACAGATGAGTCCCAATGCTTTAAAAGCTCTTCGTCAAGCTTTGTAAGAGTAATAGAGGCACCTTGCATCTCAAGAGAAGTACAATAATTTCCAACAAGAGACCTTGATATCTTTATATTTTTTTTGTCTAACATATTTTTAGCATTATCATAAATTAGGTATAGCTCTGTTAAAGGAGTACCTCCCATACCATTGACGAATAAAAGAATTTCTTCGTTTGTCTCAGGCTTCAAATCCTCATTAATTGCCTCTAATAACTCGTTTGTAATCTCTTGTGCAGATTTCATTTTATCTCTTCTTCTTCCAGGTTCACCATGAATTCCAACACCGAATTCCATTTCATCATCGCCTATATCAAAATTTGGTTTTCCTGCAGCCGGGACAGTGCAGCTTGAAAATGCAACTCCCATAGAACCTGAATTTTTATTTACCTTATCTCCTAAGGCTTTACATTCTTGTAAGCTACCTCCATGCTCAGCTAAAGAACCAACTATTTTTTCAACAACAACAGTAGCAGCAACACCTCTTCTACCAGTTGTAAATGAAGAGTCCTCCACAGCAACATCGTCATTTGTCAATACAGACTCATTTGGACCTTGCATCATCTCAGCTGCCATTTGGAAATTCATTACATCTCCAGAATAGTTTTTAACGATAAATAAAACTCCAGCTCCGCTATCTACTTTTTCAGCAGCAGCCAACATTTGATCTGGTGTAGGTGATGAAAAAACAAATCCAGGGCAGGCTGCATCCAGCATACCGTAGCCGACTAAGCCACCATGCATGGGTTCGTGTCCACTCCCCCCTCCACTGATCAGAGCTACTTTCCCCTCTTTTGTGGGAGTGGCTCTTGTGATGAAGTTGGGGTCGTAGTGGCAGTTAACAATATCTTGATGCGCAGCACCAAAACCTTGCAGACTCTCCTTTAGAAAATCATCCGCTGAATTCATAAATTTTTTCATAGTATCCTCCTAACTATTTAACACTGACTCACAGACAGTTTTTATCATTAATTGTGAAGACCTGGCTCCAGGATCGATATGACCTTTCGCTCGCTCTCCTAAAAAAGAAGCTCTCCCTTTTGTAGCTAAAAGATCTTTTGTTGAAAACATCCCTTTTTCCGCCACTTCTATAGCTTCTTGAAGTATCTCTTTAACATCTTTGTTATCCTCGACACCTTTTTTAAGGCAATTAGATACAGGTATGAGAACATCCATCATTGTTTTTTCGCCTACATCTGCTTTACCTCTTTGTTTTACAGCTTCCACGCCATCTGCAAAAATTTCGATTGCCTTTTTATAATCAACACCATTATCTATATCGTTTCCTTTGGCCATGGTCATAAATAATGTGCCAAACAGGGCTCCAGATGAGCCACCAATACCAGAAAGAACTTTCATTGCTATTTGGTTTAGAGCTTTAGACATTGGCAAATCTTTAATTACAGCTTCTAATTCTATAACCAGCTTGATTCCTCTTTGGACATTAAAAATATGATCCCCATCTCCTATTTCTTGGTCCAATTTTTCTATTTCACTTGCATTTGCATCAATTACAGCTTGAATTTCTTTTGCTCTATGGATTAAAAAATTAACACTCATTACAAACTCATTCCTTTTTCGTCAAAAAATAAAATTTTATTTTGGTCTATTGCAAAATTTACTTTGTCACCTTTTTGTCCTTGGAATGCTCCTTGATATAATGATAAAATTTCTGCTCCATTAAAGTCTAACTCTACCACAGTTTCTGCACCTAAAGACTCAACAGTTTTAATTGAGCCTGAAAGTTCACCTTCTCCTATCTTAATGTGCTCAGGTCTTAGACCAAGTTGACTTGCTTTATCTGGTGATGAAGTATTTAAAGAAGCTCTGTTGAGAATATTAATTTTTGGTGAGCCTAATCTATTTGCAACATAAATAGATTTTGGGTTATTGTATATATCTTCTGGTTTATCAATCTGGGCGATCTTACCATTTTCTAATACTCCGATGCGATCTGCCATAGTTGTAGCTTCAGCTTGATCATGTGTGACGTAGAGAATTGTGGAGCCTAAATTTAATTGGATTTTTTTCAGTTCGACTCTCAAACTTTCCCTTAATTTTGCATCAAGGGATGAAAGGGGCTCATCCATTAAATATATACTTGGGTCTCTAACTAGAGCACGACCTATCGCAACTCTTTGCATTTCTCCCCCTGATAATTCAGTAGCTTTGTTGTCTAATTTAGCTGAAATCTTCAACATTTCCGCTATTTTTATGACTTTTTCTCTAATTTTATCTTCTGGGATTTTTCTAAGAGGGGATCGAAGAGGAAAAGCTAAATTGTCGTAAACCTTATAATGAGGGTATAAAGAGTATTGTTGAAAAACAAACGCTATGTCTCTAGCTGCAGGCTGAGCCTCAGAGAAATCTTCATCATCAAAAAGGATCTTTCCTTTATCAATTTTTTCCAAACCTGCTATTGATCTTAATGTTGTTGTTTTACCTGCACCAGTTGGGCCCAATAAAACAAAAAACTCTCCATCATTTACTGTAAAGCTAATATCATCTAAAGCCTTTATAGTTTTATCATATATTTTTGTAATATTTTGTAGTTCTACTTTAGACATTAACTCATGAACTCACTTTGAAGTGCCTTATCATTTGAACCATCAAAAATTATTTGATTATTATTAAGAGTATCAAATTGAATTTGCTCATTAATATTAACTTGTGTGTCACTATCAACCCTAATTTTTATATTTCCAAGTTGAGTTTCAATTGTAAGAATTTTTCTTGAACCTAAATATTCAACACCAAAGACATTGCCCTTTACACCATTTTCAGAAACTAATTTTAAATTCTCTGGCCTTACACCTAAAAAATTTTCATTTGAGTCTGTTCCTTCTTTTTGTTCAGGAATATTTAATGATGAATCTAATAATTTAATACTTGATTGACTTGGCGAAATTTTTTCTTTTATTGGTATGAAGTTCATTCCTGGGGATCCAATAAAATTGGCAACAAACTTTGTTTTAGGTTTATTATAAATTACTTTTGGTGAGTCTGCCTGCAACACAACTCCCTCATTCATTACTGCTATTCGATCAGCCATCGACATTGCCTCTTGTTGATCGTGTGTTACATAAACTGTAGTTGCATCAATATCATCGTGAAGTTTTCTTAATTCCAAACACATCAATTCTCTAAATTCTGCATCAAGTGTGCCCAAAGGTTCATCCATTAAAAATGCTTTAGGTCTTCTGACTAGTGCTCTTCCGAGTGCAACACGTTGGCGATCACCTCCTGCTAATGAGGATACTTTTGATTTTAATAAGTGATCAATTCTGAGAAGCTTTGCAGCTTCCAGAACTTTAGCATCTACTTCGCTTCGTGAGAGCTTTTGCATTTTCAGTGGGAAAGCCAGATTATTTCTTACATTCATGTGAGGATAGAGTGCAAAAAGCTGAAAAACAAAGGCTATATCTCGCTGAGAGGCCCTTAGATAGCCCACATCTTCCTTATCCAAATATATATTTCCAGAAGTTGGTAGCTCTAAACCGGCAATCATTCTTAAAGTGGTAGTTTTTCCACAACCTGAAGGACCGAGTAAAACGAAGAATTCTTTATTTTCAATAATAAGATTGGAGTTTTTCACTGCTACGAAATCTCCAAAAGATTTATGTAAATTTTTAATTTCTATTTCTGCCATGACTAATCTGGGAAATGACTTGTGATCACAAATCCGATAGTTCCCACCAAAATAACGATAAAGGAATATGTATACATCCACATAGCAAAAGGCTGCATCAGCATAAATACACCCAATAAAATTAAAACAGTTGATGCATTTTCCCAAATGGATCTTCTAAAAATTCTTCTCAATAAACTTTTTTTCTCAGCCATTATTTTCTTACCGCTCCAAATGTTATTCCCCTTAGAAGATGCTTTCTCAATACAACAGTAAATATCATCACTGGGATTAAAAATAATGTCGTCCCTGCTCCAATAGCGGGCCAATCAAGACCACCCTCTCCTATAATTGTTGGGATAAATGGTGGTGCAGTTTGCGCATTAAATTGTGTTAGTAAAACAGCAAATGCATATTCATTCCACGAAAATATCATGCAGAAAATTGCTGTTGCTGCAATACCTGTGGTTGCTTGCGGAAGGACTACTTTAAAAAATGCTTGCATTCTAGAGTAACCATCTATCATCGCAGCCTCCTCATATTCTCTCGGTATCTCATCCATAAAGCCTTTTAACAGCCAAACTGACAAACTTAAATTTACAACTGTGTACAGAATAATCATGCCAACGTGAGTATCACCGAGACCAAGTTTTCTGTACATAATAAATATAGGTACTGCCACTGCTATTGGTGGGAACATTCTCGTAGATAAAATAAAAAATAATAAATCATCTTTCAGTGGGACTTTAAATCTTGAAAGAGCGTAGGCAGCTAAGGAGCCTAAAAATACCGAAAAGAACGTTGCACCAAATCCAATTATCAAAGAATTGGAATACCTCGGTAAAAATTTTGATGGTCCTGTTATGACCATTTCTCTACTGCGAACTAACTCCTCATACCATGTATCTGGTGGTGGAAGAGAGTCCAAATAATCCTTGGGTTGTCTTGATCGATTTGTAAATAAATTCACATAGCCCTCTAAAGATGGTTCAAAAAAGACCTCTGGTGGGTAAGAGATAGCACTATCAACACTTTTAAAGCTTGTAGCAACCATCCAAGTGATCGGTATAAGGGTTACGATCATGTAAACGATGATGATAGTGGCAGCTAATTTCCTAGAAAATCCTGTTGCTTCTAGTGGTGATCTTGAAGTGTCCATTATCGCTCTTTAATTTTGTTCATAACTTTTACATACACATTTCCAAAGCCGAATATGGTGACAAATAATATTACAGCAAAAGCAGAGCTGTAACCTGTTTTCCATTTTTCAAATGCTTCGCGTTTTAAATTGATTGATGCTAGTTCAGTCGCCGATCCTGGACCCCCTGAAGTAAGCTCAGCTACCAGATCAAACATTTTGAAATTCTCGATCCCTCTAAATAATAATGCAAGAAGTAGAAAAGGAAGAACAGATGGCAATGTTATATGGATAAATTGCTGCCACTTACTAGCCCTGTCAACTTCTGCAGCCTCGTACAAATAATTTGGAATTGATCTTAATCCTGCCAGACAAATTAACATGGTAAAAGGTGTCCACATCCATGTGTCGACAATCACAATTGACCAAGGAGCTAAAGTGCTTGAACCAATCATATCAAAAATACCAAAGTCATAGAAAAAATTAACTACGTAATTAAACAAACCTACTTGAGGATTATATAAGTAAGTCCAAAATACACCTACGACTGCAGGAGAAAGCATCATTGGTAAAACTATTAAAGTAGTGAGTAATTCATTACCTTTAAATTTTTTGTTTAAAAGAAGAGCAAGACCCAATCCAATTAATGCTTGTAAGACTAATGTCCAACAAACGAAATGGGCAGTTATCTGCATCTTTTCCCATATCTCTTCTTTACCTAAAATCTTTTTATAGTTTTTTAAACCCACAAATTTTACTTCTCTACCTATTTTATTGGCATAAAAGTTAGTGAATGACATCCTAATGGCATAGATGAGAGGATAAATATTTATAGCAAGTAATAGAATTAAAGTTGGTGCTATGAAAATCCAGGCTATTGCTTTATCAGATAAGCCTTTGAACTTTTTAACAGCACTTTTCATATATGTTTTAGATTGAAGGGCGGGATTAATCCCACCCTTTATATTAATTTAGTGATTAAATTTTACCGTCGTCTTCGAAGACTTCAGTCCAATCATCAATGATTTTGTCTAATGCGTCTTTTGCAGAACCTTTTCCATTCACAACGTAGTCATGAATTCTTTCCTGCATTGGAAGCATTAATTCAACAAATGTAGGCTCTTGCCAAAAGTCTTTGACGATGCCCATTGAGTCAAGGAAGCCTTGTGCGTAAACAGCTGAGTCAACGAAATCAGGTGATCCAAGAACATCCATATGACATGAATATCCTCCTAAATCCCACCATTTTTGTTGAATATCTGGCTTTGCAAACCACTTCATGTATTCAAGAGCTAAGTCTTGTTTATCAGAGTAACTCACAACTGAGATACCTTGACCACCAAGAGTAGCTGCACATACGTTTTGACATGGGTTAGCAAAGAAACCAGAAACTCTTCCGTCACTGTCTTCTTTAGAAACGCCAGGCCAGAAAGCATACCAGTTCATTTGAAATGCAACCTGTCCTGATTTATATGCATCAAGATTTGCGACCATATAAGCATCTGAATGCCCTGGAGGTGCACAATCTTCATACATTTTTCTATAAAATTCAACAGCTTCTACAGAAGCATCTGAGTTAAAATAACCGTCCATCTCGTATGGGTTATCAGGATTTTCGTACTCCATACCCCATGCGTACATGGCTGCTGTTACACCCATGGTGATACCTTCAGATCCACGCTCTGTGTTGATAGCTGCACCGTATCTTACTTGTCCATCAATTTCTCTTCCTTGGAAGAAAGTACACATGTCATATAACTCATCCCAAGTTTTTGGAACACCTAGATCATATCCATGCTTACTTTTAAATTCAGCTTGAAGCTCTGGTCTATCAAACCAGTCTTTTCGATAAGCCCATGCTAAAGCATCACCCATTGCTGGAAGAGCGTAATAGTTAGGTGATCCTTTTGGCCATGTTGAATATGCGTAAACAGTTGCTGGGTTAAAATCATCCATTGAAATTCCGTTAGCATCAAAGAAATCATTTAACTTAACATAGTGACCATATTCAGCACCTTGTCCAATCCACTGTGAGTCACCAATTAACAAGTCAAAAGTTTTACCTTGGTTATTTAACTCGTTAAGCATTCTCTCAGCAAAATTTGGCCATGGCACAAATTCGAAGTTCATTTCAACGCCTGTTTCAGCTGTAAATTCTTTACTTAATTCTTGTAAGGCATTAGCAGGATCCCAAGCGGCCCAGCCCAAAGTCAAAGACTCAGATTTAGCATTCAAAGAAAAAAGTAAGGCAAAAACAGGAACTAGAAATACAGATAGTATTTTTTTCATGTTATTATTCCTCCTCTTTAATAACAAAACTGGCTGATTATACAGTCTTTTTACATATTTATAAATGCAGATTATTCATATTTTTAAAAACATTTTAAATAGCAATTAACTATAATATTATAGTTTATCGCAGGGGGGTTAAGCGATGTCTATTAAAGGTCCAGCTATATTTTTAGCTCAATTTGCAGGTGATGATGCTCCGTTTAACAATTTAGAGAATATCTCAAAATGGGCTAGTGATTTGGGATACTTAGGTGTTCAGATACCTAGTTGGGATGATAGGTTAATTAATTTAAAACAGGCATCTGAAAGCAAAGATTACTGTGACGAAATAAAAGGGACTCTTAAAAGTTTTAATTTAAATCTAACTGAGCTATCAACGCATCTCCAAGGTCAGCTTGTAGCTGTTCATCCTGCATATGACTCAGTATTTGATGGTTTTGCAGCCTCAGAGGTTAGAGGAAATCCATCTGCAAGGCAGCAATGGGCAGTTGATCAATTAATGATGGCTGCTAAGGCTTCGAAAAATTTTGGATTGACTGAACATGTTACTTTTTCAGGAGCGTTGGCTTGGCCATATGTTTATCCATGGCCTCAAAGACCAGAAGGGTTAGTTGAAACTGCATTTGATGAACTAGCTAAAAGGTGGAAACCAATTCTTAATGAATTTGATGAGTGTGGGGTGAATTTGTGTTATGAAATTCATCCTGGCGAGGATCTTTTTGATGGAATAACTTTTGAAATGTTTCTAGATAAAGTAGGTAATCATGAACGCTGCAACATGTTATATGATCCAAGCCACTTTGTTTTGCAACATTTAGATTATTTGCAGCATATTGATATTTATCACGAGAAAATAAAAATGTTTCATGTCAAAGACGCAGAACTCAATCCCACTGGTAAACAAGGGGTCTATAGTGGATTTCAATCTTGGAAAAACAGAGCAGGTCGATTTAGGTCTTTAGGAGATGGGCAAGTAGATTTCAAGTCAATTTTCTCTAAACTTACTACTTACGGCTTTGATGGATGGGCTGTTTTAGAATGGGAGTGTGCTTTGAAACACCCTGAAGACGGAGCTAAAGAAGGTTCAGTATTTATAAAAGATCATCTAATTAGAGTGACCGAGAATGCTTTCGATGATTTTGCCGATGCTGGCACTGATCAAGATGCGAACAAAAAAATGCTTGGAATTGAATGATAATATGACCAAAAAATTAAAATTAGGAATGGTTGGTGGCGGGTCAGGAGCATTTATTGGAGAGGTTCACCGTATTGCATCTAGAATTGATGACCGCTTTGAACTGGTCGCTGGTGCCTTTTCATCTAATCCTGAAAAAGCTCAAGCCTCTGGAAGAGATATTGGAATAGCAGATGAAAGGAATTATAAGGACTACCTTGAAATGGTCGAAAAAGAATTGATCAGAGAGGATAAAATAGATGCTGTAGCCATAGTGACACCAAATCATATGCACCATCCGATCGCTAAAGCTTTCATGGAGAAAGGCTTTAACATAATTTGTGACAAACCCCTTGCGATGAATGTTAATCAATGTGAGGAACTTATAAAATGTAAAAAAGATAATAATGTTCTTTTTGCTTTAACTCATAACTACACTGGTTATCCCATGATTAGGAATGCCAGAGCTCTTTGTAAGAGAGGCGACTTAGGTGAAATAAGAGTAATTCAAGCAGAGTATGCTCAAGATTGGCTGACCGAAGATTTAGAAAATAGAATTAATGATGGGGGAAACAAACAGGCCTCTTGGAGAACTGATCCTAATCAATCAGGTGCTGGTGGATGTATTGGTGACATTGGAACCCATGCTTACAATCTGATTAGGTTTATAACTGATCTCAATACAGAGGAGATATCTGCAGAGTTAACATCTTTTGTGCCTGGGAGAAAATTAGATGATAATGCTCAAATATCATTACGATTTAAAGGAGGAGCAAAAGGTACTATCTGGTCTTCACAAGTAGCCCCAGGAAATGAAAATCATTTACAAATAAGAATTTATGGTAATAAGGCCGGGCTGGAATGGTGTCAAGAAGATCCAAATTACCTTTACTTTACAAAATTTGGAGAACCCAAACAAAAAATTACAAGAGGTGGATCAGGTGCTATGAGCGATGCGGGAGATGTTACTAGAATTCCTGCCGGACATCCCGAGGGATATTTAGAGGGCTTTGCAAATATATATACAGATGTAGCTAATGCACTAATTGATCAGAAAAATGGCGAATTTAATGAGGAAAATCATCATTTTCCAAGTGTAGAAGATGGACTTGAGGGTATTAAATTTATCGAAAGGTCAATCGCCTCAAGCTCATCAAATTCAAGCTGGGTAAGTTTCAATTAATTCCAACTAAGTTTTTTACGTGTATCCCAATAATCTTGAGTGGACAAACTAAAAGACTCAAGAGAGGGCAATTCGGTCTCTATTTTTTCAAGACAACTTAAATTTTCATCCAACTGTTTGATTGTTGATGCTCCTGTTAGACAAATTTTAACAAACGGTAGTCGATAAACCCAAAGATAAGACAATTGCTCTAAACTTAGATCCATAGATGAGGCAACTGACTTTAATTCTTTAATTTTATTTTGATGAAATTCTTTATTTGAACTTGTTAGTCTTCCATTTGAGAAAATCTCTTTTGCAATTACATTTATCTTTTTTTCAGATACTTCTTTTAAAATAGAAATACAAGATTGGTCAAAGATATTAATAGTCGTTTGTAAAAAAGAAAATAGATTAAGTTTTTCATTCTTAGTTAAAAGGTAATTAATAGTTTTTTCTTGATCTGGTCCACTAGTTGAGATTCCTATTTCTATCCCATTTTTTTTTATTGTCTCAAGCTCCTTTAGAACATTAATATCATCTAAGACTTTACTTTCTGAATTGACAGAATGAATGTGGTAAAGATCAATACTTTTTCCTAAATTAAGTCTTGTCTCCACCCATTGCTGTTTTAAAAATTCAACAGAGTGATCTTTTCTTTCATGTTGATCTGCCTGGACTTCCCAATTTGCTAAATATTCATAGCCCCACTTAGACCCCACAAATCCATCAAATTGTTTTTGAGCTCTAATCCAACTAGATAAAAATTCCTCAGCATCTCCATATACCCTTGCCGCATCGAAGTATCGAATACCTCTTTTGTAAGCATGACTAAGTACTTCGTGACAATGAGATCTCATAGAATTTTTTGATGTGTCGCTACCTAAATCTGAACTATGACCAATATTTATATATCCTGGCCTCCCAAGAGAGGCCAATCCTAGGCCTATTTTATTGTTTAATTTAAACAATTATATGATTTGCTATTTGACTTTTTATTGTAAGTGGGTCAGTTAAATGAATAGTTTGAAAGCCAAGTGATTGCGCCGCCTCAATATTTTCAATACGATCATCAATGAAAAGAGTTTGTTCAGGTGTTAAATTGAATCTTGAAATCGCTAATTTATAAATTTCAGGGTCTGGTTTTACTAAAAACTCTCTACCGGAGATAATTTTATCATCGAATTCTTTCAGGAATGGGTGTTGATCTTCCATACCCTCATAAGTCTCATCTGACCAATTTGACAAGACATAGCAGGGGTAACCACTTGATTTTATTTTTCGAAAAATATCAACTGTATCTTGATAAACCCCGTTGACCATATTCCTATGATTTGGATAATATTGCTTTATTTCATTCTCATAATTAGGGTAATTTTTTATTGCATCTTTAACTGCGTCAACAATTTTTACTCCAGCATCACACCTCATATCTAAATGAGGAAACGCGATTGTATTTATAAAATATTCTCTTTTAGTTTGATCAGGAATGATATTTTTAAATACATAATGTGGATCCCAATCAAAAAAAACATTACCTAAATCAAATAGAAATTTTGTAATTTTCATCGACTCAATCGACAAAAGAATTAATTAGATTTTCAAGATATTCTTGGCGACCAGACTTTGGTTGAGGGTTTATATTTTTAGCAATGACATTTTTATGAATATCTTCAAGAGACATTGAAGTCATGAGTTGTTTTTCAGAGGCCCACTGTTCATATCTTTGTTTTAAAAAATTCTCATAACTACCATCATTAATCATTTTTTCAACAGTAATAAGAGTTCTTGCACAAGTATCCATAGAGCCAATATGTGCATAGAATAGATCCTCAGGATCTATTGATTGTCTTCTAATCTTAGCATCCATGTTAAGACCTCCTGATGAAAAACCACCATTTTTAAAAATGTAGTAAAAAGGCAAAACTAATTCTTCTACATTGTTTGGGAATTGGTCTGTGTCCCATCCTACTAAATAGTCCCCTCTGTTAATATCAATACTCCCAAAGATGTCATTGGAAAGTGCATATGCAATCTCGTGCTCGAATGAATGTTTTGCTAAAATAGCGTGATTTTGTTCGATATTTAGCTTGAATTCTCTTTCTAAACCATATTTTTGAAGAAATGCGAAAACACTAGCAGAGTCAAAATCATATTGATGTTTCGTTGGCTCATGGGGTTTCGGCTCAATGAGGAGTAGACCCTTAAAACCAATTTTGTGCTTATGCTCAGCTACCATGTTCAAAAATCTACCAAGCTGATCATATTCTTGTTTCATATTAGTATTTAAAATTGTTTCGTAACCCTCTCTGCCTCCCCATAAAACATAATTTTGTCCACCTAAAAACATTGTATTTTCCATACACATCTTCACTTGAGCAGCTGCATATTGAAAAACATCAGGATCAGGATTAGTAGCAGCACCAGACATGTACCTGCGGTGGCTAAATAAATTTGCTGTTCCCCAAAGAAGTTTTACTTTACTTGTTTCAAGTTTTTTTGAAATTTCATCGATAATGGTTTTTTGAATTTTTTCTGTCTCCGAAAAACTTTTACCCTCTGGAGCAACATCTACGTCATGAAAACAGAAATATGGTATTCCTAATTTTTCAAAAAAATCGAATGCATTATTGAGCTTATCTTTTGCTTGTTCTATTTTATCTCCTGCTTCCATCCATGGTCTTAAAAATGTCTGTCCTCCAAAAGGGTCACCCCCTGGCCAATTAAAAGTGTGCCAGTAACATACTGCCATTCTCAGATGTTCCTCTAATGTTTTTCCTAGAATTTTTTTATTAGCATCATAAAATTTAAATGAAAGTGGATTAGTAGAGTCTCTACCTTCATATTTAATTTTAGGTATATCTTTGAAATAATCAGACATAAATTAGTCGTAATAAAACATTGGGGCTTTTTTAAATTCTTCCCAAGCATGCGGGTCGTGCCCTGTGACTACTGTAGCATTTTTGTCTTTTGCAATTTTTTTGAGTTTTTTTACAGAGTCAACAACGTCAACAGCAGAGCAAACAAGACCTGGTAGTGTTAAATTGTTCCAATGATCCATTGTGTAAGCTGCATCTATAGTAAGCAATACATAACCTGAATTTGGTAAATTAACTAAAAAAGACTGATGGCCCGGTGCATGCCCCGGAGTAAAAATTACAATTATTGATCCGTCGCCATATAAGTCATAAAAATCATCATTTTTATCTCTTAAAAATTTCCAATTAATTCCAGGTTTATCAAAGTCTTTTCTAATATATGCAGGCTTTGAGAACCAATCAGGATTAAAAGCATAATCATATTCCTTTTGTTGAACTAGGTGTGTTGCATTAGGAAACCTTCCAACACCACCTGAGTGATCGAGGTGAAGATGAGAATGTAAGACATATCTTATACCTGCTGGATTAACCCCAATAGAGTTAAGTTGATCAATACAATTTTCAGTTTTTCCCATAATTGGATCATAAGCCGCAACAACAGAACCCCAATGAGCATGTTTATCTTCACTGACCTCTTTTGCATTGCCTCCGTCAATGACCACATCCCCTTTTGGGTGTCTTATCAAAAACCATGGAACAGGTATCTCAAAGTCCTCATTAGATTGATTCATTTTTATATATTTCATTTTCGTTTTTAGAGTTCCGGTCTGGAACATATAGAGCCTCATGTCAGTAGAAACTTGTGAGTTCGTTAAGTGACTATATTCTTTTTTTGACTCTTCAATTGCTTCTTTTATGGAATATTCTTTTACTTTTTGATCTGTTTGTTTATTTGTAATAATTTTATCAAATTGATCTAAATCAGATTTTTTGTAACTAACGCTTAATTTTTTTTCCATCTACTTAAATTCTATCTCAATAAATTTATAAATAAAATCATTGTTATTAAATACATTGTGGTTAACTCCCTTTTCTCTAAAGTAGGATCCACCTTTTGCTAGTTTTGAAATTGTCTCCTCACCATCATGATTAACAATTTTTAGCTCCCCATCTAACAATGGCACTACCACATAATCGTATTCATGAATATGCTGGCCAGTTGAGTCCCCAACTTCAAAAGACCACTCTGTAACTCTAGTTTTTTGATTATCAATCATGACATTGGCTTTAGCCATGTCGTTAGATATTTCTACAGGGTACGCTCTCAGCTTTTTCAGCCTTAAGAGCTTCGGCAGCTTTTGTTGCTTTTTCAACTGAGTCGAAAACAAGTTCAGGAAAAAGAACAAAAGGTTTTGCTCTATCAGCACTGAGCTGTCCAACACACCAGGTTTTACCGGGTTCAACACACATGACCATATATGTCCCAGGAATAGGACCATAATGTCTATTATTCAAAGCAAAAAGGCACTCTGCCATATCGTTTAATTTATCGATGTCTAGATTTTGAAGTGCTTTTTTTTCTAATTCATTTAACGGAGTATCCAGAGCGCCAAGTGTCTCTTTCCCCCATGGAATCTCCTGCATATTTTGTTTTTTCATAGTTTAAGGTAAAGGCCCGTCCTTTAAGAAACCTTTAAGCGTATTTTCCATTATTCTAGAGACATTATTATTGTAATTATTATGTGAGAGACTACCGCACCAAGCCAAAGACCCTGGTGCAAACATTGCTCCATTGTTAGGTGTTTTATAGTAAATCATATCAGCTCTGACCATTGGATTTTCATGACCACCACCATAGTAACCACGAACAGCAAAGTGTATTTCCTCGTTAACTTGCAACATCATATTAGAGTGATCCTGCGAGCGAGCCAAATAATAAGCATTATGTGGGGTTCCAAATTCTAAGTCGTATCTGTCTAACTCCAAACCGGCAGCTCCTCCACCAACTAAACCAAAATCACCAATCACCTCATCTGCCCCAATCCCCTCAAAGATCCATGAACATTCAGGTTTAAAACTATCTTCTTCTCTTTTATAGTATGAGGACACGTCAAATCCATAAGATGTAAAAGTTAACCCACAAACTTTAGAAGGTATTCTTCCTCGAGCTCTCCACATACCTCCATATTTACCATCAAAAGCATTATTGTATTCACCTGGGTTAGATGTCCATGCTCTTGTGCCTGCTTCACCTTTTCGAACTTCGGTAATATTAGGGTTGTCAGGATGATACTCACTAATCCAATAAAATCCATCTGATCCTAGATAAAAACATCTACCACCCTGCATTTGATATGACTCTAGAGCATCCATATATTTCTCAGATGAATACTCAGGGTGACTCCCAGTCATCACAACTTTATAACGATTTAATAAATTTATACCTTCATGTTCCAAATCCTCGTCTGTCAGAACATCAAAATCAAAACCTTTTTCTTCTAGCCAATCAGTAAGATGTAAGTCGGCATTGAGTTGCCATAATGAAGGAGAAAGCCAATGTCTGTATTTGGGTCTCATATTAAGGATTGGTCTTAGTCTTGATGATATTGATACACCATGTCCGTCTGAGTGAAGTGAATAAGTTGATAGTCCGTATTCTCTATGTTCATTTAAATATAAATCTGCTGGCTCAAGCACAGGCACTTTACCTGCAAGCAATTGTGCTACCACAGAGTTGGTTCCAAGATTATCATTGGAGTAAGCCATGTAACTATTAGTAGGCAATAAGAATAAAGTTTTTGCAGTTGCTGTCCCCTTGGGAGGTTTAACACAAAATGGAATATAGTCCTCATTTTCTGATTCCTCTCGTCCGTCTACTCTTAGTCTTGCAGCGTAGACACCGCTTTTTAATCCCTCAGGTACTTTTAAAGTAAAGTCTACATCCCATCTTGCATCGTCTATATCATCGTCATGAAAATGAATTGCACCGTATTCCTCGGGTTTATGATGGAAAACCATTTCATCCGCTGTCCAGTTATGTCCTGTCATACCTCTGTTTGGCATATTAATAATAAATCCGTGGTGATTATTTGGAGAAGTATCAACAATCTTTGTTGAGGCAATGTTTTTGCCAATATTCGCATGAAAATCCCAGGCACCTACGACTGTTGATCTGACAGTGGTATTACACTCATCATAGCTTGATGCAAGTGTTTCAATTTCAGCCTTCGATAGCGCAATATTAGATAATCTAGGTCTGTCTATCTTTCCATTAAATGTCTTTGTTTGCTCAGGTAATTCAATAGGGTGAGGTACCTCTTTAAAATGTCCGCCAGAAATATGTCTGCCTGATCTATTGTTGAGTGTTGTGGCAGCAATTAGCAATGGAGCGTCATTAGCAGCAGGTAAAACTGAGCTAGTGGTCTCAATAATAGCTGAGGTTTCTTCAATTGGATTCAAAATAGCCATACCCAAGCCACCATTTGTAGATGTAACTCTAGGTTCTTGATGAAGGGTAAGCCTTCTCGATTGAGCATCAAATGTTGCAATAACCAGATACCAGACCTTTCTTAAAAGCTTTTTTTCTGAGGAGACAGTAACAACCTGAGAGCCATCACCAATTTCTACAGATAAACAGCCTTCATCATTAACGAAAAGGCCATAGCCTTTTTTTTCTTCTTCATTAAATTTGGTGAAAATTCCTTGTCTGCCTTTGTCAGGGGTGGTTGGGAAAATGTAAGCCTGCATAGTGAAGCTTTCTAAATTTAAATTATCGTGTTGGGGCATGATGATATATGATCCACCATGTATTCTCTGGTTTTTCCCTTGATAAGTTCCATTGCAACTAGCATCTATTTCGGCCTCTTTATATCCTGGGCCTTCAGGATTTGTATCACCGTGTATTAAGCGGACTAATTGAACTTCATAACTGTCATTGTATTCAGCATTAATATAAAATTTAACCTCTTCGCCAGGGTGAGCTGAGTACTTATCACTATAACCTGTTATTTTTAACATTACTCTTCCCCGCTATACTCCTCAAGTAGTCTGTTAATTCTTTTTAAAAATATTGCATGTTCACATGCTTCCTCAGATGAATAAGAGTCTTCAGTAATTTCAACTGGCTCACCTCTAACTCCTGTTGTTATTCCAACTCTATAATCTTCATGCCTTCTTAAACAAACAGTTACAAAACCATTTTCTTTACTTCCTCTTCTTAACTTATCTAAAAGTGTTTGGAGATCTTGACTGTGCTGAATAACACCGTGGTCTCGAGTAGCAGCCCTTCCAATTGGAGTTGCTCTATGCTCTTCAATTAGAGATTTTAATTTTTGAGGATCTCTCAACATTTTTAATATGTATTTTTTGGTAATAAAATCATCAGTGTGTTTATGCCCTTTATTTAATTGGACGTTTGACGGGTGCTTATAGCTGTAATCAGACATAATTCTATTTTAGATATAGTTAACCTTTCGCACAGTTTTTTGTTCCAAATAATGAAACACAATACGAAAAATTCTTATTCCTCCTCAGTTTTAAGTACTTTATCATCATAATGCATAAACGGAAAGTATTACAGTTGCCACAGCCATACCTATTAATATAAGTGGCCAACCATACCCTCCTCCCATTCTGTCAATATAGTTTCCTTGCTCCTCAACATCGTCAGGTGCCAAATGTTCATCACCATTTAGTATGGGTTTTTTTGGCAAAGTCGATAAGTCCATCTTATTGGCTAAAAACCAAATTAGAAATATACCCGCTACCCACCAAATTATTTGGTAAGCCCATAGTGAAGGGACTCCCATCACCCAATTATCATAACTTTGATCCGCACTACCAAATATTAAGTTTCCGAAAATTAAACCTGGGCCGATAGAAAAGAATGCCCAAATTAAAAAGAAGACATAAGCAAGAGATTTTATTTTTTTTCTTGATGGGTGAATACCCATATGTTCATTTAAAAAATTATGAAATGACGCTCGATGTTCTTTATCTGTATCATTACTTGCAAATATAGAGGATAAAAAACATACAATCACATTAAAGAATAAACCCCATAACCCAGAGTAGATTGTAAGTGGCCATCGCCCCCAAGGAAGAGAATTTCCTGTTAGCTTATGACCAAAAGTTTCAGCTAAAGTTACAAAACCTAATCCGGTTATGAGTCCAAGAATTGCCCCACCCCTTGTGATCCATTTAAACCATAGCATTCCAAGTAAAACAGGAAACAATTGGAAACCAAAAGCGATTGCTAATCCACCAAGTAATATTAGAGAAGTTTCAAAAAAAGTTGCAAGATACAGTGCCGCTAAGCTTAATAACAACATCGCTAACCTAGCAACTAATAACTCCCTTTTCCATGTAGGGTTACTATCGATATATGGTCTATAGAGATCTCTTGCCACCATGCTGCCTGAGGTCATTAAAAAAGCAGATAATGTAGATTGAAGAGCAGCAATTATGGATATTGCTAAAAATCCAACAATGATTGGTGAGAGATTACTGAAACTTTCAACAAACACATAAATTAAAGATGATATATTTTGTAGACTTAGCTCAGGGAATATTTGGTTAATGGCAAAACCATTTGAATTAACAATACTATTAGCTCCAAGAAGATGTGCCCCTACACCTAATAAAGGGGCGAATATAAATAAAAATATTCCAACAACAGCACCTGAACCCCAAACTTGATAAAAATAAAATGACCTCGGTGATTTTACTGAATAGCTCCACATAGAAAATGTAGGAGAAAGCACAATACCCATATAAGAGAGAGTAAAGGATAAAATCATAACTGCTGTCCAGGGTCCTCCTAAAGGGTTGTTTTTTCCAATACCTGCAACCCACTGAATTACACCAGGAACGTTGAAATATCCTGAAATATCACCGCCTCCGTAACCTCCAGTAGTTCCCCAAGCTCCGAAAGATATAAAGCTATTCGCCATAGATAGGTCTTCAAAAAAACTTAAACCTCCTAAGTAATTAAATACACCAACACCAAGTGCTAAGAAAAAAACAAAAAATAACCATGATTGAACAACGCTTACACTCACCATGGGTTTAAATCCACCAGATACTATATAAAATAAGACAACAGCAGTTAGTGCCCACATTGCAGAGTCTCTAGTTATTTCACCTCCGCTAATAAACTCTACAACATTACCTGTTGATCCAATAATTATACCAAGAAATGGAACAGCAAAAAATAATCCAATTATTAGTACTACAATTCTAAGAGTATTACTTTGATAATATTTATAATACATCTCTCCTGGAGTGATAAAATTAAATTTTCTACTTAGCATCCACTGTCTTTTAAAAAATAGTATACTTCCGAGAGGAATTGTTATTACAATTGCAGCAGTAGCTAGAAAAGAGTATCCATCTGCGTAAATTAATGATGGAAAAGAAATGATAGTTATGCCTGCAAATGTAGTTACTGTTGCAGAGAAAAAGAATACCCAAGGAGATACACTTCTATCTGCTAAATAGTAAGCCTCAGGGGTTTTATTTTTTCTAAGAGTTCTAGCTCCCCAAAAAAGACAAAAGCTTATATATAGGACAAGAAAGAAAAAAAACCAATAAAGATTAGCGACCATAACTCAAACTTGAATTAAGAGTTGTAATCAGTCTTTTCCTTAATAATTCTGAGTGCCTCTAATAAATATACTCTAAAGACTTCATGGTTTTCACTCATCGGGAAATGACCAATATCTCTCATTTCAATATAAACTCCTCCTTTTATTTGTCTGGCAGTATCTTCTGTTGCTTCGGGAGGGGTTAGGTAGTCATAAGTACCAGTCAGCATGATAACAGGGCACTTGTGACCATCGATATTTTGAAGCTCATCTCTTAAATCATGATCAACTGAATAAAAATGAAGGTCTCCTTTAAAAGCCTCTGATCCTTGAGTGTAATAATGCCAAGTTAACCATCTATCCATATCTGGAGATTGTGGGGCCATTAAATCCCAAACACCACTACCACACACTTGAGCTGCATTGGCATGAGGATGCCTCCACCAATCAATATAAAAGCCAGGGGAATAATGCGCAGCCTCGACAGGAATGACAGCTTTAAATTTATTAGGATACTTCAGAGCTAATTGAAGAGCCACGTTTCCTCCAAAAGAAGAACCCATAAATATAGGGTTTTCAAGGTCTAAGGCCTTACAAAGTTCTACAATAAAATTACAGTAATGCTCTGCTGTTAATTTGTACTCCTCTTTCCACCATTCTGTATTATGAGGTGGATCTGATTTACCATGTCTTGGAAGGTCGTAAGCGATAACTTGATAATTTTGAGTAATTTCTTCATCTTCCAGTAATCCTCTCCACTGATGATTGTGGCATCCAGCAGTATGCTGACATACTAATGGAGTGCCTTTTCCATTTGAAAGATAAAAGACTTTATACTGTTGACCATCTACCTCGATGGTAACGTATCTACCTATTGGGTCATGATGTTTTACTGCCATAAATTTTTCCTTTCAATTGTCTTGATCATACTGGGACTCCTGATTGTCTTAGCAATTCAAATTGAACAGTAAAGTTTCTAAGATTTTGCATTAAGACTAAATGATTGCCCTCGATTTTAAGGTCTTCTCTAAATGAGGCTGCATAGATACCATGAAACATAGGTTTTGGAACAGGCTTTGCAAACTCTCTCCATGTTTGCTCTGATGCCCTTAATGCAAAGTCATATGGATCTAAACCTCCAGGGTTGGTATTAATATTTTTTACCTTTCCATCATGCATCTCGATAATTACTTTCACACTACCCATGTCGAAAAGAAATGAACAAGTATAATATTTAGCCATCGCTTTTATGGTTTCATCTTTTTCAGTAAGCTCTTTATATTTTTTTGCCCAGGATTTTAAATCTATACTCATGTTTTATACCTATTTCTTTTTCCTGGGTGTCTTTGTGGCTTGTTCATCAAATCTCATATGCTTGTCCTTCTTAGGATCATCGTAGTCACCTAAAATATTCCTGATATTACTTGCCTCACCGGGCGACATACCAATTTCTTTTAAAAGACTATCTAAGAACGGCTGTTGTGCTCTATATCGAAGAGCAGAATTCACAACATTATCTGCTAAAGATCCTTTTTTGGAATATCCACCTGAGGACGCAGAGGGGTTATCAGCGTTGCCGCTTCCTTCAGCACCTCCTCCTTGACTAAATCCAGGTAATCCATTTACATCGACAACTTTAATTGAGTCAATGTTTTGCATTGGTCTAACCCATTCTCTAATAATACCCTCAATTTTTTCAGCGAGTTTTTGTCTAAGTGCACTTCTTCTACTTGCATCACTTCTAGCATTTTCCGCTTCATTTAGGGCTTTTTTGCCAGCTGCTTCAATTTCATATCTAATTTTTGCAGCCATCGATGCTAACTTTTCTCTCTCAGCATTTTTACTAGCGTCTATTACTCCAAGAGCTTTTGTCTTCTCAGCTTGTTCAACATCTCTAATGGTGTTTACTTTTTCCTCAGCTTCTACAGCCTTAGCGCGAGCATTTTCTTCTTCCATTTTAGTTTTTAAGACTGACTTAGATTTTTCTAGAACTTCCATTTGTTTTTGCTTTTCTTCAATTTCTATTCTTTTTGCCTTTTCAATATCTAAGACTCTTGTCTCTTGCTCAGCAGCAATTTTGAACGCATCAACATTTTTCTGTTGAGCAGTTTTTGCATTTTTAATTTGCTCCTCAGCCATAATATAAGCCTCTTCAGACTCATACCTTTTTCTAGCTTCTTCTTTTGCTGTTTGAGCTTTTTCCTCAGCAAGTTTGATATCAACTGATCTTTGTTTTTCTAGACGACTGAATTCAACATCTCTTTCTAATTCAAGAATAGTTTTTTCTGTCTCAATATCTTTTTGTTTAATCTCGATAGAAGTTTGTTGTTTAAACTCATTTTGTTCTTTTCTTCTTTTCTCAATTTCTTGGATAAGTTTAGTTTCTTGTAAACTTTTTTCCATCTCAACAAAGTCTTTCTTGCTAATCTTTGCAATCTCAATATCTTTTTCTGAAGAGATTTCAGCCAGCTCAGACTCTTTGTCTTTCTCAGCTTTTGTTTTTACTGTCTCAGTATTTTCAATAGCTCTTTGTTGTTCGATTTCACGTTTTTGTTGATACTTTGAAAATTCTTCCTCTTTTTCAATTTCAAGAGTTTGCTTGATAGACTGGAGGTTTTTATTTCGAATACTTACCTCTGTATCTTTCTCAATATCATTTCTTTTCTTTTTACGTGACTGAGTAAATTCTGTTATTTGAGTTAAACCCTCAGCATCAAATGTATTTGAAGGGTCGAATACACCCACGGGTGCTTGGTTAAGAGATGTCAATGAAACAGTCTCTAACTCCAAACCAGTGTGCTTAATGGCTTCTTCAACATGAGCTGCAACATTTTTAATGTACTCAGATCTATTCTCTTGAATTTCATCAAGGCTCATTTTTGCGGCTACAACACCTAATCCATCAACAAATCGACCTTGAACAAGCTCCTTTAAATGATCAGGCTCTAATGTTCTATTTCCCAATGTTTGCGCGGCTATTGAGACTGCTTCAGTTGTAGGAGCTACTCTTACATAGAATTCAGCCGTTACTTCTGCCCTCATTCTATTTTTTGTAATAAAAGATTTACTGCCGTTTCGTTGAACCTCTATACAAAGAGTTTTCATACCCACTGAGGTAATGTTATGAATAATAGGTAAAACGAAGGCACCTCCGCTGATCACAACTTGTTCACCACCCATACCAGTTCTAACAAACGCTATTTCCTTTGAGGAACGCCTGTACAGCCAATGTAGCAAGTAAACTATAATTGCTATTGCTAACGCTATTAAGATTATTATTGCAATAATATCTGCACCACTAGTAATGTTCATACCTATTTATCACCTCCTAAGTTGATGTTATTTTCCATTAACTCTCATGTCTTGTATTGCTGCTTTGTAAATTATTAAACCAAAAACTATTTTATTTAAAAAGTCTGCTAAATTATAAATCACATTAACACTGTTGGGATCAATACCCCCACCCAAATGCTCTATGAAATATCCCATTGGATATATAGCCCATCCAATTGTTATAATAAGTCTGTTCGAGAAGAAAACCATTTGTACATTTTCGTTTCCACATCTAGCATTTGCTCTTCCAGCCTCTCCAACATATAGCTCACCAAGGATGTACAACCATCCAGCCAACCAAACAATGAAACCTAATGTCTTGCTCATATAACCCGCTGCACCTAAGAAACCTGCTACAACAAAAACTAAAGTTCCAACCAATAATCTCCAGAACATGCCTTGTTTAACTTTGACAACTGACATAAGCATTGCATAAAAAATAAGTACAAGCATTGGAAAGTTAAGAAACCAATCTATATATCTTAATAAAGTTGGGGCGGTGCCGCTGACTACCCAGAGATTTTTTACGAAGAAATAATGTATAGAGGACATCAAACATACAACAGCTATCATTGTCATCGGTGTATGAAATCTCGAGCTTACTTTGCTGCGCTCAAAAAAGAAAAATAAGGTGGCACCAATCATGCCAACAGAAATTAACCAGAAAGACCCCCCTACAATGTCGTAAGGGAGAAGCATTTTATTCATTAAAACTTATTCCTCTTAAGTACATATTACCCGTCCTCTTTAATTAATAATAATTTTTGTTTCATATTTTGAAATAAATATTCATTGTAAAAGCGACAAAATCTGTTGATTAAACTCATTATTTTTATATTTGCTCCCTTATATGGGGTGCTCTTGAATAAAGAGCAACAAGAGGCAGAATAAGAAGACCAAATATAAATTGTTGCCCCTCAAAACTTAAACCTAGTCCAGCCAAAAATGTACTAATGACTTGAAGTGCAAGAACGCCGATTACTGTAAATCCGTATCCTCCATATCCACCTAATAAAGAAGTTCCTCCTACAGCCACAGCTGCCACTGTTAAAAATAAATATTGATCACCTACACCAATGAACCCTCCACCACTCCAACCCAGTAACATTGCTCCAGTTGCTGCAGAAGTAAACCCACTAATGACATAAACTCCAACCCAATATGCTCTCTCAGAAATTGATAATCTGTCAGCAGATAACCTTTTTCCACCAACAGCATATAAGTTTCTTCCCCACTTAGTGTGTCTTAGTCCAACAATTAATAAAATTGAAATCAATATCCAAATTAAGATAACTGGAGGTATTGGAAGACCAAAAAATTTTCCATTTAATGAAGCTAGGTTTTTTAGCCAGTCTGGAACTACACCAAACACAGTTCCACCTGTAACTGTAGGTAGTGACACCAATATCTGTACTCCCCCAACTACCATGAACCCAACTCCTAGCGTGACTATTAATGATTGTCCTTGGAGATTAAAACTTATCAAACCATTGAAAAGCCCGACAATCGTACCAAAAGCAAGAATAACTATAAACGCAAGCCAAGGAGGGACTCCAAGTGAAATAAGTGACATTAATCCTAAATTAGTTGCGCCAATTAAAAATGGTATTGATAAATCTAGGCCGCCTAACATCACAACTAATGTTTGTCCAATAGTTGCAAGCCCTAAGAAAGAGGCAAAAACCAACATAGATTTAATATTCTGCAATGATAAGAAGCCATCAATAGAAACTGATCCTATTATAAAAAGACCAACTAGCACGGCGACTCCTATTATCACACTCTTATTAATATTTAAAAATTTGTATGCAAGAAATGCTAAGATTAAGAAACCTAATAGTATGATTGCTGATACGACTGTTCTACCTGAGAAGAACCCGGGTACCAAAAAACACAGTAATATAAAAAGACCTAAAAGAAGTAAAAATCCCGTAACAGCTATCCAGTTCTTTGCAATAAGATCCCAAAAAAGGCTTCTTTTACTTGTGGTTTCAGTAGTTTCAGGAGGTTGAGATCCATCTTCCTTTACTAAAGATCGATAAGACCATCTAACTAAGAAAAAATGCCATCCCCAAAGAATAATGGCAACAACAGCTACAGAGTAAAATGCAACCTGTATCCAATCAGTTCTATCTACATAACCAAGAACTGCGGTACCTATCCCAGCAGCAACAGCAAAAAGAATTCCAAGTCCTTTTAAAAAATTATGAGTTCTTTTCTCCATTTACTAAACTTTTCTATCTTCTGATAGACCTCCCCATTTTTCAAGTCCTTCTTGAGATTTTAATTTTATTTTATAAACACCAAACGCTTGCCATATCAGAGGCGAAATAGCTATTCCAATTGCAGTTATTAAAATCATTTTCCAATAAGGATAACCAATTGCAAAGAACATCGCTGACCATGTTAATGCAGCTATACTTAAAATAGCAATGTAAGGTCTGAATCTAGCAAATGATATTTTTGCTCCCATTGTTAAATATGTAAAAAATTGAAATACAAATATTGCAAATATAATTAGAGCTGCTTCTTTAAGCCAAGTAACATCACTTGTGATAAATTCACCGCGGATAGGTCTTGTATAGTTAATTGATGAGGTATCGCCAACAATTAATTCTGTAATAATTGGAGAGTAAAACTTACTTCCATCATCAGTAATAATTGTTCCAGATGGTGAGGCTAAAAAGTATACAGCGAGTATTGCTAATACACCGAGGAAAATAATGAAAACATTATTCAAATTGATATTCGAGAAAAGAGTTGGTGCCGTGAGTAAAAAAAGTAAAAATAAAATTAGTATTACAGCGTATCCATCTATCCCAAAGAAACTCTGTCTATTTGACTCAATTCCGTAATAAGATATTGCAGCAAATACAATAAATGAAATTGCTATTGCAAATAATACCAATGTTTGTGTTTTGATTTCTTTTCTAAATCTTGGCATAGCAATTATTACTATCGCAGATGTAAAGAAAACTATTCCTCCTAAAGTTGCGACAGCGTAAGCGAGGCCGACCAGAGCACTCGAGGAAGATGAAAAATCAGGTAATCCTGCACCAACTCTTAGATATTCAGATGTGAAATACTGAGGAGCATAATTTAAAATATATTGTAAGTTGGTGCCCAAATCAGCGTTAACGAAATAAGCCTCTCTCGTGCCACTCCAAACACAACCGAAGAAAATAACAATTGCTGCAATAATAAAAGACACTGTTGGGCCATCTCTATGTTTAACAAGCAAATAGACGAGATAAATCAAGGCTGCTATTCCGATAGCAATAAACATCCACACTGTAGAATTTCCACCCTCTGCGCATGCCTTACCTGTGATTAAACAGTCACTCCCTGACTCAAGAGCTTTTTCAAAAATCTCAGCATCTTTAGATTTACCTCCAAAACCTCCCACAGTCCCTCTAGTCACTTGGTCAAATTTCATATGAATTTGAACAGCAGCAGCACTTAATGTTCCAATAATAAAAAATACAAAAACTGATAAATTTTTGAATGCTTTTTGAATATAAGGAAGTGCAATAAGTATTAAAAGAGAAGCCACCAATACCGCACCGTATGATAAGTCTGTTACGAAACTTTGAAATCTTTCAAACCTAAAAGTTGATAGAATAAAATTTATCAAATAAATGTTAACTGAACCTAAAATAGCTCCAAATGCACCGCCTCTTCCACCAATTAAACTTGACCCACCCAATACAAGTGCTGTAACTGCCATCAACGTATAAGTAGTGCCTTGAGTTGGGTCTCCAGAACCAATTAAGCCAGTAAATGCAATAGCTGCGAGTGCAGCGTAAACTCCACCGATAATATGAGCGCCGATTCTTACAACATAAATTCTCACTCCACTTGTATAAGCAGACTTTTCATCTGAACCCATTAATTTTAAATGTTGCCAGTAAGCAGTATGAGTTAGTGCATACCAAATAAGTGTCGAGAAAATTAGAAGTATTAGTGTGGGCTGTACTACCTCAGTTCCAGCGCTCCAAGATAACATCCAATCAGGTGCTCTTCCTCCTGGTCTTGGTAAAATAACTAGATTGATACCAGAGAAAGCAAGAAACATACTTAAGGCAACTATTATTGGTTGAACTCTAATAAAAATTACAATTAAAGCGTAAAGAAATTGGTAAATTACTCCTATTGCAAGAGCACATATGAAATACGCAACTGGCGATTGAATATAACCTGCAGCATAAAGTTGTATTGTCGTTACATTAATAAAACCAATAAGTGGTCCTATTGATAAATCGACTGTTACTCTGC
Organism: uncultured Alphaproteobacteria bacterium; assembly: GCA_902530745.1. Lineage (GTDB taxonomy): Bacteria > Pseudomonadota > Alphaproteobacteria > HIMB59 > HIMB59 > HIMB59. The sequence continues at coordinate 24,746 of CACABO010000005.1, read as the reverse complement.
CGGCTAAAGCCAATGCAGTAAGAGCATAAGTTGCAAGAATAAGGGGTGTTGAAACCATAATTGCGGTTCCAATACCCGAGCCTGAAATAATTTGAGGTCCTCTAATCATCGCAAAAATCATTAGGGCAAAAAATATAAATATTGGGACGATTAAGTATTTTGTTGACTGAGGATCAGAACCTGGAATTTGAGAGGGTTTTATTGCTGCTACAAGTTGATTAACCATTATTATTAGTCAAAATATACGACTTTGATACCCCCTCTGTCAGACTGCGATCTTCCATGACCTACTTTAAGCTTATCTGTTTCAACAATTTTAATTCTCTTTGAGTCCAAATCAATATTTTTAGTAAAACCATTTTTAAAAGATGTCTTACTAATAAGAGTGTTTAAATTATTTTCGATATATTTTGTGTTGTGTTTACCCTCTATAAAGTTTTTGTCTTTGAGAAGACAAATTAAAAAGGGGATGTTTGTCTTAATACCTTCAATCTGGGTGCCCTCTAAAAATTTTATTAATTTGGATATAGCATCGTCTCGAATTAAGTCGTGAGATATAATTTTTCCAATCATCGGATCATAATAGAAACTTACTTCATCTCTTTCATCATATCCCCAATCTAATCTTATGCCATTTGGTATTTTAGGAAATTTTAATTTATTTATTTTTCCTGGAGATGGTAAGAAATTTTGAGAAGGATCCTCTGCATAAACTCTGCACTCTATTGAATGTCCATAAGTTTTAATTTTAGTTTGATTTAAAAATTTATTTTTTCTGTTAAAAGCAAAATTTATTTGCATGGAAATTAAATCATTATTTGTAACTAACTCTGTAACAGGATGTTCAACTTGAATTCTAGTATTCATCTCAAGAAAATAATATTTCATTTCCTGGACATCATATATAAACTCTACAGTACCTGCTCCTTCGTATTTTACATCAGAAGATAATTTTACAGCGGCTTGAGCCATATTGTTAATTAATTCCCTATCTACTTCTGGTGCCGGAGACTCCTCAATTATCTTTTGATATCTTCTTTGCATAGAACAATCTCTTTCGAACAGATGCACAGATCCTTTTGCACCAAATCCAAAAACTTGTATTTCAATATGTCGGGCGTTGGTGATAAATTTCTCAATAAAAATATCTCCGTTACCAAAAGATTTTGCAGCAAGATTACTAGTTTTTTCAATTGCATTAGCTAGGTCTTTAAAGTTTTGGACGACGCTCATGCCTATCCCCCCACCACCAGCACTTGATTTTACAAGTAAAGGGTAACCTATTGCTTCACATTTTGTCTTAAGTTGTTCATCGCTTAATTTATGAACATTATTTATACCCGGACATATAGGTATATTAGAATTTAGGGCTAACTCACGAGCAATATCCTTATTTCCCATTGATTTTATTGATTTTGGTTTAGGGCCAATCCATGTGATACCTCTGTTTATGACCTCTTGAGCAAAAGTGTCGTTTTCTGATAAAAAACCAAAACCAGGATGAATAGCATCCACATTTGATTTTGTAGCTATTTCTAAAATCTTATTGTAAGAAAGATAACTTTCCTGGGCTTTACTAGGTCCTATATAATAAGACTCGTCAGATAATCTTACATGTTTTGAATTCTTATCTGCATCTGAATAAACAGCTACAGATTTGTGACCTAATATTTTACAACTTTTTATAATTCTATTTGCTATTTCACCGCGATTAGCAATTAAAATTTTTTTCATTTCTTATCAACGATATAAGGCATTTTGGTATGATTGCCGTTTGAAGTTTTTTGTGGAATTTTTTTATCAGAGGAAATTTTTTCTCTCAGAGCCTTTAAGATTTCTACAGCATTAGGAGTGTCAGAGTGGACACAAATTGTTTCACATCCTACAACTACATCGTTTCCTTGAACAGTTTTAACTTTATTTTCATTCATTGCTCTTAAACAACGCTCCACAGCTCTATCAGTTGGATAATATTTATTTCGACCCTTGGCTATAACCAAATAACCTGTTTCATCATATTCCAAGTCAGAGTAAAATTCTCCGTAAAATTTTATTCCTCTTTCTTTGTAAACTTTTTCGTGAAAGGTATTAACCATTCCGAAAATACCAACATTAAAAATTTCAGCTGCGTCAGCAATTCCATGAGCAACATCTTCCTCTTTCGCGGAGACACCATATAAAGATCCATGAGGTTTGATATGGTTTAATGGCATTCCATACTCATCTAGAAAGGCTTTGATGGCACCAGTTTGATACATCACAAGATTTTTGATTTCATCACGCTTCATTTTCATCGGCCTTCTTCCAAATCCTACTAAGTCAGGATAGGCAGGGTGCGATCCAACTTTCACATCATATTTTTTTGCAAGCTCGACAGTTTTCCTCATTGTGTTTGGGTCTGAGGCGTGAAACCCACAGGCTACATTAGCAGCATCTATATAAGGCATTATTTCTTCGTCATCTGCGAAGGAGTAAATACCAAAACCCTCACCCATATCGCAATTCAAATCGACCATGAATAATAAATTCCTCTCATTTATAATTTACAGAAAATCAGGCTTTTATGTGAAAATCTTTTCCACATTTTGGAACAATTTTGCTTATATTTTTCAGAATATAGGTATTATTATAGATACTTATATAAGTAAGGAGGATAAAACTATGACATTGCTTAAAAAGTTCATAGCTATTTTAGCTGTTAGTTTTGTCGGTGTCGCAGGTAACTTAAATGCTGACATTTTAGACGAAATTCCAGCTGATATTAGAGACTTCGTTTATAATCCTGACTTTATGGATCCTAACCAACCGCTTGGTGAAAGTGTTTACAGAAATTGGAAAAGTGATAGACCGCTTCCTTGGACTATCGGTTATGCAAGTTCTTACGCAGGTAATCTATGGAGAAAAGGTGTGATGGAGAGATTGTACGGTGACTATTTACCAAAAATGAAAGCAGCAGGTATTCTTAATGATATCGTTGTTACACAATCTAACCTAAAAGACGCGGTTCAAATTCAACAAATGAGACAGTTAACTGATCAAGGAGTTGACGGATTAATAGTCTGTTGCTCAAATCCTGTTGCATTAAATCCAACTATTGAGTATGCGTATGGAAAAGGTGTTCCTACTGCATCAATGACAGGATACTTAACTTCAGAATATGCTATCAGTACATCTGTTAACTATAAATTAACCGGATATTATATTGCACAATGGTTAGCAGAAACTATTGGTGGTGAAGGTAATGTTGTTATCATGGAAGGAATTCCTGGAACATCAGCATCTGACTCACAGCACCAAGGTATGCTAGATGGATTTGCAGAATATCCAGATATTACCGTTGTTGCTGAAATTGCACACATGTGGACACCTCAAATTGCTCAAGCTGAACTTCAAAAATGGTTATCAGCTAATACAATTGAAGTTGACGGATTTGCTGTTCAGTCTTCAGGAGAGTCCGGAGCACTTAACGCTCTAGAATCATCTGGAAGACCAATGGTCCCTATGGCTTTGGGTGGAGAAATTGGTGCATTCTGCTATTGGAGAAATAATCCAGACTTTATTGACAGAGCGGTCTATGCATGGCCTCCTGGAGATGATGCAGAGTTTGCGATGAATGTTCTTTTAAGAACTATGTATGGTCAGGGTCTTAAAATCCAGTCTATCTTAGTTCCTCCATATGAAGAAGATGTTGAGACTATTCAGTCTTTTGTCCCTGAAGATTGTGACAGAAACTCAAGTGAGTTTAGAACTGTTGGAATTGAAAACTGGGCTAGTGATGAATACTTAAATAATTTCTTCGATCGTGGAGAAGCATTACTTTAATTTAAGTAATTAATGAATGAAGAAAAAACTTTGGACAGTGCCCCAAACGAAAATGGGGCACAGTCTAACTCCTCTAAGGTCGGAGGAGATATTTATGTTCAAGATGCATCAAAGTCCTTTGGTGTTACAAAAGCCCTAAACGGTGTAAATTTCAAAGCTAACTTTGGTGAAATACACGCCATTGTCGGTGGTAATGGATGTGGTAAGAGCACATTGGCAAAGGTTATTTCAGGAGTTTTACCTTTGGACAGAGGAAAGGTCTCTATTATGGGGCATTCACCCAATTCCCCAATTGAGGCTCAAAGAATTGGTATCGCAACAGTTTTTCAAGAAGTGATGATAGCTGAAGAGGCTACTGTTTATGAAAATTTATTTATTGGATATGACTCTTTTTTTGGGAAAAAATTAGCACATCGAGATAGGGTCGAAAAAGCTGCCTCTATAATGTTAGAGCTATCCGGTGAATTTGTCGATCCATATACAATAGCAAGTCAATTATCGCTTGGTATGAAAGCTTGGATAACAATTGGTAGAGCATTTTTAAGAAATCCTAAAGTACTAATTTTAGATGAGTCATCAGCTGCTCTCGATTTTGACTCTACAGAAAGGCTTTTTGCAAAAATGAGAACATTAAGAGATCAAGGTGCAGCAATCTTTATTGTAACTCACAGAATTGCAGAGCTAGTTAGAATAAGCGATAGAGCAACAGTTATGAGAGATGGGGTTGATGTTGGAGTTTTAGCAGGAGAGGAAATTACTGAAAAAAATCTTCTCGGACTTATGACAGGTGATAAAAAATTTTCTACAGCATCAGAAATAAAAGCTACACCTCCAGACTCAATCTCAGATGAAATAGTTTTGTCTGCTAAAGATTTAAAAGTTTGGGAAAATGGAGATGTTATTAACTTTGATCTTCCAAAAGGTGAGATACTTGGAGTCACAGGACTTGATGGGCAAGGACAAGATAATTTTGTTAAGGCTCTGGCAGGTATCGATCAACCACTTAGCGGAGAAGTAATTGTTAAACAGTCTGATGAGGAAAGAGAAAGAACCAAGAAAGATTACACTACTGTGAACAGCTTGTTAGATGCCAAGAAAAGTGGAGTTGGATATGTATCTGGAGATAGAAAAAAAGAGGGTATTTTTCCTAACATGAGCATATATGAAAATATGGTCATACCTTTATATAAAGGAAAACAAGCTAAAACATCAGGTGGATTTATTGGTTTTATTAAATGGATGGAATTAAACGGTATTTTTGATTGGGAAGTAGAAAGATTAAGTATTAAAACAGGTCCAAAGAATAATCTAATTACCTCATTGAGTGGGGGAAATCAGCAAAAAGTAATGATTGCCAGAGCTTTCACAACAACTCCAAAAATACTAATACTTAATGATCCAGCTAGAGGTATTGATGTTGGCGCAAAACGAGACTTATATAAACACTTAAGAATTTTTGTAAATGAAGGTGGTACAGCGATATTTCTATCAAGTGAACTCGAGGAATTTATTGGATTATGTCATCGAGTTTTAGTTTTTAGAGATGGGAGCATATTTGAGACCTTTGAGAAAGAAGATATTAATCCAAATACTATTCTTGAAGGAATGTTTGGTCATACTCAAAAGAAATCTAATGATAATAATTTATCAAGTGCGCAAAATTCAAATCAAAAAGCTAATACTAATGCAGGAATTCAAAATAAAATTATTAAACCGACTGTGCCTACAAATGTCAAAGTAGTAGATTTTACAGATAAACCTAAGAGCAAAGAAAAAATTAAAGTTAAATATTTTTAAATTCAATGGTTCAAGAATATAAAAATACAGATTTAGATTTATTTCAAAAAATAGATTTAACCAATCCTAAAGATGAGTTATTAAAAAAAAATAAGATAGGATCATCGCAACAAGAAAACAATAATATAAAATTTAATTATTTAAATCACGAGATTTCAAAATTTGAAAATTTAGAGAGTCATTTATCTCAAGATAAATCAAAAAAACTTGATGATATTTTATTCTCTCAACTTGATGTTGACGATTATGCTAGTTTCAAAAATATGTATCCTCATAATATTTCTCAACCTAAATTAAATGTAAGTAAACTCTCTGTAAAAAAACATATAAACGAGGATGGCACTTATCCCAATTTAGTATCAAAGAATACAAAAGATAAAACCTCAGAGATATTTCAGGGAATTTACCCTGAGCCAAAGTTTTTACCAGGTGGTGATAAGTATTTATTAATAGAATTTGGTAATGTGATGAATTTAGAATTGAACTTTAAAGCTCAGGGGCTATCAAACTTAATTAAGACAGCAAATATTAAGGGAGTTTACGAAACGCTCCCATGTTTTGCCTCAATGATAGTTCACTACAATCCAGATGATATCGGCTATCAAGATTTAATTAATGAATTGAAATCATTGCTTAAAAATATGAGAGATAATGATGATACTGTTGTAAATAGCAGACTTTTTCATTTCCCGACTGTCTATCTTGACAAATGGACAAAAGAGGCAATCGAAGACTATATAGCTAAAATCACAATGAAAAAACCAGATCCTGAGTTCATTACAGAATTAAATCAATTAGATGATGTAAATCATTTTGTTAGAGTTCACTCTGGAACTGAGTATTGGGTTGCTTCGCTTGGTTTTTGGCCTGGTTTACCATTTACAATGCCGCTTGACCCTAGGTGCAAATTAACCGCTCCAAAGTATAACCCACCTAGAACATGGACACCAAAAGGAACTGTGGGCATGGGAGGATCGTCCACAGCTATTTATCCTGATAGGTTACCTGGAGGTTATCAAATTTTTGGTAGAACCCCTGTGCCCATTTGGGATCCTGACAAGAATTTTGATGTTTTCAAAGATAGCATTTGTCTATTTAGGCCAGGAGATAGAATTAAATTTGTACCTTGTGATTATGATGAGTTTGAAATGATTGAAAAAAAAGTTGAGGATAAGTCATATCGATATGATTTAATTGAGGAGCATAAATTTTCTATCAAAAAATATAAAAACTGGTTGTCTAAACTAGATTATAATAAGAAGTTTTAAATGTTTGAAGTTATTAAACAAGGACTAGAAACATCAGTGCAAGATTATCCCGGGAGAGTTGGTTATCTTAACCAAGGGTTTCCTCCATCAGGGCCAATGGATAGTTGGTCTTTTCGACTTGCCAATTTACTTGTAGGTAATGAGGAGAGTTTTGCAGCGCTTGAGTGTCAGTACACTGGTCCAACTTTAAAATTTGAAAAAGATCATGTCATTGCGGTCTGTGGTGCTGATATGCAGCCCAAAATAAATGGTAATTCTATTCCTATGTGGGAGAGTGTTTTAATAAAATCTGGACAAACTCTTGAAATGGGTTTTACAGTATCTGGTGCAAGATCTTATGTGTCTTTTGCTGGAGGCATTGAGTCAGAAAAATGGCTAAACTCTCAATCAACTTTTCACAAAGCAGGTGTTGGTGGCATTGATGGTCATGCTTTGAAAGACGGTCAAAGAGTCCCTTTAGGTCAAGCTAATGGGAAGATCGGTAGAAAAATTAGAACTGACTCAATTCCAGAGATTAGCAATAGTGGTATTTGGGAAATTGAGGTTGTTCGGGGACCAAATGATGATTGGCTTGACGACGATGGATATGACACTTTTCTTAAAGCAGAGTGGAAACTGCAAGCAAGAAGTGATCGTACTGGATTTAGGTTGGATGGACCCACTTTAAGTTTTACCGAGAAAGCTACAAATAAATCTCCTGAACATGGCTATGAACCCTCAAATATAATAGATCAGGGCTACCCAATTGGTGGTATTAATTTGGCGGGTCAAACGCCAATAATACTTGTAAATGATGGGCCTAGTATGGGTGGGTTTATTGTACCTTTTACTGTTCCATCAGCCTCTTTTTGGAAATTAGGACAAGCTAAACCAAATGAAAAATTTAAGTTTAAAGAAATAAGTGTGCAAGAGGCACAGGAAATGAGATCTGAACAAACCTCCATCTGCTCAATGGGAAGTGTCATATAATATGTCTACAGAAGTTTTAACGTCAGTTCCAGGTAACATATGGAAAGTTTTAGTAGAAGTTGGTGATGAAGTAAGTGAGGGGGATATATTATTTATTATGGAAGTTATGAAATCAGAGGTCAATCATAACGCTCCAGTTAGTGGAACGATAACTCAAGTTAACATTAGGAACGATCAAGAGGGTGTAAGCCCTGGCACTGTTGCTATAATCATAGATTAAATGACAGATACTCCACTTTTATATAATGGGCCTACTTCTCCTTTTGGAAGAAAATGTAAAGTATCTGCTCTTGTATTAGACATTGCTCATAAAGAAGAAAAGATAAATATTTATAAATCAAGATTTCTAGATGAATTTAATCCATTAAGACAAGTTCCTACTTTAATAGTTGGTAATAAAACGATCACAGACAGTGATAATATTTGTTTGTACTTTGATAGTATTTCAAAAAAAGACTCTATATATCCAAAAGATCGTTATTGGGAAAGTATGACAATGATAAGTGTTTCAAATGGAATTATGGAAAATGCAGTTAATCGTTATATAGAAATGTCAGCTATACCAGAATTAGAGCAAAGACATAAATCTATAGAGCGATATGAGAAAAAAATTTTAAGATCCATTGATTGGATTGAAAAAAAATATGATGAGTTCGTGACTGACAGGTTAACGATTGATCAAATATCTGTTGCCTGTGCATTAGACTATACATCTTTTAGATTTACTGATGCTTGGGGAGACAATAATATTAAATTAAAAAAATGGTTAGAAAATATTACCAAGAATGATTTTATGAAATCAACCTTACCTGGAGAGAGTTTTAAGTATGAATAAAAGATTTAGAAAATTTTTTCTACAAATGATACATTATAAGTTGATGAGATATATTTTTGTAATTCTTCTAAGTTTGCCATTATTGTCGATGAATTTGAATGCAGAGTATGAGATGCACATCCCAAATTGTACTCAAAAAGGTGTTGAAAATTGCGGTGGTTTTTTATTTGATAATGAAACTGGGGATGTCCTTTTTTGCGGTTCTGAGAGTTGTATCGATTTAAAACTACCAAAATCTTGGAAGGCAAAACAGAAAGATAAACTATCAAAACAAGATCAAATATTAGAAATGCTCTCTAATATTCAGGTTGGATCTGTCAACACAGTTCAAAATGTTGAGCCTTCCTCAGATACAAAAATTGTAAATCAGGAAGTAAAATCAGAAGAAAAGAAAGAAGAAAAAGAGGTTGTCAAAAAAGAAGAGAAAAAAGATAAGAAGATAGAAAAGTGTGACAAAGAAAAGAAAAGTTTGTGTAAAGGTTCTGGTGGCATGCAACTTGGAGGAACCGGAATGAAACTTAAGAAACCAACAAAAAAATAGTTTGAAAAAAAAACAAAAGAGATCATTAGCTTCTTTAATATTAATAAGAGAAAAACTTGCCCATGACCTATGTAATGAGATTTATATGACGAAAGATGAAGCTTATGAAATTATAGACTTTGCTTTCCAGCTTAGTGATAAATTACCTGAAACTTATGATCAACTGAAATCAGAAATAAAGTCTTATATAATTATTAATATGTTATCTCTAGTTACTAAATTCCACTAGTATCAATTTCTTCTTTTGAAATATTTTCTTTATTTTCATCAAGTAAATTTTCATAGTTCGAATTTTCATTACTTAAATAAGCACTATCAGTTAAAATTATATCCATTCTCCTATTATTAAAGCTATAATCACAAGTAACTGAGAAAATTAACTCACTACTATTAGATTTATTGCTAAGATAAATTTCCCAGGTTGTTTTACTTTTAAGTTTATTTGGAAATTGTTTAACTTCAGTTTGAAATAATTCGGTGTTTTTCTTTTGAAATGAATTAATAAAGCTATCTTGAATGTCAAGGCACTCAACAGGACTGAGTTGCAATTGATTATTTGAGCCGTGAATTTCGTAAATATTTCCTGTTTTTGTTGATTTTAATGTGTATTCAGTAAGATATTTGTTTGCTATTAGTACGTTGTCCTCTTTAATAGAAATGCTCTCAATATTACCTTTCTTTAATTTTATTCTACCATCATTTTCATACCTGAGAATGTCCTCGTACAATTTATAACCAAAAAGCTCAATTGATTGTGCATTCAAACAAAAAAACATGCTTACCGTAAATAATGTCTTAAACATAAGGAATTTTAACATTGATTTAGTTCTTTGAAATAGTGTTGAGCGGATATGGAACATCTTTGATAGAAAATTTATGACAATATTCAACACCCTCTAAAAGTTTTGACCATAGTTCGTTTGCATCCTTTTCTAATTCTGGGATCGAATATGATGCTAAGCTTAAAAACCATATCTTAAAAGAGTCCTTTGATAGTCTATCGACATTTGAATTAATTAATGTGGAAAAAGTATCTTTCCACTGTAGTAAGAGAACATCAGCTTCTTTTTTTGATAAATTCTGTGGTGATATAAAGTATTTTTTTTGAAGTGTTGATTTATCTTGTTCTAGGATAGATGTTTTAAATTGGAATGCATTATCGAGAATTGATGCTTTTTCTTTGCTGTCATTTATTTCAATCCAATTAATAAAACCTTTCAATAATCTTGAGCATATGTCATGGAGTTGTTCATTATCTATTTCTTCATTCATATAATTTATTAAAATTTAAAATTTCAAGAATGACTGTATCTCTTTTGCTAGAGCCAACATTTCTAAACACCCTTTTCCAGTTCTTTGTTTTTCTACTACTGTTAACCCTAATCCCATAGTTGATACAAATATTTGTCTATTACCCAAAATCGTCTTTGCTTTTTTAACATTCATTTTTTTAACAAATTTAAGTGCTTCTTGAATAAGTTTAGATTTTGCATTTGCTCTATTAATGAGTATTAATATCTCTCTTTTTTCTCTTTTCGCTAATTCAATTATGGACTCCGTGGCCCAAAAATCCACTTGAGAGGGAGATATCGGTATAATGACAAGGTCAGCTATTTCAATTGCTGGTCTTCCATCAGCGTCAATTTTGGGAGGAGTATCAATTATTACTAAATCAGATTTTTCTTTAAGCGTTTTAGCCTCATACTGTGCGCCCCAGAGGCTTGCTGTTTTAAACTGAATCATATTTTTATTTTTAAGTTTTTCATTTCTGGTAAGAAACCACTTACCTAAACTGCCTTGAGGGTCTGTGTCGAGTAATGTCGTGGATAAATTATTTTTTAAAGAATAAACAGCAGCTAAATTTGCAGCTATAGTGGTTTTTCCAGAACCTCCTTTTTGTTGAGCGATGGTAATAACCTTAGACACAATTCAAGTATAAAAATAAAAAACTCTTAAGAAAGCCTTATTAAAAAAAAGTTGTGGGTTGATAGGTGCTTAGAATAGGTTTGGTAAAATTATATAGGAAATAAACCTCATATCATCTATATTGCTATCGTGAAAGCGTTTCAATTCAACACTACTCCTGGAATAAGATTTGGAAGTGACTATTCAGTAGGCACAGCGGAGGAAGTTTCTAAAAAACTTGGTAACAAAATACTATTTGTAACTGATCCGGGTTTAGTAAAAATTGGGTTACACGAAAAAACAATTACTGAGCTTCAAAAATACTCTGAAATTTTAATTTTTGATAATGTTGAAGCTGACCCATCTATAAAAACACTTATGAGTTGTGTACAACAGGGAAGAGATTTTGATGCAACAGGTGTAATTGGATTTGGTGGTGGATCATCAATGGACGTATCGAAATTAACTGCACTTTTGATTGGCTCAAACGAAAATATTCATGAAGCTTGGGGAGTGGCTAATGCTAAAGGGCCTAGGCTCCCTCTTGCACTTTACCCAACAACTTCTGGTACTGGTTCTGAAGTAACTCCAATTTCTATTATCACACAAGAAGATTTAGAAAAAAAAGGAGTTTCCTCTCCTATTATACTTCCAGACCTTGCAATTCTTGATCCTTCATTAACACTCGGTCTTCCCCCTCACATTACTGCTGCTACCGGTATTGATGCAATGGTCCACGCGATAGAGTCTTATGCTTCAAAAAGTGTGAACAATAATTTGATCTCCCAAACACTTGCAAAGGAAGCATTGAAGCTTTTAGGTAGTTCTATAAGACAAGCTGTCATTAACGGAAAGGATATTGAAGCAAGATCAAATATGCTTGTTGGCTCTATGTTAGCAGGTGTCTCCTTTGGAAACTCTCCAGTTGCTGGCGTTCATGCTTTAGCATATCCGATTGGAGGCACTTATCATGTCCCTCACGGTCTTTCCAACGCACTTGTCCTGCCATATGTGTTAAGATTTAATATATCTGATCAAAATGCATCAAAACTTTACAGTGAAATAGCCCCAATTGTTTTTCCAGATATTGATACAAGCACAAGCACTCAAGATATTTCTTCAAAATTCATTGAAAAGTTGTCAGATCTATCAAGCGAATTAGGTTTAGAACAAAGATTAAGAGATCTCGACATCCCTGAAACTGCATGCGAAACAATGGCTAGAGATGCTATGAAACAAACCCGATTACTAATCAATAACCCAAGAGAAATATCTGAAAAAGATGCTTTTGATATTTATAGGTCTGCATGGTAAAAACTTCATCTGATAAGAGATGGTAAATTTATCATCTTGAATTATTAAGATTTTAAACTAAATAATATGAAAAAATGTTAAGTGTAATAGATATTTCTAAAAATTTTGGCGATTTTACTGCCATTAATAAACTCTCTTTTGAGGTCAAAGTTGGTGATGTGATGGGGTTCCTTGGACCTAATGGTGCTGGCAAAACAACTTCCATGAGGGTAATAACTGGTTATCTTAAATCTGACAGTGGAAACGTTATCATAAACAATAAGGACATTGAAATAGATCCCATTCACACAAAGTCAATGATTGGCTACTTACCTGAAGGTGTCCCCCTTTATTTGGACTTTTCACCATATCTTTACCTAGACTACGTTTGCCAGGTAAGAAATATAAAAAATTCAAAAGCAGCAATCAAAAAAGTAATTAATGATCTACAACTAGAAGAAGTAAAAGATGTTCCTATTGAAACTTTATCAAAAGGTTTTAAAAGACGTGTTGGAATTGCTCAGGCTCTTATACATAATCCCAAATTACTGATCTTAGATGAGCCAACTGATGGATTGGATCCCCTTCAAAAATTTGAAGTGAGAAAATTAATTAAAAAATTATCTAAAACAAAAGCAATTATAATTTCTACACACATTCTTGATGAAGTCCCAGAGGTTTGTAATAAGTGTCTTATTATTAATGATGGACAAAAAGTCTTTGAGGGAACTCCAGCACAGCTCAAGAAAAAAATTGGTAAATCCCTAGATGAAAAATTTAGAAAGTTAGTAAGCTAATGTTAGCGCTAATTAAAAGAGAACTTAAATTATATTTTATTACTCCTGTCGCCTATATTTTTACTGCAATATTTATTTTGACCTCTATGTCCTTGACATTTTATTTTGGCTCGTTTTTCTCCTCAGGAGTTGCAGACTTAACGGTTTTTTTTAGTTTTATTCCATGGGTTTTTATTTTCTTTGTCTCTGCAGTTACTATGAAAAGTTGGTCCGAGGAAAAAAGACTTGGCACTATTGAATTATTAATGACTTTGCCAATTCCTTTGTGGAAGATAGTGTTGAGTAAATTTTTTGCAACTTGGGCTTTTGTTGTATTCTCAGTTGTTTTGACGTTTCCTATTTGGATTACAGTAAATTATCTTGGAAACCCTGATAACCTTGTAATTATTGGCCAATATCTTGGTGTTATTATCATGGCAGGTGCTTATGTCTCTCTTGGAATTTTCTTTTCTTCGTTAACTAACAATCAAATAATTGCCTTTATTTTATCTATTTTAGTTTCATTTCTTTTTACCATAAGTGGGTTTCCTCTTATGATTAATTTTATAACTGGGATTTTACCTATTGAAATAGTAGAACTCATTTCTAGTTTTAGCTTTTTGACTCACTTCTCAAGTATCCAAACTGGTTTCTTCTCAATTAAAGGATTGTTTTTCTTTTTATCCTTTATTGCTCTTTGGAATTATTTAACAATTATAAAATTTTTAAATCGAGACTAATGAATAAATTTTTACAAAAAAACTATCTTATAGTATCTATATTAAGCACTGTTATTTTATTTTTGTCCTTTAATTTTATAATCCAAAAAATCAATTTTAATTTGGGAGTTGACTTTACCTCTACCAAAACTTTTACTCTTTCAAGTGGTACTAAGAGAGTTATAGACGAAATAGAAGAGCCATTAAAAATTACTTTTGTGTATAGCAGAGACTTATCTAAAAATATTCCAATTATTCAAAATTACGCTAATCAAGTTCAAGGTCTATTAAATAGATATTCAGATCTAGCTTCGGGTAAAATTGAATTAAACTTTATTGAACCAGAGCCTTATTCAGATGATGAAGATTATGTAAATAGATATGGTGTGCAGGGTTTTCCTATAGATCAAGAAGGGTCCAAAGTATATTTTGGATTAATTGCTTCAAATACAACAGATGATATTGAAACTGTTCCCTTTTTTGATCCCTCAAAAGCTGGCACATTAGAAAAACAATTAACTGACATTGTATACAAACTTAATAGATCAAAAAAACCAATGATTGGTTTTTTATCATGGGTGGACACTACACCACCAATGATGCCAAATAATCAACTTGGACAAGGAGAATACACAATACTTGAGGAGCTTAGTTATTTTTATGATTTTGAGTTTTTAGATACAGACATAGAGAGTTTTGAGGGTATAGACTTATTAATAGTTTATCACCCCTCTGATATTAGTGACAAAACTGAATATGCAGTTGAACAATTTATCTTGAATGGGGGAAAATCTGTTATTTTTGTTGATCCATTTTTTGAGAAAAATGACCATTCAAATAAATCATCAAATTTAGAAAATGTCTTAAAAACCCTCAATATTAACTATAATAGCAATGTTATTTTAGATGGTGCTCAAGCCACAAGACTGCAAACACAACAAAACATAACTGATAATACATCTTTACAAACTATGTTGAAATTGAATTGGCCTGAAGTCAGAGGACAGTTCATCAATCAAGCTGAAGAAATTGGGGACGGTTTATCTTTAATTAGACTTGTGTCTCCAGGTGGTCTTTCCCCATTAAATGATGAAAGTGAAATTTCTTATACTCCTATTATGTCCTCCAGTGAGGTAACAATGGATCTACCTATGAAAGAGGTACATGATCCAATTAAGCTCATTAATAATTTTCAGCCAACAGGTATTAGCTATGACTTTGGTGTAAAATTAAGTGGTATCGCAAAAAGTAATTTTAATGATTTTGAATTTAAAAATGATAATCATTTAGAAATATCCTCAAAAAATATAAATGTGGTAGTTTTCAGTGACGCTGATTTTATAAGAAATGCCTTTTGGGCAAGAATTCAAAAGTTTTTAGATACCAATGTAATAGAGGCGACATCTGATAATGGAAGTTTAGTTACAAATGTGTTTGACTCAATGACAGGTTATGATGAATTTATTGATCTGAGAAACAAAGAAGCTCCATTTAGACCGTTTGTTGTAGTTCAAAAACTTCAAGCAGAAGCAGAACAGATGTATCTAGGACAAGAACAGCAATTACAAGCTCAACTTGATAATACATTAAATCAAATTCAAAATTTATCAGGCGGTAGAGATGTAGAAAGTGTCAATTTATCTGACAAACAATTAATGGAATTAGCAAATTTTCAATTACAAGTAGAAAATACTCGTAAACAACTAAGAGAAGTTAGAAGAAATTTAAGTAAAGACATAGATCGATTAGCAAATCAAATAAACATATTAAATACTTTTTTAATCCCTGTTCTTTTAATTCTACTAATGTTTTTTATTCCAAGACAACTCGGTATCAGAAAAAGAAAAAGCAGATAAATGTATATTAAAAATTTAAAAATATTGGTTTTACTATCTTTTGGATTTTTAATTATTGCCCTTGGTATGTATTTTGATGGCAAAAATATCTCTAACAAGTCATCATCTGAAGTATTATTTCCTAGTTTTGATGATGTTTTACCGGAAATAGCATACATTGAATTTTCTAATCAAAATGGAAAATCTGTTATTGAAATCATTGATAATCAATGGCTTATTTCAAGCTCAAATAATTTTCCCGCAAATACTGAGCTTTTAAGTAGGTTTTTTATTCAACTTCGTGAAGCAAATATTTTAGATGCTAAAACTAATCGTGAAGATCTTTTATACAAATTGGGTCTAGATGATGAAAATAAAATGCAATTAATATTAAAATCTGAAGACGATGTAGTATTGTATTCACTAGATATTGGTATTTATAATTATAATATCCCAGGATCTTACATAAAGGCTCCTGAGTCTAATCAATCTTATTTGGTTTCAACAAACTTAACCGCCGATGTATCTGATTTCTATTGGGTGCCCACCGATTTAATAAATATTGGTAAATCTCAAATTCAATCAATTCAAATTTATAATCAAAATATGATTAACTTAAGTGTCAAAGAAGGAGAGCTGAATCATACAAATTTGACCTCTCAATTTAATGAAATTGATAATGATAAAATTATTGATGCTCAAAATATATTAACTGATCTTCAACATAATGGCTTTATACTTAAGACAGAATTACCTAACTCTCCAGATTTAAAAGCTAGGTTTACACTCAATAATGGAACTATAATTTTTGTAAATCTTTACGATATTGAGGGTAAAGGTGTTCACGCTACTTTTGATTGGAATTATGTCGATGATAAAGTTCAAATATCAAAGTTTATAGATCCATTGCTAGATGGAAATCAAATACAAGTTAGTTCGGTTGCTTTTTTAAATAATTTTGCTTTTAGCGTTCCTCAAATATTTTTTGATACATTGAATATAAAATTAAGAGAAAAAACCGAATAATTATTTAATATCTCCAATTTCAAACTTCATTTGATGTTTATAAATTTGTGATGGTTTTAATTGCGTTGAAGGAAATTTTCGATTATTGGGTGCGTTTGGAAAACCCTGAGTTTCAAAACACATACCTTGATATTTTTTAATTTTAATACGATTACTGGAATATTTTAAATGCTGACCAGTATAAAATTGAACACCAGGTTGATTTGAAAAAATTTTTAGGGTTATATTGCTTTTTGGTGATTGTATTTTAGCTACAAACTTAGAATTTTTTTTTATGATGAAATTTTCATCAAATCCCTTGAATTTATTAGTAAATTTATCACGTATCCTAGTTGATTTTTTAAAATCAAAACGTGTTCCTTTTACATTCATTACCCTACCAGTTGGTATGTTTTCAGAGTCATTTTCTAGATACTGATTTGAATTGATTTGGACGTGGTGATCAAAAATATCTTTTTTAATTTTATCTAAATTCCAATAGGCGTGATTTACCAAATTAACGTGAGTAGTTTTTGATGTTTGTGCTCTTATATTGATTTTGAGAGTCGAATTTGTAATTGAGTAATCACAACTGGAATATAATTCTCCTGGGAAACCCTGATCTTTATCTGGTGATATACAATAATAGCTAATATGAGATTTAGAGAAGTTCTTAACTTGCCAAATTTTTGAGTCAAACCCTTTTTTACCACCATGTAATATATTTTTTCCCTCGTTTTTAGTTAATTTGTATTTTACTCCTTTGATCTGAAATTGAGCTTTTTTTATTCTATTTGCATACCTGCCACATGTTGCGCCTAAGTAATTTTTATTATTTTTATATGATGAGACATTTCCTAAATTAAGAATTAAATTTATTTTTTTCTTTTTATAAAAAACTTCAAATAATGTTGCACCAATATTAAGAGTCTTAACTCTTAAAAACTTATTTTCGATTGTGTGTGATTTAATCATTAATGATTAAATTTTTGAAATATTCTCTAAAACTTTTTTTGTCACTTCTTTTAATCTCGGGATAGTTGAATTGATTAATTTAATACGGTCATAAGTATTTGGATCTTTTGCAATTTCCTCTCTTAAAGTATCGCCAAAAGTTTTTCTGAGTTCAGTGCCGATATTAAACTTACAAACATTCGTTGTATTTGCTATCGTTCTTTTAAGTGTATCGTCGATACCGCTACTTCCGTGCAGCACCAATGGTACCTCGGTTAAGGTTTCTATCTTCTTTATGACTTGCATATCAATAGAAGAGGATTTGTTTGTCTGTAAGTGTACGTTTCCTGCACTGATAGCCATTGCATCACATTTGGTTAATTCAGCAAATGTCTTCGCTTCCTCTGGATCTGTGCTTTGTGACTTAGCACCATCATTGTAACCAACAAATCCAATTTCTCCCTCAACGGAAATATTTTGTTTATGAGCTAGTTCAACGATTTCACTTGTTTTATCAACGTTTTCATTAAGTGAAAGCTTGGATCCATCAAACATTACAGATGTGAATCCGTTGTCAATTGCCTGTAAACACTCTTCTTTCGTATAGCCATGATCTAAATGACAAACTATTGGACTAGATGATTGCTCAGCCAAGTATCTAAACATTTTACCTAAAACTGGTAGAGGTGTATTTGCTCTACAACCTGGTCCTGCTTGAAGAATGACAGGTACCTTGAGCTCTTCGGCTGTTTCTGCATAACATCTTGCATCTTCCCAACCTAATACTACTAATCCTGCAACGGCATAATTATTTTTTTTTGCTTCTTGTAAAACTTCTGAGAGGCTAGCTATCGTCATTTATATTTTGCTATCATATCCTTAATACCTGGGATTGTTTCTAATTGGTAAGCATGAGTTTTTTGGAAAGATTGAATAAGTGATCTTTGAGAAAGACCTACTAGGATTGTAAAATAATACATCTCATATCCTGGGGCAACCACACATGGATGATATCCTTTATTAATCGCAATAGTAGAGCCATTAAAAAGTTGATAACCATGACCCTCTTTTTCATCTTCTGATTGCATAATTTGAACACCAAAACCATGTCCAGGTTTAAATCGATAATTATAAACTTCATCATGACGAGTTTCTTGAGGGAGATCATCTGTGTCGTGTTTGTGAGGGGGGAAGCCTGACCACCCTCCAGCGCCAACAGTATATAGTTCATTTACTAATAATCGACCAACTTGATCATGATGTTTTGCACCTAAGATATGTTTAATTTTTCTGTGAGTTTTAGTATCGTCTGAGCCATATTGAACAACATCTAGTTCTTCTTTTAAAACGAGAAATGGCTCTAATTTTTTTTCATAAATTCCACCAGCTATGAAACACTCAGAGGAGTCAGATAAACAAGTAATTTTACATTTTGAATTTGTAGGAATATAACTACCCTCGGGTTCACCATCCCAAACATCAGTTGTTCTTTTTCCAATCTGTCCTAACTTATTATCCTCCACGGTAATCTCGACGATACCTGTTGCTGGGACTACGCTACTTTCATGTTTTGATAGTTGGTATTCATAGGACTCACCTTTTTTTAAATTAATAATATTGAAATAAACTAAAGGTACTGTTTTATTTGTTTCTCCAAATAAAGCTTGATTTTTATTATCTGAATAAGGGATGTGCATCTATAACTCCTTTTGATTTTGGTTAATAAATTTTTCTAATTCTTGATTATTGGGCATAGCTGAGGAACATCCTACTCTTGTTACTACTATTGCAGCATTTGCGGAACCCCGAATTACTGCATCCTCTAAACTAAGGCCATTGTATAGGGAGCTTATAAAACCTCCATTGAACGCGTCACCTGCACCCGTAGGTTTAATAGCTTTGACATTAAATATCCCGTATTGGCTCTCATTTTCTTTAGTAAATACTTTGGATCCCTCTTCACCCATTTTATAGACAATCACTGATGGTTTTTTTTTAATATACATTTTTGCTAATTCAAGTCCATTTGTGGAATTATCAGCCACATTAAATTCTAAATCGTTTCCAATGATTATATCCATTTCATTCATAATTTCTTTATATACATCTGATTTAATTGTATCAGACTCCCAATTGTAAGGCCGATAATCAAGATCGATTATTAATGGTATCTTGAGATCTGAAGTTAGTTTTGAGGCAACCAAAACAGCATTCCTTGAAGGTTCTCCTGAAAGCGCAGTTCCAGAGATGAATACTGCAGAGTAATTATTGAAGTTAATTTTATTAATATCCTCTTTATTAAGTTGCAGGTCGCAAGGATTACTTCTATATAGAATAGATTGATTATTTTTTAAAATAGTTTCAACAACAGCTATTTGTGTTTGAAAGGATTTATTGACTTTCCTGCAGTGTTCTACACCAACTTTGAATTCATTAAGTTTATTAATAATATATTCTCCGATTGCATCGTCAGATACACAAGTAAGTAAATCAGTGCTGACACCCAAGTTCGATAAAGCAACACAAGTATTTGCCGCCGAGCCTCCTAAATGAGAGGAAAAGTTATTTACATCAGAGATTTTTGTACCGGGTGGCTCTGGGTAAATATCTAATCCAGCTCTCCCTATTACAAGAATTTTTTTCGTATTATCAAATTTCATTTAATGAAAATTAAGTCTAGAGGAATTATTGTAATTACTTAAGAATTTTTTGTATTTCCTCTAGTGAAAAATAATCTGCCTTTTTAAAAGTAGTCTTTATCTCTTGGGGTGTTTTGGTGTCTGCTGCCTTCATTGTTGATTGAATAATATCCAAAACATGTAACGATAACTCTCCGCTACATCTGTGCTCAAGATCATTATCAATACAGTATGCCATTTCGGCTAATCCGACACCACGGTAGTTCGCATTAGTCGGCGACTCATTAGCCCTACCGCTGTGAGATGTAATATTAATTTTACCAAGGGGCATGTCATCAGTTTTGTACTCTTGCCAGACTCCACTGTCATCTGTGCTTGTGTATACTGAACCTCCAAACATATTTGGATCAGGCACAATCATAGAGCCTTTATCGCCGTAAAGCTCGATGTGATTACGTTGATGAGCTACAACATCAAACGATAGAGTTATTTGAATTAGAGCGCCAGTATGAAATTCTAAATTAACTAAATAGCTAGTTTGACATTCCACATCAAACTCCTGGTCTTTTTTTGGACCTATACCTATCACTCTTTTATTGAAAACTTTGGTAGAAATTCCGTGAACACTTTTAGCGGGGCCAAGTAAATTTACTAAAGCTGTTAAATAGTATGGTCCCATATCTATAACTGGACCACCTTCGTTATCGGCAAACCATGGTTCAGGATTAGGGTGGTAAGATTGGACTCCAGGGTAAGCAAAGATAGCGTTTCCAAGTCTGACATTTCCAATTTTATTTTCATTTATTAATTCGATTGATTTTTGAATTCCACCACCAAGAAACGTATCAGGAGCATTTCCTATATACAGATTTTTAGACTTTGAAATTTCTAGTAATTTTTCACCATCAGAAAAATTCACAGCCATAGGTTTCTCACTGTAAACATGTTTGCCGCTCTCCAATGAATTTTTAGCAACTTCATAGTGGGCTTTTGGAATTGTAAGGTTTAAAATAATTTCAATTTCAGGATCATTTAATAATTCATCAACTGTGCAAGAAATAATGTTATAGTCTTGTGCACACTTATTTGATGCTTCCTTATTTAAATCAGCGCATTTAATTATTTTAAAATTGTTAAAGTATTCATGACCTCGAAAATAAGTTTCAGAAATATGACCACAGCCAATCAAACCAACATTAAAAACTTTATTCATGAGTAATGGCTATTTGTCTAAGCCGCACATATTGATGTATTTGATTTCAAGAAAGTCATCTACACCATACTTAGAGCCCTCTCTACCGAGACCAGACTCTTTAATTCCTCCAAATGGCGCTTCTGCCTTTGAAGTTAAACCTGTATTTACACCTACCATGCCATACTCAAGTGCTTCAGCCACTCTCCAAATTCTGCCTATATCTCTTGAATAAAAATATGACGCAAGACCAAAAGGAGAGTTATTAGCTAATTCTATGACTTCATTTTCATCTTTAAACTTATAAATGGGAGCTACCGGACCAAATGTTTCTTCGGTTGTTATTTTTGCTTCAGAACTAACACCTGTTAAAATAGTAGGCTGATAGAAGTTCATTCCTAGAGCGTGTCTAGAACCTCCAATTGCTACCTTAGCTCCATATTGGATTGCATCCTCAACATGCTCTTCAACTTTAGTTAATGAGTGTTCATCAATCATTGGGCCTGAGGAGTTTTCCTCATTTAAGCCATCTCCAACTTTCATTTTTGAGACCTCTTCAATAAATTTTTTACAAAATTCTTCGTACACTTTTTCTTGTACATATATTCTATTAGCACAAACACATGTTTGCCCTGTATTTCTAAACTTACTTAGCATTGCTCCAGCAACGGCATCATTAATATTCGCATCATTGAAAACAATAAATGGAGCATGTCCTCCAAGCTCCATTGAAACTTTTTTTACAGTGCCGGAACACTTTTGAAGGAGAATTTTTCCTATTTCAGTAGATCCTGTAAAGGATAATTTTCTGACAATTGGATTAGTAGCTAATTCATCTCCAATCTCTGAAGCCTTACCGGTTATGACGTTAAGAGTTCCTTTTGGAAAGCCTGCCTCTTCTGCTAATGCAGCTAAAGCTAAAGCAGAGAAAGGAGTTTGACTTGCAGGTTTTATTACAACTGGACAACCTACTGCTAGGGCTGGAGCACACTTTCTAGTAATCATCGCATTTGGAAAATTCCAAGGTGTAATAGAAGCGACTACACCGACAGGTTGTTTCAATACTACTATTCTTCGATCAGTCATCGGATCAGGTATTGTATCTCCATATACTCTTTTTGCTTCCTCGGAAAACCATTCTATAAACGAAGCTCCATAACCAATTTCACCTCTTGACTCATTTATTGGTTTACCTTGCTCAATAGTCATGATTTGAGCAAGTTCTTCTTTATTTTTGATAATTAATTCAAACCACTTACGTAAAATATCTGATCTTTGACGTGCAGATTTTGCTTTCCAATCTGGCCAAGCTTTGTTTGCTGCTTCAATAGCTTTTTTTGTTTCGGATGCACCACATTTTGGCACAGTTCCAATTTCTTTAAGATTTGCGGGATTATTTACTGAAATAGTATCTCCAGAGTCAGCTGTAATCCATTTACCGTCTATATAATTTTTATCTCTAAAAAGTTTAAAGTCCTTAATATTCATAATTTAATACTAACAGTTTTAAATACCTTTCTGAAGTGACATATTGTTTACAAATATATTAAAATTAATCAAGATTAATTTTTCCATCAGGTTTTGGTGGTGAAAAAGGATAACCTCCCCAAACAGATTGATCAAAATTTACAACAGAACCAGTCATCATACCCGAGTCATCTGAAGCTAAAAAAGTAACTGCTTTTGCTACCTCTTTAGGGTCCAAGAGTCTCTCGAAAGGTTGTTCTTTTGATGCATCATCTAGCCAATCTTCTTTAGCTCCATGAAACTTAGTTTGAATTTCGTGCTCACCATCAGAGGCCATCCATCCTATGTTAAGTTGATTTACTCTTATTTTATTATTCAATAAAGCAAACGCGGTATTCCTAGTTAATGTTGCTAATGCTCCCTTAGAAGTTGAGTAAGCGGAAATAAACGGCTGTCCAGTTAATGCTGAAACTGAACCAATGTTTATTATTGAACCCTCAATATTCTGCTTAATCATTATTTTTACTGTCTCTTGAATTAAAAAAAATGGGCCTCTTAGATTAACAGCTATCATCTTGTCAAACAGTTCTTCAGAAGTATTGATGATATTACCTCGATCGGTAAGGCCTGCCGCATTGACTAATATGTTTAATTTACCAAAATTTTTTAATGCTACTGCTACTGCATTACGGCACTGTTTCACATCTGATAAATCAGTTTTGATGAATATTACTTTACAACCAGTCTCGTCTTGAATTTGTTTTGCTACCTTATCTCCTTTTTCCTCTTTTCTTCCAATTGTAACAATACCTTCGGCTCCGTTTTCGGCAAAATTTTTTGCAATTGCAGCTCCTAATCCTTGTGTCCCACCTGTTACCAAAGCAAACTTTCCTTTTATACTATTCATCGATATAATCTCCTATTTCATAACCATAAATACTAAGACAATCTACTAATTCTTTATTTCCAATTTTAGCGTATTCAAATGGATTTGCTTTTGTAGGATCTTGTTCAGCTTCAACTATAAACCACCCCTCATAGTTATTTTTGTATAAAGCCTCAATCACCTTTTTAAAATTGATATTTCCATCCCCAGGCACTGTAAAGGCTCCCTCTAGAACAGCATCTAAAAAACTTTGTTTTGAATGATCTAAATTGTTTATAACGTTCGAACGAATGTCTTTGGCATGGAAATGATTAATTCTGTTTGCATATTTATTGATTACAGCTAACGAGTCACCCTTTGCAAATGTCATGTGACCTGAGTCAAATAAAAGTTTTACCGCTTCACCAGTATGACTCATCAACATATCTAATTCGTGCTCTGTTTCAATTGCTGTACCCATATGATGATGGAAAGAGATTGGAACACCGAAGTCTGAACAAAATTCAGCAAACAATGTAAGCTTTCTCCCATACTCCTTAAATTCCTCAGCGTGTATTTTTCTTTTAGTGTTCAAAGGCGCATGTCTGACATTTTGTATAGTTCCTGAGGTTTCACCATACGCTAGAACCGAAGCTCCCAATTCCTTAAAGAGAACCAATTGTTGAAGAACTCTATCTTTTTCGTTTTCTAAATCATTATCAAGAACTGTCCCTGAGTACCAACCTGAGGCTAGGTGAAGTTTGTGGTTTTTTTAAAATAGGACCAAGTTCTTCAGGTGTTTTTGGGAATTTTCCTCCAGTTTCTACTCCAATAAACCCTGAGAGTTTTGACTCACGAAGACAG